>CAIOGZ010000023.1 GCA_903858015.1 uncultured cyanobacterium
CCACCTTGGAAGGCCATTCCGACTGGGTGATGGCCCTGGCGGTGCTCCCAGGCGGACGGCTCGCTTCGGGGGCAGACGATCGCACCATCAAGCTCTGGGATCCGGCCAGCGGCCAGCTCCAAGCCACCCTGGAAGGCCATTCCGGCAGGGTGTATGCCCTGGCGGTGCTCCCAGGCGGACGGCTCGCTTCGGGGGCAGACGATCGCACCATCAAGCTCTGGGATCCGGCCAGCGGCCAGCTCCAAGCCACCCTGGAAGGCCATTCCGACTGGGTGAGGGCCCTGGCGGTGCTCCCAGGCGGACGGCTCGCTTCGGGGGCAGGTGATGGCACCATCAAGCTCTGGGATCCAACCAGCGCCAAACCCGAATCCGACCAGCCGCAATTCGTAGCCGATGCCGCCATCACCGCCCTGGCCTTCCTGCCCGCTGCCTCAACCCTGGTAGCCGGCGATGCCAGCGGCCGATTGCACTGGTTGCGCCTGCCCGGGCCTTGAGCCAGCCGCCCAGGCATGTTTCGCTTTGCACGGACCCCCTGCAGCCCCCGGTCGCTTGCCCTTAGATGGAACGATCGCCGTTACTGCGGCCCGCACTACCCCATGACCACCACACTCACCCCGCCCGCCACCACCGGTAGCGTCTCGCGCCGCGAAGACGGCGAAGGCAGCCTGCAGGTGCATCAGGACGCGGCCATGGCGATCGAGGAGGGCGCCCTGGTGATCGCCGTCTACGGCAAGGGCGGCATCGGCAAATCCACCACCTCCTCCAACCTCTCGGCCGCCTTCTCGAAGCTGGGCAAGCGGGTGCTTCAGATCGGCTGTGATCCCAAGCACGATTCCACCTTCACCCTCACCAAGAAGATGGTGCCCACGGTGATCGACATCCTCGAAACCGTGGACTTCCACACCGAAGAGCTGCGCCCCGAAGATTTCGTGTTTGAGGGCTACAACGGCGTCATGTGCGTCGAATCGGGCGGCCCACCGGCCGGCACCGGTTGCGGCGGTTACGTGACCGGCCAAACGGTGAAGCTGCTCAAGGAGCACCACCTGCTCGAAGACACCGACGTCGTGATCTTCGACGTGCTCGGCGATGTGGTGTGCGGCGGCTTCGCTGCTCCCTTGCAGCACGCCCACTACTGCCTGATCGTGACCGCCAACGATTTCGATTCGATCTTCGCCATGAATCGGATCATGCAGGCGATCAACGCCAAGGCCAAGAACTACAAGGTGCGGCTCGGCGGCGTGATCGCCAACCGCTCCAAGGACACCGACCAAATCGACAAGTTCAATGAGCGCACTGGCCTGCGCACCATGGCCCACTTTCGCGACGTCGACGCCATCCGCCGCTCCCGCCTCAAGAAGTGCACCATCTTCGAAATGGAAGCCAGCCCTGAGGTGGAGCAGGTGCAGCAGGAATATCTCCATCTGGCCCGCACCATGCTCGAAGACGTCAAGCCCCTGGAGGCCGAATCGCTCAAGGATCGCGACATCTTCGATCTGCTCGGTTTCGATTGAACCCTTTCGATTCAACCGTTTCGACTGAATTCCTTCGACTGAACCCCCAGGGGCGAGCCAACGACAGCTGCCCCTAAACCGATTCCATCAGCTGCCCCTCAACAGCTGCCCCTACGCCTGCCTTTACACCTGATTATCGCTAAAGGTGTCGCACTGGTTCATGTCGCCGCTCTGCAGCCCGGTGGCAAACCATTGCTGCCGCTGGGCCGAGCTGCCGTGGGTGAAGGTTTCTGGCCTCACCCGCCCGCTGCTTTGGCGCTGCAGCGTATCGTCGCCAATCCTGGCGGCGGCATTGAGCGCCTCCTCAATATCGCCTTGCTCCAAAGTGCCGCGCTGGGTGGCGGTGCGATGGGCCCAAACGCCCGCAAAACAATCGGCCTGCAGTTCCAGCCGCACCGAAAGTTGGTTGGCCTGGGCCTGGGGCACGCGGCGCTGCAGGCGCTGCACCTGCTGATCAATGCCCATTTGGTGCTGAACGTGGTGGCCGATCTCATGGGCAATCACGTAGGCCTGGGCGAAATCACCCGGCGCCCCCATCTGCTGCCGTAGTTGCCGATAGAAGTTGAGGTCGATGTAGACCTTTTCATCATTGGGGCAGTAAAAGGGGCCCATCGCGCCGGCCGCCTGGCCGCAGGCCGAAGCCACCACGCCATCAAAAATCACCAATTTTGGCGCGCGATAGCTTGCACCATTTTCGCTGAATTCCTGCTTCCAGGTATCTTCCGTATCGGCTAGCACCACCGAAACGAAATCGGCCAACTTGTCTTCCGACGGTGCCGTTTGCCGCGGCCGGCTCACCTGGGTTTGGGCCGGCCCCAGCACCGACCCATCCCCCGAAAGCTGCTGCAGCACCACGAACGGGTCGCCGCCGAGCAGGGCCACGGCCAGGGCGAGCAGGATGCCAAGGATGCCAACGCCACCGGCTACGGCGGGCACCCCCACGCCACGGCGATCTTCCACATTCTCACTTCGCCGTCCATCGCTCCAGCGCATGGTGGGTTCACCGGTGGGTTGGCAGGCAGTCTGACTGAGCGGATGCCTGCCGCCGCCGGCGCTCAGATCTCCGCCGCCGCCCGCTCCACCAACCGCCGCGCTACCGCCTGAACACCCGTATGGGCGTAGGTATCGGTGAAGGCATCGAGGAAGGTGGCCAGCTGCTCCATGCCGCCATGCCAGGGGCCAAGCGTGGTTTCCAGGGCCCGCACGGCCCGCTGGCCGCTCAGCCCCAGCTCGCCCACAAAGCCATCGGCCCAGCCCAGCCAGTGATCCACGCCCCGGCGCAAGAAGGCCAGATGGGCGGTATCGCCGCGGCCCGGCAGCAGCGAGGCCATGCCGGCATAGGAGGGCAGTTGGTGCAATTCGTGGCTGCTGACCTGGCCCAGCAGCGCATCGAGCCGGTGCAGGGCGTTATCGCCCAGCGGCAGCAGGGCATCAAAGCAAACCAGCGCCGCCATCCGCACCCTCGCTTCCGAGGCGTACTCGGTCAGCGAAGCGCCGAAGGCGGCAAAGCTGTCGCCCGGCAAACCGTTCACCTGGGTGAAGGCCAGCATTTCGGCGCCCACCTTCAAACTCAGGTCCACGGCCTGCAGGGTCTGGCTGGCGGGGGTCAGGGTCGCCAGCCGCTTCACCAGCGGTAGCGCCCCGGCCACGTTGGCGAGCACCCGCAGGCCGCCGGCCGCCTTCTGGGAGCGATTCACGGCGTCGTAGAGGCTGAGGGCGCGGCGGTAGCCCTCATGGCGCGAAAGATTAAGGGCGTCGGCCCTGGAGCGCACCTGCGCCACCAGCTCGGGATCATCGCTGCCGAGCACATCGGCGATCAGCTCGTCCGCACTGGTCTGGTTGGTCCAGCCCCCCGGCACCAGGCTGCTGATCCCCCGCAGGGCGAGCACGGTGAGATTGCGGCGGGGCAAATGGTCGAGGCGGTCAAGAACGGTGGCGCTCATGCGGCGGGCTCCAGGACGGCGTTGGCGCGATTCGAAAGCGATGGGCGGGATCGGTTTGGCAGCGCCTTGGCCTGGGGCGCCTCCCGGTTGAAGCGGGGCAGGCGCAGGCCAGGGGCGCGGCCAGGGGCCAGGGCCTCACGGCCAGGGGCCCGGGCCTCACGGCCGGCGGGAATCGCTGGGGCGATGGCGGGATTGAGGGCCGCCAGGGAGGCCACGTCAAAGGCCTCCAGCAAGGCATGGCGCTGCTGGCTATCCATGCCGTTGCCTTGGCCGATCACCTTCACCTGAAAGCGGTCGGCCACCAGCAAGGCGCTGGCCTGGCTGCCCTGGTCCACCAGCGGCCAAGACCGCAGCCGTTCCTGGCTATGGATGAACTTGTTGCGGCTGGCCGGCGAGCTGGTCACATCGGAGATCGAGAGCAGCGCCACCACGTCGGAGCCGCGTTTGAGCCGGGCTTGGCTGAAACCCCGCTTCTCCTGGGTGAACACCAGTTGTTCACCGGCCTCGGGGGAGGGGAAGAGGCGGTTGAAGTTGGTGCCGTTCACCAGGGCGCGGTTGGGAATGTTGCCGACGCTGCCGCCGGGCAGCCAGGAGCGGAAGGGAAGGAACAGGAACGCCCCAAGGATCAAGCCTGCCAGCAGCAGCAGGCCAATTCCCCAGCGCAGGTTGCGGGACATCGCGTGGTGTGGATGGCTATGCAACTTGATAGCAGCGCCAACGCCCTCTGGCCCAGGGCTGCCACAACCTGAAGCCGATCAGGCCAGGCCCACCAACTGGAGCGACAGATCCCACATCCGGCTCGCCGTTTGCGGATTGCTGGCCTTGTCGGAGAGTTCCTGGCTGAACTGCTTGCCGCCCTTGGTTTGGCGGTTGCCCCAGCTCCAGTGCACCCCCGAGATCGCAAAGCCAGCATCAGCAACCACTTCGGCCACCCGCTCCCCGGCCAGGGCCTGGCTCACGTAGCCGCCGGTGATGTTCTTTTGAAACCAGGGGAAGATGGTGCGGAACGCCGCTGGTGTGTTTCGAAACAGTGGCGTATCGGCCACGCAACCCGGATACAGGGATGTGAACACAATCCCCGTTTCGGCGTGCAGGCGCCGGTGCAGCTCCTGGGTGGTGATCATGTTGCACAGCTTGCTGTCCTTGTAGGCCTTGCCCGGCTTAAACGGCTTGGCATCCGCCATCGCGATCGGTGCCTTGAATCCGGCGGCAAAACCGGCCAGATCCCCCAGGTCGGCTGGGGCGGGGATGGGGATCTTGCCTCCCAGTTCCTTCGAGTTGGCCGTCACCGTGCCGAGAATCACCAGCCGGCGGGAGGGGTGACTCGAACGCTTCAGGTCGTCGAGCAGCAGCTGGATCAACAGGAAGTGGCCCAGATGGTTGGTGGCCATCGAAATCTCGTAGCCCTGGGGTGAGCGCTGCGGCTGCTTCAGGCGCGGCAGGTACACCGCCGCATTCACCACCAGGGCATCCAAGGGCCGGCCGCTGGCGTGAAAGGCATCCACCAGATGGCGCACGCTCTCTAGATCACCCAAGTCCAGCTGCAGGTGGGTCACCGCATCGGCGGGAATCGCCAGGGCGGCTTGGGCTCGGCGCGCCTTGTCATTGTCCCGACAGGCCATCACCACATGCCAGCCCCGATCGACCAGGGCTTTGGTTGCGAACAAACCAACGCCGGAGGAAGCACCGGTGATGATCACGGTGCCTGGGGTACCGGTGGTGGGGTGGGTCGAGATCGCACCGGCAGCGGAAACCATGGGGTCGGATGGGGGCAAAGGAAACGAAGGGCTTGGCTTCAGGGCTGGGCCTAAAGGGGCTGGGCCTAGGGACTTGGCCTAGGGGGGCTTGCTGGGGACTGGGCGGGGGCAGGACTGGCCTGCCAGATCACCCGGATCCGGTTTGGCGCAATCCATTGGCTCTGCTCGCGCAGCAGCCGCTGCTCACCTTCCACCATGAACAGACGGTCAAAACGGTCGCGGGCCCGCGCCAGCTGCGCTTGTTCCAACTCGAGCACCGCCATGATCTCGCCATTGCGATCCATCAGCTTCTGGTATGCACCAGCCAGTTGCACCAAGCTCGCAGCAGAGACCGCCACCAGGCCCAACTTCACCAGCAGAGCGATCAAACTGCAGACCAGTTCGCGGCGTTCCTGGCTGACGCCAGCCAGCGGGTTCTCGCTACCAACCTTGCCAACGGCGGCTAGCTCTGGCTTGCTCAAGCCAGATGGCAGTGCCGCCAAGCCGGCGTCCTGCGCAGGCTGGCTGGCCTGCCGTTGCGGCAGCAAGCTCCGGGCTTGACGCCCCCGGCGATCCAAGCCAGGAGCTGGCTGGTCAGGGGGCAACTGATTGCTGTCCCTAGCCTTGGAGCGCTCCGATCGCCTTGGGGCCAAGGGGGGCTGCTGCGGCAGCCGCGGCGACGGGACTGGGCCAGCCTGGAGCGTGCCCAGGCTGGCCTGGCCGAGGGAACTGGGCCCGTTCTCCTTGACCGGGTTCAAGCGCTGGCGGCGTTCCCTTCGGCCGGATGCGGGCTGCTCAGCACGGTTGGGCAATCGAAACGGGAGCACCGGCTCAGGATGGTTCTTGACCACCGCTTGTAGCAGTTGGCGCCCGCCTTGCCAAGGTGGTGCCTCGATCCTCAGGCTTTGTAAAGGCTGAAGGCAAGGCGCACCGCCAGAACTCCAGCGTGGGCGGCCACCACCAGAGCGATCAGCACTTCGGTCTGGTTGATCATGGTCTGGCTTGGCAAACGTAACGGCTCCATTGTTCCCGCTTGACTCGCTACGGTCCAGGCCCTGCCCCCGCCCTGTCACAGCTCTTGATGCCCCCTCCGCCTGTGGAGCTGCCCCTGGCACTCACCATTGGCCCCGACCAGATTCGGGACCTCGATCTCAGCCCCCTGGCTCCCCTGGCGGAGGCCCCGGTGGCCAGCCTGGTCGCGGCAGCGGCTCAGCTCGATCTGGAGCTGATCTGGCCCCGCCTGGACGATGATCCCCGCGAGCTCTCCCAAGTGGCCGAGGTGCGGCTGTGGTGCCTCCGCGCCGACGCCCTCCATCCGTGGCTGCCGCTCCTGCTCGAGCGCAGCAACGGCAGCCTCACCCGCCACGCAGCGATGCTGCTGCCCCATGGTTTCAGCCGCAGCGAAGGGATCCGCTTTGCTCCCGAGAGCCTCGAGCTTTGGATCACCCATCGCCTCTTCTGGCTCGATGCCTGGTCGATCGGCGCCGAGGTTTCCTGTCGCCAGGGCCTAGCCCAGATGGCAGCCGTGCTCGGCTTCGAGTTGGATGCAGCGTTTTGGCTACCGGCCGGCCTACCAACTGGCCTACCGGCGGGCCTACCGGCGGGCCTGCCGCTAGCGGAGAGCTGAATCAACAGCTGAGACAACAGCTGAATCAACAGCCCAATCCCCCCAATCCCCCGGTTTCGCCCCTCCGCTCCAAATCCAGCCATGCAGCACAGCGAGCGCCCTGCGGTGCGCTGGATCCCCAGCCACACCCTGCCGGGGGACTGGCAGATGGCGATTGACGAACAGCTGCTGAACACGGCCCTGGACAAGCCTGAAGTTGGGGCTGTGCTGCGGCTCTATCGCTGGTCAAGACCGACGCTGTCGCTGGGTTATCACCAACGCAGCCTGCCGCCCCACTGGCAGGAGCTCGCCGCGGCGGGGGAGATTGATCTGGTCCGGCGGCCCAGCGGCGGCCGGGCGGTGCTCCATGCCGGCGACATCACCTATGCCCTGGTCTGGCCGGCCCCGCCCGGCTCCCGTCGGGCGGTCTATGGCCGGGCCTGTGGCTGGTTGTGCCGGGCCTTTGCCGAACTTGGACTGCCGCTCCGGTTCGGCAGGAGCTCCCCCAGCCGGGATCGGGCCAGTTGTTTCGCCACCAGCACCGCCGCCGACCTCGTGCATGCCAACGGGGCCAAGCGGATCGGCAGTGCCCAACTCTGGCGGCGGGGCAGCCTGCTCCAGCACGGCAGCATCCTGCTCAGCCCGCCCGCTGCGCTCTGGCAAGCGATCTTCGCGGAGAATCCCCCCGATCTCCAACCCGTTCCCCTGGCCGGGGCCGAGCTGGACCAACTGTTGCGCCGTAACGCTGAGCGCTGCCTTCCCTTCGCCCGGGGGGGCGTCGATTTGGTTAGCCAAGAGCTTGGGGCGCCGGAATGGTTAGCGATCTCTGCGGCCTTGCCCCACTACCGCCCGCTGGCTGGATCGAGGCCTTGTCCAGCCGCTCAGGAGCGCGATGCTCCCCCACCCAGCTGAGCTGCCGGGCTGGTTGCCTCGCCCAGCTGGACCTCCCCAGCCGCCAGCATCGATCTGGCCACCTGGGCAAGGCCAAGACCCAGCGGGTAACCGTTCTGTTGGCGCGCCACCTGCAGCAGCTGGCTGGGCAGCCGCAGGCCAATCTTTTCGAGCACCGCTTCGCCCAGATCGGGGCGCTCAAGGGTGCCGCACGGTAGCCCGGCGGGGCCGATCACCAGCAACCTGGGCCGATCGGGATGATCAAGCAGCAACACCGCCTCCCACAGCGGCGCCGATTCGGCAATCGAGGGCAGCTCGCTGAGGGGGCGCAGATGGGCTTCCACAGTTTCCGTATCCCAGCGCTGCACCGGCAACTGCTGCAGGACAGCCGCATCGATCACCCCTCGCCAACGTCCCCTGGCGCAGACCAACAGCCAATCGGGCAGGCTCGATTGGACAGCGGCGGCGCGGCTCGCCGCGGTGGCAGGGGCAGAGGCGGGGCCCGAAGGCGGGGCTTGGGAGGCGAGCGGCGGCGCTGCGATCGGTTCGCTTCGGCTCAGCTGCCGCAGCGTGGTACCCGCCTCGATCACCCGAAATCGCCTTCGGCTCGCATCCTTCACCCGAATCTCGCGCAGCGCCTGCTGGACCTGGAGCAGCTGGCGCTGGTTGCGGGCCGCGCCCAGTCCAAACCAGCCCAGCAGCATCAACCAGGCGCCACTGATGCCGCCGCCCCGCAGCAGCAAGACCGAGCCCAGGCCGATGGCCATAAAGGAAAGAAAGCGTCCGCAGCCGTTGGCCACCTCCAAGCCCCGACGCCGGCTGCCGGTGAGCTGCCAGACCAGGGCCTTCACCACCAGTCCGCCATCGAGGGGCAGGCCAGGTAGGAGGTTGAACAGGGCAAGCACCAAGTTGAGCACCCCCAGTTGGGTGACCATGGCTCCCAACACGATCGATTGATGGGAAGCGCTGTGGACAGCTGCCAAGAGGAGGGTTCCAAGTGCCAGGCTGACCAGCGGACCCGCCAGCGCCACCATCAAAGCCCCGATCGCGGTCGGACAATCGCGCTCCACGCTCGCCACCCCGCCCAGCAGGAACAGGGTGATGCTGCGCACCTTGACCCCCTGGCTGATCGCCACTAAGGAGTGGCCCAGTTCATGCAGCAGCACCGAAACGAACAGCAGCACGGCCGTGGCCAGGGCCACCGCCCACAGCCCTCCCTGCGGCAGCGTCGTGGTCAAGCTGACCCGATAGTGCCGTTCGAAGACCAGGGTGGCCGCGAACAAAATCACGAACCAGGTCGGATGGATGCGCAGGGGAATCCCGCGAATTTTGAGTAGTTGCCAGCCTTCTCCCACGGTTCTTCCTGAACGGGTGCAGTGTTTGCTCTAGTCTCGCCTTCGCCCTGATTGGGCCTGTCAGCTCGGCCGCTCCGGTGGGAGTCGATCCTTGCTGAGCAGGTATCTCCATGGGGCCCCTGGCCGTGGCGGCAACCGTCGTCGCGCCACAATCTTAGAAACGCTCTTCGCTGATTGGTTCCGATCCCCCCTCCCCTGTTGAAGGTTTGCGGTTTGCGGCAACCTGCCCAGGCTGCGGCGGTTGCAGCCCTGGGGGCGGATGCGGTCGGGGTGATCGCGGTGCCCTCTTCGCCGCGCTGGCTGGAGCCTGCCCGGCGGCCGCCGGTGTTTGCCGCCGTGCAGGCGAGCCGAGCCGATTGCCTGCGGGTGCTGGTGGTGGCCGATCCCAGCGATGACGATCTTGCCCAGCTCGAACCGGGGCGCGGCGGCCATAACGTGCTGCAGTTGCATGGTGCCGAGACCCCAGAGCGCTGTCAGGAACTAAGGCAACGGCTGCCCTCGGACCTGCGCTTGTGGAAGGCGCTGCGCATTCGTTCGCAACGCGACCTCGACCAGGCCAGCAGCTATGCCTCCGTGGTGGATGCGTTGCTGCTGGATGCCTGGGCGCCAGACCAGTTGGGCGGCACGGGCCATTGTTTGCCGTTGGCTTGGCTGGCGGATTTCAGGAGCGACGTTCCCTGGTGGCTTGCCGGCGGCATCACGCCGGAGCGGGTCTTGCCAGTTTTGGCTGCCGTTAGGCCGGTGGGCCTCGACGCCTCAAGTGGCGTCGAGGATGCCCCGGGCCTCAAGAATCTGGATCGGGTGGCCGCCCTGGTGGAGGCGGTCGCCGCCTATGGGCAACCCAGCTTCTAGGAGAAACTGGGTGACGCTGAGCACTAGCTGAGCAGAAATGGAGTGAATCTTGAATAGAAAATTGTCAGTAAGTCAGCGCTGACTCCTGCTGCTTCACCAGTTCGAAGAACTCGGCCTTGAGGCTGGGATCGTGACGGAAATCGCCCCGCACCACGGAGTTCACCATGCTGGTTTGGGGCTCCTTGACGCCCCGCCACTTCATGCAGTAGTGCTGGGCCTTGACCAGGATCGCCAGGCCGAGGGGATGGCACAGACGCTCGATCTCATCGGCAAGAATCAGCACCGCCTCTTCCTGGATGTGGGGCCTGGAGAAAACCCAATCGACGACTCGGGAAAACTTGGAAATACCGATCACTTGATCGCCGGGCTTGATGCCAATCCAGCAACTGCCTAGAATCGGCACGAGATGGTGGGAGCAGGCGGAACGCACTGAAATCGGACCAACGGTATAAATTTCATCAAGCTTTTTGACATTCGGAAACGAGGCGATTTTGGGCTGATCTTGGTAGCGGCCCTTAAAAACCTCGTGCAGATACATGCGGGCTACCCGCTCTGCCGTTTCAGCGGTGTTGTGATCGTTATCGATATCGATAACAAGGCTGCGCAGTAGGTCACGGACCTTATCGGCAACCTCAACTTCTAACTCCTGAAGTTCACCTTCACGCAGGAAAGCCGAGATATTGTCATTGGCAAAGAAGGACGCGCTGGACTCCTCCAAGCGTTCACGCAGCCGCACGCTCACCGGCAGCGTTGCCAGCTTGGCGTTTTGCCCAGGGCTGGCCTGGATCGTGGTGGGCGTGAATGCTTGCGGGAGGGTGGAGGTCATGGGGGGGGATCAAAAGGTACCGACTGCCGGCTTCAAGGTGAGATCCTCCACAAATTGGTTGGAGGGCTGTTGGGCCATAAACAGGAGGGCAGCGGCTGCCTGCTCAGCTGAAAGCATGGCACGCCGGTCAAAGCTGCTGTCGACCGTATCACTGTCCCAAAGGGGGGTATTAACCGAACCAAGGGTGAGGGTGCCAACCCTGATTCCGTGGATCCTTTCCTCTTCGGCCAGGCAGCGGCTGAAGGCGACCACGGCCGCCTTGCTGGCGCAGTAGGCCCCCCAACCGGGAAAAGCATTGGATGCGGCATGGCTGCTGACATTAAGGATCAGCCCACCTCCTTGGTGGCGTAGTTGTGGCAACAGGGCTTGGCAGACCTGGAACATGCTGGTTAAGTTGACTTGCATCAGCCCTTGCCAGCTTTCCAACGGCATCTCGGCCAGGGGGCCTGTCCAGGCGGCACCGGCATTGTTGATCACCACCGACGGCGCCAGACCCCGACCACAGAGTTCGAGCAGCCCCGGCTGAACCGCAGCGGGATCGCCCAGGTCAAGGTTGGTGGCCTCGACGCGGCGACCACGGGCCCGCAGCTCAGCCACCAGGCTTGACAATTGGGCACTGCTGCGGGCTAGCAGCAGAAGATCAAAGCCAGCTTCGGCAAAAAGGCGGGCAGTGGCGGCACCAATGCCCCGGGATGCACCGGTGATCAGGGCGACGGCCAAGGCAGGCTGGGCTGGATGATAAAGATGATCTTAAGGATGTAAGGCCGTTTCTGTGGCTGCCCCTTCGAGAAAGCGGCCCATTTGCCTGTATTTGGTATAGCGCTGCTCCAATCGCTCCCGTTCCGAGAGGGTGCCCAGTTCGGCCAGGTTGGCCAGTAAGGCCTGCTTCAAGGTTTCGGCCGCCTCGAGGGGGGCCCAATGGTTGCCGCCGGAGGGCTCCGGCAGCACGGTGTCGAGCACGCCCAGCTGGATCAGGTCGGCGGCGGTGATCTTGAGGGCTTCGGCGGCCACCGATGCCTTGGCCGCATCCCGCCAAAGGATCGAAGCACAGGCCTCGGGGCTGGCCACTGTGTAGACACTGTGCTCGAACATCAACAGCCGGTCGGCCACGCCGATCCCAAGGGCGCCCCCCGAGCCCCCTTCGCCGATAACGGTGGCGATGATCGGCACCCGCAAGCGGAACATCTCGCGCAGATTCACCGCAATTGCTTCACCCTGACCCTGCTCCTCAGCCAGCACACCAGCATAGGCTCCGGGCGTATCGATGAAGCTAAGGATCGGTAGGCGAAACCGGTCGGCGTGCTCCATCAGGCGCATCGCCTTGCGGTAGCCGCCGGGTGAGGCCATGCCGAAATTACGGGCCACATTCTCCTTGGTGTCCCGGCCTTTCTGGTGCCCCAGCAGCACCACAGGCTGGTCCCCAATGCGGCCTACCCCCCCCACCAGGGCCTTGTCATCGGAGCCGCGGCGATCGCCATGCAACTCCAGCCAGGCATCGGTGATCAACTGGATGTAATCCAGGGTGCTGGGGCGTTGGGGATGGCGCGCCACCTTGATCTTTTGGGCCGGCGTCAGCGAGCGGAAGATCTCCTCACGACGGCGGCTGGCCAGGGTTTCCAGCTGCAACAGCTGCTGACTGACATCCACCTCGGAATCCCGGGCCAGCTGGCGAATCTGCTCGATTTGCTCCTCAAGCTCCACCAGGGGTTTCTCGAACTCCAAAAGGGCGCGGCGGGCCATGGCAACCAGGAGAGAAGACGAAAGGGACGTGGGATCAGGCGGCAGCCAGCTGGGCACCCCGGACCAGCTCAAGACCGAGGGCGCGGAAGCCGTGACGAAGGGATGCGTCGCCAATGCGTTCCATGCTGGCAAGGCTGATGTTGTTGCGCCCCCAGCTGAAGTTCGTGTGAATCCCTTCAAACTCAAGCAACATCGCTTCGGCAAAACAGGCGAACAGCTGGCGCTTTGGATTCGCCATCTCCGCTACCTGCATCATCTGCCAGCCAAGATCCTGCCAGAACTCCACAATGCCGCCTTTGATCACATGGACGTCTTCGCTCTCGACCAGGCTGTCAAGGTTTTTTGGGTAGCCCCCATCGATCATCAAGCAAGGATGGCGAAGGCTGCCTGAATCGATGCTGAGGCCCTGGGGAAGGCTGGCCACCCAGACCACCACATCCGCCTCGGCGAGGGCCTCGTTGAGCTCGAGGATGCGACCGGATCCCAGCGTGCTCTGCAGCTCGATCAAGGGCTGGGGACGGCGGGCCACCAGCAGCAACTCGCCCACGCCCTGGCGTTGCAGCCAGCGACAGACCGCACTGCCAATATCACCGCTGGCTCCGACAACAGCCACCTTGGCCTTCGCAAGCTCGATGCCCAATCGCGGTGCATTTTGGACAACTTGCTGGCAGATCACCCAGGCGGTGTGGGTGTTACCGGTGGTGAAGCGCTCCCAATCTAGGCGCGTGTTACGGACCTGTTGCTCGTTGAGCAAGTTGAGATTTTCAAAAATAATCGACGTAAAGCCCCCCAGCGCAGTGATCGCAATGTCATTCTTCTGGGCCAGCTCCATGGCGTTGAGCACCTTGCGCTTGGCCGTTTTGAAACGGCTTAGCATTTCGGGCACAAACACAGAATCGATGTAGGCCCCTTCAATCGTTTGGCCGGTGGGGCTGGTTACGGTCACCTTCTCCACCAACTGGGGTGGAGCTACACACCACATTTCAAACTCGCCATCCGCGTATTCGGGGTAGCCAAGTTTGCGGGCCGTAGCCCTTGCCTCGTTGAGGCTGGTGGAGTGACCGATCAGGCCGAACATGCGCGTAACAGCTGCAGCGGAGTGGAATCACCGACCTGGGCCGGTCGCCCATCCTGCCATGGCTGGGTGAAGCTCAGCCCAGCAGAGCAGCCGTGGCCAGGCGAGCGATCTCGCGGGAGCTGAAGCCAATCTCGCTGAGCACCTCCTGGTAGGAGGCCATGAAATCGGCCATCAGATCTTCCTTTTCCATGTGGAGCACGCTGGCATCGTCGGCCACCTGTTCAAGCATGCGGCGCACGTGGGGCAGGTTGGCCCGGTTGGCTTCTTCCAGTTCGCTGCGGCTGGACTCTAAATTTGCCTTGAGCCATTGTTGACCGTAATTAAGGTGGGTGTATTCGTCCTGCACCACGCCCTCGGTGATCTTGCGAGCAAAGGGATCAGCCACTGGGATGTAAATGTGGTAAGCGGCTATCGCAAAAGCTTCGATCAGGATCGACTGTATCAACAAGCACGTTACTAGTTTTTGCTCGGCTAAGGCGAGCTGAAAGTTTTCACGAAGTGGTGTAAAGAACTCGCTGGCAAACTTCATGTCAGCTGTGACACCAAGGTTGGCGGCGCAAGCTGCGAAACCTTTCTTATGTTTCATCTCCATTCGGGCTAGCCTTGCCAGCTCATCTGCTTGCTGGGGCAGTAGCTGGGCAATCGATAGGTAATTGTCGTGGGCTTCCTGCTCGCCCTCAATCACAATCCCATTGATGCGACTGTAAGCATCCTTGTAAGCGGCACTGCTGAAGTCCGGAAGGTCCGTTGCTTGCTGCTCGAGCGGCGCGGCCCCTGGAGCCACCTGGGGCGCGCCGACCAGTCCAGGCGCGGGGGAAAGCTCAGTCGGGGTGACCACCATGGAAGCCAGTGTTGCCAGTGGGTCCGAGTGTAGTCACAGCAACGGCGACTTCGGCGGCCAGTCACTGCGCAACAGGGATTCCAGCCGCCGCTGCCAGCCGCTCACCAACCGCTCGAACAGCTCAGATCCAAGTTCAGGACTGGCTCCAGTCGGATCGCCAACCACACCGCTGCTGCTGAGCTCGTGGCTCAGCCAGGCGCAGGGTGCCTTCCCCTCCAGGCTCCAGCCAGCTGGTGGGTCGATCGTGCGTCCATCGGCCTGCCGCGTCGAGCCCACCAGATCCGGGCAGAGATGCAGCATCAGGCTGGTTTCCGCCAGGCCGGCATGGAGGCCCTGACTGCGCTCAGGTTCGGGAATCGATTCGCCGAGGCCGTCCGCACCGCGCCACAGGAAGCAGGGCAGCACCGCCAAGGCGGGCTGGGCGGCATGCAACTGGCGCGCCGCCGCCTCCAGCAGGCCGATCTGGCCACCATGGCCGTTGAGCAAGACCAACCGCTGGAAGCCGGCGGCCGCCAGGTCGGCCCCCACCGCCTGCACCAGGGCCAGCAGCAGCTGCGGCGGCAGGCTGAGCGTGCCGGCAAAGCCAGAATGCTCAGGGGAGAAGCCAAGGCTCTGGGTTGGCAGCTGCCAAATCGGCAGTTCCGCCGCCAAACGCTCCAGCACCGCCCCACAGACCCGTTCGGCAAACATGGCATCGGTGCCCAAGGGCAGATGGGGGCCGTGCTGCTCAATCGCCCCGAAGGGCCAGATCACGGTGCTACCTGCCCTGGCGGCCCCAACCTTGACCTCGGGCCAGCTCAACTGGCTGAGCTGGCGCCGCAGGCCAGGCGCAGGGGGGGGCGGCTGGGGCTGGTGCATGGCCGGGGTGGATCGCTGCTGGGGGGTCCCTACAGTGTGGGACCGCAGCAACCTGAGGTCATGGCCGGATCCGGCACCCCCGCGCCGCGTCAACCCCGGCCCCCTGTGCAACGGCCTGGCGTGGCGGCGACTCCGCCGCCACGCAAGCCGCCCCAGGTGATGTTGATCCGCAAGGACGAAGCGGCCCAGCCCGTCGAGGCTGCCGTGCCGCCAGCCAGCCAATTGACGCCCCCCCCCCGTTGCTGGCCCATCCTCTGCCCACCCCCCGCTAGCTCCTTCCCAGGCAGGGCCTGGGCCCTCCAGTCGCCCGGTCGGCCGCTCCGATGCGGAGCTGTTTGACCTCGGGGGCCTCGAGGGCATGACCATGGCCGATCTGCTTGGACCCGACCCCGGCCGGGCCCGCCCAGCGGGCAACCGCAGCGCCTCGGCAGCCGCTCCAGCGGCGGCCAAGCCAGGGCCGCAGCGCACCGTGGACGAATTTGATTTTGACGAGGAGGCCTTTTTGGCTGCCCTCGATGAGAATGAGCCCGTCGGTACGACCGGCGAGGTGGTGAGCGGCACCGTGGTGGGGGTGGAAAGCGATGGCGTGTACGTCGATATCGGCGGCAAGGCCCCAGGCTTCATGCCGAAAAAGGAGGCCGGTCTTGGTGTGATCACCAACCTCAAGGAACGCTTCCCCCGGGGCCTGGCCTTGCAGGTGCTGGTGACCCGGGAGCAAAACGCCGATGGCATGGTCACGATCAGCGCCCGCGCCCTGGCCCTACGCCAAAGCTGGGAGAAGCTGCGTCAGCTGGAGAAAGATGGCAAGGTTGTGCAGGTGCAGATCAACGGCTTCAACAGGGGCGGCGTCACCTGTGACCTGGAGGGCCTGCGAGGATTTATTCCCCGCTCCCAGCTTCAAGATGGTGAAAACCACGAAGCATTGATCGGCAAAACGATTGGCGTTACCTTTTTGGAGGTTAATCCTGAAAGCCGCAAACTAGTCCTTTCCGAGCGCAAAGCCGCCACGGCCGCCCGTTTCGCCGAATTGGAAGTCGGGCAGTTGGTGGAGGGTCAGGTGGCGGCCATCAAGCCCTATGGCTTTTTTGTCGATCTCGGTGGCATCAGTGGCCTGCTGCACCACAGCTCCGTCAGCGGCGGTGTCCTGCGGGATCTGCGGGAGGCCTTCGAGCCCGGCGAGCGGATCAAAGCCTTGATTACCGAACTCGACCCCGGCCGGGGTCGGATCGCGCTGAATACGGCGTTGTTGGAAGGCCAACCCGGGGAGCTGCTGATCGCCAAGCAAACCGTGATGGCTGAAGCGGCCGATCGGGCTAACCGGGCCCGCTCGCTGCTGCGCCAGAAGGAACAGGACGCCGGATGAGCGGCACCAGCTTGGATAACCCCAACCCTGCGCCCGCCTGCGCAGTCGACGCCGACTGGGAACTCGACTACTACTCCAGGCCCGTGCTGGAGCCCGATGGCCGCAAGCGTTGGGAGCTGCTGATCTGCGCCACCCCGCCCCCCGGGCCGACCAGCGAGTCCTCCCCAGCCTTCCGATCGGTCACGAGCTGTCCGGCCAGCAGCGTTAATTCCGTTTGGCTGCGGGAGGCGATCGAGGCGGCCCTGGCCGAGGCTGAGGCGAGGGGGTTCGGACGTCCTCGCCGCCTGCGCTGCTGGCGCGGCTCGATGCGCACCATGGTGCAGCGGGCCGCCGAATCGCTCCAGCTGGAGCTGGTGCCCAGCCGCCGGTGCTATGCCTTGGTGGAATGGCTGCAGCAACGGCAAGCGGAGATTTATCCCGCCGACCCCGGCTACTTGGTGGGGCCCTTGGCTCCCCCAGCCGCTGCGATCCGTCCGGTGCCGGTGCCGTTACCCGAGGTGGCCCGCGGTGATCGCTGGGCCTGGGCCACCCTGCCCGTTGCCGCCCTGGCGGAGGCCAGCGAGTGGCCGATGGGCTTTTCCGGTCTGGTCCAACTGCCTGCAGGCATCGATGGCGAGGCAGCGGTGCCGGGGATCCGCTTGTTTAGTCGGCACAGGGCCCTGGCCATCGCCGGCTGGCTGGCGGGCCTGGAGCCGGTGCGGCTAGAGGTGGATGGCGATCAGCTCGTCCTGGAAGCCGGTCTGGAGGATCGCTGGTTGCTCACGGGGCTGCCCCAGGAGGAGGCCCGGCTTGCCGCCACCGCCTTCAGCGAGGCTCGCCAGCGGGCCGGCGGACTCCAGTTTCTAGCCGTCCAGGATGGCGAAGGGGACCAACGGCTTCAAGGCTTCTGGTTGTTGCGCGATCTGCCCGATGCCTGAACGCCACCGCCGCCAGCACTGCCATCGCCGCCAACACGTCTATCGCCATGGCTGAGGCCCTCGCCGCCCCCTTTGATCGGCCCGATGCCCAATTCAACGACCTTCCGGGCTGGACCTGGGTGGGTAGCTATGGGGGCACCTACCTCCAGTCGGATCTGCTCCAGGGGTTTGAGCATGCCTTCTTTACGCGCCAGTGGCAGGGCCGCGAACCAGAGCAACTGGCCGCCTACCTCAGTGCGGGCATCACGGTCCACCGTCCGCGCCAGATCCACAGCGCCAGCGTCCTCGCCGCCAGCCTGGCCTCTGGCGAGCCCTGGCCCGAAGCCGATGGCTTGGTGAGTGAGACCGGCGGCCAAAGCCTCTGGGTTTGTGGGGCCGACTGCACGCCGGTTCTGCTGGCTGATCCCACAACGGGGCGGGTGGCCGCCTGCCACGCTGGTTGGCGTGGCGTGGCGGCTGGCATCCTGCCTGCGGCGGTGGCCCTGCTCGAGGCGGCTGGCTCAAAGCGGGGTGATTTGCTGGTCGCCCTGGGGCCGGCCGTGGGCGGCCCCGCTTACCAGGTGGAGAGGTCCGTGAGCCTGCAGGTGGCGGCGGCCCTGCGGCCAGGTTTGGATGACAGCACCGCCGCCCTCGCGGAGCTGATCCGCTCTGGCGGCCTGCTTGGCGATCCGGATCCAGATCGGGATCGGCTAGACATTCGGGCCGCGAGCGTGGCCCAGCTGGGTCACGCTGGGGTGAGCCCGGATCGAATCGCCGTCTGCCCCCTCTGTACCGTGTCGACACCACATTTATTCCACTCCTGGCGACGTGATCGGATCAAAGCGGTCCAATGGAGCGCGATTGTGGCCCAGGGCTGAAGACAGACCGGCGGGCGACCCCTAGGCCAACCGGGAACGATCACCCTGGGCTCAAGCAGCGACAGCGCTTGCCGCCAGCTCGATCCAGATTCGATCAGTTCCGAGCTTGATGGGTGATCCCAGGGTGGCTTCATCGTCGGGTCGAGCCCAAAGCCAAGTTCCGCTGATCAGATTGCCATGATGCGGTCGGTTTCCCGGCCGGGGCTCAATCTCAATCGTCCGATCGGCCTGGCGAGCACAACGATCCTGTTGGGCCGATCTTGCCTCCCGTAATCGCGGCTGAACATTGATGGGCCAAGGCTGGCGTCTGCCATTTCCTAAACCTTGGTGGAGCTTTGGAGACGGCCATTCAATGCTTGGGGGGTTGCCAATCGTCCCCTTCTGCGAGAATATGCACGTGTTGCATTTTTTCCAACCATGCTCACTGGAGTCGAACTGCTCGCCAAGGTCAAAGAGCTGGGTGATGTCAGCAAGTCCGACCTTGTGCGGGCCTGCGGTTACGTCTCAACCAAGAAGGACGGCAGCGAACGCCTCAATTTCACGGCCTTCTATGAATCCTTGCTGAATGCCAAGGGTGTTGATTTTGGCGCCGCCCCCAAAGCCGGCAAGGCTGGCCGCAAGTTGAGCTTCAACACCAAGGTGCAGTTCAACGGCAACCTCATGGTTGGCAAGGCTTACACCGCCATGCTCGACCTCAAGCCCGGCGATGAGTTTGAGATCAAGCTGGGTCGCAAGCAAATTCGCTTGGTGCCCCTGGGTGCTGAAGATGAAGACGTTTGAGCGCTAGCGCCTCGGCCACCCGAATCCCATCGATAGCCGCCGACAGGATGCCGCCGGCATGGCCTCCACCCTCCCCAGCGGGGTGGAGGCCTGGGGTGTTCAGGCTCTCTAGGTGAATCTGATCACGCTGGATCCGCAGGGGTGACGAGGTTCGTGTCTCCACCCCGGTGAGCAGCACCCCTTCGCCACAAAAGCCAGGGATGCGGCGTTCAAAGGCGGGCAGTGCCTGCCGAAGCGTTTCAAGCACCCAATTGGGCAGGCAGCTGTCCAAGCTTCCCAGCCGAATGCCCGGTTGATAGGAGGGCTTGACGCCAGCTTCTGTTGTGCTCTGACTCGCTCTGCCGGCCAGGAAATCATCCACCCACTGGGCTGGAGCGCGGTAATCAGAACCGCCAGCGAGGAAGGCGCAGCGTTCCCAGTGCCGCTGGAAAGCCACCCCCGCCAGGGGATCGCCGGGTTCGCTGCCCCAGCTGTCGAGATCCTGGCGCTCCACATTCACCACCAGGGCACTGTTGGCATTGCGTTCATTACGCGAATGCTGGCTCATGCCGTTGGTCACTACCCCCCCAGGTTCGGAGCTGGCACCCACCACCAGCCCACCCGGGCACATGCAGAAGCTCCAGGCACTGCGGGCGATCGTGCCGGCCGTCTTGGCACAATGGTGCACCAATTTGTATTCGGCTGCCCCTAGCAAGGGGTGCCCCGCCGCCGCACCCCAGCGGGCCTGATCGATCATGGGCTGGGGATGCTCGATTCGCAGCCCAACAGCAAAGGGCTTGCTTTCCATCGCTACTCCCTGCTGCCGCAGCATCGCGAAGGTATCGCGGGCACTGTGGCCGATGGCCAGCACCACCTGATCGGCGGCGATCCAGCTGCCATCGGCCAGGTGGAGCCCTCGCACCGCCCGACTGTGGGGATCAAGCTCCAGCTGCTCCAGCCGCGCTCCGAAGCGCACCTCACCGCCGAGCGCCTCGATCCGCCGGCGCAGTCCGCGCACCACCGTGGCGAGCTTGAACGTACCGATGTGGGGGCGATGCAGGCTGAGAATCTCCGGGTTAGCGCCGGCCGCCACCAGCTCCTCCAACACCTTGCGGATCAGGGCCTCCGACTCGCTCACCTGGCTGTAGAGCTTGCCATCGGAGAAGGTGCCGGCCCCCCCCTCGCCGAACTGGGCATTCGATTCGGGGTTGAAGGGGCTTTGGTTCCGCCAGAAACCGAAGGTGTCGGCGCTGCGTTCCTTCACCGCCTTGCCGCGTTCCAGCAACAGGGGGTTGAGGCCCATCTGGGCCAGCAGCAGGGCGGCAAAGTAACCACAGGGACCCGCTCCGACCACCACCGGCCGGGGGCCGCCCAAGGGGCCAACCGATCGGGCCACCAGCCTGTAGCGGCTGTCTGGGGCTGGGCGCAGGTGCGGGTCGCCCTCAAAGCGCCGCAGGAGGCGCCGCAGCTGGCCAGGATCCAGCTGCAGCTCCAGATCGAGGCTGTACACCAGGGAGATGGCGTCGCGGCGGCGGGCATCGACGCTGCGCTTGACCAGGCGGTAGGAGCCGAGGGCCTCGGGCAGCAGGTTCAAACGCCGGCAGATCGCCGCTTCCATATCGGCCGAACCGTGGTCGAGCGGCAGCTTCAGTTCGCTAAGTCGGAGCACACAACCCATGGTTGGTCCCAGTGCCGGCGTGAGAGGTTGCCTGATCTCTAGGGCAGCGGCGGTGGGGAGCGCCACCAATCCAGTACGAAGCCGCTGCTGGCATGGCCGCAATTCTGTCGGCATCGGCAGCAACTGCCATCCTGGAGAGGTACCGCTGTGTTCGGCAAGCTCGATGGGCCTCAGCCACTGTCCCCTTTGCCTGGGTCTGGCCGTACTTTGTGTGGTGCGCAGCAGTGCCCATGCCCTGTTGCTCTGGCGTTTTGTCTGAGCCAACGGGCAAGTTTTCCGTCCGGCCGGCTGCCGTTGCCCTGCTACCCCCCTGGGGCCTCTACCGCTGCGCCTAACCCTGCTCTTTGCGCCTCCAGGGCCGCCACCGCCAGCCGTGTGCGCACAACGGCATCGGGATTGAGACTGATCGAATCGATTCCCTCTGCCACCAGGAAGCGGGCGAATTCGGGATAGTCGCTGGGCGCCTGACCACACAGACCGATCTTGCGGCCACAGCGCTTCGCCGTGCGGATCGCCAGGGCGATCATCGCCAGCACACTCGGGTGGCGCTCATCGAACAGGTCGGCCACCAGGGCCGAATCCCGATCCAGGCCGAGGGTGAGCTGGGTGAGATCGTTGGAACCGATCGAGAAGCCGTCGAAGCGCTCCGCAAAGGCTTCGGCGGCGATCACGTTGCTCGGTAGCTCGCACATCACATAAACCTCCAGCCCCTGGACACCGCGCCCTAATCCGTTCGCCGCCAGTTCGCTGAGCACCCGGTCGCCTTCCTCAGGGGTGCGACAAAAGGGCACCATCGGGATCGCGTTCAACAGCCCCATCTCCTCCCGCACCCGTTTCAGGGCCCGGCACTCCAGGGCGAAGGCAGCCCGGAAGGCCGGGGATGTGTAGCGGGAGGCGCCTCGCCAGCCCAGCATGGGATTCTCCTCCTGGGGCTCGAAGCTGGCGCCACCGAGCAGCCGGGCGTATTCGTTGCTCTTGAAGTCTGAAAAGCGCAACAGCACCGGGCGCGGATAGAAAGCTGCAGCAATCCGTCCCATCCCCTGGGCCAGCTTGTCGACGTAATAATCGCTGGGTTCGGGGTAGGCCTCGGTGAGTGCAGCGATCTGTTGGCGCTCCTGTTCCGAATCGATGCGCCCAGGCTCCAGCAAGGCCAGCGGATGGATGCGGATGTGGTTGGCGATAATGAACTCAAGCCGGGCCAGGCCTACCCCATCGCAGGGGATCGCCGCCAGGTTGAAAGCCTGTTCCGGATTGCCCACATTCATCAAGATGCGGGTGGCTGTGGCGGGGAGATCGCTGAGGGATTGCTCCTCAACCTTGAAGGCCAGCGCCCCCGGGTAGACATGGCCCTGCTCACCTTCGCAGCAACTGAGCGTCACCGTGGTGCCATCGACCAGGCGGCGACTGCCATCGCCACTGCCCACAATCGCGGTGATCCCCATCTCGCGGGCGATGATCGCCGCATGGCAGGTGCGGCCGCCTTGGTCGGTCACCACGCCGCTGGCCTGCTTGAGAATCGGCTCCCAGTCTGGATCGGTCCGCACGGTGACCAGCACATCACCAGAGCGGAAGCGATCGATCTCCTTGGGATCGCGGATCACCCGCACCACGCCGCTGCCCACCGAGGCGCCGATCGCCTGACCGCTCACGATCGGCTCGGCTTGGTGCGGCTCGAGCTGCCAGCTCCTGAGCACAGCTTCACTACGGTGCGATATCACTGTCTCGGGTCTGGCTTGGAGGATGTAGATTTCACCTTCAGGTCCATCTTTAGCCCATTCGATATCCATCGGCGTTGGCATACCCCGCAGCTTGGAATAATGGGATTCAATCAAGCAAGCCCAGCGGGCCAGGGTCAGCACCTCCGGATCACTGAGGGCAAAGCGGCGCTGTTCGTGCTCGGCTACGGCTTCGAGTCGCACCGGCCTGCCAGCTTGCGCTGGCTGGCAGCGCACCATGCGGATGGCCTTGCTACCAAGTCTTCGGCTCAGGATCGGCCGGTAGCCCTGCGCCAGGGTGGGCTTGAAGATCAGCCATTCATCCGGATTGACGGCACCTTGCACCACCGTCTCCCCAAGGCCATAGGCGGCAGTCAGAAGCACCGCATCGCGAAAACCTGATTCGGTGTCGATGCTGAACATCACGCCGGCGCAGGCGCGGTCGGCCCGCACCATCCGCTGCACTCCGATCGAGAGGGCCACCTCCAAATGGTCGAAGCCATGCAGCTGCCGGTAGGAGAGGGCCCGGTCGGTGAACAGGGAGGCGTAGCAACGACGGCAGGCCTCCAGCAGAGATGCTTCCCCCTCAATGTGCAGAAAGGTGTCCTGCTGACCGGCGAAGCTGGCATCGGGCAGATCCTCCGCCGTGGCGCTGGAGCGCACCGCCACGGCGGGGCAACCAAGCTGGCGATAGGCTTGCAAAATTGCCTCGCTGAGCAGCTGCGGGAACTCCGCTGCCAGCAACCAGCCCCGGGCGACCTTGCCAGCTGTCTGCAGCGCTAGCAGGTCGTTGGTGTCGAGCGGATCAAGCAGCTCTTTTAATCGCACCGTGAGGTTGTTGTGCTCAAGCAGCAGCCAATAGGCCGCTGCGGTGGTGGCAAATCCCCCCGGAACCCGCACGCCAGCAGCGCCAAGCTCGCTGATCAGTTCGCCTAGGGAAGCATTCTTGCCGCCGACACTCGCAATCGAGGCGAGCTTCAGCTCAGCCAAAGGAATCACAAGGCTCGCTTGCCGATCAACGGCTTTGAGCTTGGGATGATGACGGGGATGGTGCGCTGTCAAGGGCCATCAGGTCGCTGCTTCAACCCTGGAGACGGAAGCGCCATCAGGAGTGCTCCGATTTCAATGTGTGAAGGCGCTGCCAACAGGCTGGCCGGCCCCTGCCGATCCCAGGCCCAAGCCTGCTGGCCAAATAAGCTCATCAGCCCCGGCGGCTGAACCTGGTGAGGCAAGGGGTAGCAAACCGATAGCTTAATTCTCTATCTTCGCACCCAGTACTAAACGAAGCGTGGAGTGGGACAGCTGATCAACCAAGCGCACAGTTAGCAAGCCATCCACTAGCAAGCCATCCACTAGCAAGCAATCCTCTAGCAAGCCATCGATTTAGGGCGATGGTTTCTGCGTCTTGCCATTGCCCTTCGTCGCCGACCCCTGGGTGGGCTGCGGCGCTGTTGGCGGCCGGCTCCCGGTCTCGGCAGGGTCTGCGGCCGTTGTCTCCGGCAGCAGCTGGCTGAGCAGACCAGCCCCGAGCAGCACCGCCCCCAGGCCCAGGGCGAGGGGACGATTGGTGGCGGCAGGGCCATCCACCCAGGCGGCCGTAGCCAGAAAAGCGCCCCCGAGCAGCAGGGTTGGCACCAGCACGATGCCCTTGGCGGTACGGTTTAGGCCCATCGAAAGCTCAGCGGCAGGGTCGGGAGCTCAAAGGCAGGGTAGGGGCTTGGCCAGGCCGGCTGCCACCAGCCCGGCGGCGATGTCACCGACTCCGTTCGGATCCAGGGAGCTCACCCTGGCGACCAGCAGCCCTTGCCGCTCGCCCACGGGGCGAAGGTTGACGCGGCTATGGCGAGGCAAATGCTGCCGCAGCCAGCTCTGGGCCTCCGCTTCCAAGCCGACCTCCACCACCATGCAGCCCAGCAGCACCGGGGCGGAGCGGTTGCGATCGCCGATCAATAGTTGGTCTGGAGCGCTCACCTGCAACACCTCGGCCGCCTGCACGGCCATCGGAGCACCCCAGACGACCAGCAGCACCAGCAGCAGCGCCAGGGCCTTCCGCAGCAGGGAGCGGCTCAGAGCTTGGCGCCGCAACTCGGGCAGAAGAGGTGCGCACTGGCTGTGGTCTCGCCACAGGAGCCGCAATGGCGGATCGTGTCGATGGCCAACTCGGGGTGGCTGGGCAGTCCAACCATCTGGGCGTTGCTGGCTCCCGGTGGCACCATCGGATAGCAGTTTTCGTTGCGACGCACCTTCACCTCAATGAACGCAGGGCCTGGATGGGCCAGGGCCTCGGCCAGCAGGCGATGCAGGTCGGCACGTTCGCTGATCCGAACGCCCTTGACACCGAAAGCCTCGGCCAGGGCTGGGAAATCGGGCATGCCGCCGGTCATCTCGGAGGCTGAATAGCGCTCCTCATAAAAACTTTCTTGCCACTGGCGTACCATCCCCTGCCAGCCGTTATTGAGCACCACCACCTTGACGGGTAGGTGGTACTGGCTGAGGGTTCCCAGCTCCTGGATGTTCATCAGGATGCTGGCGTCACCAGCGACGCAGATCACCTGGGCCTCGGGGAAAGCGGTTTGAACCCCCATGGCAGCGGGCATGCCAAACCCCATCGTGCCCAGGCCCGCACTGCTGATCCAGCGCCGCGGGCCGGTGGGCAGAAACTGGGCGGCCCACATCTGATGTTGGCCGACATCGGTGGTGATATAGGCCTCCGGTGCCATCTCCCGCAGGGCCAACACCACTTCCTGGGGGGCAATTTCGCCAGTCGGGGTTGGCACGACGAGGGGGTAATGCTGTTTCCAGCTTTCAATCCGATCCAACCAGGATTCGGTGCGCCCCTGGGATTGCTCCTGGGCCGATGCCGCCAGCAACTGCTCAAGGGCCTCCCCTACATCGGAAACGATCGGCACCTCCGGCACCCGGTTCTTGCCCACTTCGGCGGCGTCAATGTCGATATGGATGACCTGGGCCCGGGGGGCGAAGCTGTCCAGCCGGCCGGTGACGCGGTCATCAAAGCGGGCCCCGACGGCGATCAGCAGATCGCATTCGGTGACGGCGAAGTTGGCGTAGGCGGTGCCATGCATCCCGAGCATGCCCACCGAAAGGGGATGGCGCTCGTCGAAGGCACCCTTGCCCATCAAGGTGGTGGTGACAGGCAGGCGGAATCGTTCGGCCAGGGCGGCCACGGCGGCATGGGCCCCGGAACTGATCGCCCCACCTCCGACGTAAAGCAGGGGACGCTGGGCCTGGCGGATCAGCTCAAGGGCCTGCTGGATTGCCTGATGGTCAGGCTTGGGCGGTTGGCGGAAGCCGGAGGGCACGGCCGTGCCCGGCTCCACCGGCACGTAATCGAAGCGTTCGGCCCCCACATCCTTGGGCACATCAATCAGCACCGGCCCGGGGCGGCCACTGGCGGCGATCAGGAAGGCCTCGGCCACGATGCGGCCGATGTCGGCAGGATTCCGCACCACCCAGGAATGTTTCACGATCGGCAGGGTGATGCCGAAAATATCGGTTTCCTGGAAGGCGTCGGTGCCGATGGCGGCCCGGGGCACCTGACCGGTGATCACCACCATCGGCACCGAATCCATCTGGGCGGTGGCGATCCCGGTGACCAAATTGGTGGCACCGGGCCCCGACGTGCCGAAACACACCCCCACCTTGCCGGTGGCGCGGGCGTAGGCATCGGCCGCATGGGTACCGCCCTGTTCATGCCGCACCAGGATGTGTTTCAGCCAGCCGCGGGCCTCGGCCTGGTGGAGCTCGTCGTAGATGGGAAGGATGGCGCCGCCCGGGTAGCCGAAAATGTGCTCCACCCCATGGCGGTGCAGGGCATCCATCAGGGCGTAACCGCCGCTCACCCGCAGTCCGCTGGCCGGGACAGCTGCTGGCAGGCCCCCAGAGCTAACGGCAGCCCTCGAGGAGGTGGCGCCGGCCCTGGGGTCGGCGTCAGCGCGGGTAGCGGTCGTTGCTGCGGAGGTAAGGGGCGTGGGGGTCACGGCAGGCAGGCAGGCGGTCGGAGGGCGGAGCGGGCCGGGGTTGTCCTAGCGGAACCCAGCAAGCTTAGGTGGGCGGGCCAGGGCGGTCCGGGGGATGGTGCGGCTTGCAGCCATGGCCCGTAGCACCCGAGCCGGGTCGAGCCAGGCTCCGCGGTAGCGCAGCCCCCAATGCAGGTGGGGACCGGTCGTCGCCCCTGTCATACCGACATGGCCCAGGGTCTGGCCGGCGCCAACCCATTGCCCCGTCCGCAGGCGCACCGAACCGCTCCGATAGGTTCCCCCCCCCACTTCGCCGCCGAGGTGACAATAGAAGTGGTCGTAGTCGCCCGAGCGGATCACAAGGCCATGGCCGCAGCCGCTGTCGTCGATCACCTCCAGCAGCCGGCCTGCCCACCAGCTCCGCACCGCTGCCCCCAGGGGGGCGGCGATATCGATGCCGTCATGGGAACGCAGCGAGCCGGAAAGGGGATGGAGCCGCGGGCCATAGGGGCTGCTAAAGCCGGCAAAGGCGACAACGGGAAAAACGGCCCGCATCCAGGCCATCTCGCCGCGAGCCTGGGCGATTGGCGACCAGACCAACCAGCTCGTTAGCCCCACCAGGCCAGCCGCCAGGGGCAACCTGCGGGAAGCCATCCGAATCGATGCGGCGGAGCGGGACGGGTCGTTAGAGAAGGCCGAGCGCATGCAGCGGGCCATGGCCACTGATCAGTTCCAACAGAAAAGCGGAAAACCCCACCATTGCCAAGCGGCCATTCCAGACCTCCGAACTGTTGTTCCAACCCCAGGCCCACTTGTCCTGGGGATAGAGCTTGACTTTGGTGGGCAGCTCGGCGGCCTGGTCGAGATTCACCTCGGGCCCCGCCATCGCCTCCTGCACCAAGTCGGCCAAACCCGAGATGAAGGTGGGGTCGATGTCGAGGGCTGGCACGCGTAGGAAGTTAGTCACCCCCGATTCCGTGGCGATCTCGCGGTATTCGATGTCGATCTCCTCCAGGGTCTCGATGTGTTCGCTCACAAAACTGATCGGCACCACCACAAGATCCTTCACCCCGGCTTTGCCCAGGGCGTGCAGAGCATCCTCGGTGTAGGGCTTGAGCCATTCCACCGGGCCAACCCGACTCTGGTAAGCCAGGGTGTGGGGGTTGGGGTGGCCCAGGTCCCGTTCGAGACGCTGCATGATCAACCGGGTGCAGGCTTCGATTTCCCGTTGGTAAGGGTCACCGGCCTCCTCGACGTAGCTCTTGGGAACCCCGTGGGCGCTGAAGAACACATGGGCCCCGGCCGGCTCGCTAGCGACCTCGATCTGGCGGGTGATGAGAGCGGCGATTGCTTCGATGTAGCCGGGGTGGTCATACCAGCTGCGGATGCAACGGATCGGCAGGCGGCTGAAGGCGGGGTCGGCCTGGCGGAGGCGCTGCAGCTCGCGGAAGCTGGAGCCACTGGTGCTGATCGAGAACTGGGGGTAGAGCGGCAGCACCACCACTTCTTCGATGCCATCGGCCTTGATGTCGGCCACCGCCGATTCGGTGAAGGGGTGCCAATAACGCATCGCCACATAACTGGTGGCCTCAACACCCCGCTGCCGCAAGCTGCTTTGCAACTCGCGCGCCTGCTGTTCGGTGATCCGCCGCAGGGGGGATCCACCGCCGATCGTGCGATAGGCCGCCTTGGACTTGCCGCTGCGCAGGGTGCTGATCAGCCAGGCGAGGGGTTTCTGCAGGGCTGGGATCGGCAGGCGGATGATCTCCGGATCGGAGAACAAGTTGTAGAGAAACGGTCCGACGTCCTCGATCCGTTCCGGCCCGCCGAGGTTGAGCAGCAGTACCCCGACCCTGGCCATTACCGTTTCGATCGGCGGAAAGGCAGAGCGTAACGCCAGGCCGCCGCCGGCCGCCGTTCGTGGTTGCCTGTTCGCCGCTGGCCCTGCCCAGCTGGCCGCTCCTGGCTGGCTGGGTGCGGCTGGCGGTTGATCACCGGGCTCGATATGGTCCGGCCCAGAGATCCCTGCTCCCCTGAGCGACGCCGCCCTTTCCCTGAGCACGGCCCTCGCAGCGCAGAACGCCCTGTTGGCGTCGATCGGCAGTCGCTGGCGGCTGCAGGTGCGGGGTACTCGCCTCTGCCTGCGGGGGCCCTTGCCGCCCGCTGGCGGCGGGTCGGGGTTGCGGCTGCAGCGGCTCAGTTTGGGCCTTCGGGCCGATGGTCCTGGGCTGCGGCTGGCGCTTGAGCGACTGGCGCTGGTGGAGCGCCAGCTGGCCGAGAACACCTTCCAGTGGTCCAACTGGCGTCGCCAGGCCCCCCGCCGGCCAGGCCCCCTGGGCCCCGAGAGCGCCTCCGCCCCCCCTAAGGCCGCCCCGGCCGTCGGGGGGGCGCTGGGCGGCCAGCAGGAGCAACTGGCCGGCTTCGAACAGGCCTTCTTCGCCGATCCCCGCCGCCGCCGCCGGCCCGGCAGCCGCACCACCTGGAGTGCCGCCTACCTCCCCTACCTACGCCGGCTGGCCGCCCACGGCGGCGCCTCCAGCGCGGGCGCCTCCAGCGCGGGCGCCTTCAGCCTTGCCCAGCTGGAGGAGGTGGTGGAAAGCTACGAACTGGGCTCCCGCAGCCGCCAGCAGTGCGCCATCGTGCTCGCGGCCCTGGCCCGCCATCTCCAACTCGACATACCGGCCGATTGGCATCAGCGGGCGGCCGGTTACGGCCTGCATGCGGCCCGGTTCCGGCAGTTGCCCTCGGATGCGGAGATCCTCGCCCTGGTCGAGGAGATCCCCAACCCCCGCTGGCGACTGGCCTATGGATTGATGGCCACCTATGGCCTGCGCAACCACGAGGTGTTTTTCTGCGATTGCGCCTCCCTGGCCCCCGGGGCCGACCGGGTGATCCGGGTGCTGCCCAGCAGCAAGACCGGCGAACACCAGGTGTGGCCATTTCAGCCCGATTGGATCGAGCGTTTCGAGCTGGAGCGCCTGGGCCTCGATCGCCTCGCCCTGCCCAGGGTTCGCATCGACCTGAGACACACCACCTTGCAGCAGGTGGGCCGGCGGGTGGCGGAGCAATTTCGTCGCTACGGCCTGCCGATCACCCCCTACGACCTGCGCCATGCCTGGGCCGTACGCACGATCCACATCGGCCTGCCCGACACGGTGGCGGCCCGGATGATGGGCCACTCGGTGGCCATCCATACCCGCACCTATCACCACTGGATCACCCGGCGCGACCAGCAACAGGCCGTCGATGCCGCCCTGCAACGGCGCCGCTCCGGGGCCTGAGCCCGCGCCGATCGATGCGGGGGGCCAGAGTGGCCCCCCACCCGGCTGCATCGCGTGCCTGAGATCCCTGCTGGCCCCTCCACCACGCCTGCTGGGGCCAGCGCCCTGGACCAGGTCGCCGCCGACCTGGGCCCCGGCGGTGATTTGGCCCCCGAGCAAGGGGCGGAGGCCTACCGGCTCAGGATGGCCCGCCGCCAGGAGGTGCAACGCCAGCGGGTGGGCGAGCGCAACCGGGAGAAGGGACTGGTGCTGGTGTTCACCGGCGACGGCAAGGGCAAGACCACCGCCGCCCTCGGCCTGGTGTTGCGCACCCTGGGCCATGGCGAGCGGGTGGCGGTGGTGCAGTTCATCAAGGGCGGCTGGCAACCCGGCGAAGCCAGGGCCCTGGAGCTGTTCGGGGAGGCCCTCGACTGGCATGCCCTGGGGGAGGGTTTCACCTGGGAAACCCAGGACCGGGAGCGGGATCGGCTGCTGGTGCAACGGGCCTGGGAACGCTCCTGCTCCTATCTGGCTGATGCTGGGCGCAAGCTGGTGGTGTTGGACGAGGTGAATGTGGCCCTGCGGCTGGGCTACCTGGGCCTGGAGCAAGTGCTGGAGGGATTGGCCCTGCGCCCGCCCCTCACCCACGTGGCCCTGACCGGCCGGGGGGCACCGCCGGGCCTGCTGGAGGCGGCCGATCTGGTCACGGAGATGCGCCTGGTTCGCCATCCCTTCCGCGAGCAGGGGGTCAAAGCCCAGGCAGGGATTGAATTCTGAGCTGCTGCGACCAAGCGTGAACCCCCGCGGGGGGGGGCGCCGCTGCAACGGCCCTAACTGAACGGGCAGGGGGGGTTGCTACTGTTCGAGAGATTGAAGGTGTTCGTCAGATTGAAGGGCTCGATGGCTTACCGACGCGTTCTTCTCAAGCTCAGCGGCGAAGCCCTGATGGGTGCCCAGGGCTACGGCATCGACCCGGCCATTGTTCAGTCGATCGCCACCGATGTGGCGGCGGTGGTGGCTTCCGGCACCCAACTCGCCATCGTGGTGGGGGGCGGCAACATCTTCCGCGGCCTGAAGGGTTCGGCCGCCGGCATGGACCGGGCCACCGCCGATTACGTGGGCATGCTGGCCACGGTGATGAACGCCATCAGCCTCCAGGACGCCCTCGAACGGGCCGGCGTCCCGACCCGGGTGCAGAGCGCCATCTCGATGCAAGAGGTGGCTGAGCCCTACATCCGCCGCAAGGCGATCCGTCATATGGAGAAGGGTCGCGTCGTGATCTTTGCGGCGGGTACCGGTAACCCCTTCTTCACCACCGACACCACCGCTGCGCTGCGGGCCGCCGAGATCGGGGCTGATGTGGTGTTCAAGGCCACCAAGGTGGATGGGGTTTATGACCGGGATCCGGCCCGCTATGCCGACGCGGTTCGCTACGAAAGTCTCACCTTCCTAGACGTGCTCAGCGGTGAACTGGAGGTGATGGATGGCACCGCCATCGCCCTCTGCAAGGACAATGCCATCCCGATCGTGGTCTTTGATTTGTTTGGCACCGGCAACATCGGCCGGGCCGTGGCCGGAGAAGCGATCGGCACCCGAATCGTTCCAGCTCGCTGAACTGCCTTGGGCGCCCTGCGCCCCTTCCCACCAGAACACTCCCCCCTTCGCCCCGATCCCCTCAACCGCCATGGACCTGGAAGCCAGCATGCGCAAATCGGTGGAAGCCACCCAGCGCACCTTCAATACGATTCGCACCGGCCGGGCCAATCCTTCCCTGCTCGACAAGATCGTGGTCGAGTACTACGGCGCCGACACACCGCTGAAGTCGCTGGCCACCATCAGCACCCCCGATTCCCAAACCATTTCGATCCAGCCCTTCGATTCTGGCTCGATCAACCGGATCGAAAAGGCAATCGGCATCAGCGATCTTGGCCTTACACCAAATAACGATGGCAAAGTGATCCGCATCAATATCCCTCCCCTCACCGAAGATCGTCGCAAGGATTTCTGCAAACTTGCGGCCAAATACGCTGAAGAGGGAAAGGTAGCGCTTCGCAATATTCGCCGCGACGGTATTGATCGGATCAAGAAGCTTGAAAAGGATGGCGAGTTTTCCGAGGATCAAAGTCGAGATGAACAGGACAAAATCCAGAAGCTCACCGATCGCTTCATAACCGAACTTGAAAAGCACCTGGCCGATAAAGAAGCCGACATTTTGAAGGTGTGAGCAGCAGCGCCTCCGCCGATGCCATCGTGCTGGGCGCCGGTCCCGCCGGTGCGGCAGCAGCCTTCCAGCTCGCCAGCGCCGGTCGGCGTGTGATCCTGCTGGAGCAGCAGGAAGCTCCAGGCCTGGCCAACCCCTGCGGTGGAGGCATGGCGGCCTCGGTGCAGCGTTGGTTCCCCTTTGATTTGACGCCGGCGGTCGATCAGGTGATCCGCAGGGTTCGCTTCACCTGGGCCCTGGAGGATCCCGTCACCGCCGAGTTACCTGGCGATGCCCCCTTCTGGATTGTGCGCCGTCGCGTGCTGGATGTCTTTCTCAGCGCCCGGGCCCAGGAAGCGGGGGCCGAACTTCGCTGTTCCGCCAGCGCCGAGGCGGTCGGCCGCGAAGGGGGTCTTTGGCACGTGCGCCTGGCCGGTGGGGAAACGCTCCGCGCCCCTGCCCTCGTGGTGGCGGAAGGTTCCGGTTCCCGCCATGCCACCGCCCTAGGCCTGGGGCCCCAGCGCCCTCGCTACGCCAGCACCATTTCAGTCGAACTGGACTGCCCCGTTGCCGAGCCGGATACGGCCCGCTTTGAATTCGGTCTGGTCCAGCACGGCTTTTGCTGGGCTTTTCCGCGCCAGGGGGGCACCAGCATCGGCGTTGGCACCTTCATCGGCCAACAGCCGGCCGATGCCGACGTCGTGCTCAATGCCCTGCTACCAAGTTTGGGGCTGGCCGCCGATGCCGGTCGGCGTCGCCAGGGCCGGCTGCGCATCTGGGATGGCCACCATCCCCTCCACCGCCAAGGCGTGGTGGTCGCCGGCGATGCCGCCTCCCTCTGCGACCCCTTTCTGGCCGAAGGCTTGCGGCCTGCGCTGATGAGTGGCTGCCGCGCCGGCGAAGCGGTGGACCGCTGGTTGGCGGGGGATGGTGAGGCCCTAGCGGGGTACAGCTTGCGCATGCGCCAAGACTGGGGTGAGTCGATGGCTTGGGGTAAGCGCATCGCCCAGGTGTTTTACCGCCTGCCGCGGGTGGGGTACCAGCTCGGCATCAAGCGCCCCACCGCACCGCAACGGATCGCCCAGATCCTTTCAGGCGAGATGGGCTACGGCGATATCGCCCAGCGGGTGATCAAGCGGTTGCTGTTCCAGCGGGGTTGAAGCCCGACCGGGATTAGGTCCGAATGCAGTCCTTCAGATCGCGCAGGCGCTGGTCGATCGAGCCCAGCAGCTCGATCGCAAACATCGGGGATTCCTGAACAGCAAACAGAAACTTCTCGCGATTCATCAGCAGCAGCTTGCAGGGCGTCACAGCCCTGGCATTGCCGTAGCGCCGGTGGTCGTGGGTGACCAGGGCGCCAGCACCAAAGACGTCCCCCGCCTGGATGGTTTCGTGGCCCGTGTCGCCATTCCAGGTGAGTTCCACCGTGCCCTCCAGCAGCCCAAACATGCAATCACCGGCTTCCCCGGAGCGAAAGATCAAGTCTCCTGGCTCCACGTTGGTCACTTCGCCAGTGCTGGCGAGGGCGCGCATGGTTTCGAGGGCGTGCACGGTTTGGCTGCTCCAAGCTGGCTTCAGTTTGTAGCAGGCTGGGCTGCTTGGCTCGGATGGCGATCAGGTTGCAGCCGATCAGGTCGTTAGGGCCAGGGGGGCGCCCAGGCCACCCCGCACATCCGCAGGCACCAAACGGCCGTCGTTATCGGTGTCGAGGGCGTCGAACACCGCATCGCTGCCCAACCACTCCTCGCGGGTGATGCAGCCGTCGCCATCGAGGTCGTTGAGCAGGAAAATCTCGTGCACCGCATGGCTGAAGGCGGCGCCACCTTCGAGCTCCGCCAGGCGATGGGCCAGCTGGGCTTCCAGCGTTTCGATCGCCTTGCTGAAGCCGCGGATGCCCTCCTCAAGCTTGTCGCTGGCCATGGGATCGGCGGCCATCATCGCCTGGAAGCTGGCCTGGTTGATGCTGATCCGCTCCTCGCTCGCGGCGGGCTCGGAGCTGTTGAGCTTGCGCACCAGCTCGGCGTTGCTGTTGCGTAGCTCCTCCATCAGGGCCGGCGAGATCGTGAGCAGGTCGCAACCGGCCAGCTCGATGATCTCGTCGATATTGCGGAAGCTGGCGCCCATCACCTCGGTGCGGTAGCCATAGGTCTTGAAGTAGTTGAAGATGCGTGTCACCGAGATCACGCCAGGATCCTCGGGGCCCGGATAGCTGTCGCGGCCAGTGCTTTTTTTGTACCAATCCAGGATGCGACCCACAAAGGGGGAGATCAAGGTGGCACCAGCCTCGGCACAGGCCACCGCCTGGGCGAAGCCGAACAGCAGGGTGAGATTGCAGTGGATGCCGTCGCGCTCCAGCCGTTCAGCCGCCCGGATTCCTTCCCAGGTGGAAGCAATCTTGATCAGCACCCGATCCCGGCCAATGCCGGCTTGTTCGTAGAGGTTGATCAGCTTGTGGGCCTTGGCCACGGTGGCTTCGCTGTCGTAGCTGAGCCGGGCATCCACCTCGGTGGAGACGCGGCCGGGCACGATCTTCAGAATCTCCTTGCCGAAGATCACACTGATCTCGTCGAGGGCTTCGCTCACCACAGCATCGGCTCCGGCGGCGGCGCCGATGGCCTGGCGCGATTCCCGCAGGGAGCGGTCGATCAGCTCCTGGTAGGCGGGGATCTGGGCCGCCGCCAGAATTAGGGAAGGATTGGTGGTGGCATCCCGGGGGGTAAAGCGCCGGATCGCGTCGATGTCACCGGTATCGGCGACGACCACCGTCATCGCGGCCAGTTGATCGAGGAGGTTGGCCATGGAAGCGGCGGCTCCGTTCAGGTTCTGATCGATGGCAACTTAGCCAGCACCTCCCCCCGATCGGCCCAGCTCAGCGAACCGGTGCTGGTTTCGGCATGGCCGCGATCGGACGGCTCGGCGCCACCTGCTCCAGCACCAGCAGGGCTTCGACGATCTGGCGAGCCACCGGCACCGCCACGGTGGAGCCATAGGCATTGCCGCCCTGGGGCTCGTCCACCACCACGAGCACCACGTAACGAGGGTTTTCGACAGGCAGTACGGCTACGAAGCTGCAGATGCGGGCGCCGGGGATGTAGACGCCGTTGTGGGCCTTCTGGGCGGTTCCGGTCTTGCCGCCGATCCGGTAGCCCGGAATCTGCAATCCCTTGCCGCTGCCCTTCTGCACCACCGTTTCCATCCAGTTCACCACCGTGCGGGTGACGGCGGGATCGAGCAGCTGCACCCCGGTACTCGTGGGTTGGCTGGCGAGGGCATCGCCGGAGCGCAGGCCGCGGGTGATGTGGGGGCTCACCAGCCGACCGCCATTGGCCAGCATGCCGTGCAGCTGGATCAACTTGAGCGGGGTGAGTGAAAAGCCCTGGCCGAAGGCCGCGGTGGCGGGTTCGATCGCACCACCGATGAAATCGGCCCGACTCTTGAGCTGCCCAGCCACGGCGCCGGGCAGGTCGGTATCGGGCACTTGATCAATCCCAAGCTTCTGGAGCCAGTGCCAGTAACGGCTGCGGTTGAGCTGGGCCATCGCCTGCACCATGCCCACATTGCTGGAAACCTGCAGCACGGTGGGGAAGTCGATCTGGCCGTGGCCGCTGTGGTCGGCATTGAAAATCGGCCAGCCCCCAATCATCAGCTGGCCGCCGTCGTAGACGCTGCCATCGGGATCGATCACCTTCTCCTGCAAAGCCAGGGCCAGGTTGATCGGCTTGAAGGTGGAGCCCGGCTCGTAGAGATCCTGCACCGACCATTCGCGGAACAGGCCGGGGTCGAACTTCCAGTAGGTGTTGGGGTCGTAGCTGGGGGTGGAAGCCAGGGCCAGCAGTTCGCCATTTTGAGCATCCATGACCAGGGCCGCACCCCGCTTGGCGCTCCATTGCTTCACCTGCTTGGCCAGGGCCTGCTGGGCCACCTGCTGCAGGCGGGCATCCAGGGTGAGTTGAAGCCGCAGGTCGTCGCCGTAGAGGGATCCCGCCACCAGGCCGTCGGGCAAGGGGGTGCCATCGGCACCGCGGCGCAGGCTGAAACGGGATTCCTGACGGCGAAGATCGGGTTCCCGGCTCAGTTCAAGCCCTGCCTGGGGCTGCCGCTCCAGGTTCAAAAAGCCAACCACATTGGCGAACAATCCAGCCTGGGGATAGATCCGCTGGGGATAGGCCTGCAGGTCCAGTCCACTAACCCCTAGTTGGCGGACCTTGGCGGCCGTTTCAGGATCGAGGTTGGTGGCCAGCTTGACGCCGGTTTTGCGGTTGGCCATGGCCTGCAGCAGCACCTGGCGGGGCTGGGCCAGCACCACCGCCAGCAGCGTGGCCACATCGGCAGGCGGCCGAATGCGCTGGGGGGCATCGCCGGGCAGGTTGAAGTAGCGGGGGTGGGCCCAGAGGGTGAAGCGTTCTTCGTCGATCGCCACCAACCGGCCCATCCGATCCACCACCGTCCGCCGTTCTCCGATCGGATCGACCGACTGGGTCTGGATCGCCCGGGCCCGGGCCAGCAACCGCTCCCCCTCCACCAGCTGCAGCCAGGCCAGCCGTCCGGCCAGGCCGCCCAGCAAGGCAGAGAGCAGCAAAAACACAGCGAACAGTCGCCGAGGCGAACAGGGCTGGAACTCCAGAACCCGGTGGCGAGCGGCCCGGGCAGGACGATCGGTCCTGCGTCGCAACTCCGGAGCTGCTCCCGGCGGCAGGTGGCGGCGGCTGGCTGCCTTGGCCATCAGTAGCCCGCTGGGATGCGTTGCAGAGGCAGCCCCGCCAACAGCGACAGGCCCTTGGGGGAGGCGGGCAGGGGGGGGCGGTTGAGGTGGAGCAGTTGCTTGCTGCTGGTGGGCACCAGTTGGCCCGGCTTGCGCACGGCCGCCAGATGGTGCTGTTCGAGCAGGGCCGCGGATTCTTGCAGTTTCTGTTCGAGGCTGCGGGAGACCCGCAGTTGGGTGTAGTTGCGGGCCCATACGCCCTGCCAGTGGGCACTGAGGCTGCCCAGGACCACCACCGTCAGCCCCAGACCAGCCAGCACGCCTGAACTGATCCGATGCAGGCCGGCCAGCAGGGGGGATTGGCGCTCCACCCTGCGGGCCGAAAAGGATCCCTGCAGCAGCTGCAGGGGTGGACGGTCCCGGCGTCGATCCGCCCGGCTGAGCCGGCGGGCGCTGCGCGGGCTCGCGGGGTTGGTCGACCCTTCGGATCGAGGGTTTCTGGAAAGGAGGGCGACCAAGAAAGGCGGAAGACGCTGCGCAAGTGAACCACCCCTCGCCCCTTCCAGCAAGCGGCAGACCCAGCCCCCTAACTGCCCAGTAGCAGCAGATTCACAAACGTGAGGCCATTCCAGAGGGCATGCATCAGCACGGAGGCCGCCAGACGGCCGCTGCGTAACCGCAACACCCCGAGCCCAATACCCAGCACGAACAGCGGCACAAATTCCCCCAAGCTCAAATGGGCAGCAGCGAATAAAGCGGCACTCAGCAGCACCGCTCCCCTGCTTCCCAGCCAGCGACCCACCACCGGCAGCAGCACGCCCCGGAACAGCGTTTCCTCAAATAAAGGTGCCAAGACCATGGCCGTGATGGCAAAACAGGCCAGGGTCAAGGGGTCTGAGCCGTTCAGCAACAGCTCCAGCATCGGATTGCTGCCACCCGGATCACTCCAGATCAACTCCACCAACCAGCTGCTCAGGGCGACCAGCGGCATCACCAGCAGCAACATCAGCAGCGCCTGGCGCAGCACCGTCGTCGGCGGTAACCAGCCCCACTGGAGCCAGCCTCCGGCCGGTGCCGGTTCTGGTGCCGCCCTCAGCATCCGCCCCAGGATCGCAAGCGGGGTCAGGGTCACCGCCAGATAGAGCAGCAGTACCTGCAGGCCCTGGCCCAGGGCCGGCGAGGCCACCCAGGACCGCAAAACGCTCTGGAGCCCCGGCTGCACCAGTTGGGGCAGCAACAGCTCGCCGATCAGCACGAAGCCACCGGCAATCAACAACGTGGCATCCACCAGGGATAACGGCGGTCCCAGCAGGGGGGGCGGCGAGGGCAGCCTGCCCCGCACCAGCAACCAGAGTTCTCGAACCAGCAGCAGTGCACCGATCAGGAGCAGTAGCGCCGGAAGCAGATTCACGGCGATCAGCCGCCCCAGCCAACGGCTGCGGTGGCTGGCGGCGGGGCACTGGCTTTGGGGCCCGCCCAGCTGTTCGCAGCTGAGCTGGGCCACCAGGGGCGGGGCCTGCCAGGCCGCCAGGAGGGATTGCTGCTCGCCCGGCTCCAGCCGCTCCCCCCGGAGCAAGGCCTCAAGCAAGGGGCGGCGGCGGGCTTCCACCATCGGGATCAGCTCCCGCAGGCTGGCTGCTGGAGCGATCTCTGCCTTGCTGCCAGAGCGCTCCAGCAGGGCCAGTTCCAGCCGCCGCAGGGCAGGGGCTGGCGGATCCGCGGCGCCAATTTGCAGGCTGAGCGCCTCGGCCAGGCGGGCGCGGGGGTTATCGCCCACCAGGGCAGGGGCCAAGGCTGGCGGGACCAGGTCAGCCGCCAGGCTGGCCAGTTCCAACTGGTGCAGCTCCAGGTCGTTCTGGACCGAGGGGCGGCTCAGGCTGCTGGCCAGCCCTGAGATCCACAGCAGGGCGCTCAACACCAAGCAGAGGAAGGCCAGCAACAGCTTCCAACCGGGTGGACCAGCCGGGGCCGGACTGGAAGGGGGCAGGCCCGCTTGGGGGTGGTTCAACCGCAGCGCCTCGGCGGGATGGACGCCGCGATTCTCCCCCGTCCGGGTTCCTGCGGGCCCGGGCGGGGCCCCGCAGCCGGAGCGAAGGTTTGGCCGCTGGGCGGCGATCAGAGTGCTCCCATACGATGGCTTTTCTTGCGGCGCAAGGCCCGTGCCCCTCCGGATCCTGCTGGTTCGCCATGGTCTGAGCAGTTTCAACCTTGAGCAGCGCATCCAGGGACGGGATGACCTCTCTTCGCTCACAGACCAGGGAGCCCAGCAGGCCCGCCGCACCGGCACGGCCCTGGCCGCCGTCCCGCTGACGGCGGTCTACAGCTCCCCACTGCAACGCGCCCGGGCCACGGCGGCCCTGCTGCTGGAGGCCCATGGCTATGGCCAGGAGCCCCTCCATGTCGATGAACTGCTGGAAATCGACCTGGCTCCCTGGAGTGGGCTGCGGCGGCAGGAGCTGCAGGAGCGCCATCCCGACCAGGAACGCTGCTGGCGCGAAGCTCCCGAAACGATGGAACTGGAGCGCTCCGATGGCAGCCGTTACAACCCCCTGGCGGAGCTGATCCAGCAGGCTGATCGCTTTGCTGGCCGGCTGCTGGAAAGCCATGCCGCCAGCCTCAACTCCGAGCGCACCGACACGGTGCTGGTGGTTGCCCACAACGCCATCCTGCGCTGCTTGATGCTGCAGTTGCTGGGCCTGCCGCCCTCCCATTTCCGCAGGCTGCGCCTCGACAACGCCGCCATCACCGTGCTGAACATCAGCCGGGCTGAAAACCAGGGGCTCCAGGTGCAGATCGAATCCCACAACGGCACCAGTCACCTGGAGCAGGCCCTGCCGCCCAAGGGCCCAGGCCCCCGGTTGCTGCTGGTGCGCCATGGCGAAACCGACTGGAACCGCCAGGGACGCTTCCAAGGCCAGATCGACATCCCCCTCAACGCCCATGGCCTGGCCCAAGCAGAGGCGGCCCGGGCCTTCCTGGCTGCGGTGCCGATCCAGCGGGCTTACACCAGCTCGATGGCGCGGCCCCGCCAGACCGCCGAGGCCATCCTGGCCTCCCATCCTGGCGTTCCCCTCACCAGCAGCCGCGGGCTGATGGAAATCGGCCACGGACTTTGGGAGGGATGCCTGGAAAGCGAAATCGCCGCTGGCTGGCCCCAGCTGCTGGCTGATTGGAAACGGGCTCCCCAGACCGTGCAGATGCCGGAGGGCGAAACGATCCAGCAGGTTTGGGATCGCTCGCTGACCACCTGGAACCGCATCGTGGCCGGTCTGGATGCCGAGGAAACCGCTTTGGTGGTCGCCCACGATGCCGTCAACAAAACCATTCTCTGTGCCCTGCTCGGCCTCAGTCCAGCCGATATCTGGGCCGTGAAGCAGGGCAATGGCGGCGTCACGGTGATCGACTACCCCAACGGAGCCCAAAGCACCCCCGTGCTGGCTTGCCTCAACCTCACGGGTCACCTCGGCGGTGTGCTCGATCAAACCGCCGCTGGCGCCCTCTGACCATTCCCATGAGCCCAACCCTGCTGCTGCGGCGGGTCAACCTGCTGGAGGGCCCTGGCCTGCCGGCCCGCAGGGCCGATGTGCTGCTGGCGGGCCGCCGCATCTTGGCGATCGATGCAGCTGCCGATGCCCCAGCCGATCAGCAGGGCGCCATCAGCCTGGACGCCGCCCAACTGTGGATCGGTCCGGCCCTGGTGGATCCCCACAGCGTGCTGGAGGACCCGCAGCTAGGCCGGGCCGAGACCCTCACCAGCCTGGCGGAGACTGCCCGGATCGGGGGCTATGGCAGCGTGGCCCTGCTGCCTTGGTCGACTCCCTGGCGCGATCGGCCGGACCGTTTCGATCTGAGTTGGCCAGCGCCGTTGCGCCTGCTGCTCTGGGGCGCCTTCAGCCAGGCGGGCGAAGACAAGGACCTTGCCCCCCATGCCGACCAACTGGCCGGCGGTGCCTGCGGCCTGGCCTGCGGCCCTTCCCTGCCGCCCCTTGCCCTGCTCGAACGGGGCCTGCGGCTGGGGGAGATGGGCCAGCAGCCGCTGCTGGTGGCCCCCTGGGACCCCTCCCTCAGCCAGCAAGGATTTGTGCGGGAGGGGGTGGAAGCCCTGCGGGGCGGGTGGCCGATGGATCCTCCCCTGAGCGAACTGCTCCCCCTCCAGAGCCTGCTCACCCTTGCCGATGCCCTGCCGGAGGCGCCGCTGCGGCTGATGAATCTGTCCACGGCTGGGGCCGTGGAACTGCTGCGGCGTTGCCCTGGCCCTGGCCGGCCGCTGGCCACGGTGGGTTGGTGGCATCTGCTGGCCGACAGTGGCAACCTCGATCCAGCCGCAGAAGGTTGGCGGCTGCGGCCCTCCCTGGGGGGACCCAGCGATCGGGAGGCCCTGATCGATGCCCTGGCCGAGGGCAGCCTCAGCGCCGTGGCCGTGCATCATCAAGCCCTTGATGCCGAAGAATGCCTGCTACCGCTGGACCAGCGTCGGCCTGGACTGGCTGGCCATGGCCTGGTGTTGCCCATGCTGTGGCAGGAACTGGTCGAACGGCGAGGCTGGCCTCCATCCCTGCTCTGGCATGTGCTGTGCTGGGGCCCTTGCCAATTTTTGGGGATTGCCCCGTCCCGGCTCAGCCAGGGGAGCAGCGACTGGATCCTGTTCGATCCCACGGCAGCGGCCGGTTTCAGCCCCGGCCGGGATCCCTCCCTGGCCAGCAACCGCCCTGTCCAGGGGCTTGACGCGCTGCGCGGCTGGGTGGTGGCGGCGGGGATTAGCGCTCCGGAGTGCTGGTCGCTCCCACTGATCCGATCGCATTGAAGGGATAAAAGCGGTAGAAGGCCCGGCCGATCAGTTCGTTGCGGGGCAGGAAGGGACCGCCGGGCCAAAACCGTCCATCCCAGCTATTGGCACGGTTGTCGCCAAGAACGACGACGTGATCGGCAGGAACCACCACGTTGAGGGTGCGGCAGGGGCCCATGCCCCGTTGGTCCACCGGACAGGGGGATTTCATGTAGGGCTCCTGCAGCGGCTTGCCATCAATGCTCACCCGGCCGCGGGGATCGACCACGACCCGTTCGCCCGGCAAGCCGACCACCCGTTTGATGAAGGCGTCACAGGCAGGTTGTTGAACCCCGGGCAGGGATCCAATCAGCGGCAGGTTCACCAGCAGGCACTGCAGGGGCCCCCCCCCACCTTCGCCCTGGGCGAGCAGAACGGGATCAAAATGGTGGGGGGCATGAAAGACCACGATCTCGCCCCGCTTCGGCAGCCGGCTGCGGTACGTGAGCTTCTCCACGAGCAGCCGGTCCTGCAACTGCAGGCCAGGCAGCATCGAACCGGAGGGAATGTATCGGGCCTCTACGATAAAATGGCGAATCCCGAGCGCGATTGCCAGGGTGATCAACACGCTGCGCCAGAAATCCCCAGGGGTTTCGGAGCGGGCCTCGACGGGATCGCGGCGGCCAGGCTGGGGGTGCGGTTCGCCAGGCCTGGGATCACTTGCGCTTGGATCCGTTGGCGTCTTGGTTGGCGTCAAAGCACTCCTGCGGCGGCGACCGGTTCGCCAGGCAGATTAGACGCACCCTGAGGGATTCCCCGCGATGGCCAGGCCCCGCTGGCACCAGAGTCCCTCCCCCAAGGCCAACCGGATCGCTCGGATCTGGGACCGGTCCGTGGCGCTCTGGGCGGTTCTCAATCTGGTGTTGGTGGGTTTCGACCTCACTTACGTGCCGCTGCGCACCTTCTGGCTGCAGCGCAATCTGTACCCCCTGCCCTCGGTGCCGCTGGCGATCCCCCTCACCCTTTTGCCGGACATCACCCCCTGGGTGGATCCGATCAAGGGGATCGAGCCCCATCCCGAAACCAGCGCCTATTTGCGCCGGTTTGGGCAGCTCGATGGGGCGATGGGGGCGGGCTCCGGCCCCAGGGAAGGCAGCAGCAGCCTGCTTCAACGGGCTTTGCTGCGGCAGCAGCTGGAGGCCACCCTCCAGATGATCGATACCAACCCATTTCAGGCCTCGGGAGCTAGCGGCACCCTCGAAAAGATCAATGCCCGCCTGCGTCAGCGCGCCCAGCTGGATTCCGCCAGCCAGGCCGCCGAGCGGCTGCTGAGCCCCAGCTGGCTTGCCTCCCACCCCTGGAGCGGGGAGCGCCAATTCTGGCGGGAGCAGGTGTTGCCCCTGGTGGCAACGAACTACTGGCGTTCGATCGATGAAAACGGCCGCCCCACCGACCACTTCTGGCGTTACGACCTGCTGCTATTCCAGAGCGTCTTCGCCCTCGACATCCTGATCCGGGTGGTACGGCTGCGCCGTCGCCTACCGGGGCTGCGCTGGCGGGATGCCTGCTTGCGCCGCTGGATCGACCTCCCCCTGTTGCTTCCCTTCTGGCGCTGGTTGCGGCTGGCACCGGTGCTGGAGCGCCTCCAGAGCAGTGGCCTGATCTCGATTGAACCGCTCCGCGCTGTGGTGAGCCGCGGCGTGGTGGCCCTGCTGGCGGTGGAGTTGTTTGAGGTGCTGGCCCTGCAGCTCCTCGATGGCCTGCAACAACTGATCCGTTCCCGCCGCTGGCCAAGTCGAATCCGCTCCCTGCGCTCCCATCAGACGGTGGTCAGCCCTGAGCAGCGGGAGCTTGTGGAATTGATTCGGATTTGGGCGCCGCTGCTGCTCGTGCAGGTGGCGCCCCGGCTGGCACCGGAGCTGGAGGGCGTGCTCCGCCACGCCCTCCAGCAGAGCCTGCAGACCACGATCGTGCCGCCGCCGCTGCGCCAAATCCAACCGCTGCTGGGCATGGAGAGGGGGGTGAGCCGCCAGGTTGCCGCTGGTTTGGTGGAAAGCCTGCTCGACCTGACCCGCAGCACCGGCGCGCGCCTGGGCCGGCGGGATGATGAACAACTGGTCCTGCTGCAGCGGTTCATCGACCGTTTCTGGGAGGAGCTGGCGGTGGCGCTCGAATCGGGGCCGGCCCTGGAACGCTCCCAAGAGCTGGTCTGTGCCTTGCTGGAGGAGGTGAAGCGCACCTACCTGGGCCAGCTGAGCCGCACCGGCGTCGGCGGTTTGATCGAGGAACTCGACCTGATCATGGTGCGCGAAGGTCTCGCCGGCGGGGAGCTCACCCCCCCGGCTCCGCCCCAGGCTTGAGCAGCTCCAGCCACTCTTCAACGCGAAAGCCTGTGGTGATGCGGCCCTCGGCGGTGATCAGAAAGGGCCGCTTGATCAACTTGCCATCGTTGGCCAGGGCATCGAGGGCAGCGGCATCGTCCATCGATCGCACCCGTTCGGCCCCCAAGCTGCGGTAACTCTGGCCGCTGGTGTTAAACAGGCGTGAGCGAGAACCAAGTTGGCTCAACGCTGCCGCCAACAGCTCGCGGCTGGGGGGTGTCTGGCTGATGTCGATCAGCTCGGCACTGATCTGCTGCTGTTGCAACCAAGCCAGGGCCTTGCGGCAGGTGCCGCAAGGCCCGTAGCTGTAGATCCGGATCGTGGGGCCGGCCAAGGGTTCAGCTGCGGCCCACCAGGGATTTCAGGGCTCCGACGAGGCTGTTGGAACCCTTGCCCACGCCATCGCTGGGGCGGGTGCGGATGGTCACATCGCCATTGACACTGGTGCGGCAGCTGAGGCGATAATTGGCTGGACGATCGGCAAGGTAGACCTGCTCCACATCACTGCGGGGGGAGAGGTTACGGGCGCCTTCTATTACTTCCACAACGCAGGTGCCGCACTGGCCGAGGCCACCACAGTTGTTGAAGTTGTTGAGGCCTTTGTAGGGGTTGATGCCCGCATCGAGCGCCGCCTTGCGGAGGTTGGCGCCTTCGATGCAACCTACCTGCTGGCCTTCCTGCTCGAAACGGATGGTGGGCACGGTCGGTCGGGGGGGATGGCGCAGCCCAACTTAGGGCACACCGGCGCCGCCCGGAACCGCCCCGCTTGCGGCGCTGCTGCAGGCCGCCCGCTTTCAGCGCTGCTGCAGGCCGCCCGCTGGTCGCCAGGCGCTGCGAACTCCCCAGTGTCTTAACTAGGCTGGCTTATCTGCCGAACCGCTGCGTGGCCCTGGAAGACGAGAGCTACGACCGCGTCGTCCCTCGGTTGATCCCGGGGTACAGCAGCCTGGCCCGTCTCGGCGTGGCCTTGTTGGCGGCCTCGCCCCTGGCCTCAGCCCCAGGCAGCTCCGTGCTGGTGGCCGGTTGTGGCAGTGGGGCCGAGTTGCTTGAAGCCCGCGCCCAGCGGCCCGACTGGTGTCTCACCGGCCTGGATCCCTCCGCTGCCATGCTGCAACTTGCCCAGCGGCGGCTGGGGGATACGGCGGCGATCCAGTGGCGGCAGGGCACCGTAGAAGGCCTCGACGCCAACGGCAGTTTTGATGGCGCCCTGGCCGTGCTGGTGCTCCAGGCGCTGCCGGATGATGGCAGCAAGTTGGCGTTTCTCTCGGCCTTGGCCAAGGGTCTTCGCCCCGGGGGCCAGCTGGTGCTGGTCGACCTGATGCAACCGGAGCGCTCGCCCCTGCAGCAGCAACTGCGGCAGGCGCGGCTGGGATTTCAACGGGCCAGTGGCCTGGCTGCGGCCGCGACAACCGCTGCGGAGCTCACCCCCGTGCCCCAGACGGTTACGGACCAAACCGTGACAGCCCTGACCACCGGGCTCTACCCGATCGGGCTGTCCAGGCTGGCCGCCCTCGTGGCTGCGGCCGGTTTTGGTGATCCTGCCCCGGTCTTCCAGGCCCTCGATGTGGAGGGATTCCTGTTGCAGCGTCGCGCCTGAGGGGCCTCGCCCTATGGGGTGGCGCGCCTAGGGGGGCGCGGGGCTAGGGGGGCGGGCCTGGAGGCGGGCCGCCGCTGGCGACGGGGCGATCAGCAGCGGCGGCGGCGATGCAACGCTCCAGCAGAGCCGGAACCGACTCCTGGTCAAGCCAGCCCAAGATGGTGGTGCTCTGGCCGTCCAGGCTGCGGTAGGTGCGAAAGAATTCCTTCACGTCCGCAAGCTGGGTTGGGGAGATCTGGCGGATGCTGACCACGTGCTGCTTGCGCTGGTCAGCAATGGGAACGCACAGCAACTTGCCGTCGCGGCAGCCACCATGAAGAAGGTCGAGCACGCCGATCGGCCGGGCGCGGATCAGGCAACCAGGAAAAGTGGATTCATCCATGATCACCATCCCATCGAGGGGGGCACCGTCCTCGGCGAAGGTGTTGGGAACGAAGCCGTAATCGAAGGGGTAGCGAACCGAGGAGTGGAGCACCCTGTCGAGAACCATCACACCGGCCTCAGCATTGTATTCGTATTTATTACGACTACCGGCTGGAATCTCGACGACGAGATTAACCTCGCCCGGAGCGGGTGATGCCGGCAACTGGCGGAGGTCCATGGCGCACGCTGGATGCAGGCAGCGTAGGCAGCCTGGTGGGCGTCGAAGCAGGATCACGGCGATCCAACACCACACTGGCTAGGGGCACCAGCAGGGTGAGCAAGGCGATGCCCATGCCACAGGCAAACCCGAGGCCGGGCCCAAAGGCCTCGCCAAGGCCAGGCTCATCGCGGCGCAGCCTGGCTTCCAACGCCATGCTGTTGCCGCCGAAGCTGGGCCGCGATCGATCAGGAGCCGCCTGGACGGCCACGGCCCGACCGGGGGGCTTGGCGGGCCAGGCGGCCAGCAGGCTCGAGGTCCCTGGGCTGCCCAGGTCCCAACTGGGGGGATCCCCATCGCCCTCCCCGCCGGTTTCGACGGGACCAGGCAGATCAGCACTGGCGGCGGGATCCTGGGGGACCAGGGGGGCGGTGCACTGGGGGGGGGCTGGGTAGACAGGGGCCATAGAAGGGTGGTCCGCCTGGACGAACCACGGAGGACGGCGCCTCTGGCGCCGATTGAAACACGAACGATCAGTTTGACATTTCCGACCAGCTAGCCGGCGCTTGGCCCATCATGCCGCGGGACGAGAGTGGTTATGGAGTTGTCGCTGGGCGTCGAGGCTGGGGGGAGCGGCATCGAAGGAATCGAGCCGCAGCCGGATCGCCCTGAGCTCTTCAAGGATCGATCCCAGCAGCTGTTGGGTGGCCGTGGAGGGGGAGTTCAGCACCTCAACGGTGACCTCTTTGATGCGCAAAACATCGCGGGCAAAGCGGGCCACCTCATTGGGGTGAAACAGCAGAGGTTCCTTCTGGTCGCTTCGATACTCCGGATTCAGCTTGCGGGGATGGAAGGGTGGATTGAGGTTGCGGGGGTCGGTGTTGGTGTAGCGGTAAACCGAGGCGCGCGAACGGTTGAGGGCTTTCTGAACCTCTTCAATGGCAATCAGCGGCTCGCCGGCGGTTGGGCCGCCTTCCCCCAGCAAGCCACTGCTGCCCAGGGCTTCGCCCAGCTCGCGCAGATCGAAACCGCCGCCGCTGGCCGGCCCGTGCTGACCCTGGGGTCCTGGCTGCCCAGGACCGGACTGGACAGGACCGGACGGGGAAACCATGAGACTCCAGTGGGACTACTTGGATAGATCCGGGACCTTAGCAGAGGTTTTTGGGCGCCCTGGTTGCGCCAGAAACCTCCACCCAGGGAGCCTCTGACGCTGCTGCGAAGCTGTGGATGGTAGCGTCCCTGGGCCGCCCGTTCGACCGTTCATGCGCGTCTCCTGCCTGATGCTGGTGACGCTGAGGGATGACCCGGCGGAGGCCGAAATCCCCTCCCATAAGTTGCTGATCAGGGCCGGCTACATCCGTCGCCTCGGGCCGGGAATCTACGCCTATTTGCCGTTGCTCTGGCGCGTACTGCAAAAGATCTCCGCCATCGTGCGCCAGGAGATGGATGCCACCGGCGCCCTGGAGACCCTCCTGCCCCAGCTGCAACCGGCCGATCTCTGGCAGCGCAGTGGTCGCTGGGCTGGCTATACCGCGGGTGAAGGGATCATGTTCCATCTCCGCGATCGCCACGGCAGGGAACTGGGGCTAGGCCCCACCCACGAAGAGGTGATCACGGCCCTCGCCGCAGACCTGCTGCGCTCCTATCGCCAGCTGTCGGTCAATCTTTACCAAATCCAAACAAAGTTCCGCGATGAGATTCGGCCCCGCTTCGGTTTGATGCGCGGCAGAGAATTTATCATGAAGGATGCCTATTCCTTTCATGCCAATGAGGGTTCACTCCGTAAAACCTATGCCGCCATGGATAGCGCCTATCGGCGCATTTTCCGCCGCTGCGGGCTGCGCACCGTCGCCGTTGAGGCCGATAGTGGCGCCATCGGCGGCTCCGCCAGCCAGGAGTTCATGGTCACTGCCGATGCCGGTGAAGATCTGATTCTCACCAGTAGTGATGGCAGCTATGCGGCCAACCAGGAGCGGGCCGTCTCCCTGGCGCCTGAAGCGATCGCCCTGCCCGGGGGCCTGCGGGCCGCTGGAGCCGGCGAGCTGCTGGCCACGCCTGGCCAGACCACGATCGAACAGCTCAGCGCCGCCCATGGTTTCGACCCCAGCCAACTGGTGAAGGTGCTGTTGCTGTTGGCCCGCTTCGAAGCTGGGCTGCGCCAGCCGCTGCTGGTGTGCCTGCGGGGCGACCAGCAGCTCAATGCGGTGAAACTGGCCAATGCCGTTTCGGCCCGGCTGGCGCCGCAGCACGGTGTTCTGCTGGGGATCGAGCCCTTGAGCCGCGAACTGGCCAGCGAACTGGCCAGCAAGGAAGGGCTGCAGCTGGATCTAGATGCCATCCCCCTGGGCTACCTCGGCCCCGACCTCGAAGATGCGGTGCTGGCCCAGCCGAAGATTTCCTTGGGGCTGGATCCGAGCGCAGCCAGTTCTGGGACTGCCACTGGCGGGGCCGCCAGGGCCGCGGCCCCGCTCCCTGCTGCTGCCCCCCACTTGGCGCGGAGCTTCCTGCGCCTCACCGACCCCACCGCCGCCGAGCTGGCGGCCTTCGTGGCTGGTGCCAACAAGCTGGATCAGCATCGCCTCGGCGCCAGCTGGAAGGGCCTCAAGCTGCAGCCCGAAATCGTCGACCTGCGGGCCGCCCAGCCCGGCGACCGCTGCCAGCACGACCCCAGCCAGACCCTCGCGGCGGCCCGGGGGATCGAGGTGGGCCACATCTTCCAGCTTGGCCGTAAGTACTCCGAGGCGATGCAGGCTCGCTTCACCAACGAGGCCGGCGCTGAAGAAAGCCTCTGGATGGGCTGCTACGGCATCGGGGTGTCGCGGCTGGCCCAGGCGGCGGTGGAGCAGAACCACGACGCCGATGGCATCCGTTGGCCCCTGGCAATCGCGCCCTTTGAGGTGATCGTGGTCAGCGCCAGTGCCCAGGATCCGATCCAGGTGCAGCTGGCGGAGCAGCTCTACCAGCGGCTTCGGGACGCCGGCATCGATGCGCTCCTCGATGATCGCGATGAACGGGCCGGGGTGAAGTTCAAGGATGCCGACCTGATCGGCATTCCCTGGCGCCTGGTGGTAGGTCGGGGCGCCGCCCAGGGCCAGGTGGAGTTGGTCGGCCGCTCCGATCGCCAGCGGCGGGATCTGGCCGTCGAAGCAGCTGTGGCGGCTCTGCTCGACCTGATCCCCCCCGCCCGCTGCGGCCTGCAGTAACTGCCCCTGCGAACCTGGGCTCCAGACCCAGGGGCCAAGACCCAAAGGGCCAAGACCCAAAGGGCCCAGACCCAACGGGCCAAGACCATCGCGACCCAGTCGCTCGGGCTGAGCTCGCCCAATCCCTGGCCGCAACTCGGCGGGGGGGCGCAGCCTAGAATTCAACTAACTGCGTTTGCGTCCATGGCCGCCCTCCTTAGCCGGATCACCGCCTGGGCCCGGCCCTTGAGCGCTGTCCTTGCGGCAGCTGGGCGGCCGCTTCTGGCCCTGGGCCTCTGCCTCTGCCTCTCGCTCACCGCCTGCTCGGCTGCCTCCGATGGCCTCACGGGCAGTTATGTCGACGACACGGTGAGCGTCGCCCAAACCTTGCTCACCACGATCGCGATTCCCCAGGACGACCCGGCCCATGCCGAGGCCGAGGCCGAGGCTCGCCGCTTGATCAACGACTACACGGCCCGTTATCGCCCCCGCCGCGATGTCAATGGGCTGGGCTCGTTCACCACCATGCAGACCGCCATCAACTCCCTGGCGGGCCACTACACCAACTACGCCAACCGCCCCCTGCCCGACGCCTTGCGCAGCCGCTTGGAGAAGGAGCTGCAACGGGCCGCCACCAATGTGGTGCGCGGCGCCTAAGCGGCTTGCCGCCCTTCCTTCCCCCCAAGCCGTGAGGTTTGACTGGGGCCCATGGCTGGGGCCCATGGCTGGGGCCCATGGTTGGGGCGCTTGGCTGCCGGGCCCCGGGGTTGCGCTCCCGCTCGGCCCGTGCTGCCTACGGATTTGGCAGGCTTCGGGCTTGATGGGACAACGTTTCCGCCCGGGCCTTTGACGAACGGGCCTCCGATCTGAGAACCTTCTTCATTGTGCTTCCAAGCGGCTTCGGGCCGCTGTGTCCTTGGCCAACGTTGTCGTCATCGGTGCGCAGTGGGGCGACGAAGGAAAGGGCAAGATCACCGATCTGCTGAGCCGCTCCGCCGATGTTGTGGTGCGCTATCAGGGAGGCGTCAATGCCGGTCACACCATCGTTGTCGATGATCGTGTCCTGAAGCTCCACCTGATTCCCTCCGGCATTCTTTATCCGGAAACCACCTGCCTAATCGGTTCTGGCACGGTGGTCGATCCCAAGGTGATGCTCCAGGAGCTCGACATGCTCCAGGGCTACGGCATTGATGTGTCCGGCCTGAAACTGGCCAGCACCGCCCACGTCACGATGCCCTACCACCGCCTGCTCGATCTGGCGATGGAGCAGCGCCGCGGCGAGCGCCGCATCGGTACCACCGGCCGCGGCATCGGTCCCACCTATGCCGATAAGTCGGATCGCAATGGCATCCGGGTGCTCGACCTGCTCGATGAAGGCCGGCTGCGCGAACGCCTCCAATCCCCCCTGGCCGAAAAGAACGAGCTGCTTGAGAAGGTCTACGGCCTCGATCCGCTCGATCCCGAAACCGTGATTGCTGAATATGCCGCCTACGGCCGCAGGTTGGCGCCCCACGTGGTGGATTGCACCCGCACCATCCATCAGGCGGCCCGGGCCCGCAAGAACATTCTGTTTGAAGGCGCCCAGGGCACCCTGCTCGACCTTGACCACGGCACCTATCCCTACGTCACCTCCTCCAACCCCGTATCCGGCGGCGCCTGCATTGGCGCCGGGGTCGGCCCCACCCTGATCGACCGCGTGATCGGCGTGGCCAAGGCCTACACCACCCGGGTTGGCGAAGGGCCCTTCCCCACCGAATTGGAGGGCAGCCTCAACGACCATCTGTGCGACCGAGGTGGTGAATACGGCACCACCACCGGCCGCCGCCGCCGCTGTGGCTGGTTTGATGGGGTGATTGGCCGCTATGCGGTGCAGGTGAATGGCCTCGACTGCCTGGCGATCACCAAGCTCGATGTGCTCGATGAGTTGGATGAAATCCAGGTCTGTGTGGCCTATGAGCTCAATGGGGAACGCATCGACCACTTCCCCAGCAGCGCTGAAGATTTTGCCCGCTGCCGCCCAATTTTTGAAACCCATCCCGGCTGGATGTGCTCCACCGCCGCCTGTCGCAGCCTGGAGGATCTGCCCGCCACTGCCCGGGCCTACCTCCACTCCCTCGCCGAGATGATGGAGGTGCCGATCGCGATTGTGTCGCTCGGGGCCCAGCGCGACCAGACCATCGTGGTGGAGGATCCGATCCACGGTCCGAAGCGGGCCCTGCTCTATGGCTGAGCTTGCAGCGCAGCCCTGAACCAACTGGACGCGCTGCCGGCAGCTGCCGCGGCGCTACCGGCTCCGATCACGCCCACCCCCTCCCTTCGCCATCGCCCTGCGTGACATCCCCCCTCAAAACCTTGGATGTGGTTGGTATTGGCAATGCCATCGTGGATGTGCTGGTCCAAGCCGACGACAACTTCCTCGCCGACCATGCCCTCAGCAAGGGCAGCATGGCCCTGGTCGATGAGCAACAGGCCGACCGCCTCTATGCCAGCGCCGGCCCTGGCCTGGAAACCTCCGGCGGCTCGGCGGCCAATACCCTGGCCGGCATTGCCCAGCTGGGCGGCAGGGCCGGCTTTATCGGCCGGGTCAGGAATGACCAGCTCGGCGCCATTTTTGCCCACGACATCCGCGCCGTAGGGGCCCGTTTTGAAACGCCCGCCGCCGTCAGCGGCCCCTCCACAGCCCGCTGCCTGATCCTGGTCACCCCGGATGCCCAGCGCACGATGTGCACCTACCTGGGGGCCTCGGTGGGCCTGGATCCCGCCGACCTTGATCTGGAGCTGGTGCGCCAGGCCAAGGTGTTGTACCTGGAGGGCTATCTCTGGGACAGCGAGGAGGCCAAGCGGGCCTTCATCGCCGCCGCTGAGGTGATGCGTGACAGTGGCGGCCAGGTCGCCCTTTCCCTTTCCGATGCCTTCTGCGTCGATCGCCACCGCCAGAGCTTCCAGGAGCTGGTGGACGGCCATGTGGATGTGGTGTTTGCCAACGAGGCGGAAATCTGCTCCCTCTATCAGTCGGAAAGCTTTGAGGCTGCGGCCGACCAGGTTCGCGGCCGTTGCCGGGTGGCTGCCCTCACCCGCAGCGAGCTGGGTTCGGTGGTGCTGAGCGGCTCCGAAAGCTTCAGGATCCCGCCCTACCGGCTCGGCGAGCTGGTCGATACCACCGGCGCAGGCGATCTGTATGCGGCGGGCTTTCTGTTTGGCTACACCCGCGGTGACGACCTGGTCCGTTGCGGCCAGCTCGGTTCCCTCTGCGCTGGCCAGGTGGTCACCCAGCTCGGCCCCAGGCCCCAAGCCTCCCTGCCCGATCTGGTGGCCAACCACCTGGGCTGAAGGCCCCCGCCTGCGCTCTCCTAAGCCAGCGGCGCTCTCCTAAGCCAGCTGCGCCGCCAACCAGGCGCCGTAATCACCCCACGTGCTGCCGCTCAGCAGGATCCATTCTGGCGTCTGGTAGCTGTGCAGGGCATGCAGCGCCTGGTGCAGGGGTTCGAGCTGCTCAGGACTGGTCTTGAGCAGCAGTTTGACCTCGTCGGCAGTTTCGAGCTTGCCTTGCCAGCGGTACAGGGAGCGCACCGGCAGCAGGCTGACGCAGGCCACGAGCCCCCGCTCCAGGAGTGCCCGGGCGAGGGCCTCGGCCCGCTCAGGCGTCGATTCGGAGCTGAGCACCACGCAAACGGGCTGTGGGCTCTGATCCCTGCTTGGCTCCTTGCTCTGATCGGCGTCGCCCGTTCGGTTGCTACCGGTTGCCCCCATCGGCCTTCCCCCCTGGCAGCTGCCACTCTGGCGCCCCCAGCCGATCGAGCAGCTGTTGCCAGGCGAGGCATTCGACAGCGGCCGGTTCGGCGGGACGATCCAGCAGCAGCAGTTGGAGGTCGAGGTCAGCGGCCAGCTGATGCCAGAGCTGCTCACCGCATCCCCCGGAGCGCCGACAGAGCACCACCTCAATCCGCCAGCGCCGGCAGAGGGCCGCTTCGATCTGGCCCTCCAAGCTGGGCCGTAGACAGGCGAGCCGATCGGCGGCCAGTCCGGCCGCCATCGCCTGGGCCAGGGCGGTGGCGTTGGGCAGGATCCGGGCATGGTGGCAGGCCGTCGCACTGAGGCCCACGACCCGGGCCAGTTGCCTGGCCCCGATCGCCAGCAGCAGGCGGCGGCCTGCCAGGGGCAGGGTTTGCAGGTCCGCGAGCTGGGGCAGCAGGATCGCCCTGCCAGCTGGGAGCTGGGGGCGATGCAGTCGCAGCAACGGTTGGCGATGCAGCCGGCAGGCCTCGGCTAGGTCAGCGCTGATCCGGCTGGCAAACGGATGGGTGGCATCCACCACCCAGCTGGGGCTTGTCCCAGCCAGGGCAAACTGCTCCAAGGCCTGGGCTACCGCTGCCGCGTCGCCGATCGCACCCACCGCCAGCTCAAGCCCGGCCGCCGCGGGATAGGCCCGGCCAGCGGCAGCACTCACCACCGACACCCGCACCTGCCAGCCCCGCTCCAGCAGCGCGCTGGCCAGGGGCGGGCCTTCGCCCGTGCCGGCCAGGATCCAGATCCGCTGGCCCCGGGGCCCTAGGGCGCCGGCGTGCATCAGGATGGTTGCTCCAATCCGTGGGTATGGGTGTGAATCACTGCTTGCTTGAGGTGGAGGTGCTGGAGGCGCCCCAGCTTCGCTACACCCAAGACAACCAGACGCCGGTCGCGGAGATGACCGTTCGCTTTGATGGGTTGCGGGTCGATGATGCCCCTGGCCAGATCAAGGTGGTGGGTTGGGGAAGCTTGGCCCAAGATCTCCAGAATCGGGTCCAGATTGGACAGCGGCTGCTGCTGGAGGGACGGTTGCGGATCAATTCCGTGGGCCGCCCCGATGGGGTGAAGGAGAAACGAGCCGAATTCACCCTGGCACGGCTCCATCCGATCGCCGCTGGGGCCCCAGCTGCCGATCCATTCGCTGGGGAATCCAGGCAGCCGAGCAGCGGTTCGGCCGCCCCCGGTTTGGCCGCCCCAGCCCCGGCGGCCCCAGCCAGGCGCTCCTCCCCCGCCGGGGCCCCCACCCGCCCGATGGGCAGTGGCCCAGCGGCAACCCCTAGCCGGCCGCCGGCAGAGCAGGCTCCCCCCGTCTGGAACACCTCGCCGCTGGTGGCCGATCCCGAGGGCTTCCAGGACGAGGACGACATCCCGTTCTGAACCGCTAGCCAACCCCTCGATTGGGCGGAGCGGCCAGCGGCGGATTCAGCCCTTCGCCTGCTGATCAGCCAGTTGGTCGAGCAGCAGGCCGAGTTCCCGTTCGAGGGCGGCGAGGTCGAGCCGCCACTCCGGCCAGCGGCCGGAATCGATTTGGCGCAGCAGGCCAAGCCGATCCCGACGCAGCTGTTGCACCAACGCCTCGGTGCTGAGGCCGGCAGGATCCTGATCACGCGGATCGGTATCACTGCCGATGGCAGCGGCTTCCGAGCGCTGATCTGGGGGATGGGAGACCATGGCAAAGGGTGAGGGGCAGGCCTGGCTCCCCATCCTGACCCGCGCTGCTGGATCATGGAGCCATGCAAGCCCTTCTTTCCTCCCGCCGCTTCTCCCCCGGCAGTCTGGTCACCGTGGTCGGCGCCCTGCTCACCGTGGTGGGATCGATCGCCTACTTGGGGGACAATGCCAACTTGAGCCTGCCCACGATCTTCTACGGGATCCCGATCCTGCTGGGCGGCTTGGCGCTGAAATCATCAGAGCTGCCGCCGCCGCTGCTGCTGACCCCGACGCAAGCCCTGCGCGAGCAGCGCCTCAGGCCGGAAAACGCCGACCTGCGACGCCTGCTGGCCGATGTGAGCCGCTGGCGCTACGGCCAAAAGGCCCATCTGGAAAGTTCCCTCGAGGCCCTAAAGCTCTGGGATGACGACGATCCTCCCCAGCTGGTGAGTGTGGAGGAACTCGATCGGCTCGGGGCCTACGGCTTACGGCTCCGCTTCCGTTGCCAGGGGGTTCCCCTGCAGCGCTGGCAGGATCTGGAGAATCGACTCGGCCGCTTTTTTGGAACCAGCCTCCGGGCCGAGATCAGCCAGCCCTCCCCCGCCCAGGTGGATCTTGTGCTGATCCAGGCAGAACAGGACACCTAAGTTCAATTCGATCCGTTCATTCCGATTCATTTCCCACGGCACAGCTGCTGCGTCAGCCACCGCGGCGTCAGCCACCAGCGCATCGCCCCCCAGCCAACCCTGCCGTTCCTTGCCGCCTTGAGTTCCGATCCCCGAGTCAGTAGCGAAGACACCCTGCGGGTGTCCGTGCTCAGTGAGGCCCTGCCCTACATCCAGCGCTTTGCTGGTCAGCGCATTGTCGTCAAGTACGGCGGGGCCGCCATGGTGCGTGAAGACCTCCGCGAGGCCGTGTTTCGCGATCTGGCCCTGTTGGCTTGCGTCGGGGTTCAACCCGTGGTGGTGCACGGCGGCGGACCTGAAATCAACCAGTGGCTAAAGCGGTTGGCGATCGAACCCCAGTTCAGCAACGGCCTGCGGGTCACCGATGCCGCCACGATGGAGGTGGTGGAAATGGTGCTGGTCGGCCGCGTCAATAAACAGATTGTCAATGGCCTTAACCAAGTGGGCGGGCGGGCCGTTGGGCTTTCCGGCAGCGACGGCGGCCTAGTGCGGGCTCGCCCCTGGGCTGAGGGGGCCAACGGGCTGGTGGGAGAGGTGGAATCGGTGGATCCGAGTGTGCTGACCCCGCTGCTGGAGCTCGGCTACATCCCCGTGATTTCCAGCGTGGCCCCCGATCAATACGGCAAGGCCCACAACATCAACGCCGACACCGTGGCCGGTGAGCTGGCGGCCTCCCTCCAGGCGGTGAAGTTGATCCTGCTCACCGATACCCCCGGCATCCTGCGGGACCGCCACGATCCCACCTCCCTGATCCGCCAGCTGAGCCTCTCCCAAGCCCGCGAGTTGATCGCCGAGGGCGTGGTGGCGGGGGGCATGACCCCGAAGACCGAATGCTGCATTCGTGCCCTGGCCCAGGGGGTGGCGGCGGCCCACATCGTCGATGGACGCCACCCCCATGCGCTGCTGCTGGAGGTGTTCACCGATGCCGGCATCGGCACGATGGTGGTGGGCCGCTCGCCCTATCGACCCCACTGATCATTCTAATTAGTTCCGAATAGTTCCAATTAGTTCCGATTCGTTCCAATTAGTTCCAAGCAGGCTATAGCCCACCGCCGCCATGGTGCACCAGGAAGGTCAACAGGAAGGTCAACAGGAAGCCGATCTGCAGGTCGCCCTGGCGGTCGCTAACGGCGCCCTGGAGCGGGGGGATTACGGCAGGGTGCGGCAGCTGCTCGAACCCCTGGCCGAGCAGCACGCCGCCGCATCCAAGGCCGGTGCCGAATTGCGCTTGCTCCTGGCCACGGCCCTGATGGGCCAGGGGCAGGCCGAAGCCGCCGCCCACTGGTGCCGGAGCCTGAACCAATGCCTCGACCCCGAACTGCGGGCCAGGGGCCGGGAGTTGCTGCTGGTGCTGGAGGCGCCCGCCCTGGAGCGCCCGCGGGAATGGTCGCTGACGCTTCCCAACCTCGCTGCCAGCGCCCAGCTGGAATCGCTGGGTGCTCCAAGCGCCAGCTTGCGGCGCAAGCGGGTGCCGGATCCGCCGCCGCCGCCGCCACCGCCGGTAGGGCCCACCCGGGCGCCGCTCGGCTTCGCCACCGTTGCAGCCCTGGTTCTGGTGCTGATGGTGCTGGCCTCCCTGCTGGGGGGCTGCATGGACGTGCGCACCGACCTGCAGTTCGCTGGGCCTGGCCGCCTCCGCATCACCCACCACCTGCGCAGCAGCGCCGCCAACCCGACGCCATGGCAACGGCGCTATGTCGAGACCCTCAGCCATGAAGGCTTCCGCAGCCATCGAACCAGCCAGGAAACAATCCTCCAGACCGCCGTGCTGCCGATCGACCAAGCCCGCGCTGCCCTGGTGGCCAGCTTCAAGGCGGCGGCTGCCCTGGGGGTGGAACCGCTGCCCGAGCCCCGCTTGGTGCTGCGGGAACGCAACTGGCTGGTGGGGGTGCGCCAGAGGTTGTGGCTGGATCTCGACCTGGAGGGCCTGGCCCCGTTGCCGGGCGTTGATCTCTCGTTGGGGCTGGAGCCCGTCCGTAGCGGCGCCGTGCGGCGTGCCGAACCACTGGCGCTGTTGGACAGCGCCGACGGGCACTTGATCTGGCCGTTGCGGCTCGGAGAGGCCAATCACCTCGAACTCAGCTGCTGGCGTTGGAGTCCCCTGGGGCTCGGTGCCATCGCCATCGCCCTGCTGCTGCCCTTGGTGTTTGGCCTGCAACGGCTGCGGCGCCAGCTGGGTTTTGGTTTACCGGAGTTACCGGCCTAAGCGCCCCAAACGCCACGCCCCCAGCGCCTCAGAGCTCCAGCGGATCGGGGTCGATGGCCAGGCTGACGCCCTTCGGCAGCAGCCCATGCAGGTCGCGGCCGGCGGCGAGGGGCAGCGGTGTGCCCGCCGGACCATGCAACAGCAGCTGCCAGCGGCTGCGGCCGGCGACCCTGGCCACCGGAGCTGGGGCGGGCCCGATCAGCTCCCAACCGGCCGACCGCACGTCCGCCGCCAGCAGGCTGGCCAAAGCGGCGGCGGCGGTGGCCGTGCCGCTGGCCGAGGCTCCCGCCAGCCGCAGCAGGCAGGCCCGGCTGAAGGGCACCAACCCTCCCCTCTGGCGCAGGCAGGCCTCCGCCTCAAGGAAGGCCCCGTAGTTGCCATCGACCAGATGGCGAATCACCGGATGTTCAGGGCTGTAGGTCTGTACCAGCACTTCACCGGGTTGCTCGCCCCGGCCGGCCCGGCCCGCCAACTGCAGCAGCAGCTGCAGGCAGGTTTCGGCAGAGCGCAGGTCGGGTCGGTGCAGCAGCCCATCGGCGGCCAGCACCGCCGCCAGGGTCACCCGCGGTAGGTCCATCCCCTTCGCCAGCATCTGGGTACCGACCAGCACATCGGCTTCGCCAGCCGCGAAGCGCTCGAGCAGGCCCCGATGCCCATCACGACCGCGGGTGGTGTCGGCATCAAACCGGAGCAGGCGCAGGCCCTCCAGCTGCTCCCCCAGCTGCTCGAGCACCCGCTGGGTTCCAGAGCCGAAGGCCTTGAAGGCCGTCGATCCGCAATGGCGACAGTGGTGATCCGCCTGCTGCCGGTGGTCGCACCAATGGCAGCGCAACCACTCCCGCCCGCTGGTTTGGCGATGCACCGTCAGGGCCACATCGCAATGGGGACAGAGCACCGCCTCGCCGCAGCTGCGGCAGCTTTGGAAGGTCCGATAGCCCCGCCTTGGCACCAACACCACCCCCTGTTCGCCCCGCTCCGGCAGCTGGCGCAGGCGCTGGAGCAGGGCGCGACTGATCAACTGGCGGTTGCCCTCGGCCAGTTCTAAGCGCATGTCCACCACCCGCACCGGTGGCAGCGGCCTTTGGGCAATCCGTTCGGGCAGCCGCAGCAACTGGGTATCAGCCCCTGGACCCTGACAGCGAAGCCAGGATTCCAGCGATGGGGTGGCGCTACCCAGCACCAGCCGGGCCCCCTCCAGCCGGGCTCGGTGCCTGGCCACGGCGCGGGCGTGGTAGCAAGGCATCGGACTGTCTTGCTTATAGGAGCCGTCGTGTTCCTCATCCAGCACGATCAAACCCAGCTGGCCCAACGGCAGGAAGACCGCTGAGCGGGTGCCCACCGCCAGCAGGGGCTCGCCCCGGGCCGCCGCATCGAGGCAGCGCCGCCAGGCCCGCACCCGTTCGGCCTCCCCCAGGCCACTGTGGTACTCGATCACGGCATCGCCAAAGCGGGCCCGGCAGCGATCGAGCAACTGGGGAATCAGGCCAATCTCCGGGGCCAGCATCAGCACGCTTCGACCGCAAGTGTGTTGGTGGCTAGCGGCCTGGAGATACACCTCCGTCTTGCCGGACCCCGTCACCCCCCACACCAGCAGCACGGTGCCGGCAGCGGCGCTATCGATCGCGCCAATGGCCCGCTGCTGGGCTGCGCTGGCTAGGCGCGGTTGTTCCAGGGGGCTGGGGTTTCGATCAGCCCGCTGCAGCCCCTGCCCGCGCCAGGCAGTGCCTCCAGCGACCGCTTCGGGTGGGATCAGGCGGCGGCAGATCAGGCCGCTGCGTTCGGCGCTGGCCACCAGGCTGCGGCTGAATCCGTCGCTGATCAGCTCCCGCAGCAGGCGGCCCTGGCCATGGGCCTCCAGGTGGTCGAGTAGGGCCTGCTGGCGTCCGCTGGGGGTCGCCCCGCTGGACTGCTGCTGCCCAGATGCAGGCAGTTCGATCAGGATCCGTTCCCGCCCAGCGGTGGCGACGCGCTGGGCGCGATGGCCCAGCCAACCCGGCGGCAGGGCACTTTTGAGACAACGGAACAGGCTGGTTTGGCAATCGCGGGCAACCGCTTCGATCAGGTTGCGCCAACTGGCATCGACCGCCGCCGGTTGGAGGATGGCTTCGATGGGCTGAGCTGTCTTGCCAGCCAGCTCGGGCGGCCGCTCCAGGGCCGTGGCCACGACCAGCCCCGTGTGGGGCCGGCCCTGGAGCCTGACCCGCACCAGATCACCCGCTCCCGTCGCTAGGCAGGAGGGATTGGCGTAGGTGAAGACCTGGCCCTCCCGGCCCGCCTCAACCCAGACGTGCAGCCAGGGAGGAGCTTCCTGCAGGTCTGGGCGCCTGGATGTGGTGACCTTGGCCCCCAATCTTGCGAACGTCTCAACCAATTCCTAAGATGGATGGGTTGGCGGTCCTCCGGGCTGCTGTCGGAACCGGACAGAGTTCCGTCCAGAGGGAAGACCCATTGAGTGAGTTCCAGGTTTTTTCCTGGGCCCTCAGGTCTGCGACCACCCCTGACTGCACTGTCTCGGCGCCGGCCCACTCCTGGCACCGGCCGAACCCCACGGCTCCTGCCACCGATCCCAGGCTTTGGCCCCCCGGCCCTAGGCCTGTGCTTCCTCCAGACCATTTGTGCTGCCCCATGGCCGGCGAATCCTCTCCGGTATGGCCCAACACTGATCTGGAAGCTCGCCGCTGGATAACCGAACCACCTGCCGGAACCTGAAGGGCAGGCACCCTGCCCATTGGCGCAGGGTTTCCAAAACCAGCGGCCCAGCGGTTGGAAGCTGAGCAACGTTGAAGTCGTTCCTTTCAATTCGTTTCATTCCATTTCATTCCCTTCAAACGCCAGGGCGCTATCAGCCTGGTCCCACCCCACCCCGCTTCCTCTCCTGTTGTCCGTAGCCATGAGTCCTGCTGCCACCAAGCGTGTTCTCCCCAAGGTTGAGCCAGAGATCCTGGCCACGGTGACGAGCACCGGGGAGATCAAGCCGATGGTGCCCGCCATCAAGCCCAGCCTTGGCAAGCCCGCCAAGCCCGCCAAAGCGGTTAAAGCGGAAACGGACAGTACCGCTAAGAGTGCCAAGACCAGCGTCGCCAAGAGCAGCGCCGCCAAGACCAGTGGCGCCAAGGCTGCAGGCCCAAAGACGAGTGGCGCCAAGGCTGGGGGCAAAGGGGCTGCTGGTAGCAAGAAACCAGAGGTTGTGGCCTTGGATGTCAACGCCGAAGCCAGCCTTGATGATGCAGCCGACAGCCTGTTGGCCGCCGCCGATGCGATCCCAGGACTTGAGGACGGCGACGCCCTCGATCTCGACGTTGACGACAAGGATGAAAAACTAGACAAAGATGCCAAGAAGGATGCCAAAGCCAAGGCCCTGGCTGGCATCAAGATTGGTCCGAAGGGAGTTTATACCGAGGATTCAATCCGGGTCTATCTGCAGGAAATTGGTCGGATACGTCTATTGCGGCCTGATGAGGAAATTGAACTAGCCCGCAAGATTGCCGATTTATTGCAACTTGAAGAACTGGCCACCCAGTTCGAGGCCGATAAGGGGCACTACCCCGACAACAAGGAATGGGCAGCCCTGGTGGAGATGCCCTTGATCAAGTTCCGCCGCCGCCTAATGCTAGGCCGGCGGGCTAAGGAAAAGATGGTGCAATCAAACCTTCGCCTCGTGGTATCGATTGCTAAGAAATATATGAATCGTGGCCTCTCTTTCCAGGACCTTATTCAAGAAGGAAGCCTGGGCTTGATTCGGGCGGCCGAGAAATTTGACCATGAAAAAGGGTATAAGTTTTCAACCTATGCAACCTGGTGGATCCGCCAGGCAATTACCCGCGCGATCGCTGACCAGAGCCGTACGATTCGGCTGCCAGTTCACCTCTACGAAACGATTTCAAGGATCAAGAAAACAACCAAGACCCTCTCCCAGGAATTCGGCCGCAAACCCACCGAAGAGGAGATCGCCGAAAGCATGGAGATGACGATCGAAAAGCTGCGGTTCATTGCAAAATCAGCCCAGTTGCCAATTTCGCTGGAAACTCCAATCGGCAAGGAAGAAGATTCGCGCCTTGGTGACTTCATTGAGGCCGACATTGAGAACCCTGAGCAGGACGTTGCCAAAAATCTTTTGCGTGAAGATCTTGAAGGCGTGCTTGCCACCCTCAGCCCCCGCGAACGCGACGTGCTGCGACTGCGCTACGGCCTCGACGATGGCCGTATGAAAACCCTCGAGGAGATCGGTCAGATTTTTGATGTGACGCGGGAGCGGATCCGCCAAATTGAGGCCAAGGCACTGCGGAAGCTGCGTCACCCGAATCGCAATGGTGTACTAAAAGAATATATCAAGTAGATTTAGTTGTGCCTATAGCCAGCATAAAGAACCACAATCCTAGCCTCCTATCGTGACTGCCCCTCGTCAGCAAAGACTGTCAATTGTCCTGCCAACATACAATGAAAAGCTAAATGTTTCGCCTATTGTCGAGCAGTTGCTGCCCCTTGGCGAAGATTACGACCTTGAAATACTCTTTGTTGATGACGACTCTACTGATGGTACGGCTGATGCCGTAGTTGCCCTGGCCCATCGTTACCCGTTTGTTCGCTTGATTCGGCGGGTCGGCCGTTTTGGCCTTTCCAGCGCCATCAAGGAAGGTGTGCTTAATGCAACCGGAGATGTGGTTGTCGTCATGGATAGTGATGGACAGCATCAACCTGTTGCCGTAGCTACGGCAGTACAAAATCTGCTGTCGACTAATGCTGATCTCTTGATCGGCAGCCGCTTCCATGAGCATGCTGACATTCGTGGCCTAAGTGCCAAGCGTGAGCGCAACTCCACCTGGGCCAACAATGTTGCCCGTTTTAGTTTGCCACGATACCGTCAGCTTACCGATTACATGAGCGGTTTTTTTGCATTGCGTCCGCAAAAATGCCTGCCATTTGTTAGGCAGGTTGACGTCAGCGGCTTCAAGTTTCTTTATGAGCTGTTGGCGATCAGCCATGGTCAGCTTCAGGTGGCAGAAATCCCGCTTCAGTTTCAGCCACGCATCAGCGGTGAATCAAAGCTAAATCTAGCTGTTATTTGGGATCTTGGTATCTCAATTCTTCATACTCTGCTGCGTCGCAGCGTCCCGCGTCGTGCCCTGAGCTTCGCCCTAGTTGGAAGCAGCGGTATCGTCACGCACTTGCTATTGTTTAGCCTGGCGACTAATCTGTTGTCCTTCAGTTTTGAACATGCTCAAATTCTAGCCGTTGTTTGTGCTGCAAGTACCAACTTCTTGATTAATAATGTGCTTACTTTTCGGTCTCAGCAGCTGAAGGGCAAGGCTCTGCTGGTTGGTCTAGTGAGATTTTTGATCGTTACATCACTTGGGATGATTGCCAACGTTGGCGTTTCTTCTGCTTTTTACCATAATGTAAGCGACCAGCCTCTGTTCGCCCTGCTATCTGGTATTGCAGTTGATTTTGTATGGAAATATGCGGCATCTTCCCGCTTCGTTTGGAATACACCTTGATGCTGGGACAAACGCTTGAGGCCTCATCGGGGAGGCTGCAAAAAAAGCTAAATCACCAGAGCGGGTTGGCAACCGGAAAAAAGAGAATGCACCCTGCCGATGATGGACTCGATTGAGCAGGGCCACCATTTGCGGAAGGACCGGACTGTGTCCTTGGGCATTGATTGGGTCAAAATGGATCAACTTCACGCAGTCGCGTTACGGTTGATTGCGAAGTAAGCCTCCGGCTTTCGAGTAATTGCATCGCTACGAATGGGGAAAATTCTTTCCAGGCCTGAGCGCTTCGATTCCGATCGCGGCGCTTGGGCTTTAATAAGCTCGGGTCGTGATCCAAAATCAATGCAGCCGTCGTACTTGCCCAAATCCTTGGCTCAAGATCACCCCAACCCCCCTGCCCCTGCCGCAGGGTGGTGGGGCCTCAGCTTGCTATGGCTTGGTCTGATCTGCTGGCTGGCCTTTTTCAACGGCGTTGGGATTCTCGGTCTGATGGACAAGACCGAGGCTCTGTTCGTGGAGGTAGGGCACCAGATGCTGCAGCGCGGCGATTGGGTTACGCCTTGGTGGAACGGCAAGCCGTTTTTTGACTATCCAGTCTGGGGCTACTGGATGGTGGCTTTGAGTTTCCGGCTGTTCGGGGTCTCCCCCTGGGCGGCGCGTTTGCCCGTGGCGATCGCCGCCACTGCCGTGGTGGTGGCCAGCTTCCTGCTGCTCTGGTTATTGGCGCCCCAGGGCGAAGCATGGCGGGCCCGCTGGTTCCGGGCTGCCTTGGGGGCTGGTGTGCTGGCCACCACACCGGGCTGGATCGGCTGGGGCCGAAGTTCCACCACGGACATGTTTTTAGCCAGTGCGATCGCCCTGAGCCTCTACAGCTTTCTGCTGGCCCATCGGCTGCCGACCCGAACCCCCGCAGCGGCCCTGGCCCGGGCGGGGATGGCCTTGTTTGCCGGCATCGCCGTACTAGCCAAGGGCCCGGTGGGACTGCTGCTGCCGCTGCTGGTGGTGCTGGCTTTCCTGGGCCTCAGCCGCTCCTGGCGGCGCTGGCTGCGGCCCTTTCCGCTTGGGGCGATGGCGGCGCTGTTTGCTGGGGTGGTGTTGCCCTGGTATGGCGCCGCCGCCCAGGCCAACGGCCAGGCCTTTCTGGGCGGATTCTTGGCCTTCAGCAACGTCCAGCGTTTCACCAGCGTGCTCTATGCCCATCCGGGCCCACCCTGGTTTTACCTGCCTTGGCTGCTGCTGCTGCTGCTGCCTTGGTCGTTGTTTTTGCCGGTGGCCCTGGCCCAGTTGCGCTGCTGGGAGCCAAGCTTCTGGACCCCAGCCGAGCAGGGGATCACGCCGAGAGCTGTGCCGCTGTTTCTGCTGCTCTGGCTGCTGCTGGTGGTGGGTTTCTTTTCCGCCGCCGCCACCAAATTGCCGGGTTACATCCTGCCCGCCGTGCCCGCCGCCAGCCTGCTGCTGGCCCTCTGGTTCCGGCCGCTGCAGGGCTCCCCTGCCGGCGGTAGGCCCCTGCGGCTGAGCGCCTGGTTGGAGGCCCTGCTGCTGGGCCTGTTGGCCGTGGCGGCAGCCCTCTCACCCCACTGGGCTGCCTCCGATCCCGCCCATCCCCAGTTCGGCGCGGTGCTGCAGCGATCGGGGTTGCCGATCGGCCTTGCCATCGTCCTGGGGCTGATCAGCGGGGCCCTGGTGCTGCTGCTGCTGCGCAAGCAGCCCGGCGACCGCTGGCTGTGGTTGCCTTCCCTGGCGGGCTTTTTAGTGATCCTGGCTTGGCTGGTGACGCCCCTGGCTGGTTTGATCGATCGGGAACGGCAGCTTCCCCTGCGCCAGCTGGCCTTCGAGGCGCAGCGCCTAGCTCGCCCCAACGAGCCGCTCTGGGTGGTGGGAACCAAGCGCTACAGCATGGTGTTTTATGCCGCTGAAACGGCAGCCTTTGTGGGGTCCCGCGATGGCATTGCCGAGCGCAAGGGGCGCGATGCCCTGGGCCTGGGCCCGGCCAGTCGCTCGGTACGCCTGGTCGGCGATCGCCGCGACCTAGAAGCGCTCAGACTGCCGCCAGACCAGATCGAGCATCTGGCCCGCCGCGACCAGCAGGAACTCTGGCGCGTTCCCCTTACCGCCTTTGAGCTGCCATGAGCCTTCCGCTTCGATTCCGCGACTGGGCGACCCTGGCGGCAGCGCTGCTGCTGTTGCTGTGGCTGGCGCGGCTGATCGAGAGCCCGGAACCTTTGGCGCTGGATGAGGCCCTGTTGCGTTGGCTTGGGGCCCACATTCAGGGCCTGCCGCGCCAGGCCCTGCTGCAGGTGTACCGCATGAGCGGCGTTGCCTTCACGGGGGGGCTGGTGTTCGCCGCGTTGATCTACCTGCTGCTGAAGCGCTGGTGGCACGACCTGGGCCTGATGGTGATGGCCACCGGCGGCATCCTGGCGATCGTGGACATCTGGCTCAAGCCCTTCTTCGATCGTGCCCGGCCGCACGAGAAGCTGCTGGTGGTCGATGGCCGCAGTTTTCCCAGCGGCCATGCCGCCGGATCGGTGGCGTTCTATTTCGCCATGGTGGCGATCCTCACGCTCCACTACCCCCGGCTGCGCTGGCCGCTCGTGAGCGCAGCCCTGGCCTGGGTGTCGCTGGTTTGGCTCAGCACCCTGGTGGTCCGGGCCCACTGGCCCAGCGATCTAGTCGCCGGTGGCGCGGTGGGGCTGGCCTGGCTCACCGTTTGTCTTGCTGTTTGGCGTTCCAGCCGCCCGGGCCGAGCGCCAGAGTGATCGGCAGTCGCACCATGGCCTTGAACCCCTCCCAGCTGGACGCCTCCGAGGCGGTTGCGAACCAGGCGATGGCAAGTCCAGCCAGCGGCGGCCAAGCCGCTACAGCCGCCACCAAGCCGATCCTGCAACTGGCCGATCTGCGCGGACTGCGAACCGCCCCGCCCTTGAGCGAGCTGGAGCGGCAGAGCTTGCAAGCCGAACTCCTGACCCTGGTAGCCAGCTGCCCCTGGTTCACCGTTGGCGTGATGGCCCCAACGGCGGCCGCGGCGATCACGGCCCTGCGCCGCTGTGAAGCGGCCTTTGGCTGGGATCCCTTGGCCGCAGCCGATGGCGCCGACGATGCCATCGAAGGCCCCGTATTTCTAAAAGGCAATCAGCGCACCGGCAGCTACCTGCTGCGCCGGGAGGAGGGCCTGGGCGAAGGCCTGCTGATCAGCGGCCAAAACCCCGACAACCCAGCCCTGGCCGATACCTGGGGACCGTTGCCCCTCGATTGGCCCTAGGCCCCTGGGGTTTCGACTCTGGTCTTGCCAACCAGCCGCAGCGGGTCCGTAGGGTGGGCTGTTGTTACCCGGCGGCGGCTGCCGCCTACCCTGGCTCCCGATGACCAGCTCCACTGGTGTTGCCGCTTCTTCCGCTCCGGGCCTGCTGCGGATCGCCTCCCGCCGCAGCCAGTTGGCCATGGTGCAGACCCACTGGGTACGGGATGAGCTGCAGCGGGCCCATCCCGGCCTCACGATCAGCATTGAGGCGATGGCCACCCAGGGCGACAAGATCCTGGATGTGGCCCTGGCCAAGATCGGTGACAAGGGGTTGTTCACCAAGGAACTGGAAGCCCAGATGCTGGTGGATCGGGCCGATATCGCCGTTCACAGCCTCAAGGACCTGCCCACCAACCTGCCCCAGGGCCTGATCCTCGGCTGCATCAGCGAGCGGGAGGATCCCGCCGATGCCCTGGTGGTGCACGCCAAGCACAGCGACAAAACCTTGGCCACCCTGCCGGAGGGGGCCGTGGTGGGCACCAGTTCCTTGCGCCGCCTGGCCCAGCTCCGCCACCACTATCCCCAGCTCAGCTTTAAGGATGTGCGCGGCAATGTGATCACGCGACTGGAAAAGCTTGATTCGGGCGAATTCGATTGCCTCATCCTGGCGGCTGCCGGCCTGGGCCGGCTCGGCCTGGCGGGGCGTATCCATGAGTTGATCGATCCCGCCATCTCCCTGCATGCGGTAGGCCAGGGGGCCCTGGGCATCGAATGCCGCGACGGGGATACGGCCGTGCTGGAGCTGATTCGGGTGCTGGAGCACCGCCCCACGGCCCTGCGCTGCCGCGCCGAGCGCGCCTTTCTGCGGGAGCTGGAGGGCGGTTGCCAGGTGCCGATTGGCGTCAACACCCAGTTCAGCGGCCCGGACGCTTCCGGGGAGCTGCTGCTCACCGGCATGGTGGCCAGCATCGATGGCCAGCGGTTGCTGCGCGATCAGATCAGCGGCGCCCAGGAGGATCCCGAAGCGCTTGGCATTGCCCTGGCCCGCCGCCTGCGGCAGCAGGGTGCCGGCCTGATCCTGGAGGAGATCTTTGCCAGCGTCCGCCCTGAAGCCTGAGTCCCCCCCCCTGGCCGGGCCACCTCAACCGACCCAGGCTGCCAGGGGGCGCCCCTTCCAATGGAACCTGCTGGCCTGGGCGGCCCTGGTGGGGGTGCTCACCGGTCTGGCGATCGTGGCTTTCCACCTGCTGTTGGAGTTCGTCAATAATTTCCTCTACGGCCCCTTTGTGGAGGGGCTGCTGGAGATTGCCCGCTCCCCCGCCGCCCCGCCGCCCCTGCCCGGCGAGCTGGCCTCCGTCGCCCCCGACAGCGGCACACCGCTCAAGGCGCTGCTGCAGCTCGGGCTGGGCGGCATCGGTTTCCTGGCCCCTGGGGCCGCTCCAGCGCCGGTGGTTTCAGCAACCCCCGCCACCCCCGATTGGCTGGCGCTCTGGCCGGTGGTGGTGGTGCCGACCCTGGGGGGCCTGGCGGTGGGTTTGCTGCGCTGGTTGGGGGGCAATCTGGGCCCGGGCCTGCCCAGCCTGATGGCGATGGCCGATGGCAGCATGGCCTCCAGCCCGCGGCTCCCGCTGCTGCGGCTGCTGGCCGCCTCGCTCAGCCTGGGCAGCGGCGCCTCGCTCGGTCCGGAGGGCCCCAGTGTGGAGAGCGGCGGCAACCTGGGGCTCTGGGTGGCCGAGCGGGGTGGGCTCTCGCCCGAAGCCCGCAGGACCCTGGTGGCGGCGGGGGTGGCCGCGGGTTTGGCGGCGGGCTTTAAGGCGCCGATCGCCGGGGTGTTCTTTGCCTTCGAGGGTTCGTTCAGCACCACTCCAGGCCGGGCCAGCCTGCGGGCGGTGCTGGTGGCGGCGGTGGCCTCGGCCCTGGTCACCCAGCTCTGCCTGGGGGACGATCCGATCCTGCGCCTGCCGGCCTACGAGGTGCGATCCCCCTGGGAATTGCCGCTGTACCTCGGCCTTGGTTTGCTGGCCAGCTTGATGTCCTGGGCCCTGATTCGGCTGATGGCCGCCGGCCGCAGCCTGCGGCTGCAGGCGGCCCTGGCCGTGTTGCCGCCCGGACTGGCCACGGCCCTCGGCGGCGCTGCCGTTGGCGGCATGGCCCTCGCCTTTCCCCAGGTGCTGGGGGTGGGGTACGACACGATCGAAGCCCTGTTGGGCCGCGATGGCGGCATCCCCCTGGCCAGCTTGCTATTGCTGATCGGGGTGAAGCTGCTGGCCACGGCCTTGAGCAATGCCAGCGGCTTTGTGGGCGGTGGCTTCGCGCCGGCGCTGGTGCTGGGGGCGGTGCTGGGCAATGCCTATGGCCAGTTGCTCGGCGAGGGCGGCTTCCATCTGTCGGTGGCTGAACCGCCGGCCTACGCGATGGTGGGGATGGCGGCGGTGCTGGCCGGCAGTGCCCGGGCACCGCTGACGGCCCTGCTGCTGCTGTTTGAGCTGACCCGGGATATCCGCATCGTCTTGCCGCTGATGGCGGCGGCCGGATTGAGTGCGGCCCTGGTGGAGCGCTGGCAGGGATTCGAAAATTCCGGATTGTTGGGGGCCGATCCCCAGGAGGAGCGGCGGCGATCCCAGCTGGCGGCGCTGCCGGTGACCGAAGCCTTCGAACCGACAGCGCCCCTGCTGCTAGCCGCCGATACCCCGGCGATCGAGGCGATCACCCAGCTGGTGGAGGCCCATGGGCACTGCCTGATCGTGCTGGCGGATGGGCTGGTGATCGGCCTGGTGACGCTGCCGGATCTGCAACGGGCGTTGAGCTCGGCCGCCGAACCGGCGCAGCTGAAGCTGGCGGAGTGCCGCCGCAGCGATCTGGTCTGGTTGCCGAGCAGTGCCTGCCTCGACCGGCTGGAAGACCAACTGCTTCCAAATGGGCTGCGGCAGCTGCCGGTGTTTGCGATTGCCGATGGTGTTGGGGGCCACCTTCCCCGTGACCTGCCCGTGAATGGATTGCCGCTAAAAGCGTTCAAGGGCATTGCCAGCCGCGATGGCATGGCCCGGGCCCTGGCCCGGCAGCTTCAGCCCAAAACCTCGGAGCGGACATGGAGCAGGGCTTCCGCCACCGGATCAACCTGAGTCAGCAGGGCCAGGATGCGGGCGTGATCCAGCTCGGAGAGCTCGCCATCCTGGCGCCATTTCAGCGATGTGCTGTTGAGCGGGTCGAAGCTTCGCTGCTGGCCAGGGGCGTGGTGATGGGCAGGACCGTGGCGGTAACCAGGCTCAGGCATTGCGTGGAAGCCAACACAGGGCAGGCATTTATTGGCGGTATGGCTACGGTACGGGGTAAGGGAAACGCGATGGCCGCAGCACAGCGAATTTCCAGATTGTTTTCGTAGTTCGGGTTGATGACAGCTTTTGTCACTAGCTTGACGGCCGGGGTGGGGGAGCTTGAGGGGCGCCGTTGAGGCAGATCGGTGCAAGGCGAGGCTCCAGCCGAATCTGAATCCGGCCCAAACGCGATCCCACCGCAGCTGCCGCCGATCAGGGCTTGACCAGCACCGGCGTGCCCACGTCCACCTGTTGGAACAGGGCCCGCACGTGGGGGCCCAGCATCCGCACGCAGCCGTGGGTCACCGCCGCACCCTGGTGCACGGCCCAGGCCCAGGCCGGTGGGGTTCCATGGATGCCGAATTGATCCTTGCTGGTGTTGTGGAAGCCCAACCAGCGATCCCCGAGCGGACCATTGGCCCCGATGGTGGGATTGTTCTTGCCGGTCTTGGTGCTTTGGTACTGGGGATTAACCACCTTGTTGCGAATGCTGTAGCGGCCGGTGGGGGTGGGGGTTGCCGGGTCACCAATGGCCACGGGCCATTTACCCAGCACCGTGCTGCCCTCCAGCAGGCTGATCGTGCGTTTGCCAAGCTCCAGCACGATCTGGCGGTTGCCGCTGACGGCGGTGGCGGTAGTGGGGTTGGTGGTGGTGACGGCCGCGGTGCCCTGGCCGGGGCTGAGGGAGGCGCTAGCAGCTCGGCCGCTGGCGGCGCCTGGAGCCGCATCGAGCGGCGCTTGGCCGGGGACTGGCGCCAGGCCAGGCAGCGGCGGCGGCGGTGCGATCGGCCGAGCCTGCAGGGGCAGGGCGGCGAGGCAGATGGGGCTGAGGGCCAGGAGAGCGGCCAGGGGGTGGAGCTTCATGGCTTGGGCAGGTGAACTGGGCGAGGGGAGGGGATCGCGCAACTGGGCGGCCTGGCTTCAGCCCACCAATTGGGGATCGATGGTGGTGGTATAGCGCGCCTCGCATTCCTTGATAATGCGGACAGCTTCGGAACTGCCTTCGAAGCCATTCACGCGGCAGCTGCCGGGCTTTTTGAGATCCTTGTAGTGCTCCCAGTAGTACTGGGTTTCCTTGAGCCAGTGGGCGCCGAGCTGCTCGTAGGAGGTGATGTGGTCCATGCGCTTGTCATCGGCGAGCACGGCGATCACCTTGTCGTCCACTTCGCCGCCATCGTCGAACAGCATGATGCCGATGATGCGGGCCTCCACCAGGGAGCCGGGCACCAGCGGTTCGCTGACGCCGACGATTTCGATGTCGAGCGGGTCGCCGTCTTCATCCCAGGTGCGGGGGATGCAGCCGTAGGCGAAGGGATAGGCGAGCGAGGAATAGCCAACCCGATCGAGCTTGAGATGGCCGGTTTCGGTGATCAGTTCGTATTTGTTGATCGTGTTGGAGTTGAGCTCCACGATCGCGTTCAGTCGCAGCTCGGCTTCGTCGGCAAAGGCCGGCAGCACGTGCAGCAGGTTGAGCATCGTGCGGCTGGGGGCGTGGTCGATGTTCGCCATGGGAGAGCGTTGCGCCGGTGCATCCTAAGGAGCACCCGGTTTGCGGGGTTCAGCCAGCCAGCGGGGTTGAGCCAGCCTGCGGGTTCAGCCGGCCAGCCGGGCCAGCTTGGCTTCCAGATAGGCCAAGAAAGGCTCCGCGCTCAGCCGCTGCCCCGTCACCCGTTCGACCAGCTGTTCGGCATTGACGCTGCGGCCCAGGGGCCACACCTGCCGCCCCAGCCAGGCCTGGATCGGCGCCTCCTCGCCGGCAGCGATCCGCTGCTCGATCGGGCCGAGCTCGGTTTCCAGGCTGGCGGCCAGCTGGGCGCTGATCAGGTGGCCGAGGGCATAGGAGGGGAAGTAACCAAATAGGCCCTCGCTCCAGTGCACGTCCTGGAGGCAACCCTCGGCGTCGTTGCTGGGCCGCAGACCGAGCAGCTGCTCCATGCCGTCGTTCCAGCGTTGGGGCAGCTCGGCCACCGGCAGCTGGTCTTCGAGCAGGGCGAGTTCGAGTTCAAAGCGCAGCACGATATGGAGGCAGTAGCTCAGTTCATCGGCCTCAACCCGGGTGAGCCCGGCCCGCATCGGATTGAGGGCGCGCCAGAAGCGCTCTGGATCGCCCCAGGGATCGCGGCCGAGGGCAGCGGCGAAGCGGGGATGCCAGCGCTCGGCAAAGGCGGCGCTGCGGGCGAGGCGGCATTCAAAAAAGAGGCTTTGGCTTTCGTGCACCCCCATCGAGGTGGCCTCGCCCAGCGGCCAGGGGAAAAAATGATCGCCGCCGCGGGGCAGGCCCTGTTCGTAGAGGGAATGGCCCCATTCGTGGGCGCTGGCGAGGAAGGCCGAAAAGGGCATGCCGGGCACCACCCGGGTGGTGATGCGGAAATCGGCCGGCCCCAGCGTGCAGGAAAAAGGATGGGGGGAGCGGGAGCGCTGGCAGCGGCTGGGGTCGTAGCCCCAATCGGCCAGCAGGCGCTGGCAGAGCTGGTCTTGATCGGCTTCGCTCAGGTCCCAATCGGCCGGCGGCAGCGGCGGCAGGGACCTGGCCTGCTCCAGCAGAGCGGGCAACCGCTCGCGCAGGGGTTGGAATAGCTCGTGCAGCCGTTGCTTGCTGCTGTCGGGTTCAAACCCCTGGGCCAGGCTTTCCCAGCAGCTGCGCGGCTCCGCCAGTTGGCGCGCCTGCTCCTGGCGCAGCGCCACCATCTCGGTGAGGGCCGGCGCAAACAGGGCAAAATCCCGGGCGGCCTTGGCCTGCTGCCACAGGGCATAGCCGCGGGCCTGGGCTTCCGCCAGGCGTCCGACCAGGGCCGGATCCAAGCGCCGCTGGCGCTCCAGCTCCTGGCGCAGCAACTGCAGGTTGCGTGCGGCGGCTGGATCGGCCGCAGCGCCGAGCTCGCTTTCAGCGGCCGCCACCAGCTCCTGGTACTCGGCGCAGCTCTGGCGCTGGTGAATCTGCCGGGCCAGCAACGCCAGTTGCTCCCCCCGCCAGGGGCTACCCAACGGCGGCATCACCGTGTTCTGGTCGTAATACAGGGTGCTATGGATCGAGCCCAGCAGGCGGGTGGTGTGGAGGTAGTCCCGCAGGCGCTCGCGGGTGGTGGTGGCTTGGGTGGGCGACAGCAACTTCTGCATTCCTATCTTCGTCCCATCATCATCTTCGGCCCATCGCCATCTTCGGCCCATCGCCATCTTCGCTTCAACACGGCTGTCGTTACCTGGCCTGGCCCGCCCAGCTGACAAGCTCCTGGCACCTGGGGCTGAGCCCCACCCACCACGCTCCTCCAACTTTCCGCCCACCGCCATGACGACCACCAGCGACCTGAGCCGCGGCGTGCGGGAGTACTACGGCGCCACCCTCAGCAGCAGCGCCGACCTGCGCACCGACGCCTGCTGTGACGCCAGCAGCGTTCCCGAGGCCCTGCGCCCGCTGCTGGCCCGCATCCACCCCGAGGTGCTGTCGCGCTACTACGGCTGCGGGCTGGTGCTGCCGCCGTTGCTGCAGGGTCTGCGGGTGCTGGATCTGGGCTGCGGCAGCGGCCGCGATGTGTATTTGCTGGCCCAGCTGGTGGGCGCCGGCGGTGAGGTGGTGGGCGTGGACATGACGCCGCAGCAGCTGGCGGTGGCCCGGCGGCACCAGCCGCACCACGCTGAGCAATTTGGCTTCGCCAACGTGCAGTTTCTGGAGGGCCGCATCGAGCAGCTCGAGCAGCTGCCGCTGGAGCCCGGCAGCTTCGATCTGGTGATCTCCAACTGCGTGGTCAACCTCTCCACCGACAAGCTGGCCGTGCTGAACGGGGTGCGGCGCCTGCTCAAGCGCGGCGGTGAGTTCTTCTTCGCCGATGTCTATGCCGACCGGCGCGTACCCGAGGCGTTGCGCCACGATCCGGTGCTCTATGGCGAATGCCTCAGTGGGGCCCTGTATTGGAACGATTTCCTGCGCCTGGCCCGCCGGGCCGGCTTCGCCGATCCCCGCCTGGTGAGCGACCGGCCCCTGGAGATCAGCGATGCGGCGCTGAGGGCCCGCACCGGCGCGATCCGCTTTTTTTCCGCCACCTACCGACTGTTCCATCTGCCTGAACTGGAGGATGCCTGCGAAGACCACGGCCAGGCGGTGATCTACCGCGGCACGATTGCCGAACACCCCCACGCCCTGCCCTTCGACAAGCACCACTGGATCGAGGCCGGCAAGGTGTTTCCGGTGTGCGGCAACACCTTCCGCATGCTCGCCGATAGCCGTCTGGCGCCCCATTTCAGCTTCATCGGTGATTTCAGCCGTCACTACGGCCTGTTCGAGGGTTGCGGCTCCGTCCTGCCCTTTGACGGGGGCGCGACCCAGACCGTTGCCGCAGCGGCTGCCGTGGAAGCCGCGGCGGCAACGAGCGGCTCCTGCTGCTGAGGGCCGGCGGCTTGACCTCGGGCGATTCCCCGCCGCAGAACGCAGGATCGAGGCGGGCGAACCGAGTTTCGCCCGGGATCCCTTGGATCGCTTGCTGGTGTGCCAGAGCCGGGGCACCACGCTGAGCGTGGATCGCCTGGCCTGAGTCAACGTTGCTGGCAAAGGGGCACCTGGGCCAACCCGTGGCGGCAGTTCGGGCTGATGCCGCTGTTCAGCCAGGTCGTGGACGCCCGCACGGCCGACTTGGCGCGCAGGCAGCGGGCCGTGATCGCCCGCTTGGGCCGCTTCCCCCACCGCAAAGCCGCCACGGGCGGGAATCGAGCGCTGCGCTTGCAGCGGCCCAGATCAAGCTTTGGCCAGCTGATCAGCATGGCCAGAACCGAGCGATCGCACCCGGGGAGGTATCGGATACAATGAACTTGAGTGCTTCCAGCCTATGAACAATCTCTATCGATTGTGGCGGCTTTTTATGCCTGCACGCATGGTCGCTCATCCCTGGGCAAGCGAATGATTATTCCTCCCGATCAGCTGGAAAAAGCCTTGGGAAAGTTCCAGGGGCGATTTCTACTGGCTTGTCTCTCATCTGGCTTTGAGCCGACAGTTGTCTATGCTGCTGGCAGCCAGTTTCAGCTGGCCAATCTCTATCGTGGCATGGGGGCTAACCGGGGCGACTGCTTGGGTGCCTGCACCACAGGCGCCGCGACCTTGGAGCATCTCTGCCGCGTCAAGCCCAATCTTTTGCTGATGTGCGATGACCTGCCAGATATGACCCTGGGCAGCCTTGTGGACCAAGCCAGAAAGCTGCAACCAGCCATAAGAACGATTGCGATACTATCCAGAATTGACAAGTTCTATGATGATATTATAAGCCCGATCATTGTGGCCGACCAAGACCTTCTTGTCCATGCGGAGACAGTGACGCTGATGACGATGGCCGTGGCCACCAATACCAGTTATCACAGTCCAACAATCTTTGGCCGTTTCAACGAGCTCAGCCAGAAGCCTGCGGCGCCGATTGAAGGCACCAACCTGCTCACCAGGCGCGAACGCCAACTCCTGGAAGCCTATGCCCTTGGCCTGAGCAATCAGGAAACAGCCAAGCAGCTCTGCTTATCACCGCGAACCGTGCAGACCTACAGCTCCGAGCTCTTGCAAAAACTGGGCGCCAACAACAGACAAAAAGCCCTGCTTCAAGCCATGAGGCTTGGCTTCAAGGCCCTGGGGCGCTTGGCGTGAACAGGGGCGCGGTGCTGATGCGGGCAGCGCTGGGCGCCCAGGCTTGAAAGGCGGCTCAATTAATTTGGTAGCACAGAACCTCTCGAAAAACAATCGTCCTTAGTCGATTGTCAAGGGTTGCGGCGCGGCTGTTCACTCGACGTACATTCCGTGTACGTCCATGGCAGCTGCCGAAGCCACCAACCCCAGCCTCAGCAGCGGCCAGGTGGCCCCGGAGCAGTTCGTGCTCGCTGGCGGCACGACGCTGCTCAATGCCGAGGCGGCAGCGATCTGGGAGCAGGCCCTGGCCAAGGCCCGAGGCCAGCTGGCGAACCTGCTCAGCGATCCCAACCGCGAGGCCCTGTTCGCCGATGTATTCGGCCGGGCCGGCACCGATGCGGCCAGCTTTGCGGCCAACCTGCAGGCGCTGCTGGCCGCCCTGGGCGGCGACGGCCTGCAGATCGCGCTGGAGCTGCGCAGCAATGGCGAACTCGCTGGTGCCTTCGCGGCCTATGCCGCGATCGGCCACACCGGCAGCGAGCGCATCTATGTGAATGCCGACAAGCTCAACAACGGCCTGCTGGATGTGAACCTCGCCACCAGCGCCCTGCTGGAGGAATTCGGCCACGCCTTGGATTGGCGCCTCAATGGCGGCGCCGATAGCCCTGGCGATGAGGGGCAGCTGTTTGCGGCTGAGGTCAGCGGCGTGGTGCTCACGGCGGAGCAGCGGGCGCTGATTGATGCGGAGGATGACACCGCGAAGCTGATGATTGAGGGGGTGCAGGTGTTGGTGGAGCTGGCCAATCTTTATTGGGATGGCACAGGCACGAGCTGGAATGCTGTGGGCAGTTGGGGCACTGCTGCAGGAGGCAGCACGGATCCGGCGGCGGTGCCGGGCGCAAGTGATGTCGCCTATTTCAGCAGCCTCACCACCGCACAGAGCGTTAATTTAGATGCCAATCAGGCCGTGACGGGCTTGTATTTTGGCGCCGCAAATACCGCGACGACCGTGATCCAGGCGGGCGGCACCAATCGTGTCCTCAGCCTGGGTACCGGTGGCATCACCATCGCCAGCGGAGCGGGCGCGGTCACCCTCGGCAATGCCAGCAGCGGCCAGAATGTTGCCATCACCCTAGGCGGCGCGCAGTCGTGGACCAACGACTCGACCAGCGCTCTAACCATCTCCAACGCCCTTAACAACGGCGGATACCTTCTCACGAGCGCCGGCAGCGGCAATACCGCCATCGCCGGCGCGATCAGCGGCTCCGGCGCGCTGACCAAGGTTGGTGCCGGGATGCTGACGCTCTCTGGCGCGAACACCTACAGCGGCTTGACGACGGTTAGCGCGGGGGCACTGAACATTCAGAGCGCGAATGCGCTGGGCTCGACAGCGGCAGGCACGACTGTGAGCTCCGGTGCCGCGCTGCAAATCCAGGGCGACATCACGACGGCAGCCGAGGCGCTGACCTTGAACGGTACGGGGGTGAGCGCGACTGGCGCGCTGCGCAACATCAGTGGCAACAACACCTACGCGGGCCTTGTGACCTTGGGCAGTGCGGCGCGGATCAATTCTGACGCGGGAACATTGACCTTGAGTACTACCGGCACGATCGGGGGCGCAGGCTTTGGGTTGAGCATCGGCGGCGCCGGTAACACCACAATTGCCAGCGTTATCGGCGGCGCCAGCCTGACCAAGGATGGTGCGGGGACGTTAATCCTTTCGGGAACCAACCTCTACGAAGGAGTCACGACGGTTAATGCCGGAACATTGCAAATCGGCAACGGCGGCACGACTGGATCGATTTCCTATTGGGGTTCGATCACCAACAACGGGGCGCTGGTCTTCAACCGCAGCGATACATATACGCTTGACGGCTTGAATGTGATCAGCGGCACGGGTGCGGTAACGCAGTCTGGCAGCGGCACGCTGGTGCTCAATCGCTCGAACAGCTACAGCGGAGCCACGACGGTTAGCGCCGGAGTCCTGAACATTCAGCGAGCGGATGCGCTGGGCACGACAGCGGCAGGGACGACTGTGAACTCCGGTGCTGCGCTGCAAATCCAGAACAACATCGCGACGGCAGCGGAGGCGCTGACCTTGAACGGCACAGGCATCGCCTCGACTGGAGCGCTGCGCA
>CAIOGZ010000024.1 GCA_903858015.1 uncultured cyanobacterium
AAGCGTGGCCGAGCCGAAGCCATCGCCGAGGAGGTCATCACCGCCGTTCGCGATTGGCCGCGCTACGCGGCTGAAGCCGGGGTGCCAGAGGATCGCTATGGCGAGATTCAGGCCAGCCACCGCCTCGATCTGCTGCAGCTCCAGCACCCCGAGCCGCAGTCATGATCCGCCAGATCCGTCGAAAAACTCAGCCCTCAAGACATTTCTCGCCTTTTATGACGAGTAAAGGCCGGGGTTTGGCGTGGTTGATGGCCCCAGCCTGCGGCCCTGCGGGAGCCGTTCCATGCTGAGCCAGAACTCGTTCTTGACTGGGCAGTTGTCCGCCCCCTGCTGGTTCGTGGGTTCCATGACCGGTGGCGCCGATCAAACCAATCGCTTCATCGACGAGGGCCTCTGGGAGCACGACTTCGACGACAACAGCAGGGTGCTGGCCCAGGTGCGTTCGATGCAGACCGGCGAGCGCATCGCCATCAAGGCGGCCTACATCAAGAAACACGGCCTGGATTTTGAAACCGGGGGCAACACCGTGTCGGTGATGGCGATCAAGGCCACAGGCGTGATCGCCGAAAACATGGGTGATGGCCGCCGCCTACGCGTGCATTGGCAACGCGTTAGCCCTCCGCGCGAGTGGTACTTCTACACCTACCAGCCCACGATCTGGAAGGTCACCCCCGGCGATTGGAAAACCGATGCCCTGATCGATTTCGCCTTCCAGAACAAGCCGCAGGACATCGACCGCTTCCGCAACGACCCTTACTGGCGGGAACGCTTCGGCACCGATCCCAAAGAGCACAAGCGCTTCCGTTGGGCGCGTTTCTACCAGGCCATTGCCGATGGGTTGGTCACTCACGCTGCAGATCGCGGCAGGCTGATTGCCTTTCTGCAGGAGCTCCAACCCAGCGTGGAGAATCTCGACCTGCTCAGCGGGGATCAATTCGCCGATGGCAGCAAGGGCTTTATCCAGGACATCGATCCTTTCACCCTTTTCGGCCTGTTCAACCGGGGCATCAAAGACAGCAACCGCCGAGCCATCGCTGCTGCCCTGGCCCAGTTCCTGGGCGTGGAAGAAGCGCTCCCCGAGAGCTTCGAGGGCATCCCGGTGCTCAACAACCAGAAGTCGTGGTTCTTCCCCTACGCCAAAAATCGCGACCCGGCCCAGATCGAGGCCTTATGGCAGGTGTTTCAGAGCGGCCTGTCGCTGGCTGATGCCGACACCGAACAGGCGATCGAGCGTTTCAGCCGCGACTTCGATGCAGCGATGGGCTACTTCGGTGTGGCCTGGAACCTCACCTTCGGGCTCTACTGGTGCCGTCCCTGGTGTTTCCTCAGCCTTGACGAGCGCTCCCGCAGCTACACCCGCAGCTACATCAGCGAAAAGCTGCGCCTCACCATCGGCCGAAATGGCCCCAAACATCGCTGCAGCGCCGCCGACTATCTCCAGCTGATCGAATCGCTCAAGCAGCGTTTTGAGGAGCCCGACTTCAGCGTGCACTCCTTCCCCGATCTCTCCCTCGAAGCGTGCTCCTACACCGCCAGTGGGACAGACACGGACGACGACGAATCAGCAGACGACGAGGCGGCCGTCAGTGAGGTCGACGACACCCCAGTGGTGGAGCCGGTCATTCCGCTCACGCCCTGTGGCATCGATGACATCCTGGCCGATGGCTGCTTTCTGCCCCCCAACGAGCTGGAGCGCATCCTGCGTCGCCTGCGCGACAAAAAGAACCTGATCCTCCAGGGCCCGCCCGGCACGGGCAAAACCTGGCTGGCCAAACGCCTCGGCATGGCCCTGGTGGGTCATCTGGTGCAGGAGCCGCAGCTGCGCTCGGTGCAGTTCCACCCCAACCTCTCCTACGAAGACTTCGTGCGTGGCTGGCGGCCAACCGCCAATGGGGGCCTTGCACTGCATGAGGGGGTGTTCATGCAGATGGTGAAGGGCGCCCTGGAGCACCCCCGCCAGACCCACGTGCTCGTGATCGAAGAGATCAACCGCGGCAATCCCGCCCAGATCTTCGGGGAGCTGCTCACGTTGCTGGAGGGGTGGTGAGCATCCCGGTTCGCAACATCTGGTGGCTGATGCTCTACGCCTCAGACCTGGGCAAGGCCGCCAATCCCGCCAAGCTCGCGTCAGAAGACCTTCCCGACGACATCCCTGACCTGGTGGCCGAGATCCTGGCCAGGGCAGTCGAACAACGGCAGCGCCGCCAACTCTCCACCTCTTTTCTACCAAGAGAAGCAGTGCTCACCCGTGTGCGGGGGCGCATCGATCACCTCACCACCAGCCGAAGACAACTATTGGCCAAAGGGCAAGTGGCCTGCCGGTTCGAAGAGCTCTCGATCGACAGCCCCCGCAACCGCTACGTGCGCGCCGCCCTCGACACCGTTGGCAGGGTGGTCCGCAAGCCTGAGCTCGCTCACCGCTGCCGCGGCCTCGCCCATGGCCTGCGCCTGCAAGGAGTGGTGGGAGTACCGCCGACGCGCCAGCAGATCAGCAACGAACGCTTTGGCCGACACGACCAGACGGACCAGCCCATGCTCGCCGCTGCACGATTGGCGATGGATTTAGCCCTGCCCGCCGAGGAGGCCGGTCCGAATGCGCTTCTCGATCCCCAGCGCTGCGTGCACTGGCTGCGGCGGCTCTACGAGAAAGCGATTGGTGGCTTCTACCGCCTCCACCTCGATGAAGCCCAGTGGCTGGTGAACACCGGCAAGCCGCTCAGCTGGCCCATCGAAGAAGCCACACCCGGCATCGCCCAAGTGTTTCCGTCCATGCGCACCGACATCGTGATCGACCGCTGCGATCAGCCCCAACGCCTGGTAATCGACACCAAGTTCACCAGCGTGCTCGGTCGCGGTTGGTACCGCGAGCAATCGCTACGGGCTGGATATGTCTACCAGCTGTATGCCTATCTGCGCTCCCAAGTCAATCGCGGAGATCCCCGGGCCGATCAGGCCGCGGGGCTCCTTCTTCATCCCGCCATCCATGGCGACTTCGATGAATCCGTGGCGATCCAAGGACACCAGATGCGCTTCGCCACCGTTGACCTGGCTGGCAGCCACCAACAGATCAAAGATCGTTTGTTGGGCTTGGTGCCCGGCCCAGTCCCATGACTGGCAAACAAGCAAACGGTTCCGATGCAGTCGCTTCTCAGGCGGCCGGCGCAATCGCCCTGCAGATGCTTGAGGAGCGCGGCCGAGGGGCTGTTCTCGTGGGTGTGGCCCGGGTGGATGCGGCCCTGGAGCATCTGCTGCAGGCGGTGATGGCTCAGGCACCAGCCCGCGGCGATGGTCTATTTCTGCCTGATCGCCCCCTGGGTTCCATCGGCGCCAAGGTGGCCCTGGCCCGCCGGCTGGGATTGATCGAAGCCCCAGTGGAGCGGGCTCTCTCTGCCCTGCGCAAACTGCGCAACGCCTTTGCCCATTCCTCTGAATCGGCGTCGCTGGCTGATCCTGCCCACAGCGCCCGTCTGGCCGAGATCTATGCCGAGGCCCGCACCAACCCCCTCTGGGCTCCCCTGGAGGCGGTGCTGGCTGCCCAGCCACCTTCGGCCCACGGCCCCCTGGAGCCGGCCCTACGGGACTACATCTTGCTGATCACGATCCTGGTGGCCTTCCTGGAGGCCACGGCCCAGCAGCTCAGGCCCTATCAGCCGCCAGTAGTGATGGGCTTCTCGGGGGTCATCCGCCAGGACCCATCTGCTTGATACCTGTCGCAGGCAGGGCTTGGCAGGTCAGTGAGACGGCCCTGGGCACTGGCGATCACGCCACCCGGCCTGCCCCGGCTTGCGCACCGCGCAAGGGCCGCACTACGTGCCTCGCGAGCAGGCCCTGATCCTGGCTGCCAATCAGCAGCGTGAGCTCGGTCGCCAGGCCGAGGTGCGGGTGCTTTGAGCCCCCGGGGCCGGAGGCACACCGCCTCCGGCTCTCTGGTGTCGCCGCATCGCCCGTGGGCTTGGGCTTCCAGGAGCAATGGCCTGACGGTTCGAGTGGGCGGTCCCTGTGTCATGCGTAAACCACAGACACCCGACCGGCAGTCCTTGGTGTGAGGAGGTCACCGCCGCAACCGGTGCTAAGACGCCCCCCCACGGGGCGCCTTCTTTGTTGGGGTGTCAATCACCAGGCCTATGTCATCCCATCAACTCGAAAATAGCCAAGAATCATCTCCGGGTTGCGGATGGCGATCTGCACATGCGTTCTGTCACGAAAGCCTGCGCCCGGATAAACCAACTCGCCTTCTTCAAACACTCCATAGACGGTGTCGTACGCCTCCATGCTTTTGCTCTCACGGATCTTGTGCACCATCTGGATCACGGCACAGTCCAGCTGACGCTTCATGAAGATGCCGTTTTCTCGAACAGAATTCACGGGCAGTGGTGTGCCTGCTGCTGCGGAAATGCCAAGGGTGGCCTCATAGGCAAGGGCCAATTCATTCATCACTCCG
>CAIOGZ010000025.1 GCA_903858015.1 uncultured cyanobacterium
ACAGCAACCACTGGAGTAGTTACGCTTATAGCGGAAGGGAACAGCTCCGTTGTTATTACCTTCTCCAATGGTAGCAACACTGTTACTAAAACGATGACAGGTAATGGCAGCACACCTGTACCGGTTCAGCTCAACGCTACTGATCTAGCTGCACTCGGCGATGGCACGATTACCGTTGACGCCGTTACCACCGATGCTGCCGGAAATGCCTCGCCAGCTGGTACCGTTTCCTTCACCCTCGATACCAATCCCCCGGCGGTACCAGTCCTTGCCTTAGGGAATGGAGTCGCCAATGGCGCAACCGCCTCAGAGGCAACAGCCACGACTGGCGTAGTTGCGCTTACAGCGGAGGTGAACAGCTCCATTGTTGTTACCTTCTCCAATGGTAGCAATACAGTAACTAAAAATGTCACCGGTAATAGCACTACACCTGTTCCGGTTCAGCTCACCGCAACTGATCTAGCCGTACTCGGCGATGGCACGATTACAGTAACTGCTGTTGCTACCGACGTCGCCGGCAACGCCTCACCAACTGGAAGCATTACGTTCACGCTCGATAGCAATCCCCCAGCGGCACCAGCCCTTGCCCTAGGAAATGAGGTTGCCAATGGCGCAACCGCCTCAGAGGCAACAGCCACGACTGGCGTAGTTGCGCTTACAGCAGAAGCAAACAGTTCTGTTATTGTTACCTTCTCAAATGGTGGTAACACGGTTGCCAAAACGATGACAGGTAATGGCAGCACACCTGTGCCTGTTCAGCTCAACTCTACTGATCTAGCTGTACTCGGTGATGGCACGATTACTGTTGACGCCGTTGCTACCGACGCTGCCGGGAATGCTTCTCTCGCTGGTACCGCTTCCTTCACGCTCGATACCAATCCTCCTGCAGCACCAGCCCTTGCCCTAGGGAATGGAGTTGCCACTGGCGCAACCACCTCAGAGGCAACAACCACGACTGGCGTAATTACGCTTACAGCAGAAGCAAACAGCTCTGTTATTGTTACCTTCTCCAATGGTGGCAACACGGTAACTAAAACTGTCACAGGTAATGACAGCACACCTGTGCCGGTACTGCTCACCGCTGATAATCTCGCCACCCTGGGCGATGGCACGATTACTGTTGACGCCGTTGCCACCGATGCTGCCGGGAATGCCTCGCCAGCTGGTACCGTTTCCTTCACCCTCGATACCAATCCCCCAGCGGCACCAGTCCTTGCCCTAGGCACGGGTGCCGCCAATGGCGCTACGGCTTCAGAAGCAACAGCTGCCACTGGTGTGATTACGGTTGCGGCGGAACAGAACAGCTCCGTTGTTGTTGCCTTCTCCAATGGTAGCAACACGGTTACTAAAACGATGACAGGTAATGGCAGCACACCTGTGCCGGTTCAGCTCGCCGCAACTGATCTAGCCGAGCTCGGCGATGGCACGATTACGGTAATCGCTATTGCTACCGACGTCGCCGGCAATGCCTCGCCAACTGGAAGCGTTACATTCACGCTCGATACCAATCCCCCAGCGGCGCCAGCCCTTGCCCTAGGAAATGGGGTTGCCAATGGCGCAACCGCCTCAGAGGCAACAGCAACCACTGGAGTAGTTACGCTTATAGCGGAAGGGAACAGCTCCGTTGTTATTACCTTCTCCAATGGTAGCAACACGGTTACTAAAACGATGACAGGTAATGGCAGCACACCTGTACCGGTTCAGCTCAACGCTACTGATCTAGCCGTACTCGGCGATGGCACGATTACAGTAACTGCTGATGCTACCGACGCTGCCGGAAATATCTCGCCATCTGGCACAATTTCCTTCACGCTCGATACCAATCCCCCCGCGGCACCAGTCCTTGCCCTAGGGACTGGAGTCGCCAATGGCGCAACCGCCTCAGAGGCAACAGCCATCACTGGCGTAGTAACGCTGAAAGCGGAAGTTAACAGCACCGTTGTTGTTACTTTGTCCAATGGTAGTAACACGGTTACCAAAACGATGACTGGTAATGGCAGCATACCTGTGCCGGTACTGCTCACCACTGATAATCTCGCCAGCCTGGGCGATGGCACAATTGGGGTTAGCGCATTTGCCACCGACGCTGCCGGTAATACCTCATCAGCTGGTACAACGTCCTTTACGCTTGATACTATTCCAACAGCAGCCCCAGTCCTTGCCCTAGGCACGGGTGTAGCCAATGGAGCTACGGTTGCAGAAGCAACAGCTAGCACTGGTGTAGTTACGGTTACGGCGGAAACTAGCAGCTCCGTTGTTGCCACCTTCACCAATGGCAGCAAGATGGTTACTAAAACTGTGACAGGTACTGGCAGCACCCCTGTTCCGATTCGGCTCAACGCTTCTGATCTAGCTGCGCTGGGCGATGGGACGATTACGGTAGTCGCCGTTGCCACCGACACCGCCGGTAATGCATCGTCAGCTAGCACAAGTTCTTTCACACTCGACACCAATCCCCCAGCGGTTCCAGCCCTTGCCTTAGGGACTGGTATCGCCAATGGAGCCACCGCTTCAGAAGCAACAGCCACCACTGGCGTGGTTACAGTTAAAGCCGAATCCGGTAGCTCTATTGTTGTTGCATTCTCCAATAATGGCAAATCGGTCAGCAAAATCGTCACGGGCAACGGCAGCAATGCTGTGCCGGTTCAGCTCAACGCTTCTGATTTAGCCGCGCTACGCGATGGCACGATTGTGGTAACCGCCGTTGCTACCGATGCAGCCGGTAATACCTCATCAGCTGGCACCACTTCCTTTACGCTGGATACCATACCCCCAGCTGCACCAGCTATTAGCCTAGGGACGGGTGTCGCCGATGGCGCCACCGCTGAAGAAGCAACAGCCGGCACGGGTGTAGTTTCGGTTACTGCGGAAAGCAAGAGCCTCGTTGTTGTTACATTCTCCAATGCCACTAGCACGGTTACAAAAATTGTCACGGGGAATGGCAGCCTATCTGTGCCGGTGCAGCTCACCGCTGATAATATCGTCACCCTGGGCAACGGTATAATTGACGTTAGTGCAGTTGCCACCGACACCGCTGGTAATCTCTCATCAGCTGGTACCACTTCCCTTACGCTTGATACCATTCCCCCACCAGCACCAGTCCTTGCCCTAGGGATTGGTATCAGCGATGGCGCCACCGCTCGAGAAGCCACAACAACCACTGGTGTTGTTACGGTCTCGGCTGAAACTGGAGCCGTTGTGGTAGTAACCTTCTCCAATGGCAGCAATACGGTTACCAAAACAATCACGGGCAACGGCAGCACACCTGTTGCCGTTCTGCTCACCGCGGATAATCTCAGCACGCTGGGCGATGGCACGATTGGTGTTGCCGCCTATGCAGCCGACAACACCGGTAACAATTCCTCAGCTGACATCATTTTCTTCTCATTGGATACGATTGTCCCCAGCACCACGGCTGCCGTTACGGCAATCATCGACAACGTAGGAATAACGCAGGGCATTGTTGCCCCAGGCGGCAGTACCGACGACACTTCACTAGTGATCAGCGGCACTCTCTCCGCCGTTCTGGCTTCTGGTGAAAGCGTCCACATCTACGACGGTACGGAGTTCCTTGGCACCGCCAGTGTCTCAGGCAACGCCAGCAACTGGAGCTTCGCCGACCCACGCACACTGATCAATAATCAAGCCGTCAGCTATACCGCCCGCGTCGCCGATATCGCCGGCAACCAATCCGCCGCTGGCACGGCCTACACGGCTACGGTACGACTCTCCGCAATCCCCACCACAGCTGCGGTATCTGCTGTTAGCGACGACGTAGGAATCTTCCAAGGAACGGTTGCCCCAGGCGGCAGCACTGACGACACTTCCCTAGCAATCAGCGGCACTCTCTCCGCTGCCCTAGCCACGGATGGAAGTGAAAGCGTCCGTGTTTACGACGGTGCGGAGTTCCTTGGTATCGCTAGTGTTTTCTCCACTAGCTGGAGCTACGCTGACACCCGCATACTTCGTAATAATCAAACCGTGAGCTATACTGCCCGCGTCGCCGATACCGCGGGTAACCAGTCTGCCGCTGGCCTGGCCTATAGCGTTACAGCCGATACCGCAGCACCCAACACTGGCACCCTGAGCCTGGTTGACTTCACAGACAGTGGCCCCTCCTCCAGTGATCGAATCTCCAATGATCGCGACTTCACCCTTAGCCTCAAGGGTCAGGAAGCTGGCAGCAGCGTTGTCTATCAGCGCAGCACCGATGGCGGCAGCACCTGGACTGATACCATCGCCAGCCAAAGTACCCTCGCCGATAACAGCTATCAATTCCGTGCCCGCGTAAGCGATGCTGCTGGTAATACGTCCTCCAGCAAGGTTCAAGCTGTCGTCATCAGCGGCTCGGACGACAGAAGTAAAAAGACAACGCCACAATCGATTCTCGGCAGCCCCTACGCCGACATCCTGATCGGCGGCTCAAGCACTGACACGATCATCGCTGACAGCGGCGCCGACACCCTGAGCGGTGGCCTCGGCGCAGACACCCAGAGCGGCGGCCTAGGTGCCGACAGCTTCGTCTATCGCGCTTTCGCCGAGTCCAGCCTCACCAATCTCGATCGCATCACCGATCTCACGATCAGCAGTAGCAATCCCAGTAGCAGCGATCGCATCACCCTCAACGCCCTGCCCTCAGCCCTCTGGAACACCGGCGTGATCACACCCGCCATCCCCACCTTAGAGAGTGCTGTAGCCAAAGCCTTTGCCGATAAGAATGTCAATCTGGCCGGCAGTCAAGCGCTCAGCGCCAACGAGGCTGTGCTGTTTGGATTCGAATCCACCCCAGGTAACGCCAGCAGCCGCCAGTGGTACATCGCCGTGAACGACAACACCTCCAGCTACAGCACGCGTTCCGATCTGTTGATCAATGTGACCGGCATCACCGGCAGCTTCAGCACCGGTTCACTGACGGCTAATCTAATTTTCTCCACTATCTAGAATTCTTCCTTCAATCTCCACTTCTCGACCGTGCGGGTCGGTGGCTTCGGCAGCATCGGCGACAACCTTTTTTGCCTGCTATAGCCCGCCGACGCTCCGACTTCCGGTCTATTGGTCCTCACCACGACTATCGATCGGGAGGTGTTGGGTGTGATCGAGCAGTACCGGCAGGCGGGCAAGTCCAGCATCTGCGAGGTGAACGACTTCCTGCCGGACGCACAGGCCTGGACTCCCCCCCCACCGCACCTGGAGCGATCGGCGCGGACTTCCAATGGTTGACCAATTGGTCCGCCGCTGCGATGCAACCCGAGTGACATCAGCGGCCCCTAGGGCGGCCAAGCCCCAGGGCGGACACGCCCCTCGTGAGCAGCGGGGGGGATCCCCCCTGGGCCACTTCTAGGATTTAGCGACGATCGCACCAGAGCAAATCGCGTGGCTGGGCAAGCAGCCCCAGGTGCGGTTCCAACTGATCGATGCACCCGAGCTAGCCCAGCGATTTGAGGCCCCGCCTGCCTACCGGTTCCGCTTCCAGCTGGCGGGCTCCGAAGCGCTATACCTGCAGTGGCTATAGCGCTTTGACTGCAGCTTCGCTCCCCTGCTGCCAACTGCCTACAACCGCTGATGCGTAGATGTGCAATAGCTTGAATGGCCCAGTCGCTGAGTGCTGCCGGCGCTGCAGAAGCTCGATGCCTACTGTCAGGACGTGGATGGCGAAACGGGATTGTTGTTTACCGATGCAAGATCAACTGCTGACCATATTAGAGCGGCTGCACAACGCGCTACAGCTCCGCCAGCAGGTGGCGGCCGCTGCCCGTGGCCAGCTGATCCGCAAACGCTGCCTGGAGCAGCACAACGCCGTGCAGCTGGATCCCAGTGATGCCGATGCCCTCAGCTTCCTGGACTGCTGCCTGCAGAAAGGTGTTCAACGGCTGCTAGCCCAGGCCACCCTCGAGCGGGCGATCGCGCTGGATTGAGCAGCACCGTTTCGTGCCCCTTTGCGCAGTGCCAGATAGATGACCAGATCATTGCGCTCAAGCAGCTCAGCTTGGCTTGATCGCGCATCAAGCCTCCGCAGCCACCCAGCCGCCCCGGCTGCCTTCAAGAGCAGTTTCGCCGCCGTCGGGGTTTTGCGGGCGGCTCCAAGCCGGCAAAGCTTAGAAAGGGAAGCCTGGCCCCCCTCACCCATGCTTCCTCCGCTCCCCTGCCTCGCCCTGCCTACGACCATGCCCTTGGCCTCCATGCCGTTGGCGGCGATGCCGCTGGCTGTTGATCCCGCAGTCACCGCAGTGTTGGCCCCTACCAGCGGCGCCCCCTTTGCCTGGTCGCTGGTGTTGGCCGCCTTGGTGGTGCTGGCCAGCCTTTTCCCCCTGGCGGCGGCCCGCTCCAAGGCCGATTTCACCCCGGCCGACCTTGCGGCACCAAGGGCGATGCTGGAACGGCTGCCAGCCTGGGGCAAGCGGGCCAGCTGGGCCCATCAAAATTGCTTCGAGGCCTTCAGCCTGCATGCTCCGGCCTGCCTACTGGCCCTGCTGGCCAGCCACGATGGCACCGCCCCGGCGGGCTTGGCGGTGGCGGCGGCTTGGCTGCACCCGGCCCTTCGGCTCGCCTATATCGGCGCCTATGTGACGAATGTGCCGCCGCTGCGCAGCCTCTGCTGGGCTGCTGGCATCCTCTGCACGGCGATCATCTACAGCGAAGCCTTACGCGGTGTGTTGCAAGGCTGAAGCGCTTAGGAGTTTGCAGCAAGCGCCCCCAGCGGTGGCTTACCCCTTCTGTTGCAGGCCCTTGAGCGCAGCCAGCAGGCTGGCGGGGCTCTGGGGATCCACCATCAGCACGCTGCCAGCTGGGGCATTGCCGAGCTTTTCGCCCATCGCCATCCAATCCTTGGCCAGCAGCAGCCGCAGGCCCTCGGCCGCCGCCGGGTGGGCTTCGATCACCGCCGCCAACTCCTTGGCCGCCGCAGCCCGCGCCTGGGCCAGCAACAACTGCTGCTTCGCCTGGGCATCGGCCTCCAGCAGCAGCGCCTCCTGCTTGGCCTTGGCATCGAGCACCAGGGCCTCGGCCCTTCCCCGGGCGGCATTCACCTGGGATTCCTTTTCACCCTCAGACCTCAAAATCGCCGCCCGCTTCTCCCGTTCAGCGGTCATCTGCTGCTCCATCGCCTGCTGCACCCCCTGGGTGGGTTTGATATCGCGCAATTCCACCCGCGTCACCTTGACGCCCCAGGGATCGGTGGCCTGGTCGAGTTCCTTGAGCAGCACATCATTCACCTCCGAGCGGGTGGTGAAGGTTTGATCGAGGTCGAGTTTGCCCATCTCGGCGCGGATCTGGGTGAGCACCAAGTTCACCATCGCCGCCTGCAGGTTGTCGACGGCGTAGTAGGCCCGGGCATGCTCCAGCAACTGCCAATACACCACCGCATCCACCTCAATCGACACGTTGTCGCGGGTGATGCATTGCTGCGGTGGGATGTCCAACACCCGCTCCTTGAGCGATTCATGGCTCACCACCCGCTCCAGCCCCGGAATCACCAACGAAAGGCCCGGCGACAGCTGGCGGTTGTACTTGCCCAGCCGCTCCACCAGCATCGAGCGACTGCTGCTGGTCACCTTCACACCACTGATCCCCAACGCGGCCAGGGCGATCAGCACCGGAACGAACAGGCCTTCCATTACCCCTAGTCCACTGGCGGCAGCCTAGGCAGGATGGAGGCCAATCCCCCCATCGCCCGCTGCGGATGCCCTCCCTGCCCCTGCTCTGGCTCGGCCTCGCCAGCCTGCTGCTGCTGGCGGTGCTGGTCGGGCTCGATGGCGATGGCCTCTTACTGGTGGGCGGGCTGGCGGCGCTGCTGCTGGTGCTGGTGGCCGGGGCCCTGCCCCAGTTGCCCAGCGGGGTGCAACTGCTGGGCTTCAGCTTGCTGGTGGGGGCGGCCTATGCCCTGGTGCGGGGTTGGTCGCAGCGCCAGGCAGAGCGGACGATTGCCCCGGCGGCAGGCGCCGACCAGGCCGAGGTGATCGCCCCGTTCAACCAGCGGGGCGAGGGGCGGGTGCGCTGGCGGGGCCAGAGCTGGGCCGCCCGCAACCTCGATCCGCAGCGGGCCCTCAACGCCGGCCATCCGGTCACGGTGATGGGGCGCGAAGGCACCCAGCTGCAGGTGCTACCCCGGGATGTAGCCAGCTAATGCTGGGCCTGGATGGGAGCCTGCTTGTCTGTCTGCTTGGTTGGGAGCCTGCTTAGGAGCAAAAGGCCAAGCCAGCGGTCCAAGCTTTTGACGACCAGAGCCTTTTCGAAGTCGAAGCAGAACGTAGTCGAGGAAGCAGAGCTTCTCAATCAAAGAAAAGCAGGCTCACCACCTTGCCCATATCTTCGGCGGTGCGGCAGCTAGAGAGCAGGGTTTCGCTGTCGTGGAAGGCGTAGCAAATCAGCTGGTCACAGCGGCCGATGATCTCTTGATTGCAGAGGCTGCTGGCCATCGGCAAGGGCAATTCATCGTGCTCAGGCTTCTCAACCAGATGCAGCACCCCCTCCAGCTGGTCGCGGGATTCGCCCGGCTGCCGCTCCAGGCTCTGGGGCAACAACACCGTCAGTTTGCTCGGGTCCACCGCCAGCACGCTGCGGATCACCGCCGAGTTCACCCCCTGGGCGCCAGAAGTGATCAGGCTGTGGCCCTCGTGGGCCAGGGAGCGGGCCACCAGCTCCACAAGATGCACAGAAACCACCGGCACATGGCGGCTGCCAAGGATGGCGATCCGTCGTTTGCCACGGTCCTGGAGCATGGCCAGCTCAAGAGCCAGCGTGTCAATCCGGTCCAGTGCCGGTAGGTCGAGGGACCGGGTCACCCGTTGCCCGCAAGCTTCCTTGTGAACCTAGCAGTGAAGCAAGGGCCGCCGTCAGCTCAGGCCCGCAGCGGCAGCTGGAGCTGCTCGAAGACGCGGCTGAAGTCGCAGTGCTCCTCCACCAACCGAATCGCGTAGCTGGCCTTCACCGGCTCATGCAGGCGGACGTGGCCAAAGGCCGCCTCGATCGCCTCCACCGTGGTGAGGGTGTCGTGCTCCACCTTGAGCACCGGCACCTCCAGTTCCTCGGCGCGGCTGATCAGCTCCGGCAACGGTTCCCCGACGCCGGTGAGGATCAGGCACTGGGTGGAGGCCTCCAGGGCGGCCAGCTGGATATCGGTACGGTCGGCGCCGGTGACAACGGCCATGTTGCGGCGCCGGCGGAAAAACTCCATCGCCGAGCTCACGTTCATGGCCCCGATCGAGAGGGTTTCGACCAGCAGGTCGAGCCGTTCATGGCAACAGAGCACGCGGGCCGCCAGGCGCCGGGATAGTTCTTCCACGGTCACGCTGCGCAGCAAAGGGCTCCTGGGCATCACCCCCAGCACCGGCAGCCCCAGCCGCTCCAGGGCCGGCTCCAACCTGGCCCGCAAGCCAGCCAGGCCCTCCGGCTCCACCCCATTGAGCACCACCCCCGCCAGCTGGTCCCCCAACTGCTGGCGGGCCTCCAGCAGGGGTTCCACGCTGCGGCAGTCGCTCCAGGGGTGCACCAACACCACCTGGGCATCCAGGCCCCGGGCTAACTGCACCAGGGACAAACCAAACAGCAAGCCTTCACTCAAGGTGCCGGCCGATTCGAGCAGCACCAAGCGGTCGGCCTCGGCGGCAATCCGGGCGCGGAGGCTGTCGAGGCCAGGGCCGGCGCCGAGATCACCGCTCAACAGACGGGCTTCGGCCGAGGCGGCTTCGATCACCTGTAGCGAAGCCAGCAGCTGCCCTTCGGCAAGGCCCAGGGTGCTGCCCACAAAGCGCACCTCGGCATCCATTGGAAAATCGTCGTCGCTGCTGGCTAGGGGCTTGCCAAACACCACCGGCAGGCCCCTGGCCGCCAACTGGCGCCCCAGGCCTAGAACCAGCGTCGACTTGCCGCTGAACGGTACGCAGGAGCCGATCAGCAGCGGGGTGGGCATCGGAAACCTCTTCAGGATCAGTTGATCCGAGCCAATCTAGGCAGTGACCAACTGGCTTTGCCCCATCCTTTCAGAGCAGCGGTGCCGTCCCGCATCGGCCGCTGCAGCATGGTGGCGATCCAGGGATTCCTATGGACGAAATCCAGCCGCTTGATCCGCCTGCGCCGCTGCCCTGCGTGGCGGTGACCGGTGCCGGCGGAAGCCTCGGCAAGGCCCTGCTGCGGCAATGGCAGCGCCGCGGCGCCCGGCTGATCGCCCTCACGACGTCGGAGGCCCCCCTGGCCATCAGCAGCGCCGAGGGCGAGCCGCTTGCCTTTGAGCAGGCGCACTGGCAGGTGGGCCAGGAATGGCGGCTGCGCGAGCTGCTGGAGCAGGTGGATGTGCTGGTGCTTAACCACGGTGTGAATGTGCACGGGGCCCGCGATCGCGCGGCGGTGGAGCTCTGCCTCGAGGTGAATGCCCTGAGCAGCTGGCGACTGCTGGAGTTATTCGCCGCCCTGGCTGCAGACCGCCAGGCCAGCGCCACACCCCCGCCGGCGGCAGAAGGCGATGCTCCGCCAGCGGCGCCGAAAGCCAGCAGACCCCAGCCCGAGCTCTGGATCAACACCTCCGAAGCCGAAATCCAGCCGGCTTTCAGTCCGCTTTACGAGATCAGCAAGCGGCTGATCGGCCAGCTGCTGAGCCTGCGGGCCCTCGATCTGGCCAGCACAGCCGGTGGCCCCCTGCGCCTGCGTCGGCTGGTGCTCGGCCCCTTCCGCTCGGCGCTCAACCCGATCGGCCTGATGGGGGCCGATTGGGTGGCGGGCCAGATCCTGCGCCAGGCCCTCGATTGGAACTGCTCGCTGGTGATCGTCAGCCCCAATCCGCTCACCTACCTGTTGATGCCCCTGGCCAGCCTCGGGCGCCAGGCCTATTTCCGCCTCACCACCAGGGGCCCCACCGGCCTGGCCCAGCCCTGAGGCGGGCCAGGCCCCAGTCCGAACCAGGCCCCGAGCCAGATCGCCCGGCTCCAGTTCAGAAATCCCGATCGGTGAGGATCTCGCAGCCGTCGCTGCTGACCACGATCGTGTGCTCCCACTGGGCCGAGAGGCTGCCGTCGACGGTCACCACGGTCCAGCGGTCCTTGAGGGTGCGGCAGGCCTTGCTGCCGGCATTGAGGATCGGCTCCACCGCCAGGGTCATGCCCGGCCGCAGCACCATGTTGGGCAGGTCGCGGGTGCGGTAGTTGAACACCGAGGGTTCCTCGTGCAGGTTGCGTCCCACCCCGTGGCCGGTGTAGTCCTCCACAACGGCAAAGCCATGGGCTTCGACGTGGTCTTGCACGGCACCGGCCAGCTCCAGCAGGGTGCTGCCGGCCTTGACCGTGGCCAGACCCTTCATCAACGATTCCTGGGCCACCCGGCTCAAGGTGCGGGCCTGCTCAGCGGCGCCCTCGCCGACGCAAACCGTGACGCAGCTGTCGCCGTGGTAGCCCTCGAAGTAGGCACCGGTATCGAGCTTCAGCAGATCGCCGGCGCGGATCACCCGCTTGCTGCTGGGAATGCCATGCACCACCTCGTCGTTGATCGAGGCGCAGATGCTGGCGGGAAACCCGTGGTAGCCCTTGAAGCTGGGGGTGGCGCCCAGCTCCCGGATCCGCTTCTCGGCATGGCGATCGAGATCGCCGGTGCTCAGCCCTGGGGCGGCCATCGCCATCAACTCCCGCAGCACCGTGGCCACGATCCGGCTGGCCTGACGCATCACGGCGATCTCCCGGGCCGATTTCACCTCCACACCGCGCTTGCCCTTCTGGATTCGGGGCCCGCTCTGGATCACGGTGCCGCTGGCGGCCTTGGCGGTTTGGGAGGCTGCCAAAAGATCGGCAAAAAGATTCATGCGGGGCCGACTCCGGCGGCTGTTTCGATTTCAGTTCAAATTATCAATTGCAGCTTAGCCATGGCGGGTTAACACGGCTTAGCCATGGTGGCAGCTGGCCGACGTACCGCCCATGGCCGATCCCGATCCCGCCGAAAAATCCGCTCCCATCTCCGGCCAAGCCGCGCCGCCTCGCCCCGCCAATCCCCCCCTGGGAGTTCGCCTGCGCAGGGCCCATGGGGCCCTGGCCCCCTGGGTGCTGGCGCCGCTGCTGCTCACGGTCTGCACGGGCCTGGGCTACCGGCTGCTGCGCGATTGGGGCGGCCTCGGCCGCGACCAGGCCCATGGCCTGATGCTGCTGCACGAGGGGGAATGGCTGCGCCAGTGGCTGGGCCCGAATGGCGAAACGCTGTACGTGCTGGCCAATGGCCTGGGGGTGCTGTGGATGCTGGCCACCGGCGGGGCCATGCTCTGGCAGCGCTGGCGCCAGCCAGGCCCGAAGCGCCGGCCTGTTCAGGAAGAGCCACCTGTTCACCAAGACCAGCCCGCCCAAAACGAGCAGCCGGGCCTGGAGAAGTAGCCAGGGGGTGACCCCTAGCCGGTACGCTGGTGGTTTGGCCAGGCGCTGGAGAGCTGGGATGGCAGCGGAATCACCGACAGACACAGACACAACCACGGGAACCGACCCCGAGACCCCTGAAGTGGAAACAGCAGAAGCCGCCACAATCGAGCCGGCCGCAGCGGCCGCCACCGCAACGGCCGTCCAGGCCAGCAACGGTCGCCGCAGTGGCCATGAGCTGCTGCAGGCCTTCGAAGCCGAGCAGCTCAAGGGCGATCTGCCCGAGATCTACGTGGGCGACACCGTCAAAGTGGGGGTGCGAATCCGGGAAGGCAACAAGGAACGGGTCCAGCCCTACGAAGGTGTGGTGATCGCCAAGCGCCATGGCGGTCTGAACGAAACGATCACCGTGCGCCGGATCTTCCAGGGCATCGGCGTCGAGCGGGTGTTCATGCTGCACAGCCCCCAGGTCGCTTCCATCAAGGTGGAGCGGCGCGGTAAGGTTCGTCGGGCGAAGCTTTTCTACCTGCGCGACCGGGTGGGTAAAGCCACCCGCGTGAAGCAGCGCTTCGACCGCTGAGGCACCTTCTGCGAATCATTCCCAGGAATCCTTCGCAGAGCTTCGTTCCGTTCCCCGGGACCATCGCCTTGCGCCGTTAGTTCAGTTGGTAGAACGCAGGTCTCCAAAACCTGATGTCGGGGGTTCAAGTCCTCCACGGCGCGTTCGATGGTCCCCTTTGCAATTTCGTTCGTGGTTTCGAACATGGAGTTGGATTTACAACCCGGTGATGTGGTGAAAGTGCTCGAGTCGGCCGCCCTCGGCTGGGTTCGTGCACGGGTCATCCGAGTCAAATCCGGTGGTCGGGTTGTTGTACAGAGTGACCAAGGCCGCGAGTTCACGGCCCGGGGCAACCAGGTGCGCCTGATCGAGCCGGCCGGTTTTCGTCCTTGAGCCGCTTGGCGCTGCCGCCCTGCCCCCTGCAGACAGCTGCCAAGCCCGTCAGCTTGTTCGAGTCACCCCCTCAAGACTATTCCTGAACCGCTCTGGTTTCCTTGATGGTCATCGGGTCATTGTTGTCATACCTTCAAGGTGGACATGCCTTGATGGTGATGGGTCAAGGGGGTTTAGCTGCATCGCCTCAGCCTTCCAGGCGACAGCTCAGCCTTAATCGCTTTCGCCTTCACCTCCACGGGGCTTGATTGCTTGAGCCTTGTCGAGCCCGAGCCAACCTGGGAAGCAATCAATCACGGCCATTGCCATCGAGCCCAGTCCAGCCAAAAGCCTGCTTTATCCAAAAGCGATGTACCCCTAAACCTGGCCACCGCCCCATGATCAAGCCGGGCCTGCCACAGCGTTGGGAGGCCCTTTTTGCTGGGCTTCAAGCCGCTGCTTGGCGGCGGATCGATACCGCCGCCAAGCAGTGTTGAGAGCAACGTTGACGGAGGGACCGGTCGCGTTGGATACTTGGATGGTCGGCGTTCGCGCCGGTGCCGCCAAACTGCGGGCCCTAACCGGCACGCTGTGGTTGCGGGGGACTGTAGTTCAATCGGTTAGAGCACCGCCCTGTCACGGCGGAAGTTGCGGGTTCGAGCCCCGTCAGTCCCGTTCACGCCTTTTTGGAGTCCTTCACGGTGGCAGTCACTGCTCCGGTTCGGGTTCGTCTGGCCCCCAGCCCCACTGGCACCCTCCACATCGGCACCGCCCGCACGGCGGTGTTCAACTGGCTATTCGCCCGCCGCCACGGCGGCCAGTTCCTGCTCCGCATCGAAGATACGGACCACGAACGCAGCAAACCGGAATTCACCGCCAACATTCTTAGCGGTCTGCAGTGGCTAGGCCTCGACTGGGATGGCGAGCCGGTGATTCAAAGCGCCCGGGTCGCCGAGCACCGCGCCGCCATCGAGCAGCTGCTGGCCTCAGGCCACGCCTACCGCTGCTACGCCACGGAGCAGGAGCTCACGGCGATGCGGGAGCAGCAGGCCGCCGCCAACCTGCCTCCCCGCTACGACAACCGGCACCGCGACCTCAGCCGTGAGCAGCAGCAAGCCTTCCGCGCCGAGGGCCGCCAGGCCACCGTGCGCTTCCGCATCGATGACGCCGCCACGATCAGCTGGCACGACTTGGTGCGCGGCGAGATGCGCTGGTCCGGTGCCGACCTCGGCGGCGACATGGTGATCGCCCGCCGTGCCCCGGCCGACCAGATCGGTGATCCCCTCTACAACCTCGTGGTGGTGGTCGACGACGTGGCCATGGCCATCACCCATGTGATCCGGGGTGAAGACCACATCGCCAACACCGCCAAGCAGCTGCTGCTCTACGGGGCCCTGGGCGCCGCGGTTCCCGAGTTCGCCCACACCCCCTTGATCCTCAACCAGGAGGGCCGCAAGCTCTCCAAGCGCGATGGCGTCACCTCGGTCAACGATTTTCGCCAGCTGGGCTTCCTGGCCGCGCCCTTGGTCAACTACATGACCCTGCTGGGCTGGTCCCCGCCGGAGGGCATGGAGGAGCGGTTCAGCCTGGCGGAAGCCGCCGCGGTCTTCGACTTCGAGCGGGTCAACCGGGCCGGGGCCCGCTTCGACTGGGACAAGCTCGATTGGTTGAACGCCCAGGCGCTGCATGCCCTGGCGCCCGAATCGCTGCGCAGCCAGCTGCTGCCGCTCTGGACGGCCCAGGGCTGGGCCCTGACGGGCCCGGGCGCCGATCCGGCCTGGCAGCTCGAACTCTGTGAACTCCTTGCTGCTTCCCTCACCCGCCTGCCGGACGGGGTTGGGCAGGCGGCAGTCTTCTTCGAGCGTCCCGTCGCCAACGATGCCGCCCGAACCCAACTGGCTGTCGATGGCGCCGGCAGCGTGCTGGCCGCCCTGCTGCAGGCCCTGGCCGCAACCGATCAAACCAGCACCGCTCTAGACAGAACGGCTCTAGACAAAACGGCCGCCAAGGGCCTGCTGGATGGGGCGGCCAAGGCGGCCGGTGTCAACAAGGGGGTGGCGATGAAGAGTGTCCGCGCCGCCCTGCTCGGCAGTCTCCAGGGCCCCGACCTGCTCAGCAGCTGGGTGCTGCTCAACAAGCTGGGCGAAGACCGCCCCCGATTGGCGGCGGCCCTGAACTGAAGCCCGCAGGTCAAAGCTGGCTTACTCGACTTGGCTGCCAAAGATCGGCTCCACCCGGATGCCGATCACACTGCCGGCCCGCACCAGCAGATACTCCAGCTGCAGCCCCCGCAGCGGCACGCTCACCAACGCCTCGGGCAGCGCCGTTGCCAGCACCTCGCCGTACCACTGCTGAAAATCCTCCAGGGTTTCGAACTCCACCAGCTGGGTATGCCCCCCGGCCAGCAACAGATGGATCAGGAAGCGGCGGGGGATGCGGCCCATGGCAACGGCAAAACAAAGTCGGTGTCTGCCCAGGATGGCGGCTAAGCCACCCTGGCGGCCGCCGGCCGTGCTGTCGGGTGCCTGACCTCTGGCAGGCTGAGGCCAAGGACCGGAGCCAAGCGGCGGCTAAGCATGGTGCAAGACAGGCAGGCAGTGCCAACGGAACCGGATGAGGAGGCTCTAGCAACCGATGGGGTGGCAACGGATGGAGCGGCAGCAAGGGCAGCGGCCGAAACCGGCAGCAAGCCCCTGCTGCTGCTGGTGGATGGCCATTCCCTCGCCTTCCGCAGTTTCTATGCCTTCGCCAAGGGGGGAGATGGGGGGCTAAGCACGAAGGAAGGGATTCCCACCAGCGTCACCTATGGCTTCCTTAAAGCGTTGCTCGACAACTGCCGTGGCCTAGCTCCCCAGGGGGTGGTGATCACCTTCGACACCGCCGAGCCCACCTTCCGCCACGAGGCCGATGCGGCCTATAAGGCCCACCGCGATGAGGCCCCGGCCCACTTCTTTGCAGACCTGGCCAACCTGCAACGCATTCTCAGCGAGGACCTCGACCTGCCCCTCTGCCAGCTGCCCGGCTATGAAGCCGACGACCTGCTCGGCACCCTGGCCACCCGGGCCGCCAACAGCGGCTGGCGGGTGCGGATCCTCTCGGGCGATCGGGATCTGTTTCAGCTGGTGGACGACGGCCGCGACATCGCCGTGCTTTACATGGGGGGCGGCCCCTACGCCAAATCCAGCGGGCCGGTGGAGATTCGCCGCGAGGGCGTGATCGCCAAACTCGGCGTCCCGCCCGAAGATGTGGTCGACCTCAAGGCACTCACCGGCGACAGCTCCGACAACATCCCCGGCGTGAAGGGGGTAGGTCCCAAGACCGCCATCAACCTGCTGCAGGACCATGGCAACCTCGATGGCATCTATGCCGCCCTGGCCAGCCTGGACGGGGAGAAAGCTTCGAAAGGTTGCCTCAAGGGGGCCCTCAAGGCCAAGCTCGCGGCCGACCGCGACAACGCCTACCGCTCGCGGATGCTGGCTGAAATCCTGCTCGATGTCCCCCTACCCAGCGAACCGCGGCTCGGGCTCGGAGCGGTGCGGATCGAGGCCCTGAGCAGCAGCCTCGAACAGTTGGAACTGCACAGCCTGGGGCGGCAGGTGGATCAATTCGCACGCATCTTCTCCGCCCATTCGCCCCAGGCCGGAGCATCCGTTGTCAAGGCAGTTGCCAAGGACCATGCCAAGGACGTTGCCAAGCAGGCTGCCGAGCAAAGCGACAGCCGGCCAGCAGCGGCAGCGCCAGCCGCTGACAGCAGGCCCGAAGCCGATCGCGGCGAGGATCGCGCCGCGGCTCCAAACCTGCAGCCGGAGCTGATCCAATCCAGCGGGCAGCTCAACACGTTGATGGCCAGGCTGCTGGCGGCTACCGATCCGGCCAACCCCGTGGCCCTCGATACCGAAACCACGGCCCTCAATCCCTTCCGCGCCGAATTGGTCGGGATCGGGTTCTGCTGGGGCCCGGGTTGGGCCGATCTGGCCTATGTCCCCATCGGCCACGCCAGCCCCACTGGCATCGCCAGCCCCATGGGCCCCACCAGCCCCGAAGGCCAGGGCCTCCTGGCCGGCCTGGACGGGCCGGCGAGCCCCACCGCCGCGCCGGGGCAACTCCCCCTGGCGGCCGTGCTCACCGCCCTCGCCCCCTGGCTGGCCAGCCCCCGCCATCCCAAAACCCTTCAAAACGCCAAATACGACCGCTTGGTGCTGTTACGCCATGGCCTGCCGTTGGAGGGGGTGGTGATGGATACACTCCTGGCCGACTACCTGCGCGACGCCAACGACCGCCACGGCTTGGACGTGATGGCGGCCCGCAACCTGGGCTTCACTCCCACCAGCTACACGAGCCTGGTGCCAAAGGGTGCCAACTTCGCGGCCGTGCCGATCGCAGCGGCGGCCCTCTACTGCGGCATGGACGTGCACGTGACCTGGCGACTCACCGCGTTGCTGCGGGCGCAGCTGGCGACCCTGGGGCCCGCCCTGCCCCTGCTGCTGGAGCAGGTGGAATTGCCGCTCGAACCGGTGCTGGCCCAGATGGAAGCCACCGGCATCCGGATCGACTGTGCCTATCTGGCTGAACTCTCCACGGAGCTGGCCGCCACCCTGGCCGAGCTCGAGGCCAGGGCCCACGCGGCCGCCGGCGCGGCCTTCAACCTGGCCTCCCCCAAACAGCTCGGCGAACTGCTGTTTGACACCCTCAAGCTCGACCGCAAGAAATCCCGCAAGACCAAAACCGGCTGGAGTACCGATGCCGCCGTACTTGAGAAACTCGAAGACGACCATCCAGTGGTTGCGGTGGTGCTGGAGCACCGCACGCTGAGCAAACTGAAGAGCACCTATGTCGATGCCCTGCCGGCGCTGATGGAGGAGGAGACGGGCCGGGTACATACCGATTTCAACCAGGCAGTGACAGCCACAGGTCGCCTGAGCAGCAGCAATCCCAACCTCCAGAACATCCCAATCCGCACAGAGTTTTCGCGTCGGATTCGCAAGGCTTTCCTGCCCCAACAGGGCTGGCTGCTGCTGGCCGCCGACTACTCCCAGATCGAACTACGGATCCTCACCCACCTCTGCGGCGAAGAAGTGCTGGTAAAAGCTTACAATGAAGGCGACGATGTCCACGCCCTCACTGCCCGGCTGCTGCTGGAGAAAGATCAGGTGAGCTCGGAAGAACGAAGATTGGGAAAAACAATCAACTTTGGCGTGATTTATGGTATGGGTTCCCAGCGGCTTGCCCGGGAAACCGGCCTACCCCTGGTGCAGGCCAAGGAGTTCCTGAGTCGTTACAAACAGCGCTACCCCAAGGTGTTCGCCTTCCTGGAACTCCAGGAGCGCCTGGCTCTCAGCCGTGGCTATGTCGAAACAATCCTGGGCCGACGCCGACCCTTCCATTTCGATCCGGGCGGCCTCGGGCGCCTGCTGGGCAAGGACCCACTGGCGATTGACCTGGAAAGGGCCCGGCGCGGCGGCCTGGAGGGCCAACAGTTGCGGGCGGCAGCCAATGCCCCAATCCAGGGCTCCAGCGCCGACATCATCAAATTAGCGATGGTGAACCTGGATCGAAGCCTGCGCCAGCAGGGCCTGGCGGCCAGACTGCTGCTCCAGGTGCACGACGAACTGGTGCTAGAAGCCGCGCCGGAGGTGCTGGAGCAGGTCCGCAGCCTCACCCGCAGCACGATGGAGGCAGCTATCCAGCTGCGGGTGCCGCTGCTGGTCGAAACCGGCGTCGGCGCCAATTGGATGGAAACCAAGTAGGGCGGGGAAGCTGGCCAGAAAGCCGGTTGGTCGGCGCAGCGTGAGACAATCCGCTCGTTACTGGCTGACTCCAGGATGACAGCGTCCCATGCACCGGCCCACCGCAGGGGAATCATCCTGGCTGGCGGCAGTGGCAGTCGCCTAGCCCCCCTGACCACGGCAGTTAGCAAGCAGCTGATGCCGGTTTACGACAAGCCGATGATCTACTACCCGCTCAGCACGCTGATGCTGGCGGGGATCCAGGAGATCCTGATCATCAGCACCCCCGGCGACCGATCTGCCTTCGAACACCTGCTGGGCGATGGATCCGCCTGGGGCATCGAGATCAACTATGCGATTCAGCCCTCACCCGATGGCTTGGCCCAAGCCTTCTTGATCGGCGCCGATTTCCTTGATGGCCACCCAGCGGCGCTTGTGCTTGGCGACAACCTGTTCCACGGCCACGACCTCATACCCCAGCTACAAGCGAGCAACAGCAGTAGGGAGGGCGCCACGGTGTTTGCCTATCCGGTGCGGGATCCCGAGCGCTACGGCGTTGTGGAGTTTGCCGCCGATGGCCAAGTACTGAGCATTGAGGAGAAACCAAACAATCCCAAATCCCGCTATGCTGTGACGGGTCTTTATTTTTACGATTCCAGCGTGGTCGAACGGGCTAAGCAAGTGCGCCCATCCCCCCGTGGCGAACTAGAGATCACTGATTTGAACAGCCTCTACCTCCAGGATCGAGCGCTGCGGGTCGAGCTACTCGGGCGAGGCATGGCCTGGCTTGACACCGGCACCCCAGACTCCCTCCATGAGGCCGCCAGTTACATACGAACCCTGGAGCACCGCCAGGGCCTCAAGGTAGGCTGTCCCGAAGAGGTGGCCTGGCGGATGGGCTGGATCGATGCCTCAAGGCTCGAACAGTTAGCCGCCCCGCTACGCAAGAGCGGTTATGGCAACTACCTGCTTGAACTCCTAGAGACCGGCCATGCCAATTGAGAACTTCGGCATCGAAGGCCCCCTACTGATCACCCCAGATGTGTTCAGCGACGACAGGGGTTACTTTTTCGAAAGTTGGAATCGCCGCCGCTTCGCCAGCGCGCTCGAACTCGATCCAGATCAAACTCCAAACTTCGTGCAGGACAACCAATCCTGCTCAAGCCGCGGCGTGCTGCGGGGCCTCCATTACCAGGTTGCCCCCATGCCCCAAGCCAAGTTAGTGCGGTGTGTGCATGGTGAAATCTTCGATGTGGCGGTGGATCTGCGCACCGATTCCGTCAGTTTTGGCCACTGGGTGGCTGCCCGATTGAGCGGCGAAAATAACCAACAACTCTGGGTGCCCCACGGCTTCGCCCACGGCTTTCTCACCCTCAGCGACACGGCGATCGTGCTCTACAAAACCGACGCTCACTGGAACCGTGACTGCGAACGGGGCATCCGCTGGAACGATCCCGCCATCGGCATCGACTGGCCCCTCGCCGGGCTGGATCCGCAACTCACCGAGAAGGATGCGGCGGCACCAAGCCTGGCCGCAGCCCGTGAAGCTGGCGATGTCTTTGCTACCCCCCAATCATGAAGGTGTTGCTCACCGGCCGCGATGGCCAACTGGGCCAGGCCCTGATCAGCAAAATCCCCGCAGGGGTCGATTTGGTTGCGATCGGGCGGGCCGAACTTGATCTGGCCGATGGGGAGTCCTGCAGGCGCATGGTGCTGGATCAGCGGCCCGATTGGGTGCTGAACGCGGGCGCCTACACCGCCGTTGACCGGGCCGAAAGCGAAGCCAATCTGGCCATGGCCGTGAATGCCGGCGCCCCAGCCGCCTTCGCCGCAGCCCTGGAGCAGACCGGCGGGCGCCTGCTCCAGCTGAGCACTGATTTTGTGTTCAACGGAGCCCAGGGCTCCCCCTATCGTCCGGAGCAGCCCCTAGCTCCGCTTGGCGTTTATGGCGCCACCAAGGCGGCGGGAGAGACAGCGGCCTTGACGCTCCCTGGCGCCCGGGTGCTGCGCACCAGCTGGGTGTACGGGCCGGTGGGCAAAAACTTCTGCCTCACGATGCTGCGCCTGCATGCGGCCAAAGCGGCGGCCGGGGAGCCCCTGGCTGTGGTGGCCGATCAGGTGGGCTGCCCCACCGCCACCCACACCCTGGCGGCTGCCTGCTGGCGGGCGATCGGGGTGGGGGCCGGGGCCGATGGCCCCCAGATCCTGCACTGGAGCGATGCCGGCGCCGCCAGCTGGTACGACTTCGCCGTAGCGATTGGCGAGCTGGGCCTGGCCGCAGGGCTGCTGCAGCAGGTTGCCGAGGTGCATCCCCTCACCAGCGCCGACTACCCAACACCGGCGCAACGGCCTAGCTATTCCCTGCTGGAATGCAGCAGCAGCCGCCTGGCCCTGGGGCTGGAGTCCCTCCATTGGCAGGCCGCCTTGGCCGAAGTGCTGGCGGCAGTGCCACGCTAAGGCCCCAGCGACTGGGTGAAGAATTACCCCCCAGACCCGCTGCCTCGCCAAGGGCTTCTCGACCCAGACCCGTAAGCCTTTTCTGGCTGAAGCTCTGGGCTTCACCCTCACTCCCAGGGGCGGGGGGGACGCGACTCGCAGGGACGGGCCTAACTAGCGGCAGGCCCCACAACAATCAACCGAAAGAGAAAGAGAAACGAAAAATAGAATCGCAAACAACTAATGGACCAACGAACGTAAACACCTATAACCGCCCAAATCTAATTTGGACAATTCTTGACCTCTTTGAGCAATAACCCTCCACCAAGGTGTCTCGGCAAATCCCAGTCAAGTTTCTGATTAGCTGTTGTGATCGATGGCGATCCGCTTGCAGAATTTTCAAGCAGGCCTGGTTAACAGCCCAGCGAAAGATGGCCGCCTCAACAAAGATGGCCGCCTCAACAGGGACATCAAGATCAGACCCTGGCCGAAGCAACGTTGCAACTGCCGGTTATCGTCCCCCTATCCGCCGCCAGCCCATGCCCCCCTTGCTTTCCCCTGGGATCAACCGTGTGCTGGTTACCGGCGGCGCCGGCTTTATTGGCGGGGCCATGGTGCGTCGCTTGCTAGAGCAGAGCGGGGCCACGGTGTTCAACCTCGACAAGATGGGCTACGCCAGCGACCTGGCGGGCATCGCCAGGGTGGTGGCAGGCCTGGGGGCCGAGGCCAGCGAGCGCCACCAGCTGCTGCAGGTCGACCTGGCGGATGCAGAAGCCACCATGGCAGCGGTACGCAAGGCCGATCCCGACCTGGTGCTGCATCTGGCGGCCGAAAGCCATGTGGACCGCTCGATCGATGGGCCCGGGGCCTTCATCGAGAGCAATGTGACCGGCACCTTCAACCTGTTGCAGGCCGTGCGCAGCCACTGGGAAGCCCTTCCAGCCGAGCGCCAATCAGGCTTCCGCCTCCACCACATCAGCACCGATGAGGTGTTCGGCTCCCTGGGCGCAAGGGGCCGCTTCTCGGAAACCACCCCCTACGACCCCCGCTCGCCCTACTCCGCCAGCAAGGCCGCCAGCGACCACCTGGTGAACGCCTGGCACCACACCTACGGCCTGCCGGTGGTGCTCACCAACTGCTCCAACAACTACGGCCCCTGGCAGTTCCCCGAGAAGCTGATCCCGGTGGTGATCCTCAAGGCCGTGGCCGCTGAACCGATCCCGCTCTACGGCGATGGCGCCAACGTGCGCGACTGGCTGTACGTCGAAGACCACGTCGACGCCCTGCTGCTGGCCGCGACTCGGGGGGAGCTGGGCCGCAGCTACTGCGTCGGGGGCCATGGCGAACGCACCAACAAAGAGGTGGTGGAGGCGATTTGCGCCCAGCTGGATCAGCGCCTTCCCGATCGAGCTCCCCACGCCTCCCTGATCACCCCGGTCCGCGACCGCCCCGGCCACGACCGCCGCTACGCGATAGACCCCAGCCGCATCAGCAGCGAACTCGGCTGGCAGCCAAGCCACAATTTCGAGCAGGGGCTGGCCGCCACGGTGGATTGGTACCTCGCGAACCTCGACTGGTGCGCCGCGGTGCGCCAGCGGGCCGGCTACGGCGGCGAACGGATCGGCCAGGGCTGATCGGTCGGCCCTGGTCTCTCCAGCGGCCCGGGCCCTACGGTGCAAACCATCGTCCCTTCCCGGCCCGGCCGGGCCCTGCCTTGTCCCTGCGGCTCACCAACACCCTCACCCGGGCCAAGGCCGAGTTCGTGCCGCTGCAAGCCGGCAAGGTGTCGATTTACTGCTGTGGTGTCACGGTCTACGACCTCTGTCACCTGGGTCACGCCCGCAGCTACATCGTTTGGGATGTGCTGCGGCGCTACCTGATCTGGCTGGGGTATGCGGTCACCTTTGTGCAGAACTACACCGACATCGACGACAAGATCCTGGCCCGCGCCGCCGCCGAGGGCAGCTCGATGCAGGCGGTGAGCGAACGCAACATCGAGGCCTTTGTGGCCGATATGGCGGCCCTCAATATCCTGCCGGCCGACAAGATGCCACGGGCCACCCGCAGCCTTGATGCGATCCGGGCCCTAATTGGCGAACTGGAGGCCAGGGGCGCCGCCTATTCCGTGGATGGAGATGTCTATTTTGCCGTGCTCAAACACCAGGGCTACGGCAAACTCTCCGGCCGCGATCTGGCCGAACAACAGGACAACGCCGCCGGCCGCGTCGCCAGCAGCGAAGAGGCCCGCAAGCAGCATCCGTTTGATTTCGCCCTCTGGAAGGCTGCCAAAGCCGGCGAACCCAGCTTCCCCTCCCCCTGGGGGCCAGGCCGCCCCGGCTGGCACATCGAATGCTCGGCGATGGTGCGCGAGGAACTGGGCGCCAGCATCGACATCCACCTAGGCGGTGCCGACCTGATTTTTCCCCATCACGACAACGAAATCGCCCAATCGGAGGCGGCCACGGGCCAGCAGCTGGCGCGCTTCTGGTTGCACAACGGCATGGTGAATGTGGGCGGCCAGAAGATGAGCAAATCCCTCGGTAACTTCACCACGATCCGGGCCCTGCTCGCTTCGGGCGTCAGCCCGATGACCCTGCGCCTGTTTGTGCTCCAGGCCCATTACCGCAAGCCGCTGGATTTCACCGCCGAGGCCCTGGAGGCCGCCGCCACGGGTTGGAGGGGCCTGAACGCCGCCCTGGCCGTGGGCCGCATCTATCAAGGTCTGCTCGGCTGGAGCGAAAGCACGGCCGGCGATCTTGCCGCCCTGCCCGACGAGCTCCAGGCCAGCAAGGAGCGATTCAGCGCCGCCATGGACGACGACCTCAACACCGCCGCCGCCCTGGGCGAGCTGTTTGAGCTGGCGCGGCCCCTGCGGGCGCTCGCCAATCGCCTGCAACGTCATGACATTCCGGGTTTGGCAGATCTGAGCCTGGGCGGTCGCTGGCGGTTGCTGCTGGAGCTGGCGGGGGTGCTCGGGCTCGAATCCGAACAGCCAAGACTGCCGACCTTGCCAGGATCCAGCGGCAATCCGGCAACCAGCGCCGGCAGCTTTCCAAGCCTGTCGGAAACGGAAAGCCCCTTGGGAATCAGCGCCCAGGGCTGCGATGGCGAAGCGATCCAAGCCCTCATCGAGCGACGCAAGGCAGCCAAGGCCGCCCGCGACTTCGCCACGGCGGATGGCATCCGCGACCAGCTCAGGGCCCAGGGGATCGAACTGATCGACCGACCCGGTGCCATAACCGACTGGATCCAGCGTTGACAACAGCGTGGCTGGCTAGCCGCCAAATCCATGCAGCAGCAGCCGTTGGGATTGTTGTTACTCGACCAGTTTATGTATCAACCGCATTTATTGAAGCCATTTTGGATCGAGCCAATTACAAGCAAGCCAATTGCAATCAAACTACGTGGAAAGAATCCCCTTTTAATCAGGCAACTGTTGCCCAGCCCATTTCCCTTTCCAGTCATCCTTCTAATTTTCTAGACATCCTTCTAATTTTTTAGTCACCCTTCTTCTCTTTAGTCATCATTGTTTCGATCCGGCGGATTCGTATCAGGGTGGTCTGCCAGATCTCGAGCTGAAGGCTCCGCTCAACAGCGCCGCCGGCTACCGCCTGGCGGCAACTCTCCACCAGATCCTCGATCGCTTCGCCCCGCTCGAAGGCCTCCCAGAGCTGCCGTTCAAGCCGGGCTCGCTCGATGAAGTTCCAGCGTTGCAGCCAGGTGGGGAGGGCGGCCATCGGGGAGGGCTGAGGGTGACGCCAGCCTTGCAGAGCCAACCCTCGGGCCGCAGGACGCCGCCCGCCGCAGCCCATGCCAAAATCGCCCCGGCAGGCTCCCTGGCTGGTCTGGATCGGGCTCACCAGCTCTGGGAGCGGCAGCTCTGGGAGCGGCAGCGCTGCAGGGCGGCGCTGGGGCTGCGATGGGAAACTGGTGCCGCAAGTCTGGGATCCCCTCCGTGAAAGCCCTCACCGTGCTGGGGTCCACCGGCTCCATCGGCACCCAAACCCTGGAGATCGTCGAGGACTTCCCCGATCGGTTCAAGGTGGTGGCGCTCACCGCTGGCCGCAATCTCGACCTGCTGATCAGCCAGATCCTGCGCCATCGTCCCGAAGCGGTGGGCCTGGCAGACCCCGACTCCATCCCGCTGCTGCGGGCGCGCCTCGAAGCCCTCGAAGCCGCCCTCCGCCCCAGCCCGCTGCCTGCACTGCTCGGCGGTAGCGATGGCCTCTGTGCCGTGGCGGCCTGGCCCAGTGCCGATCTGGTGGTGAGCGGCATCGTCGGCTGCGCCGGCCTGCTCCCCACCCTGGCTGCGATCGGCGCCGGCAAGGACATCGCCCTGGCCAATAAAGAAACGTTGATCGCCGCAGGGCCCGTGGTGCTGCCGGCGCTGGAGGCCAGCGGTAGCCGCCTGTTGCCGGCCGATTCGGAGCATTCAGCCCTGTTCCAGTGCCTGCAGGGCACCCCCTGGGCCGACAGCGCCCGGCTCTCCACCGGCGTTCCCACCCCGGGGCTGCGGCGCATCCAGCTCACCGCCTCCGGCGGCGCCTTCCGCGACTGGCCCGCCGCCGACCTGGCCAAGGCCACCGTGGCCGATGCCACAAGCCACCCGAATTGGAGCATGGGCCGCAAAATCACGGTCGATTCAGCCACCTTGATGAACAAGGGCCTGGAGGTGATCGAAGCCCATTACCTATTCGGGATCGACTACGACCACATTGAAATTGTGATTCACCCCCAATCGATCATTCATTCGATGGTGGAACTGGCCGATTCTTCGGTGCTCGCCCAGCTGGGCTGGCCCGACATGAAACTGCCGCTCCTTTACTGCCTCAGCTGGCCCGAGCGCTTCGAAACCCCTTGGCGCCGGCTCGATCTCACCGAAGTGGGCCAACTCAGCTTCCGCGCCCCGGACCGCAGCAAGTACCCCTGCATGGAGCTGGCCTACGCCGCCGGCCGGGCGGGCGGCACGCTGCCGGCGGCCCTGAATGCGGCCAATGAACAAGCCGTGGCCCTCTTCCTTGAAGAGCGGATTCATTTCCTCGACATCCCACGGCTGATCGAGCGAGTCTGCGATCGCCACCGCGCCGACCTCACACCGACTCCGTCCCTAGCCGATGTGCTGGCGGTCGATAGCTGGGCCCGCCAGGCGGTACGGGAGGCGGCAAGCGTCTTGGCTGCGAGCCCATCCCTCCTCTCGGCCTGAGCTGGATCAGCGAAGCCTCCAACAAGAAGCCAGCGATACCCTAAATGCCAACAATCAGCCACCACCTGCTGCTCTGTGCCACCCCCACCAAGGCCCTCTGCAGCCCCGATCCCGCCCTCGGCGCCGCCAGCTGGAGCCGCCTCAAGCAGCTCGTGCGGGAGCTGGGCCTGGAGGATCCAACCCGGCCGCAGGGCATCGTCCTGCGCACCAAGGCCGACTGCCTCCGCATCTGCGCTGAAGGTCCGATCCTGCTGATCTGGCCGGAAGGAACGATCTACGGCGCTGTCACGCCGGAGCGGATCGAAGCCATCCTGCGGCAGCACGTGATCGGCGGCGTCCCGATCGAAGCCTGGATTCTGATGCGCCAGAACTTCCGCGTGCCCTAGCGCCAGGACTCGCGACAGGATTGGCAACAGGAACGAGGAGCAGGTACGAGGAGCAGCCAGCGACCCCAACGGCAGCGGAACGCCCCGCCCGAACCGGGCGGCCATGGAGGTCCCCACGTTCGCGGTCTCAGCGCTGCTCTGGCTCACCATTGGACTCCTGCCCAGGCGGCCGCAGCAGGGAGGTGGGAGCCCGCTTGGGGGGGATCTCTCGCCGCAGCGGAGCAACAGCGGGGTACGCCGTTGGGGTTTGCGGCCCTACAGCGGCGCGCTGGATTTTGGCCCGTAGCTCCAGGATGGTCTGTCGCAGCATCTGGCGTTCCTGGTCTGCCTGCTCCAGTCGCTCTCCTTCGCGCGCTTCAATCTCCTGCAACCGTTGTGCCATGACCTGCAACTGGCCATCTTGGTTGGCTGCCTTCTCCAGGGCACGATTGCGTTCCAATACCTGAATGCGCTGCTGCAGAGTTCGCAGCTCCAAGCTCTGGTCACGACTGCGGCCCAGGATCACCAAAAACAGCACCAGCAACATGCTGGTAAAGCCGATCTGAAACCAATGCAGCCAGGGGGGCGAAGGCTGGAAATCCAGCGGCGCGGGCATGGGGACAAATGGCGCAGAATCCTGAGCTGATTTTGCGGGTTGGTTCCGCCCAGATCCAGGCGGTAGGCCCCAGCAGGCGGGCTGGCACCATGCTGGGAAGTCCCGCCGCCCAAACCGATGGCGTCCCAAGGCAGCCTCGCCGTCAGCCTTCTTGGCTACGCCGCCGCCACCCTCACCACCTTGAGCTTCTTTCCCCAGGCCCTCAAGACGATTCGAGCCGGCGACGTCAGTGGCATCTCGCTGCGGGCCTACGGCCTGCTCACGGTGGGGGTGGCCGCCTGGGCCCTCTACGGTCTGCTGAGCCGCAATGGCCCTGTCACGGTGGCGAACGTGATCACCTTGGTGCCCGCCAGCGTGGTTTTGGAGCGCTGTATCAAGGCCGAGTTGCAAGGTCGCCGTCGCCGAGGCTTGTGATGCACTCCCCCTTGGGCCTGCCCAAGGCCGCCCTACTCGTAGGCCTCGGAGCCATCCCTGGAGCCTGGTTGCGTTTCTGGCTGGTTAACCAGCTGCAACCCAGATTGCCGCAGCGGCACTGGGCCACCTTGGCTGTCAACCTGACGGCCTGCTTTGGGCTTGGGCTGCTCACGGGTTTGCAGGGCCAGGGGCGTGCCCCAGCCACCCTGCTGCTGCTTGGTGGCACTGGCTTTCTGGGTAGTTTGAGCACCTTTTCAACCTTGGTCGCAGAGTTAGAGGCTTGCCTGGCCCTGGGCGAACGCCGCCAGGCCCTGTGGCTTGGCGGCGGATCGTTGCTCGGGGGTCTGCTCGCCCTGGCCGCCGGCCAAGCCTTGATCTGAACCACGATGGGTTCTCCTGCACCAGCCGCCCCCCCCCGCCCGGAGGAACTGCTGCTGCTGGCCTTGGGGGCCGTTCCCGGCGCCCTGCTGCGCTGGGCCCTGCAGGCCGATCCCCTGGCCAACCTGCTGGGTGCTCTGCTGCTGGGCATGGTCTACGGCCTGGAACCAGCCAAGCCCCGGCTGCTGTTGCTGCTGGGCATCGGTTTCTGCGGTTCACTCACCACCTTCAGTGGCTGGATTTTGGCGCTGACCTCAGCCTTCCATCAACGGTCAGGAGTGATTTTACTTGCTTTACTGCTAGAACTTGCCGCTGGCATTGTGGTCTTTTGGGTTGGACGTTTACTGGTGCGTCGCAGCAATGCTTGGCCTCGCCGTCGATAGATTCATGTCGTTTGGAGCAAGATCGTCCTGAACCTCCCTTTACCAGAGAAGCCAGTACAAGCAAACCAGCAAGTAGTGTTGAGCAAGCCTAGATTTAGCGGCAATGTGGTCAGCCGCATCGCGTTGCAGCAGCATCAAAAATAAAACCTTCCAGCCAGGATCAAGCGGCAGGATCCATTTCAAAATCGCAACCGATTGAACGATGAATAAGCATAAAATCCACGCGGCCTGTAGGCATAGCGGCCACGAGCAAAGTAAAAGAGCTGGCGGTTGGCTGGCCCAGCAAATGCTAAGATGGCTTAGAAGGCTATCCCAGGCTGGTTTTTTTCCCTGTGGCTCAGGCGCTGAATGCCTTGCGAGGCGATATCGGATAAGGAATTCGCCGGTGTCGCATCCGTTTCCACACCCTCACAAAAGCCCTGATAATCAGTTCTAGTTCGGCCCTGCCAATGCCGCTATCAGCAAGCTGGCCATCCCCCTGACGTGACTCCACAATGCGGCGCACCATGGTGTGAGCTTCCAGTTCGCTGGTGTTGGGCGGTAGGGAGCGCAGGGCAGCTTCACAGCCATCGGCGAGCATCAAGATGGCGGTTTCGCGGCTGCGCGGGATGGGGCCGTCGTAGCGAAAGCGTTGCTCGGCTACCGACGGGTCCCGTACCCTGGCCTGATGCAGGAAATAGCCCATTTTCAACGTGCCCTGGTGTTCGGGGATGAAATCGGCCAAGGGCCGAGGCAGGTGATAGCGGCGGGCGAGCTTGAGGCCCTCATCCACATGGGCCTGAAGAATGGCGGCGCTGGCTAGGGGATCATCGAGTTGCTCGTGGGGGTTGGGGCTGTCCTCCTGGTTCTCGATGAACCACTGGGGCCCATGCAGTTTGCCGACGTCGTGATAAAGGGCTCCGGTGCGGATTAAATCCACATCGGCTTGGATCGCCCGCGCTCCCTCCTCCGCCAGCCCACAAATCATCAAGGTGTGCTCAAAAGTTCCGGGGGCTTCGATCGAGAGCCGCCGCAGCAGGGGCCGTTCCAGATCCGCCAGCTCCAGCAGCCGGGCCCTGGTGAGCAGCCCAAAAAAACTTTCCACCAAGGGGGCCAGCAGCAGGCCCACCATCAGCAGCCCCCCCACCAGCAGCACCTCGCTGAACAAATCGGGATCGGTGAGCGTTTGGAAGGCTCCACGGCTGGCCGAGGCCCTCAGGTGCTGCAGGGCGGCCTGCAGCACCAGGGCGCCAAGCGGCAGCAAAACGGCCAGTTGCAGCAACTGGGCCCGGTTGCGCTGCCGCCCCGCTAGCACCGCAGCGCCAGCCGACACCAGGGCCGCCACCACCAAGCGGGGCTCCAGGCTGGTGGCCAGCGGATACGGCCACAGCAGGCTCGCGACCGCCAACCAGGCCAAACCAGCCGGCGTGCCCAGGCCCTGGGCCAGCAACAGGGTCGGTGGCAGCAGCAGCGCCAACGGACTGAGATGGTCGCCGAGCCAGAGCTTGCAGCCCTGCACCACGATCAGCATGCCGAGCGGGAGCAGGGCCTGCCGCGGCTCCAGGCTGGCCCGCCAGCGCCGCATCACCAGCAGCATCACGCCGCTGGCGGCGAGCGCCTCAATCAGGTGCGCCAGCCAGGGAAGCAACAGCGGACGGCGGTTGATCAAGTTGAAATGGTCGAGCACATCAAACGCCTGGGGAGTCACCGCTTCCCCCTGGCGGGTGATCAGATCCCCCTGTTTCACCACCAGGGTGGGCAATCCCTGCTGGGTCAGCAATTCCTCAATGCGCCTTTGGGTCAGGAAGGCATCGCTGCGTAGGTTGCTGCGCCCCTGTAGACCCTCGGCCACCAGGCGGCTGCCGAGGCTCCTAGCTGGGGCCGACAGCGTCTCCAACTGGAGGCTGGCCGCCGTGCGCAGCGCTGGATCGGCCAGGCTGGCCACCACCCCCTGACTGAGCATGCGAAGCTGGGCCTGGCGCACAGCCCTTTCCCAGCCCAGCAGCGCGGCGGGGGATTGGTTGCGCAGCCAGCGGCTCTCCTCGCCGGTGAGCTCAATGGCATCGACCCGGTTCTGCTGTTCGCCACCCTGGTCACCACTCTCGCGGCGAACCTGGGCCAGCCGGCGTTCGAGATCGGCCTGAAAGAGGAGGTTGGCCTGCTCATCAACCACCTGCACCCGGGTGCGGGGGCCCAGCTGGCTGCGGCGGCGCTCTAGGGCAGCACTGTCAATGACGCGGCTATCGCGCGGAGCCCGCATGGTGAAGGGGGCCGGCAGGCCTGGTCGCAGGCTGGGCTCCACCAGCCAGGGCCAGGTGGAAATCAGGGCCACCAACAGGCAGGAAACCAGTACGGCGGCCGTGCCAGCACTACGCCATCGCACCAGGGCCTGGCGGGGCTTCTCCTGCCGCAGCAGCTGCCGCCATAGGAGCTTTAGCCGCCTCAGCCCATGCGCCATCAGGCCACGCTAACCCTCCCGCCAGCCGCGCCATGCTGGGAGCTTGCTACAGGAGTCCAGTGGCTCTACTTCTAGACGGTCGCAGCTTGGCCGCCGCGATCGAGCGGCGCTTGGAGGCGGTTGTCGCCACCGGCCTGACCCAGGCCGGTCGCCCCCCCGGCCTGGCTGTGCTGCGGGTTGGCGACGATCCGGCCAGTGGCGTCTACGTGGCCAACAAGGAAAAGGCCTGCAGTCGGATCGGTATCCGCAACCTCGGAGCCCATCTGGCGGCGACGACCGCCGCGGCCGAGGTTTTGGCCTGCATCGAGCGGCTCAACGCCGATCCAGCCGTGGATGGCATCCTGCTCCAACTGCCACTGCCGGCGGGTCTGGCGGAGGGTCCGCTGCTGGCGGCGATCGATGCCGACAAGGACGCCGATGGCCTCCATACCCTCAACCTCGGCCGGCTCCTCAAGGGGGAACCAGGCCCCCGCAGCTGCACCCCGGCCGGGGTGATGGCCCTGTTGGCGGCGGCGGGGGTGGAGCTGGCCGGCCGGCGGGCCGTGGTGGTGGGCCGCAGCATCCTGGTAGGCCAACCGATGGCGCTGATGCTCCAGGCCGCCAATGCCACCGTAAGCGTGGCCCATTCCCACACCACCGATCTGGCAACCCTCACCCGCACGGCCGATGTGCTGGTAGTGGCGGCCGGGCGCCCCCGCATGCTGGGGGCCGAGCATGTCAAACCGGGGGCGGTGGTGGTGGATGTGGGCATCCATCGCCTCGATCCCGATCCCAGCGAAGGCCCCACGGCGCGGGGAAAGCTCTGCGGTGATGTGCGCTTTGAGGAGGTAGAACCGATCGCGGCCGCCCTTTCGCCGGTGCCCGGCGGCGTCGGACCGATGACGGTCAGCATGTTGTTGGTCAACACCGTGGTGGCCTGGTGTCGCCGCCATGGCCTGGATGCCAGCGCCCTCGCCGATCTGCTGGTCTGACCCCAGCGCAGCCGCAACCGGCGGCAGCGGCTGCAGCCCATCCCGTCCGGATCCGCTGCAGCCGCTGCCGGCCAGCTTGGGTCGCCATGAGGCTGGAACGAACGGGCTGACAGGAAGACAGGGCCATGCAAGAGCTGCCGCCACAAGGAACGATTCCGCCAACAGCGCTGCAACGGCCCCTCGCCCTAGCCGATGTGGAAACCCTGCTCCGCCAGCATGGCGCCGTGATCCGTACTGTTGACAACCACCACTGGCAGATTTGCTGCGGTGAGCGCAGTGGCCTGTGGATGCTGGGTCAATCCCAGCCCCATGCGGGCGGCCAGCTCGGGGCGGCCGCGCTGGAAAGGCTCCAGCTGGTGCTGCGCCAAACCGGCCTGCTGCGGGAAAGCGAACCCGCCGCTGCGATGCCATCCCTGATGGGGTCCGCCATCGTTTGGGTGGGTCAAGAGGCCACCCGGATCTACTGGATCAATGACCGCGGCCTAGCCGATGGGTCCCTGCTCTCGCTGGGCCATTGGTTGCTTGGGGAGATGACCCTGCACCGCTCGCAGCGCTCCGTGCCCTACCTGCGGCGGATCGTGGCCATGCTGGATCGCATCGAGCGCGCCCTGATCGTCAGCCTCAACCAGGAAATTCCCGAGGCCCTCCGGCCTCGGCCCAGCCAGCGGGCAAGGGCAGCCCGGCCGCCGGATCAGGGCAACTCAGCTTCAGGAGCAGGCTTGGGCCCAGATCCCCGCCTCGGCGCGGCATCGCCCCTGCCATCCTCTGCAGCCGCTGAGCTTGTCCCCCCGGGGCGCTGGCCAGCCAGCCGGAGCGGCCCAACGGCGCCCGCCAGCCTGGACGGCACGCCGGTCCCCATGCCACCGCCGAGTGAAGCCCTCTGGCTACCCAGGGGAGCCAGGGGGCCCGAGGCAGCGCACGGCAGCCTCGGGCTGTTGACCGCGATCCTGGAGCAGGAACGGCCCGATCTGCTCCGACGGGTGGTGGGGGTGCTCAGCCTCGAAACCGACCAGCTCGATGACGCCCTGCTCTTCTCGATCGCCAAGGACTATCTGCTGCTCCCCCCCGGTCGTTAGGTTTCGCCCTTTTGGCCCTAGGGGGGAGAGTCTCTGGCCGGGCGCGGACAGCGACTTGGGATTCAGTCCGTGACTGGTCGCAACGGCAGCCTCAGCGATGGGCCCCCCGCCTGAGAGAATCGCCGCCTACCCAGCAAAGCCATGACCGCGGCGGTGAGCACGGCCCAGGACACGGCCCCAGGGTCGTTTGATTTCGTCACCTATCTGGAGGCGACCCGGTTGCGGGTCGAAGCGGCGCTTGATGCCGCTTTGGCACCGGAGCGACCCGAATCGTTGCGGGAGGCGATGCGCTACTCCCTGCTCGCCGGCGGCAAGCGCCTGCGCCCGATCCTCTGCCTGGCTGCCTTTGAACTTGCCGGTGGCCAGGGCGATGCCGCCATGCCCACGGCCGTGGCCTTGGAGATGATCCACACCATGTCGCTGATCCATGACGATCTCCCCGCCATGGACAACGATGACCTGCGTCGCGGCCGGCCCACCAACCACAAGGTTTACGGCGAAGCCAAAGCGATCTTGGCCGGTGATGCCCTGCTGACCAGGGCTTTTGAGATGGTGGCGGTGCGCAGCCCGGGGGTTCCCGCCGAGCGCCTCTTGCAGGTGGTGGCGGAGTTGTCCCAGGCATCGGGGGCACCGGGCCTGGTTGGCGGCCAGGTCGTTGACCTAGAGAGCGAAGGCCAAGCGGTGGATCTCGACACCTTGGAGTACATCCACCTCCACAAAACCGGTGCCCTGCTGCGGGCCTGCGTGATCAGTGGAGCCCTGGTGGCCGGTGCCCCAGACGAGTTGCAAGCAGCCCTCCACACCTATGCCAGGGGCATCGGCCTGGCCTTCCAGATCATCGACGACATCCTCGATCTGACCACTTGCAGCAGCGTGCTTGGCAAAACGGCAGGCAAGGATCTCACCGCTGACAAGAGCACCTATCCCAAACTGCTCGGACTGGAAGAATCGAGGCGCCGGGCCGATGCTCTGGTCGCTGAAGCCAAGGCCGCCCTCCAACCCTGGCCTGGGCGGGCAGCCCCCCTCCTGGCCCTTGCCGATTACATCACCAGCCGCGACCGATGACCCCTTCCATTTCCAGTGATTCTGGCCATCTGCTGCTGATGGTTCGCGACCTGTTGGACAACGCCGTGCTCTGGTGGGGCCTCGCCGCCTGTGGGGTGGCCCAGCTCGCCAAGCTCGCGGTGGAATTTGTGGTCCACAACCGCTGGCGCCCTGAGGTGCTGTTCGAAACCGGCGGCATGCCCTCCAGCCATTCCGCCCTGATGACAGGCACCGCCGCTGGCGTCGGTTGGTACCAGGGCTTCCAGGATCCCCTCTTTGCCCTGGCGGCAGCGGTGGGCTTTGTCGTGCTCTACGACGCCAGCGGGGTGCGGCGGGCCGCCGGTCTAACGGCCGCCCGGGTGAATGCGATCGTGCACGGCCGCGAGCACAGCAACGACATCGGCGCAGCGCTCTGGGAGCAGCCGCTGAAGGAAAACATCGGCCACACCAGGCTTGAGGTGTTGGTTGGCAGTTTGATCGGCCCCCTGGTGGCCCTACCGGGCCTGGCCCTGCTGGGTTCGCCCCTGCACCTGGCGGGCCTGCTCAGCCACACCCTCACCGCCGCTGGGGGTTGAGCGCCCAGCGCCGCGGTGGCCCCGCCGCGTCCAACCTCAACCCAGACCAGCTGACCCCAGACCAACAGGCGGTGGCCACAGCCTTTGCCGCCTGGCTGGCTGCGCCAGCCGATGGCACACCCTTCGTGCTTAGCGGCTACGCGGGCAGCGGCAAAACCTTTCTCTCCATGCACCTGCTGGCCCAGGTGGAGGCCAAGGGGCTCTGCTGGACGGTGGTGGCTCCAACCCACAAGGCCGTGGGGGTGCTGCGCCGCCAGCTGCAGCTGGCCCAGCTGAAGCCCAGTTGGTACCCCTCCACGATTCACCGTCTGCTGCGGCTGAAACTGAAGCGGCTACGCGACCTCGAACGTTGCGAGCCAACGGAACAAACGGCCCTGGCCCTGGAGCACTTGGGCCTGGTGCTGGTGGATGAGGCCTCCATGGTGGACAGCGCCCTGCTGGAGATTGCCCTGCGCTGTGCCCATCCCTACCGAACCCGCCTGGTGTTCGTGGGCGATCCAGCCCAGCTGCCACCGGTGGGGGAAGCCTCGAGCCCGGTGTTCGCCCTGGCCAGGGCCGAGCGGCTGATGCTCAGCCAAGTGGTGCGCCACCAGGGTCCGGTGCTGCGGCTGGCCTCTGGCCTGCGGGAGGGCAACCTTCCATGCCGGCCCGCTCCGATTTTTGCCCCAATCAGCACGGCCCAGGGCATGGTCTGCGCCCTGGAGCGACGGGCCTGGCTGATCGCGGCCCAGGAGGCGCTAAGGCGCAGCGCCGCCACCGACAACCCAGACCTGGCCCGCATCCTCTGCTACACCAATCGCTGCCTCGAACAGCTGGTGCCCCTGGCCCGCCGTGCCCTGCATGGGGCGATGGCCGACCAGCTGCCGGTGCTGCCGGGCGAGTTGCTGATCACCCGCTCCGCCGTGATGGCACCGGCCTGCCGGGCAGGCGAGGAGGGTGGCGATCCAGGTGGCGAAGAAGCGGACATGGTGCTCGGCTCCAACCGCGAGCTGGTGGTGCGGGATGTAACGCCGGAACGCTGTGATCTGGCCGAATTCGGAATCTCAGCCAGCGGCCTGGCGGGCCTCGGGGCGCCCGTGATCGACACGCTCAGCGCCACGGTGGAAACCGGCGCCGGCCAACTCTGTCTACGCCTGTTGCCGCCGCTCGGCTCGGCCGGTCGCGGTGCCCTCGATGCCGTGCTGGAGCGCCTCCGGCAGCAGGCGCGGCTGGCGGGAAAGCAGGAAGCTCGCGGCCTGTGGCGGAGCTTTTTTCTATTGCGTGATTCCTTTGCCTGGCTAGGGCCCGCTGCGGTGCTTACGGTGCACCGCAGCCAGGGCAGCACCTTTGGCGAGGTGTTCGTGGATGCTGATGTGTTTTGGCCCAAGGATCCGCTGCTGCGCCGCCAACTCGTCTATGTGGCGGTCAGTCGGGCCAGCCAATCGGTTTCGCTCGTGGGTGGGGCAGCTGGCGGCGGCGATCGCGAGGTCTGGGAGCAGTGGTTGCAGGATCGCCAAGGCGCTGGGCCGGGCGGCTTAGCGGCAAGCTCCGAGCCGCTCTGAGTTAGCCCAACCGCAACCCCTCGATGCCCTGCCAGCCGAAGTAAAAGGCCAAGGCCAGGCTCACCGCAGCCACCAGCAGATCAGCCCGGTTCAACAACCAGTCCTTGCCCCGCCGCAGGCCTGGCAGCACCCGCTCCCGACCGAGCAGCAGCAAAGCCAATAGGGGCAACAGCAGCAGCAGCGCCGTGCTGAACGTAAACAGGAAGCCCAAGACCCATTCCTGGCCCCGGCCCAGGCCCGCCGCCAGCAGGTTGCCGCTGGCCTTGGCGTAGAGGAAGAGATCGTCGGGGCTGGCCACCTGAATCAGGCTGCTCAAGCCGAGCAAAGGCAGCAACGGCAGGGCGCAGATGGCATCCAGCCGGCGACTCCAACCCGGTGGTTCGCCCTGGTCAGCCGAGCCCAGCAGCTCCCGCAAGCCCACGGCGAGCAGGGCTCCGGCGGCCAGCAGGTCGAGGCCGGTGCGGTGATCACTGCCCTTCTCCATGGTCAGCAGCAAACCATGACCGACGCCGAGCATCAGGCCGAGCTCCAGGGCTGAGGTGATCCACCAAGCCAGCACGAACCAGCCGGCGCGGCGCAGGGGATCGGGCCCCAGCAGTAGCAACAGCAGAACAACGATGTGGGGAGGGCTGAAGCCAATCGCCAAGGCGAAGCCAGCCAATTCACTGCCAAGGGTGAGGAGGTTCAGAATTGCACCGCCATGGCTTGGAAATCTGCAGACATTGGATGATGATCTCGGCTTGTATTGGATGAAAATTACAGGAGCGCCTGACTGCAGCTCCAGCTTCAGATGCCTCCGCTAGTTCGTCGATCGCTGCGACGGCCTGCAGGCGCAGGGCCGCAGGGGCTGAATCGCCAGCCAGCCATCCCATCCGCCCCACTCCGACAACCTACCGCCAAACCTCAAAATTAGCTTGACAAGATAACATCGGCGAAGCGCATCCTTAATCAAGAACAGGCCAATACTCAAGACCAGATCCTCGGAAAAGACTAGATTATAGCAAGGCCAATCCCGCAAGCCCCCTGGTTCGTCAGCGCCAGTTGAACGACGCCAGATAATATGCAATTTACCCGCAAGCTTGCTCGTGAAGTCTATTCGTGACCTTGATTCGTGGAACCGAACGAACTGAGAGCCGAGTGGAAAATGCCCACACGCATGGGATAATCATTCAGCAGAACCACAGCCAATTTGCTTCAGTCTAGTGGCATCCGCCAAAAGCTATGCACAGCAACATTCTTAAAGCCTTACCAGTCAGCCCAGCGATGCAGGCAACGAATCTGGCCGGCAGCCTCCACCCCACCGGCACGCTGAATGGGGGGCAACCCAACCGCGACCTAGAACATGTTAAGTTTGAGAGACTCAGACAAGCCGCATTGACAGCATTCGGACAGGCCCAAACAGTGATTTGCGCTCCAGGCCGATTGTATTGGTGCAAGATTCGCATATCCTGATTCTCCTAAATTATGACCTCAGACACCTGGTCGAGCTTCCTGCGTTGGTGGCATGTGAGCTTTCAAGACGTTAGCGCCATGTTTACTTGGCTGCAACTGCGTCGCCCCATCATTCACGACAAAGCCTATCTTGAGAAGATTACGGAGGCAGATAGCCAGCAGCTGGCCCAACTTGATTGCTCTAGCGATGCCCAGACAAAAGCTGCAACGCCTAATTCAAAAAATCAAGCTGCACAAGTTTAAGCTTAGTTTGCTGTCCGCAGGAGCCCTGCCAGCCGTTGAACCAGCTGCGGGCAGCCAGCCCAGTGGAGGTGAAGCCAGCTGGCATGCAGGCGCCGCCGGCCCCAGCCCTCCGGGCGACTGGGCGCCCCCCATCCCGACAGGTTCCATAGAGGTTTGGCCGCCGCTGACCCTTCGAGCGCTAGGGGCTCAATCTGCCAGCGGTGGAATTCATGGCCCGCGTAAACCTCACCACGACGCAGCAACATGCCGTCGATCTCGACCCGAGCTTCGCGATAGCCCAGGCTGAGCTCACCACAGCGGGCTTGGAATGGCAGCACACCAGCCATCGGTCGGGCCGTTCCAGCCGCATCCCACAGCGACTGACCCAGCAGTAACAAACCACCGCATTCCGCCACGATCGGCAGCCCCCGAGCCGCCGCTGCCGCCAGCTCCCCAAGGCTGCGGCGGCATTCCCCCAGCCGTTCGGCATGCAGCTCCGGATAGCCCCCCGGCAGCAGCACCGCCTGGGCCCCCGACGGCAGCGGCTCATCCGCCAGCGGACTCCAGGCCACCGGTTCAAGCCCTACACCCCGCAGCAATTCGCCCGTTTCCGGATAGCGGAAATGAAAGGCGGCATCGCTGGCGATCGCCATCGGCAGCGCCGGCTGCGGCGGCGGAGAACCCAACAAGGCCAGCACGGGATCACAAAGCTGCGGTTGGGGCTGGGGGGGGGCCAGCAGGGTCCAAAACCGTTCAAGATCCAGATGGCGCCTTGCCAGATCGGCCCAAACCGGCTGGCGCTGCTCCAGATCGCCGAGTTCCTGGGGGGGGAGTAGCCCCAGATGCCGCGAAGGCAACTGCAAGCAAGGATGGTTCGGCAGCACCCCCAGCATGGGAACGTCAATCCCGGCCAGTGCTTCGGCCAACAGGGCCCGGTGCCTTTCGCTGCCCACCCGGTTCAGCACCACCCCCGCCAGCCGCACCGGGGGGGAACCGTGGTCCCGGAAACCCCGGACCAGGGCCGCCACCGACCCGGCCTGCCGGGAGGCTTCCACCACCAGCACCACCGGCAGGTTGAGCAGAGCCGCCACCGCCGCCGAACTTCCCTCCGGCCCCGATCCGCGTCCATCGAACAGACCCATCACCCCTTCCACCAGGACCCGATCGGCCTGGCTGGCGTGCCAGCGGTAGCTGCTCTCCAGCCAGGCCTCGCCGCAGAGGATTGGATCAAGATTGCGACAGGGTCTCCCCGCCACGGCGGCAAGCAGCTGGGGGTCGAGGTAATCGGGCCCCACTTTGAAAGGCTGCAGGCTTGCCCCCCGTTGGCGCACTGCGGCGGCAAGGCAGAGGCTTAACAGGGTTTTGCCGCTGCCGCTGGTAGGGGCGGCGATCAGGCAGGCCATGGGCTGATGCCACCGGGAGAGGAGCGGTGGGCAGCTTGGCAGGGGATCAGGCCGGAGCGGTTGCCGCCAGCGCTCGGCTGGGCTGGCACGGGATCAGCTCGGCAACAACCGCGCCGCCACGGGGGCAGCGGCGGCCAGCAGGGGGTTGGTGGAATCGTGCCCACCGGAGAGCAAGCGGGCCATCTCCATCTCCTCATTCTCTTCAGGCAGGGGCACCACCTCCTCGGCCAACTCGAGGGAGGCCATGCCGCCCGATTCGAGCCGCATGCAACCACCGGATTCGGAGCAAAGAATCACACAAAGAGGGGCCCGATCGGCAGGTTCACAAATCAGGCGCAAGCCCACGATCGCGCCGGGATGGGCCTTCGGCATGCCCATCGGCACCGGCATCAGCCGAAAGCGCACGCTGACACCATCGGTACGCTCGAATTCAGCGGCGATTCCAGCTTCGTCCGCCAAGGAGCCGGCATCGGGCCCGATCGAGCGGCTCTCGATCAGATGCCAGCCCAGTCGGTCGGCGATCCAAGCGGCGAGCAGCAAGCCCTTGACCGGGTTGTCCCCTTCCACGTCGATATCGAGCTGCACCACAGCGGCCAGGGCGGCCCGCCGCGAAGGGGGATCAAACACCATGGCCAGCGATTCGCGCCAGCTGCGCAGCCGCAGCCAATTGAGATCGTTCACCGCCTGGCCCGCTTCAATCCGGGCCACGAGGACATCCAGGCAGCGGCGGGAATTGCCCAAGGAGGTGTCGATCACCAGGCGCCGCCGAATCGGAGCCAGAGCCTCGAGCATCTCGAGCGGTTCATCCAGGCTGCTGTTCCACCAAACCCAGCAGGGCAGGTCTTCTCCCACCAGCGGCTGGATCAGCGCCAGGTTCTGCTGGATGGCCTGCATGCCACCCCTCAGCACCACCGCATCGCCGCAGGCCGCCCCGGTGCCGCCCTCATCGGGCAATGGACAGTAGGCCGCCACCATGGTTTCGAGCGGACGGCCCCCATCCAGGGTGGGGGCCAAGGTGATCAATCGGCGCGGCATGTGGGCGCTGATCGCCCCCTCCACAACCTGCCCCCTGAGGTCGGCGCTGACCTGGTCCCCCGGCCGCTGGCCCAGGGCCCAGGCCAGGCGGGGATCCATCGGCGCAGTACTCAGGGGCAGGCCGCAGTCGATCACGGCCTGGCGGGCGGCCAGCATCACATCACTGCGATCGAAGCCGCGGATCGGCCCTTCGATCAAGCCCAGACGCACCATCTGCTGCTCTAGCCAGGAAGGCTCCCAGACCAGCAAGGTGAAGGTGGCGGCGCCACTGGAACCCTCCAACATGCCATTCCAGAGCCGTTCCAGGTAGGGACTCACCTCGGTTGGGGGAACATCCAGGGGGGCCTGCAGGGTGAGCTGGGGGGACATGGCAAATCACGAACAAAAGGACTGGGCGGCGGAAGCTGCGTTGGTCGCAGGTGCGTCAGGGCCGACGCCAGATCAGGCCCGCTTCGGCCAAGAGGTTGTCTGCGGCAGCCGGGCCCCAGGTGCGGGCTTCGTAGGGGTGAACCGGCAGCTGCCAGGGGGACTCTTCGATCAGTTCCAATAGGGGGGTGTAAAGGCGCCAAGCGGCCTCCACCTCATCGCTCCGGGTATAGAGGGTTGGATCCCCCAGCATGGCATCGGCAAGCAGGCGCACATAGCCCTCATCCGAGGGCTCGCCAAAGGAATCATCGTAGGAAAAACCCATATCAACCGGACGGCTGCGCATGCCGGAGCCGGGTGCCTTGACCTCAAACTTGAACTCGGCCCCCTCATCGGGCTGGATGCGCAGGATCAGCTGGTTGGGGGTGGGGGCGCCGCCGGCGGCGTCAAAAAGGTGCACGGGAGCCTCACGGAAGGTGAGCACCACCTCCGAAAGCCGCTTCGGGAGGCGCTTGCCAGTGCGGAGGTAAAAAGGGACGCCTTGCCAACGCCAATTATCAATGAACAACTTCATCGCCACGTAGGTTTCCGTGGTGCTGTTCGGATTGACGCCGGGTTCCTGGCGGTAGCCGCTCAAGGGTTTTTCCCGGGTACCGCCGCCCCCGTACTGACCGCGCACACAGCACTGCCAGGGTTCCTGCTGATTGGCGAGGCGGGCAGCCTGCAACACCTTGGCCTTTTCATTGCGGATCGCCTCAGCATCGAAGCGGCCAGGCGGTTCCATTGCCGTGAGGGCCAGGATCTGGGTGAGGTGATTTTGGACCATATCCCGCAGGGCTCCGGCAGTTTCGTAGTAGCCAGCCCGCTCCTCAACCCCCACCGTTTCGGCAGCGGTGATCTGAACATTGGAAATGTAGTTGCGATTCCAGATTGGCTCGAAGATCGCATTAGCAAAACGAAGTACAAGAATATTTTGAACCGTCTCCTTGCCTAGGTAGTGATCGATTCGGAAGATCTGGCTTTCCTTGGCGCAGGCCTGCACCACTTTGTTGAGGGCTTGGGCACTGCCGTAATCGCGCCCAAAAGGTTTTTCGATCACCAAGCGGCTGCGCTCGGCATCGGCCAGCAGCCCTGCTGCGGCCAGGGCACGACAGCCGCTGCCATAGAACTCCGGCGACACCGAGAGGTAGAAGGTGCGATTGCCCCGGGTGGCCCGCAACCGGTCGATGATGTCCAGCCTTGTACCGAGCCGCAGCAGGTGCTCGCTCTGCTGCAGATCCACCGGTTCGTAAAACATGCCCTGGGCGAATTGCTCCCAGGAGCTCCCATGGTCGGCCACTTGATCGGCCATGGCCTCGGCCATCTTGGCCCGGAACTGCTCATCGCTCCAGGGCCGACGGGCACAGCCCAAGATCGCGAACTCACTGGGCAGGCGCCGCTGCCGAAACAACTCGAACAGGGCTGGAACCAGCTTGCGGTGGGTGAGGTCACCGCTGGCCCCGAAGATCACGATGCACTGCGGTGAGATCACCCGTTCCTGGCGCAGCCCCACCCGCAGCGGGTTGGTCAGCAGGGATGTCATGCGGTTCAAGGCGGGCCGGATGGCTCTGGTTTAACCGCTGGCCAGGGATTTGGCTGCGAAAAGTGGCCAGCGGTTGGGCTGCGTGTGGGTTCGCGGATCAGAAACCGGCGGCCGGCCACCAACAGGGCTGGGGACGGGGCCGCCTGGGTCAGTAGGTTTCCACGTGCCAGCGTTCTGCCTTCTTCAGCTGCGGCCTCAGTTCACTCCAGTCGAGGCCCTTGGCAGCAGCGGCGGCGGTCATCGCCTCGTCGATGCCAGGCTCCATGCCCCGCAGACCACACATGTAAACGTGGGTTTGGGGATTTTCGATCCAGCTGAAGATCTCCTCGGCATGCTCCAGCACGCGGTCCTGGATGTACATGCGGCCGCCTTTGCTGTTCTGCTGCTCGCGGCTGATCGCCTTGGTGTAGCGGAAGTTGTCGGGGTACTGGGACTGGTAATGATTGAAATCATCGTCATAGAGAAGATTGGCGGTCTTGGGGGCCCCCATGAACAGCCAGGCCTTGCCACGGAAGTGCCAACCGTTCTTATCCCGCTCACTGGGTTCAAACATGCGACGCAGGTACGTGCGCATCGGAGCGATGCCCGTACCCGTGGCCAGCATGATCACGTTGGCCTCCTCATCCTCGGGCAGCAGCATTTCCTTGCCGACCGGGCCGGTGATCTTCACCTTGTCGCCGGGCTTGATGTCGCACAGGAAGCTGGAGCAGACGCCGTAGATGGTCTGGCCATCCTTCTCGTACTCGAGCTGGCGGACGCAGAGCGAGACGGTGCTGCCGGCCATGTTGTCGCCATGCCGGGTGCTGGCGATGGAATACAGCCGCAACTTATGGGGCTTGCCAGCCGCGTCGGCGCCATCAGGAATGATGCCGATCGACTGGCCCTCGACGTAGTGGAGCTGGGGGTTGCCTCCGGCCAGGTCAAAGGTGATGTGGTTGACCCTACCGATCGCCCCTTCAGCAAGCAGGCTGTAGTTGTCGACCACGGTGCCGATGAACGGGTCCTTCGGCTTGTAGAGATTGACGGGAACGGCAGCGTGGCTCACGGTGGCGGTTTTCGGGGTGGGGGTCGGGTTGGTGCTCACCTGGCCGGCGGCGGTTTCGGCTGGGCCCTCCGCAACGGCGGATGGGATCGCTGGGGCCTGGGAGATGGGGCCGTCTGGCACGGCATCGGCGCTCACCACCAGGATCCGCCCCCCATTGCGGGCAATCGACTGGATCAGGGTCTGGAGTTGCTGGAACGGAACCGTGATGCGGCGCTCGGCCCGCCGCTGCTGGCCGACCCCGAAGCCCTCGACCACCACGGTGAACAGTCGGTCATCGGATCCGCTGCCCTTGCCTCTGGAAACACGCATGCGACCGTTGCCCCAAAATCGGGCTGATCATAGTCATCCCGTTCATCCCTGCCGGCAAGCCGTTGAACGGCCGCTACCGCTAGGTTGGCCCGCGGATAACCATTCCGTGGTTCTGCCCCGATTCGCCTTGGCGCAGCTTCTGGCAACCTTTCCCCCCTCCCCTCCTGGCCGGTCGTTCCCGGACGGACCACCAAGCCAGCCGATCTGCGGGCTGGACACGATCCAACAGGCGATGGAGCGGCTTCCCCAAGGGGTGCGCCGGCTTGCGGTGCAGTTGCGGCTTGATTTGGATCCCCAGCACCTCTGGAACGTTCTCACCGACTACGAGAACCTGCACCGCTTCATCCCAAACCTGTCGAGCTCCAGGCTGCTCTGGCGCCGCGGTCAGCAGGTGGGAGTTGAACAGGTGGGCAGCCAGCAGTTCTGCGGGCTGCGCTTCTCGGCCAGGGTGCAGTTGGAACTCACCGAGGAGAACAACCAGGGGCGGATCCTGTTTCGCATGCTCGACGGCGATTTTCGCTGTTTTGAAGGCGCCTGGTGTATGGGTGCCGACACGAACAGTAGTTGGCTTCTCTATGACCTCACAGTCCAAGGCAAGCCAGGCATGCCGATCGGCCTGATCGAACAACGCCTGCAACAGGATCTGGCCAGCAACCTGCGCGGGGTTCAGCAGGAGGCTATGCGGCGGGCCGCCAACAGTTGAACGAGCGTCAGGACCACGCTTCTCAACAGTTGACATCTATGAGACGTATTTAGACCGACTGATGATCTCACTAAAATAAATCAACGTCATTGGGCTCTAGATCGCCCAGTGCTTGCTGGTGGCAGACACCACCAGCTCCATACCCCCAAGGGGATTCGAACCCCTGTCGCCTCCGTGAAAGGGAGGTGTCCTAGGCCTCTAGACGATGGGGGCGAGGCCGTCGGGCTCAAGCCCCGACTAACGGAAGCTACGGGTCAGGGTGACCCTTCGTCAAGGCGCTGGGACTGGGGGACCCAGCAGCGGCATCCGGAGCACTCTGGCCATTCCAGGCCGGCACCGTGAAATGAAAACAGGCTCCTTCGCCTGACTCCGACACCACCCAGATCCGTCCGCCATGGACTTCACTGATGCGGCGGCACACCGACAACCCCACCCCGAAGCCCGATGTGGTGCCGGAGGTCTGGGGCAGCCGTACCCGGTCCTGGAAAATGCGTTGTTGTTCTTGGCGGGGAATGCCTGGCCCGCTGTCGCAGACGCTGACCTGGACCCACTGGCTGGTCCGGTGCTGCAGCCTCAGACTCACCTGGCCTCCGGCGGGGGTGAACTTGAGGGCGTTCTCCAGCAGGTTGAGCAACACCTGGCGCATCCGGCGCTGGTCGGCGTAGACATCGGGCAGATTGGCAGGGATGTCGGTGATCAGCTCCAGATCCCTTCCCACCCAAAGCTTCTCGAGTTCCAGGATCGCTTCGGCCGCGACGGGGCCTAGGGCCAGGCGCTGGGGGTTGAACAGGGCCTCCCAGCGGGTGGTGCCCACCTCCAGCAGATCCATCGAGAGGGCCTCGATATCATCAAGGCGACGACCCAGGACATCCTGGAAGCGGCGCTGATCAATCTGACCAAGGCCGTGGCTCTGCACGGCCAACTTGGCGGCTGTGAGGGGGGTGCGTAGTTCATGGGCCACCATGCGCAGCAGCCGCTCCTGCACCCCGAGCCGCTCGATCAGGGTTTCGTTTTCCTGACGCAGCACCAGCAATTGATCTTCCAATTGCACCTCCCGCTGGCTGCGGCTGCCATCACTCTCGGCAGGCCGCAGGCTCATGCCGAGGCTGCTCACCACCTCCATCTGGCGCCAGCGGGGCAGCCAGCTGCGCAACTGCGCCGACAGGGTGGTGCCGGCAAACACCCGCCTCGGGTGGGGCTCCAGCTTCACCAGGGCCGGTGTCGCCACCAGGCGATGCAGTTCAAGCAACTCGGGATGGCGAGCGGGATCTGCGATCTCCAGCGAGACCCCGTAGCCGCAATCCTCGGCGTTGAGGAAGGCGATGAGGTTGCGCAGGTCGGGGCTTGCCAGGTGGTGGTTGCCGGCCAAGAGCAGCAACTTCAAACCGTGCCGGACAGGCAAGGGGCCCGCCGGTTGCAGCCGCGGGTTGGCGGGATCTTGACTCGGCCCTACGGAGGGCACCGGCAACGGGTTCGGCTGCAAGCCACCTTATGGGCTGATTGGGCAGGATGCTGCGATTTCGCTATGACTGGATTCCAGGCGCCTTCGCCGTCCGGACCCCTTCTGCTGACGGCCCCGTCACCTTCCCCATGTCGATGTCGATCCAGCCGGACCGCGTCAGCCCAGCCCCGCCCCTGATCCCCCCCCCGCCCCGCCCCGGCGGGCCGCCCCGCAGCCGCATTCAGCTCGACAGCAGCCTGCGCCGCTGGTTTGAACGCAACCTCGGTCTGTGGCGATCGAGACGCACCTACTTCTTGAGCGAGGACGAGGTGGTGAGGGTGGACATGCTCCTGCGGGTGGAGCGCTTCAGCGAACCCGTGCAGGGGGATGCTGCCTACCGCTTCAGCTGGTGGCCTGAACAAGACAACGACTTCTTCGATCGCAAACCCGACTACCCCCGCCAGGGATCGATGGAGGCCTATCTCTGCGGACACCAGTTATGCCGCAGCCAAAGCTTCTTCTGCGCCACCCCCAGCAGCAGCCAGATCCGCCAGGTCGATGAGCACGAGTTGGTGTTCGGATCCCACTACAATGATTGGCACATTCTTGAGCACATCCGTCTGGTTGACCAGGACCGCTTCCGTGCTCGCTCCATCTTCTCCTGGCGGGATGGGGCCCTGCAGCTCTCGGAAAACCACCACGAGATCCGGCTCGAAGCCGCTGGCAAGCCCCTGGCGGGGTGGCCTGAATCCGAACCGGCCCCAACCGCAGAACTTCCGTGATGGAGCAGCATGGAGAGGTCTGAACCGCTTGCCTTGTCTTTCTCAGTCCGTGGGGCGCGACCCCTCCTGGTGGCCCCCCTGCTCGCCCTTCCCCTGCTCCTGGCTGCTGGCGCTGCCCATGCCGCCCCCGCCACCCCGGCAGAGATGAATCTCTACACCCGGATCGCTGCGGTCAACGCCTGCATCGCTCGCTCCGCCGGTGTGGAATTCGATAAGGCCGTGGCGATTGCCGGTGAAACCGTCGCCCAGTTGATCCAGGGCCAGCACCAGGGCCAGATTCAGCAGGTGCCCGGCAAGACCCTCACCATTGAGGAACTGCGCAAGGGTTCGATCAACTCCGCCGTTCTGGGCGCAGCTGAGGTGTGTCCCAAATCCGTGCCCCCCGAGGTGATGAAGAAAGTGGAAGCCGCCCTCAAGCAAGCCGGCAAGGCCCCCGCCAAGCCCCCCGCCAAGTAGATCCTCACCATGGCCGCTGTTCGCCTCGCCGATTACAGGCCGGCCCCCTTTCTGCTTGAGCGCACCGATCTGACCGTGCAGCTCTTCGAGAGCCATGCCCTTGTGCTGGCCCGGCTGGCCTTTCTGCCGAATCCCCAAGCTTCGGCAGGGCAAGCCCTGGAGCTGATGGGGGTGGATCTGGAGCTGGAGGAACTCCTGCTCGACGGTTCGCCCCTGCCCGCCGCTGCCATCGAACGGCAGAACGACCGACTGCTGCTGCTCGATCCCCCCCAGCGGCCCTTCCTGCTGACCAGCCGGGTGCGGATCAAACCGCAAACCAACACCACCCTCGAAGGGCTTTATAGCAGCGGCGGCCTGTTCACCACCCAGTGCGAAGCCGAGGGCTTCCGGCGGATCACCTTCCACCCGGATCGCCCCGATCTGCTCAGTCGATTTCGGGTGAAGATCGAGGCCGACCGGCGCCGTTGTCCGGTGCTGCTCTCCAACGGCAATTGTGTGGAAACCGGAGATCTGGAGCCAGATCCGGCCCAACCCCCCCCAGGCCCAAATCAAGGCCAGCCCTATCCAGGCCAAAACGAACCAGCCCAGAAGGATCAATCCCGCCCCCAAGCGCGTCACTACGCCATCTGGGACGACCCCTTCCCCAAGCCCTCCTACCTATTCGCCCTGGTTGCCGGAGCGCTCGACGAGGTGCGCGGTGCCTTCCGCACCGCCAGTGGTCGGTTGGTGACACTGCGGCTGCACGTCGAGCCCGGCGATGCTCCTTACACCGCCCATGCCCTGGCCTCTCTGCAGCGCAGCATGGCGTGGGACGAACAGGTTTACGGACTGGAATACGACCTGGACGAATACAACATCGTTGCCGTGCGCCATTTCAACATGGGCGCGATGGAAAACAAAAGTCTAAATATCTTTAATTCCAAGCTCGTGCTGGCCGATGCCGAAACGGCCAGCGATGCCGAGCTCGAACGGATTGAGAGTGTGATTGCGCATGAATATTTTCACAATTGGACCGGCAATCGCATCACCTGTCGTGATTGGTTCCAGCTCTCGCTGAAGGAGGGACTCACCGTCTTCCGCGACCAGTGCTTCAGTGCCGATCAGCATGGTCAGGCCCTGAACCGCATCGACAATGTCTCCCTGCTCCGCAACACCCAGTTCCGGGAGGATGCAGGCCCCACCGCCCACCCGGTGCAGCCCGACAGCTACGAAGCGATTGACAACTTCTACACCACTACGATCTATGAGAAAGGGGCGGAAATCATCCGTTGTCTCCACACCCTGCTTGGTGACCAAACCTTTCAACGCGGCATTGCCCACTACGTGCAACGCCACGACGGCAGCGCCGCCACCTGCGCGGATTTCGTGCAGGCCATGCAGGATGCCGCCAGCGAGGCCCCAGCCCCAAAGCCTGGCTTCTGCTTCGAGCGCTTCCGCCGCTGGTATCACCAGGCCGGCACCCCCGTGCTGCGGATTCAGCGGCACTGGGATGGCGCCACCGGCCGGCTCGACCTCACCATTCAGCAGCACACCCCAGCCACCCCCGGCCAACCCCGCAAGGATCCGCTGGTGATTCCCCTGGCCATGGGCCTGCTGGACCAGCGCGGCCAGCCCCTGCTGCCGCAACTGGAGGGAGAAACCAGCCACCAGGCTCAACTGGCCTGCATCAATCCAGATCGCTGGGGCCAGGCCAGCCGCTTGCTGGTGATCCAGGAACCGGAGCAACGTTTTCGCTTCGAGGGCCTGCCGATCCAGGCCCACCCACCTGCCCTCTCATTGCTGCGCCAGTTCTCGGCGCCGGTGCGGCTGGAGATCGGCCGCCCGATCGCGGAGCTGGTCCACCTCTTCGCCAACGACAGCGACGCCTTCGCCCGCTGGGATGCGGGCCAGCAGTTACTGCGCGGCGCGGTGCTGGCCCGGGCACTCGGCAGGCCGGATCAGGCCCTCGAGGAGGAACTGGTGGATGCCTTCGGCCACATTCTGGCCGATCCCTCCCTGGCGGAAGCCAGCCGCGCTGCCCTGTTGGCCCTGCCGGGACTGGCCGAACTCGAGGAGGCGATGGCCGAGCCCGATCCCCCCGCCCTTTTTTCTGCCCTGCTAGCGCTGCAACACCACTTCGGGAAGGCCCTGGCCGAACCACTCCGGCGGACCCTGCAGCGAATTACGCCCCAGTGGTCCCTCGCCTGGCCGGCCGGCAGCGGCGACCGCAGCCTCACCGCCACGGTCTGGAGCTGGCGGGTGGCGGCCGGCGATCGCAGCGCCATCGCCGCCGCCCGCGCTGCCGTGGATGGCAGCTCCATGACCCTGGCCCGCGCTGGCCTGCGAGCACTCCAATGCCATCCCTTGCCCGAGCGGGAGGCGGCCCTGGCCGCCTTCCATCACCGCTGGCAGGCCAAACCGGTGATCTTGGACGCCTGGTTCGCCCTGGAGGCCGCTGCCCCCTTCGCCGATGGACTGGAGCGGGTGGAGCGACTGCTGGCCCACCCCCGCTTCGATCCCATGGCCCCCAACTCGGTGCGGGCGGTGCTGGGCGGGTTGGCAAGCAATCCGCCGGTGTTTCACGCCCTTGATGGCAGCGGCTACCGCTTCTTGGCAGCCCGCATCGCCGAACTCGATGCTCGCAATCCGATCACCGCCTCCCGGCTCGCCAAGGTGTTCAGTCGTTGGCGCAGCTACGGCCCCGACCGTTCCGCCCGCATGGGCGAGGCCCTTGAGCAGCTCGCCGCCGCCGAGCTCTCCCCGAATAGCCGCGAGGTGGTGAACCAAAGCCTGGCGCTGGCTTGAGGCTCACCAGGGAAGGGCATTAACAGCCCCTGTTCGATGGCGGTATCGCCGCCAATAGACCAGACCCTAGCTGCCTCGAGCCCCGCAGCAGCTCGGAAGGCCTGGATTGGAATTCGCGACGAAAATCGTTGCTGAATTGGGAAGCGGAAGCGTAGCCACTGGCCCGGGCGATGCTGGCCACCGTGTCGTTCGGCCGCGGATTGGCAAGCCGCAGCCGGGCCAGGAGCAGCCTTTCACGCCGGACCCACTGCATCGGCGTGCAGCCAAGGCGCTCTTGAAACAGCAGCTGCAGCTTGCGGCGCGACTTTTGGCCATAGAGCTCGAGGGCCGCCAGATCCAGCGGCCCCGCCAGGTTGGCGCGAATCCTCGCCAGCAACGCCGCGAAGGCGGCATCCCGGGCGGCCGCCTTGGCTGAAGATGGCTGCAAATCCAGGGCCTCCAGCCCGAGGCCTGCCGCCAGTAGCAGAACGGCCAGGAGGCGTTCGAGGCTTGCTGCCAGTTCCAGCATCCCCACCAAGCGCGGATCCGTCTCCTGCAGGTGCTCATACAGCTCCAGGAGGTTGCCCATGCCTTCCACCAACAGCCCCCAGGGACGGGGGGCTGGACCACAGACCATGGCGCGCCGCAGCACCTGCTCCCGTTGCTCCGCCCCCATGCTGGCTGCAGCCAACTGCTCGATCTGCATGGCAAGACGGTCTGGGTCGATCCCGATCGCCACCACGGCGGTGCTGCCGCAGCGCAACCGGTAGGCGCCGCCGCCGAGATAAAGCAGCCAGCCCGGCCCCAGCCGCTGGTCGCTGCCCAGAACACTGCTGCTGCCAGTTCCGCTGCCACCAACACGTCCAGGGCCACTGCTGAGGCTGGTCAGCTGCAGCCAGCCACCCCTTACCAGGTAGAGGCAGGGCCGCGGCTGGTCGGCCCCAACGATGGTGATCGGAGTGCCGACCCAGGCGGCAATCGCGTGGGCGCCGAGTTGGTTGAGGCTGAGCTGGTGGGCGCTGCTGGCCAGGGGCCCCGCAGATTCGATCGCCTCGATCCCGAGGGGCAGGCCCAATTGCGCAGCCAACTCCCGGCTGCTCAGCACCGGAGCGGACGCGCCCCATCGGAACGGATGGAGCAAACCGGCGAGGCGCAGTTGACCGCTGCGGGTCTGGGCTTGCATGGCAGTAAGCCCTGCCGCAGGGGCAGGGCTTACTGGGGAAGCGAAGCAGCTGGAATCCACTCCGAACGACTAGGAGCACTCCTTACGGTTTACAGCGTTGACCAGTTGGTGAAAGTGATCTGGGTGGAACTGATCTGGGTGAAAGTGATCTGGGTGGAAGTGATCCGGTGCAGAACGTTGCTGGTGAAGCCGATCCATTGCCCCAGCGCTGCGGCAGAGCTGGGGGAGGGACAGATCCCTTTTGCGGCGCAGTCGCCGCAGGGATCCGCCGCTCCGGCGCCAGTTCAGGCGTTGAGCCAGGCGGGCTGATGGGCCATTGCCAAGCTCGTGGGGCCCCCAAGAGCCACTCCCCCCAAGGGCGATCCGCCAAGCAGGGCAGCTGGGGACTTGTCGCTGCCGGAACTCAGCGGCGAGGCCAGGGCCGAGAGCACAACCATCCCATCCAGCGGTGCGTTGGTTGCGGTTGCGGCACCGCCCAGCAGCAGGCGCGCCGGGGATAGAGCCGCCGGGAGGGGCGCCAGCAGGGGGTCGCCCTGCAGCCCGACGGGCTGGCTTGTTGCTGCCTGCAGTCCGGTGATCGGATCGGCGGCAGCTTCGGGCGGGGTCGCGAGGCCAAGATCGGCGCGAATCGTCTGGCTGGGGCTGATTTCGAGCAGTACCGCTGCCGGAGCCTTGGCTGCGGTGGTTGTGGTGGTGGTGGTCGTGGTGGCGGGGACCAGCAGCGCTACGCCAGCGCTAGCGACTGGACCACTGCTGTTGAGCGCATTGGTGATGGTGCCGCTGATGAAGTAGTTGCCCACGCTGCCGTAGTCGCTGTAGCCACTGGGTGTGCTGCTGGTGGGATTGCCACTGCCGACGCCATCGAGCTTCACGTAGTAGGTGCCCGCGGCCAGATTCGACCAGCTCAGGCTGGTGGCCAGCCCAGGGGAATCGGCGGTTGCCAGCAGGGTGCCGGCACTGTTGTAAAGACTGGCGGCGAGATCCAAGTTGGTGCCGCTGTCGGCATAGGGGGTGCTGGTGTTGCCGTCGCTCACCGGTGCGGTGTAGACGAGGTTGGTGCCGCCCCAAATACCATCGCGGTCGACGTAGGCCCGGTACCAATAGGGATCAAAAGTTAGATTGACGTTGCCGGTGCTCTGCAGCTGGAACGAGTACAAATCTTTGTCTAAACTGGTTTCGATCCGGCCAAATTGGCCCACGGCGCCGCCGCTGATCGTCAGCGGGGAGGCTGTGGCGAGGGTATCGCCGATCAGGTCAGATTGAAAGCCAGAGCCGCAGTTTTGAGCGATTAAGGCCATGTCTGCCGCTACGCCGCTAGCATTCGCCAATGTCCCCTTATTGTTGCTACCATAATAAGTACTATCATCCCATGTCGTGACATTTTTATTGTAGCCTACTCCCATGATTGGCGCCCAGCTGGTTTCACCACTGCCGTGGCCGTAATAGTACTCGCTAGAACCTACACCGTCATGGGTGAGGCCTAGGGTGTGCCCCACTTCGTGGCTGATTGCCTCGGCGACACCAGAGAGAGATCTGTTATAAATAAAACAGGGAGTGTCTTTGAGGCCGCCAAAAGATCCCCCGGCTGCGACACCACCCATACTACTAGACAATGGACCGAAACTAGTGATCACCGCCCGCGTGCCGTAGTTGACATCCGTTAAACTTGTTCGCTTTAGCCAGTCTGCCGGTGGTTCCTGGGTCGTCACATCGATATTGAATGGAGCGTAATCTGCAGCGACCCGCTGCCAGATCTGTTGAATTGTGCTCAGTTCACCGGCACTGAAGCTAGCAGGGTTGCCATCAAGATCGAAGGCGGGCGAATAAAAAGATGTACCCATCCCACCCCCGGAACTATTCCAATAGGTCCCAGTCGTGGTGTGGCCATTGAAATCCAGGTAAATCACCTTGCTGGAAGTGGGTGAGGAATGCAGCTGGAAGGTCCAACCCAGATCCATCAGGGGTACCGTGGTGGTCTGGTTGGAGCCATCGACCACAGTGGCTTCGCGTGGGCCACAGTCATCAAAGATTTTCAGGCCAGAAGTTTGGTCGGCGCCACCACTAGGGCCAGCGACAGTCTGGGCAGAATGGCTTGATCCTTGGGACGAGAGTTGCCCCGTGGAGATTGTTGGAGAAGCTTCTATGCCAGCGTTCGGTGATGGGCTTTGGCTTGACTGATTAGCAGCAGCGAGTTTCGTTGTCGAGGCTGTTCGTTGCAGCCTTTCGATCAGCGCTGCTGAAGAATTAGAGCTTACACCGAGGCCAAGATTTGCATTCTCGACCTGCAAACCTCCTAGGGATCCAGGCGATCGGTACAAGGCAAGAGTCGCATTACCCGCGGCAACGGCTGGTAACGGCGCGGCGCCTGGGGCGGAAACGGTGAGGGGCTCGCCCTGCCAACGGTGGCGATTGGCATAGGCGGAACCTTCTGTTCCGCTCAACAGCTGTGCAACAACGGATGGAGAGTTTGGGTTGGCCAAGAGGCTGATCTGCTGTGAACTGCATTCACACTGATCCTCTTCTGCAGCAGATCACCAGCAGTCCACCGCTTTACGGTCCGGTCCTGATTCACCTACGCCAGGCCCTTTTGTTGCCATCCTTTGGAGACGTCCAACCGGAAGCCAAGCCGCCCCTGTTCAGCTCGCAATCAACACCCCACAAGCCTTGCTAATTCGCGTCGCTTTTCCAGGGTTCGCACGCCCAAGCGGGCTGGCGCTCTAGTCCGATAGGGGTGGCGGTGGCAACAAGGGCCGCCGTCGATTGGGCGCCGGAACCATGCCTGTCTCCGCTGCCGGCGGGCTGGAGCGGGCCGCGGGCAGGGGTGGCGGCATCAAGAAACTCGGTGCGGCGGGTCGGAAGGGCGCCGCCGGCCGTCCTCCCCCTGCCCTAAACACGGCGCTGTGCAGCTGGCTGAAGGTGCTGCGCCGATAGGGACCTCCCTCCCGCCCCGCATGGGTGCCCCAAAGGCCCTCCCAATAGAAATAGATCACCCCATGGCCGCGTTGGGCCGCCAGTTGAACCTTCTGACTGAGATCGAGCATGCTGGTGGTGCGGGCACCGAAGCCGGCCAAGATGCCGATTTCCACGGGAATCCCCCAGCTGCGCGCCTTCACCAGGGCCGGTTGATCCAGATCGCGGCTAAAGCCCGTGATCGAATAGGCGTAGTTCTGCACCACCAGGTCGTCGATCAAGCCACCGAGGGCCCAGAGCTCCCAATCCTGCAGCCACTGGTTGTAGGCGAAGCGGAACGGACCTGGCGAGAGGCTGATCACCATCCGACGGTCGCCTGAAACCCGCTGCATACGCCCGCGTAGTTCCCGTAGCAGGCCGGTGAGCTGCTGGCGGCGCCAGCGCATCCAGAAGCGGTCGTTTGGATCAGCGGGCGGATCTTGACCGGTCTCAGCCCGGTACAGGGCCCGGGTGCTGTCGTCGTAGCCGAGCTCCACCGGCCAGGCGAAGTGGTCATCAAGCTGGATGCCGTCGACACCACAGCGCTGCACGATTTCGATGATCAGGCCAATGAAGCGGGCCCGTACCCCGGGGTGGGCGGGATTCAACCAGACCCGCAGATCCTTCAGCGGTGAGCTGGCCAGGCTGGCGCCATGCATGGCGAACAGGGCGCTGCCATCGGCTCGGCGTAACACCCAATCAGGATGCTGGCGCACCACCTCGGCATCGGCAGGTTCCATCAATCCGTACTCAAACCAGGGCACCACCTGCATGCCCCGCCGTCGGGCGGCCTGGGTAAGCCGGCAGATCGGATCGAGATCCGGATTCAGCTGGGCTAGGACCGGTTCGATCGGAGCCCAGCGGCTGCGATGGAAGGTGGTACCGCGGCTCCAGACGTTCGGATAGAGGGTATTGAAGCCCGTGCTGGCAAGGGCATCGACGGCCGCATCGATGCGCAGCGGGTCGTAGTAGAGAAGGCTAGGGCTGTTGGTGAGCCAAACCCCCACCCGTCGTTCGACCCGCGGCTGGCGCTCGCCCGCCAGGGCCCTGCCCCCGACCCAACCACTGACCAGCTGGAGCCCTGCCGTGACAGCCAGGGTGAGGCTCACCGGCAACAGCCGCTTGAGGTAGGCGCGACGCTGCATCGGCGCCCAGGGCCCTGGGGCTGGTATCGGATCGGAACCGTTCAAGGCTGGTCCCCGCTCAGCGGAACATCGAGCTCACCGAGCTTTCCTGATGGATCCGCCAGATCGCCTCCCCCAGCATGTTGGCCACCGATAACACCCTCAACTGTGGGAAGCGCCGCTGGCTTGGCAGGGGAATGCTGTTGGTCACCACCACCTCCTCAAACAGGCCAGGCTCGGAGAGCCGCTCGATGGCTGGAGGCGAAAACACGGCGTGGGTGGCACAGGCCAGTACCTTGGCCGCACCCCGCTGACGCAACAGTTTCGCCCCCTGGCAAATCGTGCCGCCCGTATCGATCATGTCGTCGATCAAGATGGCGGTCTTGCCGGCCACATCGCCAATCACGGTCAGACTTTCGGCCACATTGTGACCACTGCGCCGCTTATCAATGATTGCCAGGGGTGCATCGTGCATCTGCTTGGCGAAGGCCCGGGCCCGGGCCACTCCACCCACATCGGGAGAGACCACCACCACCTGCTCAAGCTGGCGGGAAGAGAGGTAGTCAACCATTACGGGAGAGCCGTAGATGTGGTCGCAGGGTATATCAAAATAGCCTTGAATCTGGGCAGAGTGGAGATCCATCGCTAGCACCCGGTCAACCCCGGATTTAACCAGCAAATTCGCAACCAGTTTGGCAGTGATCGATTCCCGTCCCGCCGTTTTGCGATCGGCTCTGGCATAGCCGTAGTACGGCACTACGGCCGTAACTTGACGGGCCGAGGCCCGTCGGCAGGCATCCACCATGATCAGCAGCTCCATCAAGTGATCGTTGACTGGGGCGCAGGTGGGTTGGATCAGGAAAACATCACAGCCGCGAATCGATTCCTGGATTTGAATGTAAAGTTCGCCATCGGCAAAACGCTTGATCACCCGGGGCCCGTTAACAACCCCCAGATAGCACCCGATTTCACGGGTCAGTTCGGGATTCGAGGTGCCGCTAAACAGGCGCAGTCGCCCCATGTCGTGGCCAGCATTGATCAGGCCCCCCCCGGGTTCCACCCGTTCTGCGGTCGAGAAAGTGGTCACGGCGGACGCGATCGAAGCGGCGCAACACCGATGGTAGGGGTGGGCGGCCCCCAACGGGTCGCAAACCCCCAACAGCCACCGTGGCTGTTGATCTCCCCGCCGCAGCGTTTCCGATCGCGACTCCAATCCCCTCTCCGGCCGCCACGCCGTTCGCCACCGGCGTGGCGGCGTCCGAAATCCGGTTGGTGCTGGTAGCCCTGGGCAGTGCCCTGGATCCAGCCGGTCCGGCCCTGCTGCTGCCCCAGGTGGCCGCCCGGCTGAGTCGGCTCACGGGTCTGCCCCGGCGGGCCATCCCCCAACCCGATCCCGCCCCCCAGGCCCTGGCCACGCTGCTAGCCCCCCCCGGCCCCTGGCTGGCCGCCCTTCCCCTCGATCCGGGCCTTCCCCTGGCCGCTGGAAGCTGGGCCGAAGCGCTGGGGGCCTGGCGCCAACCCACCCTGCTGGTGGTGGATAGCTCCCAGCTCGCCACCGGTCTGCCTGCCGCCGCCACGGCCCTGCTGGAGCGGTGGAACGTGCCCCTGCTGGGGGTGATGCAATGGGGTGGCCGTTGGGATCCAGCCGCCCGCCGCCGCGATGGCCTCGCCTGGATCGGCCAGCTGGCGGAGCCCAGGGACCCCGATCGAAGCCCGGGCAGCGGCGCCGCTGGGGCCGAAGCCGAGGCAGCGACCGACCCCCAGCCCCTGCTGGCCGCCCTCGAACTGCGCTGGTGCCGGCTGATCGCCCTGCTGCGCTGAGGGGTCAGGGGGCCTGCCAGAGGGGCCGGTCCCTCGCTGTGTCGAGTTGCCGCAAGCCCTCGTGTTCCTTGTTGGCGGGTTTCAAAGCCAATCGGGTGAACTGGATCGCGCCCTGGGTATCCAGCCCCGCAGCCAGCAAACTGAGGCTCTCCGCAGCGGTGAGATTGGTTTCCACCTTTGTCTGCAGATCGCGCAACAGGTTGGGCAGCAGGGCGAGTTGCTCGGGGCGACTGAAACGATCCCGCAGGGCGCTTTCCACCAGCTGATGGTCGAGGCGCCGGCCCGAATCCCCCAATCCCACATCCCTGTAGCGGACCAGCTGCTCCACCTGCTTTCCATCGAGCCGCTGCAAACCGCCCTGGAGGTCGATGCGGTAGTTCTGGGCCTTGTCGTGGTACTTCATCACACCGGGAGGGTTGAGTTCCAGGCCCCCCAGGCTGTCCACGATCTTGCGCAGGGCGGAGCGGGGCACGACGAGGTAGCGGTCGGGGCGGGGCGGCTCCAATCCCACCACTTCCCGCACCACATCAGCCGTGAGGGCCACCCCACCGCGTTGGTAGAGGGAGCCGAGCCCCACCGGATTGGCCTCGCCTGGCAGCGTGATCGCCAGCTCAATCGGCAGGTTGAGCACCTGGAGCGGCCCTTTGCGATTCACCCGCACCAACAGCAGGGCATCGGCGGCGGCTGGGCCGGCTGGGGCGGCGTGGTTGAGCGCATCGCCGATCCGTTCCGAATCGAGGCCGATCACCAGCACCGTGATCGCTCGACCCGGTTTCTCCGCCAGGCTTGCGGGGGTGAGCTCCAGGGTCTCCTGGGCCTCCCGGTCGGGTTGGGGCCAGATCAGGCCCAGCAGGCTGGCGCCGAGCAGCGCGCCGACGGCCACCAGGCCCGCCGATAGCCACGCCTTTGGCCTCAACAGGGCCGGCAAGCGAAGGCTGCCGGCGGATTCCGGGACGGACCGGGCTGCGCCGCTGCGGCGGTCGGAGCTGCGGCGGGCAGCTGCTGGGGAGGGGCGGGGTTCCCGGCGGGGAGGCATGGAGCCCGAATCGGCCACTGGCGGCCACTCTGACCCAGCACCAGCCCCTGGTGCCCTTCAGCAACGGATAGGTTGAGCCCTGTGGTGACGTGCCCGCCCCCTTGACCGCAGCCCAGTCCGCACCCCAGCCCCGCCTGGCGCCCCACGAGCGGGCTCGCCCCCTGGCCCCCGGCAGCACCTATCCAGCCAAGGATCTATGCAGTCAGTGCGGTCTCTGCGACAGTCGCTGGGTGGCCTACGTGCGCCACTCCTGCGCCTTTCTGGAGCAGCGCTTCGAGGCCATGGAACGGGATGTTCATGGCCGCAGCCGGGACCTGGATGATGACAATGAGCTCTATTTCGGGGTGCAGCAACGGATGCTCACCGCCCGGCTGGCCGAGCCGATTGAGGGCGCCCAGTGGACCGGCATCGTCAGCCGTTTGGGGGTGCGGGCCCTAGAAACCGGCCTTGTGGATGCCGTGCTCTGTGTGCAGCAGAGCCCCGACGATCGCTTCACCCCGGTGCCAGTCCTGGCCCGCACCCCTGAACAGGTGCTGGCGGCACGGGTCAACAAACCCACCCTTTCGCCCAATCTCAAGGTGTTGGAGGAGCTGCCCGGCAGTGGCATCCGCCGCCTGCTGGCGATCGGTGTGGGCTGCCAAATCCAAGCGCTCCGGGCCGTGCAGGCCACCCTGCCGCTGGAGCAGCTTTACGTGCTTGGCCTGCCCTGTGTCGACAATGTTAGCCGCGCCGGTTTGCAGACCTTTCTCAACAGCGCCAGCCGCTCCCCCGAAACGGTGGTTCACTACGAATTCATGCAGGATTTCCGGATCCACTTCCGCCATGCCGATGGCAGCGAGGAAACCCTGCCCTTCTTTGGCCTCGATACCCCGGCCCTCAAGGATGTGTTCGCCCCGAGCTGTCTGAGCTGCTTCGACTACACCAACGCCGGTGCCGATCTCGTCGTGGGCTACATGGGGGCTGAGTTCGGTCGCCAATGGGTCACCGTGCGCAATCCTCGCGGTCAGCAACTGCTCGAACTGGTGGAGGCGGAACTCGAAACGGCCCCCGTAACCAGCCGCGGTGATCGCCGCGCCGCCGTGCAACAGGGTATCGGCGCCTACGACAAGGCCTTGAAGCTGCCGCTGTGGCTGGCGAAAGTGCTGGGCTTTTTTGTGCAACGGTTCGGACCCCAGGGTCTCGAATACGCCCGCTTCTCAATCGATTCCCACTTCACCCGCAACGCCCTCTGGCTGCAACGCCACCATCCCAAACTCCTGGAGCGCCACATGCCCGCCTTCGCCCGCCGGATCGTGGCCCGTTACAACCTGCCCCCAGCGTGAACGATCCAAGCCGCCATTCAGGACTGCTGTTCCATCCCACCGCCTTGCCAGGCACCCCGGGCAGCGGCAGCTTTGGGGCGGCTGCCCGGGCCTGGATCGATCTGCTCAGCCAGCAGGGGGTTTCCGTGTGGCAGGTGCTGCCGCTGGCTCCCACCGACAGCACCGGCTCGCCCTATAGCTCCCCGAGCGGTTCAGCCCTCAATCCCTGGCTGATCGATGCCGATGATCTGCTGGCCGCAGGCCTGATCACGGCGCAGGATCACCAGGATCTTCCCGGCGGCTGTGCCGACCGCCTCGATCCGCCCCTGGCCACCGCCCGGGCCGAGGCGCTCAAAGCTGCCCTGATCAGCCATTGGAGCGCCCAGGGCCCGGACCAGCAAGGGGCCTTCCGCCTCTGGCGGCGCCAGCAGCGCTGCTGGCTCTAGTCCCATTGCCTGTTCATGGTGCTGCGGCGGCTGCAGGGGGGCAGGCCCTGGTGGGAATGGCCCGCCCCCCTGGCCCAGCGCCATCGCCCAGCCCTGCGCCAGCTCGTCAGAGCCGAACGCCAAGCCCTGCTAGGGGAGGCCCTGTTGCAGTGGCAGCTGGAGTTGCAGTGGCAGCAGCTGCGGCAGCGGGCCCGGCAGCGGGGCGTTCGGCTGCTCGGCGATCTCCCCTTCTATGTCGCCCATGACAGTGTCGATGTCTGGCAGGAGCCTGACCTGTTCTCGCTCGGGGCCGAGGGCCAACTCCTAAGCCAGAGCGGCGTGCCCCCCGATTACTTTTCCGCCACCGGCCAACTGTGGGGAACGCCGGTCTACCGCTGGTCCCGCCACTGGCTTGGCGGCTTCAGCTGGTGGCTGGATCGGTTGGAGCGGCAGCTCGAACTTTTTGATCTGCTGCGCCTGGATCATTTCCGAGCCCTTGAGGCGTTTTGGAACGTGCCTGGCGGTGAGCAAACCGCCCAGAACGGCAGCTGGGTGGCCGCCCCCGGGGATGTGTTGTTGGAGCTGCTGCGCTGCCGCTGCCGGCGCCGCGGCTGGCTGCTCGCCGATGACCATCTGCCCCTGATCGCCGAAGACCTTGGCGTGATCACCCCAGCGGTGGAGGCCCTGCGGGACCAATTCGCCCTACCGGGCATGAAGGTGCTCCAGTTCGCCTTTGATGGCTCCGGCGACAACCCCTACCTTCCTGCCAACTTTGGCGGCAGCCGCTGGGTGGTGTACACCGGCACCCACGACAACGCCACCAGTCGAGGCTGGTGGGACAGCCTCGACCAGGAGGCCCGCAGCCGGGTGGAGACGGCCATGGCAAAGCCCGTTCAATCGCCCAGCTGGCAGCTGCTGCAGCTGGCCCTGGCCTCCACGGCCGAGCTGGCGGTGGTACCGATCCAGGACCTGCTCGAACTGGGGGATGAAGCCCGCTTCAACACGCCGGGCACCATCGGTGGCAACTGGAGCTGGCGGCTGCAGTTGCCGATCGTCGAGCTCGCTGCTGTCGTCCACGCCTATGGCGCGATGGCTGCGGGTTACGGCAGGGGAGCGGCCGGCGGGGCTGCCTAGGGAGCCGCCGCCGCAGGCGCCTGGGTTTGTCCATCGGAGGGAGCCTGCCGCTCCGGTGGATAGGCGAAGGTGCCTGGCTGGTCGGCCAGGGGGGTCAGGACAGCCCCTTTCCACTGCACGGCTCCGGCAGCAGGGGCGGGCTTGAGCACGAGGCGGAAGGGGGGCAGCACCGGGAGTGCCAGCTCCCCTTCGACGCCGTTGAGGCTGGTGTCACCGCCGCGGCGACTGCGGATTTCCAGCCGAGTTGGGGTGGTGGTGGTGAGGCGCAGGATGCCAAGGGAGAGGTCCGTCTGGGACGGACGTCCCTCACTGCGCAGCCGCCGCAGACCCTGGCCGGAAGCCGCCAGGCTGATCGGCCGCAGATCGGGGAAGGCAGCCAGCAGAGCCGCATCCGCCGCCGCAGCCGCCGCCTTGGCATCGTTGAGGGCGGGCAGTGGACGGGAACTGAGCAGTCCCCGGGCGGCAAGCCGAAACTGCTGGAGATTGAGGAGGTGGATCAGGCCGAGGCTGACCAGGGCGTAGAGGAGGGTTCCCTGCCAGCTGGTGAAGACATCGATCGATCCGGGCGTGAAACGGCGCAGCCGCGGATCGCTGCCATGGGGGGCCCGCCGGCCGCTGGGCCGTGCCGGCAGGGCACCGTTGAGGCTGTCCGCCGGCAGCGCCAAGCGCCGCTCCAGCAGGGGGAGCATGGTGCGCAAGTAGGCGGGTTCCGGCAGCCGATCCCGCCAGCCCCGCTCTAGAGCCTCCAGCACGGCGGTACTGATGCGGGTCTCCTGGGCCAGCTGGCGCAGGCCGATGCCCTGGAGCTCGCGGGCCTGGCGCAGCAGGCGGCCCACCTCCTGGAGTGGATCCAGCTCGGCCGGGCTCCTCTGGGAGGGATCGGCCGGCCTGGCCCAGCCCGAGCCAAGACGCAGGCCCCGGGCCAGCTGGGCAATGGCCGGGGGCAGGGAGGGAACCTTCAGAACCGTTGAGGCGGTGGGCTCCATTCTTGGCCAAGACCTTCATCGACTCGCAGCATCCGCCACCCCCCCTCGGCCAGGTCGGTGAGCAGAATTGGGCCAATCGCAACCCGCTGCAGATCCAGCACCGGGTGACCGAGCTGGTCGGCAGTGCGGCGGATCTGGCGGTATCGCCCCTCCCGCATCACCAATTCGAGCCAGCTGCGGTCGGGGCCCTGGCCGATCAGCCGCACCTGCACCGGTTGGCTGGCGCGGCCCTCGAGCGGCACGCCGGCGGCCCAGTGCCGCAACGTTTGCGGAGTTGGCCGGCCCTGCACCCACACCCGGTAGGTGCGGGAATGGCCGTAGCGCGGATGGGTGAGCCGCAAGGTGAGCGTGCCGTCATTGCTGAGCAGCAGGGCACCGCGGCTGTCAGCGTCGAGCCGGCCGACCGGGTGGAGCCCCTGACCCCGCCGCAACTCGGCAGGAAGCAGATCGAGCACGGTGGGGCGACCCTGGGGATCGTGGCAGGTGGAGAGCACCCCCACCGGTTTGTTAAGGAGCAAGGTGAGGGGCGCCGGCCGCTGGCCCAGGGGCCGGCCATCGATCAGGATCCGGTCTTGGCGGGGATCGGCCCGGTCGCCGAGCCTGGCGGGGCTTCCATTCAGCGAAACCCGACCCTGGCGGAGCAGCTCTTCGGCCCGGCGCCGCGAACAAACGCCAGCGGCGGCGATCAGCTTCTGCAGACGTTCCGCAGCGGCCAGCTCGGCCGCGCCGGTGGCGTCTGATCGCGGCTTGGCTTCGGCCCCATCACCGCTACTTTTCGTGGGCCTCGGGGGCCCTGGCCTGGAAGGAGGCTGGTGCATCAACGCGACTGGGAACTCCCCGATCCAGTCTCCCGCGCTGGCCGCTGACCCGGCGGCTGAGCCATCTCCCCAGCCCAGTGAGCAGACCCGCCCTGGAGGGCCAGGGCGGAGCGATTCCGGCCAAGGGTGGTAAGTTACGAAACTAAGAGGTTTCCTAACCCTCCAGCTCCACCCCCGTCGCCGTCATCGCTGTTCTGACGATGCCCTCCGTAACCTTGGCTGGTTCCGCCGCCCTCGCCCTCAGTTCCGACCTGGTGCGCTCTTATTTGCGCGACATCGGTCGGGTACCGCTGCTCAGCCATGAGCAAGAGATCACCCTGGGGCGCCAGGTGCAGGAGCTGATGGCCCTCGAGGAGCTGCAGCAGCAGCTTCGCGATCAAACCGGCGAGCCCCCCCGCCCCGAAGATCTGGCGGCGGCGGCCGCCTTGACGGTGCCGCTGCTGAAGCGGCGACTGCAGGCGGGCCGGCGGGCCAAGGAGCGCATGGTGGCGGCCAACCTGCGGCTGGTGGTGAGCGTGGCGAAGAAGTACACCAAGCGGAATATGGAACTGCTGGATCTAATCCAGGAGGGCACGATCGGTCTGGTGCGGGGCGTGGAGAAGTTCGACCCCACCCGCGGTTACAAGTTCAGCACCTATGCCTACTGGTGGATCCGCCAGGGCATCACCCGGGCGATCGCCGAAAAGAGCCGCTCGATCCGGTTGCCGATCCACATCACCGAAACGCTCAACAAACTCAAGAAGGGTCAGCGGGAGTTGAGCCAGGAGCTGGGCCGCACGCCCACGCTCAGCGAGCTGGCGCTGGCGGTGGAGCTGCCCGAGGAGGAGGTGAAGGATCTGCTCTGCCGGGCCCGCCAGCCGGTGAGCCTCGAAACCAAGGTGGGCGATGGAGAAGATACCGAATTGATCGATCTGCTGGCCGGCGAGGGCGCCGGGCC
>CAIOGZ010000026.1 GCA_903858015.1 uncultured cyanobacterium
CTTGGGTGGTCAGGCTGCGGTGCCTGTAACCGTTGCGGTAGCCGTGCCGCTCCTCGGTGCGCTCGTGCCGGTCGGCACCGATCACAGCGGCGACCTCCAGCTCAATGAGCTGCTGCAGGCCGTGGCGTGCCAGCTCGGGGATTAGCTCACCGGCAGTGCTGCCATCCAGTAGCGATGCCAGCTCAGGTGCGGCACAATGGGTCTTGGGCATGGTTCGTCTGGTTGAGGTGGTACTCGAACCAGGGAAACGGACCTGCCCACCTCTTGCAACACCAGCCGGAGCCAGTCGCCTGAGATGCTCCCCCCAAGCTGGCTAAGCCGGCATGGGGGGCCGGGGGATTTACACCACTTCAGGGGACGCCAGCTTCTCGGAACCTCCCAATGCATAGTTAGCTTTGCAACGGCATGAGTGCCGACCTGATCCGGTTCTTCCCCGATTCACTACTTTGATTAAACATGGCTTGCAGACTTTGCCAAAGAAATAGTGACTTGTGCAGATCTCACATCATATCGGAAGCTTTCTACGAAGGTGTTTATGATGCAAAGCATAGAGCATTACCCGTCTCGATGAATGATTCGAAACTCAAATTTATTCAGAACGGCTTTAAAGAAAAGCTGCTCTGCGGAGATTGCGAACAAAGACTATCAAGATGGGAGTCTGTCTTGAAAGAGACTCTAGTTGACATTGGAAATAAAACGAGCACGTCTTTGTCCATAGATATCCTAGGCAAAGAATTCTTCAGAGTCAAATGCATTAGATACAAAGAATTTAAACTCGCAATCCTTTCCATCATATGGCGCATGTCAATTGCATCTGATCCATTTTTTGAATCTTACAAACTAGGTATATACGAAGAGAAGTTAAGGCTGGTGTTGCTTTCAGGGAAAGTTCCCGATGAAAAGAAGTTTCCAATCATGGTCTCTAGATATGAGCTTGATGGAGTCTTTGACCCAGGCATGGTCATGGGATATCCCCCCGGTAAACACGAGCGTTTATTCACTGTGCAAAGTTTTATCATTTGGGGTCATTGTTTTACTGTTTTTATGAATGATAAGATCTTCCCAAAAGTTTCTATTGAGTGTTTTCTGAGAGATTCTGGCGTGTTATACATTGATGTATGTAGCCTTGTTGAATTGGCATCTCCTGAAAGTATTTTGTCAAAAATATATGATGAGAAAGTTCAGAGTATGTATGCAAAGATGCATCCATGAGATGGACAACTACCAAGCCTCTGCCGTGTTACTGGAATCTTGCTTCTTGTGCTGCAACATAAATCATGATCTTTGCGAACGAACTTTAGCTGCACGTTGACGACATGAATAATGATACTCTGAGGTGTGTGTATTGAAGCATGCCTTCAGAAGTTACACGAGACCATGTACCTTCCAAATGCTTTTTCCAAAGCCAAGACCATCAGATTTTATAACAGTTTCATCCTGCAAGCATTGTATCATATCATGTTCTAAAGATGAAGAGTTCTTCTTGGTCTCATTAATGTTTGGAGATACAGGCCTGAAAGACACGGGCAAAGCGATGTGGAATTCTCGACTTCCTGGAATGCTAAAGCGGCATCGAGGGGTTAGATTGGCAATCACTAAAAGGATAAGTGAGATTAATCTCACTTATCCTGCGGGGCTTTACCTTGGTAGAAGACTTGCTCAGAAAGGAGACTACCCACGGCTTGACAGAGTAGTGCTAAAGATTATCAGAGGCCTTTATTTCCTCGAGTTCAGCGCTTCCTTAAGCCAGAATGCATCTGTTCAATGCAAATGGCTAAATATGCCGACTCTTACAAAGGAGACAAAAACATTTTTGCAGCATACACGATTAGGCAAGCACGGGTGACCAGGAGTATTTGATACAAGGTTGCATATGTTCCTGAACATCGTGACAAGACAATGTGGTTTCTCTTGTTCTTTGATCGTGCTCTGAGGTGGGGTACCACTGGGACATGGGAGGAATAGCCTTTCAGAATAACTTACTGAATCGCAGGGCGCTTGCCTACAGATTAACTTTTGTAGTCAGGTTCTCGTGATAGAGGCTTATAGATTCTAGGCTAGAAATCAACGTCCTGTAGGCTGATCTGTCCATTTTTACGGCATCTTTGAAATTCTTGGTTGAAAAGCTAACAACCAGATGCAGAAGGCGGGTTCGTTGGCTATTGCCTATGCCGAGATTCTTGCCCGCTTCTGATCTGGAGTATTGGACTTGCTGAACGATGGTCGCAGACGTACTCGACCCGTTGAACTTCCTCACATGATACTTCGACCTTGAGCTTTGCGCCCCACTTGAGACTGAACACTCTGGAGGGGCGCTGTTCCTGAGAGCTGGCTCGGCCAATGCAGGCCCCCCGCCTCCCCCTGTCTTGCTCCAGTCGAGCGAGCCGCGATCGGCCACGAATGTGAAGCTCAACTCCTGGAGCCTCATGCAGTAGCCGGCAGATTGAGGACTCCTGCTCCGCCAGCGCCCGTCCCAGCCAGCTTGCAAAACGGTCGCAACCGCTACGATCAACTCCTCACCTGTTTCCCCCAACGCTACTAAGACGGCCAAAACAATAGAAAATAATCCTAAAGCCTCTGCTGCACTTCCCGCCGCCACTTAGCCCGACCCACGCCCTAAATACCCTGCCCCCACTGCAGCACCCCACACCTGTGGCCGCATCCATCCCACAAATGTGGCAGCCTCCAGCCCATAACCGTGGCCTCCATTCCCCACACCTATCCCTAACCAACGACTTGCCAATCAGCGGGTATTTACCTGAACTAAGCCGGTCCCCCTGCACTGCACCAGCCCATGGTCGCCAATGCACTGATCACCGCCGATCCCAACCCCGCCGCCCTGGCCGAGGCTTGTCTGCGCGGCTGCTGGATCCCGCTGCCGCTGCAACCGTTGGAGGCGTTCAGCCTCTCCCACTTGGTGATTCTGTCGCCGGGCTGCCGTGCGATCGAGGCGATGGGGCCGATCCACAGCTTCCGCTGCTCGGACCCTGGCGATGGCCAGCTCCTGTGGCTGCCGTTGCTGCAGGGCCGGCGGCGGCTGCGCCATCCAATTGCGCTGGGGGCTGGGCCGCTGCTGGAGCCCTGGCTACCGCGCCATGGGCTGCAGTGGCAGCGGTTGCCGGTGCAGGAGTTGTTGGTGGCTGAATCGGTGCAGCAGCTGCTCAGCGAACAGCAGGGGCTGGGCAGGGGCGGTAGCGGCGATCCAGTTCCTGCCGCGTGATCAAGCCGTGGCTGAGGCACCAGCCCACCGCCTGGGCCCGATCGCGCACGCCGATGCGTTGGTAGGCCTGGCTGAGGTAGCGCCGCACCGTGTCGGCGCGAATCGCCAGCCGGCTGGCAATTTCGATGGCGTTATAGCCCTGGCCCACCAGCTGCAACAGCTGCCGCTCCCGCGAGGGCAACAGCTGGGGATCGCCCTGGCCGCTGATGGCGGCGGTGGCGGCGGGTTGGAGCAGCCGGTCCACGAACAACGGATCGAGGCTGGCGATTGAGCCGCTGGCGGCGGCAATCGCGGCATTGAGCCGCTCGCCATCAAACGCCTCCAGCCGCCCCAGGGACTGCACGCCGGCCTGGAGCAGGGCCCCCAAGCGCTGCGGTTCCACGTCGTCCTCCAAAAACACCGCCACCCGCAGCGGCTGGGGGCCGAGTTGCTGGCGCAGCGTGGTGATCAGCTCCAGGGCTGAACCATCGGGCAGGCCGTCGGTGGCGATCAACAGCACCGGCTCGCGGCGCCCGGCCAGGCCCGAGAGCAGGCGGCCGACGCTTCTGCCTTGGTGGCGCAGCCCCGGCTGCAGCGACAACACCGCCGCCAGGAATAGGGCACTGCCGCTGCAGGCCGCCAAGGACCAAAACGCCGAGCGTTCCTGTGCAGGGGTGAGGAGAAGTCTGGAGGTGTCTGCAGAAGCTGGGCTGAACACTGAGTGCAAAAAAGCTAGCCAAGTTTGTAGCAGTCGATTAGCGCCGCTGCCAGCTCGGTTCGCTTCAATCGGCCGCTGGCGGCAAGATCTAACGCTTCTCCAAGGCGATTGCTCTAGTCCCAGCCGCTGCACTGAAAAGCACCGCAGCGCAACCGATCTGCCGCTTCTGAGCGCAGGTCTGCACCAGCAGTACGGCCCTCTTCAGCTGCTCTGGGGCGCTAATGGATTTGCAGCTGTTGTTCTGTTGAGTGCTGCGGCTGTTGCAACGACCCTTGGCTAGTTGGCGGGTGCGGTTACGCAGCCATTGGGCATGCTGGCGTGTGCGGTTATGGCGCCAACTAGCCCAACTGGCGGCGGCCGGCCCATGCCAACCCTTGCTGCTCACAACGCACCCAACTCCCTGGCGCCCGCCCGCAGCGCCTCCAGCGCTTGCTGCTCCAGCTGCTCCTGTTGCTCCGGCGAAAGCCCCATCAGCTTTTTGATTTGGCGCTCGGTGAGGGGGGACTCGCGCAGGTAGCGGTGCCAGAGCAGCCGCCGCTGAACCGGGCTTAGCCGCTGCAGCAACAGCGGCAATAATGAGCGTTGCGGGTCGCTGCCATCGGCGGCACAGCTCGCGTAGACGGCGGCTGCATCGGGGAAGTCCGCCTGGCGGATCACGCAGTCGTAGCGGGCTACGTCAGCGAGGCGGGGATCGGCGATGCGATCCAGCAACGGTTGCCCTTCGGCTTCGCCATCGCTGCCGCTGGGCCGGTCCAGCTCCACGGTGGCGGTGCAGCGCCAGATCTGGAGCAACTCCTGCAGCTGCGTCTCCTGCACCGGGGTGTTGCGGGGTCCGCAGCGCTGCGCCAACCAGCCCAAGCTGGGGCGGTGGCCACCATGGGCCTGCTGTTCGGCCATCAGTCGCAGGGCCCGCAGCACCAGCGCCGCCTTGTCGTGGGGCAGGCGGATCATGCGGCGCCCCCGCCGCTCGTGCTCGGAAAAACCGCGCCGCACCCAGAAGCTGGCGTAGGTGGAGAAGCGGTAGCCGCGGCTGGGGTCGTACTTCTCCGCCGCCCGTACCAGGGCGATCGCCGCCTCCTGGAAGGCATCGGCGGTGCCCTCATCGCTGGGCGGCAGGGAGCTGCGGTGGCGGTTCCAGGTGTGGCTGATCAGGCGGAGGTTGTGGCGCACCAGTTGGTCGCGGGCCCGCAATGCCCGGCGCCGCATCGGTTCTGGAGCGTGCTCGGGGCCACCGGGATGGCCCTGCCAGGTGCGGATGCGGCGGGCGAGTTCCAACACCGTGCGCTCCGGTAACGGCTGCAGGCGGTTGCAGCTGGCCAGCCAGGCCTGCACCGATGGGGCCATGCCGGCTGCCGCCGGGGTCGCAGCCAGAGCAAGCGTGGGGGAGGTGTGGGCTGGAGCGGCTGGAGCACTGCGGCGGGCGAGGCGACAAGGGGCCATGGCGGCAACGTCCGCCGGTGGCGGTACGGGAACTAACAGCACTGATCCTGCAGATCTCAACTCAGATCGGCAAGGGGCTGTCGTCGCCGCTTGTGCGGCTTTCCTGGCCTAGTAGCCGGCGGTTTGAACTGCTGCGCGGGGGGGTCTGCAGGGGCGCCGTGGAGGAGCACAGGCGGACGCTCCTGAGCCGTTGCTGGCCTGCTGCAGACCCGTTGGCGGGGCCCTCGCTGCCTGCTTTGACAAGGCTCCAGGAACCGTTCAGGGCTTGCTCGGTTGGCGCCGCCCTTTGGCCGTCCCCCCTGCTGGCGGCTGGGGTTTGCCCGCCTGCTTGGCGCCGCCTTTGGCCTGGCCTGGCGCGGCCGGCGGGGTTCGCCGCTTGGCGGGCGGTGCGGCTGGTGCTTCGGCGTCTGGCTCGGCGGCGGGCACGGTGTCTCCAGGAGCTTCTGCCGCATTCGCGGGCCCGGCGGGCGGGGTGGAAGGCTTGGCGCGTTTGCTACGGATCGGCGTCACCTGTGCGGCGGACTTGCTGGCGCTGTTGGCCTTGGCCGTGGCGGCGTTGGCGTTGGCGTTGGCGACCGCCAGCAGTTCATCGGCCAGGGCCCAGGGGTCGCTCGGGCGCTCCAGCACCGCCGCCGCCACGATCGCGATTCGCTCCCAGTCGGCGGTTAGCTGCTTGGCGCTGTAGTCCTCCAGGCCGCCGATCACCCGCACCAGCCGCTCGGCGCCGGCCTTCTCCCCCGGCCAGGCCAGCTGCACCCGCCGCGTCGCTGCCCGAAAGCCAAGCCCACGGGCACTCAGGGCCGCATCGAACCACTCGCCGATCAGCCCCGCCAACAACCCCGCCTGCTCGGCGCTGAGGCTGCGGGGTTGGGCGATCGGCAGCCGCAGATAGCCCAAATAGATCGCCATCAATGCCCCGTTGCCCAACGGCTCCTGGCTGATCGGATCCAGCAACGGCTGGTAGGCATTCAAAATTGCGCTCAGCCGGGGCGTCAGCGGCGCCGTACCCAGCTCCGCCAACAGTTCCGGCCGGTGCCGCTGCACCCAGGCCGCCTGGTTGATCCGCCCCAGGGCATCGACCGCCTTGGTGCCCAGCATCCGCACCTTGTTGTTGCGCATGTGCGAAATCTGCGAGGTGTGCAGGTTGCCCGGCTCGTTGCAGGCCCAATCGGCCAGCTCACTGAGCTGCGGATGGCTCACGTAGCGCAACAGGAACAGCAACGCCTCACTGAAGTGCTGCCGCCCCGCCTCGCGGCGCCCGCTGCCGGCGGCCTGCAACAGCTGCCGATCGGGCAGAAACGGCGGCCAGGGCGGGGCGGGTTCGACGAGCTGCATGGCGGTTGGATGTAGGGGTGCGTATAGAGATCATGGCGCGGCTGGTGGGCTTTGGCATAGGAGTGATCCAGATCAGCTTCTGTGCTGCTTCCTGGTTTTCTCTGATTAGCCTGTCGCACACCCGATCGCACCCAGGCTGCCCCTGACCATGCCGCGACCGAATCCGCCGCCCTGCCAGGAGGGCAGCAGCGCCAGCGCTTCCGGCGCCGTTCCCGCCAGCCCCCGGGCCAGCTCCGAGGCCAGCCCCGCCGCCTGTTCCGGGGCCACAGCCACAGCTTCTGCCCTTGGAGCTGCCCCTGCAGCTGCCCCTGCTTCTGCCGCCACCGCGACCAAGCGCTGGGCACCCAACATGCCCGGCACGATCACCCGTGGCCTCAGTGCCCTGCTTGGCGTTGATGCACCCACCGCCATGCGGATCGCCCTCCTGTATGGCGACATCGAATGGCTGGCGGCCGGTGCCGGCGAGCTCCGCTATTCGGCCAGTGATTACGCCAGGCGGCAGGGGATGCATCGCAACACGGTCCATGCCGATCTGCACCGGCTGGCGGCCATCGGCGCCATCCAGCTCGGCTGCGATCGCGCCAACAGCGCCACCATCGTCCTGCGCGGTTTGCTGCCCCCAGCCAGCGTTGCGGCTTCCCATGTTGACCAAAGCAGCGACCCTTGCCCTGCGGAGCAGCAACCCCCTTGCTTACCCGAGCAGCAACCCCTTGCTGCCCGTAGCAGCAACCCTTGCCTGCGTGAGCAGCAACCCCCTTGCCTCTCTGAGCAGCAACCCCTTGCTGCCCGTAGCAGCAACCCCTTGCTGCCGGTAGCAGCAACATTAGAAAAGAGAATTAAAATTCTAGAAAAAAAGAAGAAGAGCAAGAAGGCAAGCCAGGAGCAGGAGCCACTGCAAACCAGCCCTGGCAGCCAGCAGCAACCGCCAAGCCCAACTTCCAGGGAGCAAGGGCCCAGAGCCTTGGAGCCAAGCGGCTTGGAGCCAACCCCCTGGGAAGCAAAGCCCCCCGGTGCAGCAGCCCCAGACCCCAGGGTTCCAGAGCCCAGGGCTCCAGACCCACAGGCTCCAGACCCAGCCCCCTTCAGGGCCAAGGCCAACCCCTCCACAGCCCAGGAGCCAAGCACCAGCCCTAATCCCCGCCCCGAGGCGCTGCTTTCCTCCGCCACCGAGCCTGGTGGCCAACCCACCAGCAGCAGCCCCGAGCCAGGCGCCCTCCTGGCGGAGTTGCTGGCCACCTTCCGCAGCGCCGCCCCAGCCGAATGGCCGCTGCCCCGGCAGCTCACCCTCACCGCTGGCCGCCGCGCCAAGTTGCAGGCGGCCTTAGCCCATGCCGGCGGCCCCGAGGCTTTGCACCAGCAGCTGCGGACGGCCCTGGAGCAGGTGCCGCCCTGGTTTCGCAGCACCTACCCCACCCGACCCGATGGCAGCCGGCGGCCATCGCACCAGTTTTTCGACCTGCTGTTTCGCGCCGCCGCCGCAGAGCGCGATGGCGGCCCGGAGGCCTGGCATGTCTTTGCCTGGAGTGAGGCTGGCGGCCAGCCGCCCAGCCCTGGCGTCGCCCTGCCCCCAGGCGGCGCCGAAAGCGACGGGCAGCGGGCCCAGCGGCTCTTCTGCTGGGGCGGCTCCCACTGGCTGATGCGCGAGATCGAGGCCCTCCAGCTCCCCCTGGCCGAACGCCGCCGCCTCACCGCCCTGCTGGAGAGCGGCGGCCAGGGCACCGCCGGCGCCGGCGCCCTTCAGTTCGCCGACCCAACCCCTGCAACAGCCGCCAGCACCCTCCAGGCGGCCCCAGAGGCGGCCTGTACCCGGTCAGATAGGGAATCCATGCCCTATGCCACTTCTGATGGCCCAGAGGCGCTCCTGGGCGCTTCTGCCGGCACGCGGCGGGCGGCTCGATCGCGCCATCGGGGCGCCTTAGCCCCTGGGGTACCACCACCCAGGGCTTGCCTGCAGCGCTGAACCGCCGAGCGCGACACGAGCCAGCGGGGCTGTCTGCGCCGACCAGTGCCCCTCCACCCCCATCGCCACCCCACGTCACCCTCTCCAGCCATGGCCAATCCCCAGCCCCATCAGCGGGGCCCCTCGCCGAAATCCGCCATCGCCAGAGCGCCGGCTACGGGCCAGCAGCTGCGGCGCTCCAGCCGCTGCACGGCGCAGCCCGTTAGCCCTGGTGCAGTTGCAGCCGTCCCAGTTGCAGCGCAACCAGTTGCGGAGCTTGCCGCAGCGGCGGATGCGGGTGTAGTGGATCCAGCTGCAGTTAGTGCAGCTTTGCTTAGCCCAGCAATGGCAAGTCCTGCTGCGGTGAATCCCTCTGTGACGATCCAGGCTTCGGCTACTCCCGTTGCGGCCAGTTCCATTGCGCCCGCCCCGAACCTGCCGCCGCAGCCGTGGCTGGATGCCGTGATCCGCCAGGGCGATCACATCGACACTCCCCGTGGGCCCCTGCCGGTGCCACCCATTGAGTTGCGGCCTCTGGCGTCGCCATCAACCCAAGCTGGCGCTGACCTGCTTCTGCACGAAAACGATCTCCTCGCCGCCGTGCTCGCCGCAGGCGAGGACCACAGCGCCCGCTGGGGCCTGTTTCGGCGGCGTATGGGGTTGCGCTACAACGAGGCCGTACCCGAATCGCTTTGGAGCACTGCCGAACTGCGGCTGGTGGCAGGCGAGATCGATGCCATCTTTCGCGGCCGGCGCGATGTGCATGCGATCAATGCCCAAGCAATTCGCCATGACCTACGCGAACGGGCCGCAGCCGGCCGCTGGAGGGGCAATCTGCAGGCGATCGAGGAAACCCTGGCCGATCTGATCGATTGGGGCAAGGCCGCCTCGGCCCTTGATTTCCCGATCGCCTGCGACATCTTCCAGGCCGCCAAAGCCCGCCAACTCTTCTATCCAGCCGTCGAACGCCTGCTGGCCCGCCGGGGCCGTGATCGCCCGATCGCCGCCGAACTGCAGGAATGCCGCGACGCCCTCAATGAAGCCCAGTCCCTGGCCTGCGGTCGCCTGCGCCAAAGCCAGCCGGTGCTCTCCGCCCGCCACACCGCCCACCAGTGCCTGGCCCTGGCCTCGATGCCGCTGGAACTGCGCCCCAAGCCGATCTCCACCGGCATCCCCTCGTTTGATCTGGACATGCGCGGCGGCGTTATCCCCGGCCAGGGGGAGGGCACCTGGGTGCTGGCGGCGCGCTCCGGCGTCGGCAAAACCACCGTCGCGATCGCCGCCGCCATGGGGCTGGCCTTTAACGGCGCCTCGCTGCTGTTCCTGTCCTGTGAACTCAGCCGCCAGGCGATCCTGGCGCGGCTGATGGCCAACTACTGCCGCCGGGCGCTGGGCATGGCCACGCCGCTGTACTCCACCGACGACCTGGAGGGCCGGGGCCGGCTGATCACTGCGGACGACTTCGCTCGCCTCGAGCGCTGGCACGAATCCTTCCAGGCCGGCTGCCAGCCCGACGGCAAGCCGATGGGGGAGCTGTTGTACGAGTCGCGCTTTGGCGCCTCCGTTGAGGAGGTCTGCGAGCTGGTGGAAGACACCAAATCCGCCCATCCGGCCCTGGCGGTGGTGGTGCTCGACCACTTCCACGCCATGGGGGCCAGCCCCGGCTACGGCTCCAACACGACTGCCGAACTGGCCGCCCGCGCCATGGCGCTCAAGGCGCTGGCCGGCCGCTGTGACCTCGATATTTTGATCGTTGCCCAGCTGAACCGGGGCGCCTACGGATCCAGCACAGGCCCCGATGTATCGCACTTAGCCGGTACTTCGGAGCTGGAGCGCTATGCCTCCGCTGTGTGGCTGATCGATCGCCCCAAACCCGGCGACGGACCGCCACCGGCCAAGGGGGTGCTGGAGGTGCACCACGGCAAGTTCCGCCACGGCCAGCCGTCGGAGTTGGACCTCTCGCGCACCGTGATCCGCATCGACCGCGCCCACTGCTACCTGGAGGCCGACGAGGCGCGGCTCGCCTTCTGCGGCCACCAGCTCTACCCCGGCGTCGAGGTGCCATGAGCAGCGCACCTCCCGGCCCTGGGCCCGATGCCAAGCCAGCGGCCGGCGCCGCCAGCAACCAGCCGCCCACCCCGCCGCCCCGCAGCCTGCGGGCCGCTGCTGCTGCGCCACGGCACCACAGCCACCCCGGCCCTGGGCGCCGCAGTGCTTTGCCCGCTTCCCTGATCGAGGCGGTGCGCAGCCAGGCCCGCATCGCCGATCTATTTCCACTTGCGGAGCTGCGCCGCTCCGGCAGCGGCTTCCTCGCCACCTGTCCCTGGCACCAAGACCGCCGGCCCTCGCTGACGGTCAACCCCGAGCGCAACCGGGTGCATTGCTTCGTGTGCAATCGGGGCGCCGATCCGATCGATTGGCTGCAGGACAGGCAGGGCCTGTCGTTCCTTGAGGCCGTGGAGGAGTTGGCCCGCCGTTATGCGATCCCCCTGCCGGAGCAGGATCCTGAGGCCGCCGCCAGGGCCGAGGCCGAGCACCAGGAACGGCAGCGGTTACGCCAGTGGCGCAGCCAGCAGGAAGAAGACTTCCACCAGGCGTTACTGGCCGATCTGCAGGCTTTTGGCCCCGCCGCCAGTTACCTGGAGCAGCGCGGCGTCAACCCCGAAACCGCCATCGCCTGGCGCCTTGGCCTCAATGCCCAGCGCTTGATGCTGCCGATCCGCGATGGCCAGGGCGGCTGCTGTGGCTTCTCAGGGCGCTCGATTACTAATCAAGAGCCCAAGTACCGCAACAGCTCCGCCGATTTGCTGTTCCAAAAATCGCAGCTGCTGTTCGGCTTGCACCAAGCCGCCGCCGCGATCCAAAGCAGCGGCGAGGCGTTGCTGGTGGAGGGCCCCCTCGATGTGATCCAGCTGCACCAAGCCGGATTGACGAACGCCATCGCCCCCCTCGGCACCAGCCTCTCGATCGAGCAACTGCAGCTGTTGCAGCGCCGCGGTACCCGCCGCCTGTTGGTCGCCTTTGATGGCGACGCCGCCGGCAGCAACGCCACCGGCCGCCTGATCGCGGAGCTGCGTTCGGCCGTGATCGGCACCGGGCTGGAGCTGGCGGTGGTGGACCTCCCCAGCGGCAGCGATCCCGATGGCTTCATCCGCAGCCAAGGCCCCGACGCCCTGCGCCGCCTCAGCCACCAAGCCCGCCACTGGCTGCACTGGGAGCTGGATCAACTCCTGGCCCCCCTGATCGCCGACGGCAACAACTTGACCGTGCTGCAGCGCTGCGAGGCCGAGGCCAAGCAGCTGCTGGCCGTCTTACCCCAAGGGGCCCTACGGGAGCGGGCGGAGCGGCGCCTGCAGGAGGCCCTGGGGGTTGTGCCCCAGCTACAGCAAGGGGCGCAACGTCATCGGGGCAAGGGGCCAGCCGGAGGACGGCACCGGGAGCTCCAACCAGCGCCCAGCTCAGCGGCATCACCACCACCCGCCCATGGCGACGCTGCACAGATCGAACGGGCCGAATACCGGGCTTTGCGCCTGTTCCTCTGCAGTCCCGTCTGCCGCGATCCCCTGGCGGTGCTCGTCATCCGCAACGACCTCTACCGCCGTGCCCAGCAATGTCTCGTGCAGCTCCATCAACGCCTGCCAGGCCCGATCAGCAGCGCCCAAGACGACCCCCTACCCAGGGCCGTGCTCGCCATGACCGATCAACTGGAGCCCCACCTAGCCCAACTCCTGGAGCGCCTCTGCAGCCTCGATCCAGGCGTCAGGGACACGTTGTTTCGCGCGCCCGAGGGGGAGATGATGGCGATTTTGGATGTGCTGGAGCCGGTGGGGTGATTGGGGAGTGAAAGCCCACCAGGCAACCCAGGTCTGGGGCCGTGGGGCAGTGGGCCGGGGATGTGCGGATCGTGCTGTCGCTGGCTCGGGGCAGGCCTTGCCAGCGGGGGTCGCCGATCACCGGAGCAGGTTTGGACCCTTCTTGCACTCCCGCTGGAATCCCTCCCAACGGTTCTGACGGTGAAGGGTGCTGGGGGGAGGAGACAGCAGGGGCGAACGCCGATATTGGTATTGACGTTGGCCGGGTGGTTGCTGTTCCGGTTGGCGGCGCGGCAGTTGTGAGGTTCGTTGAACCAAGAACCGCCGCGCAGCAGCTGGGCAACCTGCCCACATGGCAACTTTAGGGCAGTAGGGGAGACAAGTCGGCGCAGAACCGATGCGAACTGAACAAGCGCTGGCGCAATCGGATGGTGTGGCCTTGGGCCAGATGGGCATTCCAGCTCTGGGCCGAACGTCGGGCCCGTTCGACGCTGAGCCGCCGCTGAAGCAGGGCTTGATGGCAGCGCCTCAGCCCCCGGCGAATGCGGAGCAGGCTGTGGTTGCGCACGCGGATCCTGCCGCCGATGACGTGAAAGCCCACAAAGCTGGCTCCACGGGCAAGCGAAACTAGTCGCGTTTTGCTGGGGTGTAGACGCAGGCGCAAGGCGGCCAGTTCGCCATGCAGACACAGCAGTGCTTGATGGAGCGGCTCTGGCCGATCTGCGAAGACAGCCAGATCATCGACGTAGCGAAGGCTCACCCTCACTCCTGGGAGGTTTTTGAGCCGGTGGTCGAGGCCATCCAAGTGGAAGTTGGCCAGGAATTGGCTGGTGAGATTGCCGATGGGCAGGCCCCTGGGGCGCTCCAACGAAGTGAATAGGTTATCGCCGGGGAAGCATTCGATGGGCGAGCCGTGAATGGCACCGTTGGCCAGGCTGCGATCGAGCAGCCAAAGGGTGCCAGAGCAAGCGATCACCTCCTTCAGCTGGCCCATCAGCAGACGATGGTCAATGCTTGGGAAATAAAGCCGGATATCGGCCTGGAGCAGCCAACGGTGTTCACGGCAGGCGCGGCAAAAGCGGCGCAGAGCGCGATGGGAGCCATAGCCCCGGCGGTTGGCGTAGCTGGTGGGGAGAAAGCGGCGCTCGAGCGGTGGGGCGATCACCGCAATCAGGGCGTGGTGCACCACCCGATCGCGGAAGGGGGCAGCGCTCACCAGGCGTGGTTTGGGCTCGCGCACCAGGAACTGCCGGTAGGGACCTGGGGCGTAAGTAAAGCTCTGCAGCTCCTGCTGCAGCTGGAACAGTTCGGCCTCCAGGTTGGCCGCAAAGGCGAGCACATCGGGGCGGTAGCGCTTGCCCTTGCTTGCCTTGCGGTAAGCAGCGAGCAGGGTGGGGAAGCTGGTGATGCGGGGATAGAGATGCCGCAGCGGCGGTGGGGGCTTGGCCATCCGACGAGGCTCAGGCCGGAGCGGCCGTCTGGCCCTGGCGCCGCTGCTGGCTGATCCAGCCACCGAGCTGTCGACCCACCTCCTCCACCAGACGGGCCACATGCTCGTAGCGGCGATCATCGATCAACTGAAAGTTGTGCAACAAGCGGATCTGCAGGCGCAGCAAATCGAGGCGAGCGTTGAGGGGTTCGAGGCGCTCCAGTTTGGCGGTGGCATAGCGTGCGGCCACCAGGCCCTCCAGTAGGTCGTAGAGGCCCTGCACCAGGCGATCGCCGAGGGCAAAGCGGTGATCGCGGGGCAGGCGGTTGAGCAGGGGCACGAACCACTGGATCAGATCCATGGTGGCCTGGATGATCGGCAGTTCGCCGCGGCTGGGGGTACTCATTGAGGCAGAAGATCCAACATTGGAGGGGAGGCAAAAAAATCGAGGCGCCTGCGGCGCCATAGCCTCCAGCCAAACAGCCGGACAGCCCCCAATCCAACAGCCAGGGCAAAACAAAACAGCCCAAGGGCAAAGGGACCAAGGGCTCAAGGACCAAGAAGGGAGCCTGGGGGGAGGAGACAGCAGGGGCGAACGCCGATATAGGTACTGACGCCGGCCGGGTGGTCGCAGTACCGGTTGGCGGCGCGGCAGCTGAGAGGAGCGCCGAACCAAGAACCGCCGCGCAGCAGCTTCAGCTCCTTCTGGGCCGTTCCCAGGGCCTCCAGGGCAGGATCCACCCCCTGCCAAGGCAGGCCAGCGCTGGACCAGCCCTCTGCCGTCGGGTCGGGATGCCACTGGTCGCCGCACCACTCGTACAGCTGACCGTGCATCTCGGCCAGGCCCCAGCGGTTCACCAGACCAAAGAAGCCCACCGGAACCGGCCGCTGGCGGTAGGCACCCTTGCGGCCTGGGCCATAGGTGTAGCCGCCGTCGTAATTCGCCCAGCTGGCATCCAGTGTGTCACCGAAGTGGAAGGGTGTACCCGCCCCAGCTCGGCAGGCCGACTCCCACTGGCCCTCGCCTGGCAGCGCTAGTTGGGGAGAATCCCCCTGCCCCCCCAGCTCGCTCCACTGCTCCAGAAGCCAGCGGTTCAGACGGCCCAGCCATTCCTGGCAGTCGTTCCAGCTGACGCTGTCCACCGGCAGGCCGCCGGGCTGGGCAAATCGTTCCCAGAGGTCGTCCGGCTTGTAGCTGCCGGTAGTGGTGGAGTTCAGCTCTCTCGCCACCTGCGGCAGCTCCACCACCGCCCGCCACTGGGCTTGGCTGATCGGGTGGCGGGCCAGCGCGAACCGCTCCAGCCGCACGCTGCGTTCCGCTTCCACGTTCACGCCCTTGCAGCCTTCGCGCTGGTTGGCGTACCAGTCGCGGCCCTCCTCCATTTCCGGTGAGCCAATGCCGGCCTCGCCGCCTTCCACCACCACCAGCTCCAGCTGCTCGCCTCCAGGCAGCGGCAGCCGCCACACCGCTGGCGTCACCACCTCCGTGCGGATGCGCAGGGCCTCGCCCTCCTGCAGGGCGGTGAGGGTGAGCATCGGCACTCGCATTTCCCGGTCGCTGCCAAGAAGGGGCAGATCCGCAGACGCCGCCAACTGCAACCCCCAGGAGGCTCCCTGGAGCGGCGGCAGGCGCCGATCGTGCTCAGCCCAGCCCGCCTCGTCCTCCACCAGCAGATCGAGCGCGTCGGCGCGCAGCTGCTGCTCAAGTCGCAGCATCAGCTCCTTGCGAGCCGTCGCCTGCGTGCCTTCCCGCAGCCCCGCGACCGCAAGCCCCAGGGCCTGCAGCGCCGTGCGGCGCAGCGCACTTGGCGCTTCCCCCGCCTCCGCTACCGCCGCCAGCAGCAGCGCGGAGTCCTCTCCCCCAAGGCAAGAGAGGGCAACGGCGGCCGCCTCACGGGCGGTCGAGTCCTGTTGCTCGCTGGCCAGAACACGCCCCAGAGCCGCGATCACCCCGCCGTCGCAGCGACGGCGGCGGCAGATCTCTTCTATGGCCTGCAGCCGCACCGGCAGCTCCGGCTCCGAAAGATCGTCGATCAAACGCTGCAGGCGTCGCTTCTCCCGCTCCTGGAGGATCTCCTCCTGGTTGATCGAGGCCCGCTCCGCCAGCTGCGCCACCAGCTGCGGCGGCACCTCCAGCCCCAGCACCGCCCGATCGGCCGCATGCACGGCGCTGTCGTACAAAGCCCGCAGAAATCCCTGAGCCAAAGCTGCCCCCTCACTGCCCGGCGCCGGCAGGGTCTGGGCCAGAAACTCTTGCCAAGCGTCCCCGCCGGCCCGATCGAGCTGGCGCAACCATCCCAGTGCCGCCAGATAGTCGGCCAGCGGATCAAGCACCAAGCACAGGCTCTGGCCATCGCGCATGAGCTGCACCAGCATCAACCGGTGCACCAGATACTTCAGCAACTCCCCACCGTTGTTGGGCTGCACGCTTTGCTCCGATCCCTCGGTGCCGTCCATTTCGGCGCTAGCTCGCGCCAAGGCCGCTAAAGCGATCTGTCGCTGCACCGGTCCCGGCCGAAACAGCTTCGTCTCACTGCACTGGGACAGATGCTGCAGTGCCCGCACCACGAGCTCCGGGGGCTGCCGCTGCGGCTCATCGATGGCGCCATTGATCTGTCGCACGTAGGTGAGCATCAATGCCGGTACCGACGCCGGCAACAGGGATTCACCGGTCCCGCGCCGCTCGGCAAGCACCACATCGATATAAAGCTTGGCGAGAAGCACCGTGATGGCCTGCTGCTCATCGACAATGCCCGCCGTGATCTCCCGCAAGCGGCTCACCGCCCGCTCGTGCAGGTCAAAATCGAGGGCCTCCTCTGCCCCCTCCAGCCGCAGGTAATCGCTAAAGAAAGGCCAGAGCCGATCCGCCGTCAGCCGCTGCGGCCGCAAATGCATCATCCCCTTCCCCCCGAAGCTCTCCTCCCGCCGCGAGGTCACAATCACCCAGGCGGAAGGGAAGTCGTCGGCAGTGGGGAGCAGCCGCCGCCGGCTCTCATCCCCTAGCTCGGAGAAGTGATCGAGGATCACCAAAAGCCGGCGCCGCTCCAACAGCGCCCGCACCATCGACAGGGTGGGTGGCGGCGTTCCGCGCTCAGGGCCCCGCGGTTCGCTCAGGCTCTGCAAGGAGCTACGCAGCCGACTGAGCAGCGATTCCTCCCCCTGCAGATCAGCCTCCACCAACACCGGCACCACGGGATATCCGGTGAGCTTCCGCTCCAGCGCCCAGCTGGCGATCTGCACGGCAAGGCTCGTCTTGCCCACACCGCCCTCGCCGCTGATCAGCACTAATCCCCCCACAACCCCCAGATCCTTGAGACGCTCGGGGGTAAGTTCGGGCTCCATCCTCGAGCCCACCTGCACCGGCAAGCCCAGATGGTGGCGACGCTGCTGCACCGTGGGGATTTTAAAAAACTCCTTTTCAATCCCGGTCCGATGCTCCGCCACCCAGGCATCCAGTACCTGCGGGCGCTGCTTGATCGCTTGGATCAACCCAGGTCCTAGAGGCAGTTTGCCTTCCTTAACTCCAGGCAGAGGTAAAGGTAGTTGGAATCCCTCATCGGGCAACCGCAGTAGCCAGATAGGGCGCTTCCAGAGCACCAACCGATATGTGATCCAGAGCAGCAACCGATATGTGATCCAGAGCAGCAGCAGGCCACTGAAGGTCCCAGACCAGGAATTAATCCAGGGATAAATGTTTTCCAAGCTGCCATTGGGGCGTTCGCGAGGCTTACCGGAGCTGCTGGCGCTGGCTGGCTTGTCGGCGGGCGGCTGGACAGAAGGCTTGACAGGGGAGGGCTGGACGGAGGTTGGCGGTTGGGTGAGAGGAGCGCCTGGCTTGACGGGCTGGGATGCACCAGGCGCTCCAGGGTTGCCCTGCCCTACGGCGGGTTCAATCGCTCCTGCCACGGCAAGGGCCAGGAGGGCTCCCAGTCCATGGGAGAGGCGCAAACCCTGATGTCCTGGGGCTTGGGCCTGATCCACGTTCGGGTAGCGAATGGGGCTCATTATCGCGAAGCCATTTGCTCTGTCCGCCCAGGTTCCTCCAGTCCCCTGGGTAGCCTCCCCCGCTGCCCCCACCCCGGCAGCCCCCGCTGCCATGCCCAACCCCAACCCCTGGCTCACCACCGAGCAGCTCTGCGCCCAGCTTGCGATCAGCCGCTCAACGGAGACTGCCGACGCCTACGTTCTCCTGCACCACGACACCGGCACCGCCCTCTACGCCACCAGCGCCACCGAGGCCGAGATCCACAGGGCCAATGCCAACCTCAGGCAATCGGGGAACCGCAACCGCTATGTGGCGGCAAGGCACCTGCCGCACCAACGGGGGGATGGGCAGAGTTGAGCGCGCGGGGTGACGGGAGCTTTCCCTCACCCCCATCGGCCTGTGGCCTCTAGGCCCCCCATCAGGCCACCTGCGCGTTGCCCCAGCAGCCCCTCGGCACCACCGCCGTCTTCATGCCCGGCCTTGGGGCCAGCTCCTGGGGCTCTGGTGCTTGCGGCTGGTGGTGAGAGCCTTCTCCTGAAGGCTGACGCTGCGGGCGGTGGCCTCGCCCATGGCTTCCTCGCAGAGCCCCAGGTGGTACAGCACCGGCGAGTTTCCGGTGGGGAACTTGCGGCGCCAGTGCTTGCCGGGCTTGAGCAGGCCGCTGACACGCCAGCGGGCCAGGGTTTTCTCACTCACTCCGAGGTAGTCGCGGGCGAGGCGGGCGCAGGCCCACATCTGGCTGGGTTGGGTTTCCATGGCGATCGATTCAGCAGTGCCCCGGTTGGTGGTGGCAGATCGCATCCGCTGGAGCGGGCCAGAGGAATGCAGGGCAGGCTACCCAGCCCCTCGGAACGGACAAGCCATCCCTGGTCTGGACAGCTCCCGACCAGCTGCGCCCCTGTGCGCAAAACGCCCGTCTGCAGGGGCAACCAAGAGGGTCTTGCGCACATCTTGCGCACATGCCCCCAAGACAGGCCAAAAAAGAGGGCCCTCGGTTTAGCCGAGAGCCCTTGCTGTGACTGGAATCGGGGCGACAGGATTCGAACCTGCGACCTAGTGCTCCCAAAGCCCTTGAAATAGAGTCTGTCAGATCGACTGCCGCAGCTGGATTTTACCCCTGAGACCCCTTGCTGTTACTGGCTTTTAGGCTTGCAGGCTGTGGCCGTCTCTGGCCGAGCGTGCCAAGCTGAAGGGGCGATTCTCTTGCAGATTCTCTTGCAAGGGGTGTCGTGTGTGCCTGATTCCCTGGTGCCGTGCCGAAGACCACCCCCGCCCCCCGACAAGCACGAGCAGCGAAAGACCGTGGCTGGGTAGCAGCTCTGCGGCTTTCGTTGACATCAGACCTCGGGCCTCGTAGTGGCTGGACTGTGTCAGAAATGCGCGGACGTGTTCTCCTCAATGTCTCCGCTTCAGCCGCGGGGGGTGCCCGTCAGCAGCGGGTGCTCCCCTTCGATTGGTCCGCATCCGATAGGCAGGCGATTCATACCGCAGTGCTTGCTATCCATGCTGATTTCAATGATGGTGTCCCCCTTGACCTCGCTATCGAAACTCATGCGCGAGTTCCTTCAACGGAATCAAGCTCCATTGGAGTCACCGTTAGTGAGGCAATCAATTGGTCACAGCTGATTCAGGGCTTCAAGGATCACAAACTGAGTAGTGGAGCCATCAAGCAGAGCACCTGGGATGATATGTATTGGCGGCGAATGTCTGTGATTCTCGATGCCATTGGTGGCAAGCGGCGACCGACCTCATCCAAGCAACTTCTGGAGGCCGTGATCGAGTCATGGAAGGACAGACCAGGATCTCGTGGCCGTCAGCTGCAGGTTCAATTCACAGCAGCGCTTTTGCGTTGGGGCGTCGATTCGGAGCGGCTGCCGTCATCCTGGGCACCCCCACTTGATCTCTCGATCTACGTTGGTCGAAAGCGTGATGAACGAGGAGTCACAACTCCGATTGATGTCAGCCACGTGCTCGACCTGGTACAGGCAATATCCGATCCGCGCTGGCGATTGGCGTTTCAGCTGATGGCTGCCTACGGCCTCCGTCCAGAAGAACTGCAACACCTGGAGATTCAAAAAGGGCAGCTCTGGACGACCTATCAGAAAGTTTCCAGTCGGGGGCGCACCCGCTCAAGAGTCCTGCGACTGTTGCCTTGCGACAACTGGGCACAGGAATGGCAGCTCGAGAAAGCATTTCGACCTGACCGTATGCCGCCGATGCGACCAGGTCATGGGGCTGAGGACCTTGGGACTTACATGCGGCGTCGACCGCTCTGGCAACAGCTACGGCGGGAGTACGAAGAGAAGGGCGAAAAGCTGGTCCTCTATTCCTGCCGCCATGGTTATGCCCACCGCGCTCATGTCACTTGCGAGCTTCCGCCCAAGGTGGTTGCTGCAGCCATGGGTCACTCAGTAGAAACCCACCTGGCTGCCTACAGTCGCTGGTGCGGGGATGACGTTGTGGATGACGCCTTCGCCAAGGCGGAGCAACGGCTGGCCCATGGCCACCGAGCTCAGAGCTCAGCGGCGTAATGCCGCAGGGCCTGCGAGAACCTGCTCAAGCGTTGCCAGATATTCATCGACTGTCTTGGTTGGGTTTCTGAGGCTGGCCCGGGCGCTACTCCATCGCCATGCAGAGGTGGCTGGCTTGTGAGCTCAGTGGGTCGCGGTGATGGTTGCTCACGCCAGCTGTAGAGAGGCGTCTCAGTTCAGCGCCGGCGTCAGGCCCAGGACCTTTGCGGCTTGCTGCATTCGCATATCGAAGCTGGCCAGCCGGGTGCAGCGGCTGTGCAGCGCTACGGCCAGATGCAAGGCGTCACCGGCCCGTAGACCGAGTGCTGGATCCTGGAGCAGCTCGGCTGCCTGGCGAAACCGGTCGCGATCGAGCGAGCGCAGTTCCACTCCGCCCTGCAGCAGGCGCTCAAACTGCTCCCCAGCGGCCTGGCGCGCCGATGAACTGAGGCCGTGATGGCGCTGCTTGATTCCCAGGGCGCTGTGGGTTTCGGTGATCAGCCAGTCGCTGCTGATCAGGGGGTCCCGAGATTGAGCAAACCAGTCGAGGGCTTGGGCACTGCGTTCTTCCGGGGTGAGCAGAGCGACCACCACGCTGGTGTCGAGATAGATCATCGATGGGTGAGCGTCACCAGCGTTCACCGCCGCGGCATTCCTCAATCACCGAAGGGGTGAGCGGCATGGTGGCCTGCAGCTGGCGCAGATCCGTGGCCAGGGCAGAGCGATCCAGCTTGCGCAGAGGCTCCAGGCTCAGGCGGCCATCAGGACCAACGACGATGTCGATCTGATCGCCTTCCTGCAGTCCGGCCTGACGCAGGCAATCGGCCGGGAGTCTGACCGCCAGGCTGTTCCCCCAGCGGCGGATCGCCTGCGGGAAGTGCTGGCTGGCGTCAGCTGAGCGATCTTGAGGCCTGGACTGTGTCAAGGAACGCCTTCGACCGTTCACGGCCACCTGTAGAGACATGACTCTACGTCCGCTTTATGGATTTCAGTGCTGCAGATGCCGCCGACTCCACCCCGTGATGGTGGCCTCCACGTTTTCCAGATGCCACTGCAGGGGGCCCCGGCCCTGGGTGCAGCCCCAGCGGCGGTAGTGCTTGCCTGGGGATAGCACCCCCCGGAGCCGCAGCTGGCGGAGGGTTTCGCGGCTCATCCCCAGAGCAGCGCAGGCTTCTGCCGTTGTGACCCAAACGCGGTGACGTCCGGATGGGGGTGGGGTCGTCTGGTTCTCCATCAGGCCAGCTCCCGGAGAACGCTGACCACGGCGGGATTCCAGAGGATCTGGTACCCGCTGTGGCCGCCGCGGCAATAGGGCAGGGCTTCTGCCCAATGCAGGCCGGCATTGGTGAGCTCCCATTCCCCACGCTGATTGCGGATCTGCAGCCCGCAGGCTGCGAGGTGCTGGTTCGTGTCCTTGGCCTTCATCCCCAACAGCTGCCCGAGTCCCGTGGCATTGAGCGAGCAGATCGGGGCCTCTGCTGCCGGCAGGGCTCGCCGCAGGGTTTCGGTCGCCAGGCCGGTGTTTTCCTGAATGCAGGTGAGCGTCGCGGCCATGGCGATGCCGGGTTTCACGCCGGGGACCTGGGCGACGGCCTGACCAATCAGCAAAAGGGCGCCGACGCTGTCTTGCTTGTCTGAGGGCAAGGATGGCGGCGCAGGCGCGAGCCCTGGTAATGCGTAGCGCCCAGTCCGGCGGATCGCAGGCAGAACCTCGTGCGTCACCCAACGCTTGAAGCGCTTGGCCTCTGGCTTGCGGCTGCCGAGGACCAAGGTGTAGAGCCCAGGTTCGTTGATCAGGTTCAGGCTCGGCGGCCCGCCTGCTGGGGCACCCTCATTTGAAATGAGGGTCTTCTCGTCCCCGTCCAGACGGCTGAGTGCCTGGCTGACGTTGCCGATGCCGAGGGTTGAGCAGACATCTGCGGCGACAAACCAGGGATCACCCTGCTCATCGGTGAAGACGCGGATCTGGCTGCCTTCGAAGTCAAAGGGGACAAGGAAGCCTGAGGAGGTCGTGGTGTTCATCGGTCTGAAAGAGGTGTGACGGGTGGGAGCTCAGCGGCGTCAGTGCCGGCATCGGAGCGGAAGACGGTGTTGGTGCTGCTCACTGGCCGCGGCGGAACGGGCCCGGCGAGCACGAGCAGCAGGGTGCTGAGCTGAAATGCCAGCCCCAGCAGCACCAGGCCACGCAACCCGACGAGGCTGCTGGCTGTGACCGCGACGGTGGGCCGGCGGGTGCGGCAGAAAGCAGGCAGCTGGGGACCGGGCCGGTGCGGGGGCCTGCCGCTCCAGGCCCCGGAGTTGATGCCCTGACGATCGAGCGGCATCAGAACAACTCCTCGCCGTCGTCGGCAGCGCTCCAATCACCGGCACCACCGCCGGTGGTGGTGTAGCCCTCGACCTCCTCGAAGCCGTCGGTGGGGTCGACCTGCTCGTAGGGCACGAAGTCGACCACTTGAACGGCGCGGGGCTGGAAGGTCATGCCGCAGCCGTTCTCCCCGTCCCAGTCGTAGATGTCGAAGGCGACGACCACCTTGGAGCCGTTGCCGATGGCGGCCCCATCCCAGGGCTGCTTCCTGGCATCGACGATGCGGGGGCCTTCGGAAAGAGACCCGTCACGCCGCTGGAACTGCGGCACCTTGAAGCGCACCACGGTGATCTCGCTGGGCTTCTCTTTGTCCGGCTTCCAGGGGAAGCCCTTCTCAGCGCGGCGCTTGCGACTGCCGTGCAGGGCGATGAACTGGTCTTCCATCGCCAACAGGAAGGACTGGGCCTTCTCGTCGCTGTTGGGGAGCAGCAGATCGGCAGTCCAGGCCTTGGGTTTGCTCTTGTCGAGCTGGTGCCTTGGGGTGATCAGGTGGGCCCAGCGCACTTCGGCGAGGGGCGTACGAAAGATGTCCTTAGCCATGGGATGAATCGGTGGACGTTTGTTGTTGATCGAACGGGGGAAGGGGCGGCAGACCAAAGCGTTCGCGCAGCAGGTGATGCACCGCTCCGCTCGCCGAGAGGTTGCGGGCCTCCATCAGTTCGCGCACCCGCAGGTAGACGTCGGTGCGCACCTGGGTCTGGATGAAATGGCGGCCAGCCAGAGAACGGGGCTGCTCGCCGTAGCGGCGTGGCGGCCGGGGGCGATGGCTTTCGCTCATGGGCTTGGCTCCCCAGCAGGCTCGGGCTGCACCTGGCCCTGCGCTTCTTCGAGGAAGAGTTCGATGAAGTCGCTGTGCTGGCGCTGGGTGATGCGATCACCGATGGAGCGGGCATTGCGCGGCACCTGGAAGTGCTCGCGGAAGGCCTTGGTCAGCTCCTGACGAGCGGACTGGGGCAGTTCGAGCACACGGCGGCGGACCTCGCTGACCTCCTCAGGGGTGAGGAGAGCCAGTGCCGGATCACCGTCTGCAGAAGTGCCGTCATTGCTGGAGTCAGCCAGGGGGGCTGGCTCCTCAGCTGCAGGATCGTCGGTTTTCTGATCGAGGCAAGCCTGCTGCGGAGGATCCACATCAGACTTTTCAGCCATCTGCTCTTCTGCATTTGCATTGGGCTGTACAGCCCGAGCCTGAGCGGACACAGGAATGCCCAGCAGCATGGCCAACATCAGGCCGGTGGTTTCGGCCAGATCGCTTGCCTCATCAGCCCAGGACTCGCTGCAGAGCTCGGCCCCGGCGACATGCATCACCGTGACCTGCAGCCTGGAGCGCCCTTGCTGCTCGCGCAGGTGAGCGGACCAGCCGATCCCGCGGCGGAAGGCTGGGCGGGCTGAGTGCACCACCTCCGCCAGATCGGCGGCGGCGATGGGGTGCGCCTCGGCCTGAAAGCTGGCCAGGGCATGGGTGAGCTGTTGCTCGGGGGTGGCGTCTGCCGGGATGGCCGGCGGCGCCTCAATGCCGGCCTCTGGAGGCCTGGGGGGTGGAGCCATGACGGATCGGATCGGGCGGTTGCCCGCTGATCCGGATCTTAGGGCTCTTTGCTGGAAGCCGCACTCACAGCGGCTATTAATTCCTAGCAATCAGGCTGTGACTGGCTTCTTGCCTTTGCGGCCGCTGGGCTTGCCGCCCTTCCTGTTGGCGGCCTCCCACTGGTCCAGCCAGCGCTTGGGCAGGTAAAGGTCGCCCTCGATCCACAGCGGGGCCAGCTCCTCCGGCTTGTAGTCGCCGAAGCCCGTGAGCACGGCAAAGAAGCGCTTGCGGTGCTCTTCGCTGGCCTCGACCGCCAGGGAATTCAGGGCGTCGCTGGGCTCAAGTCCGCATTCATCGACCACCCGGCGCATCTGATTGCGCCACTTGGCCGAGAGTTCCGTGGCCTTGCGCTGACCAACGGTCGGCGCGGGGGTGGTCTGGAACGCTTCCGGCACATCCCTCAGGCCGCAGTAGCAGGCCCAGAGCTCCAGGGGCGTCCAGGCCGGGCACTCGTCGTCACCCAGCGGGATGGCGTTCTCGAGTTTGTCCTTGATCGCCTGGCTCTTGACCGGCCCCCAGTCCTTCTCGGCGATGCGGCGGTTCAGCTCACCCAGCTGCCAGAAGGCCTTCTGGCGCAGCTCACCGGCCTTGCCCTGCTCGATCACCGAGAGGTTGCCGTAAGAGATCGCATCAAAGCCGGCCTCTTCCGCCCAACTGCAAGCGGTGTACTGGGTCCAGCCGTTGGTTCTTCGCCAGTTCAGCAGCATCCGACCGAACGCTGCGCGGTTCTCCTCCTGGTGCTCAAGCAGCTCCGCGTAGGTGATGGCCACGTTCAGGATCCTGAATGGGATGTCCCGAACCATACGGCAAACTTGGCACTCCTAGTCACTTCCTGACACGTCCTGGCATATCAGGTCTGATCCTGTCCGAGCTTCTGCAGGATCTGCTTGGCAAGCTGCCCAGTGATCACCTTCCCTGTCTCTGCCTGCAATCTCAGAGCAATGGTGTAGGGGTGCTCGCCTGGGTGGGCCTGGGCGAGACGCCTCAGCCGCTGCTGCAGTTCTGCCGGATCCATCAGTGTCCCAGCAGCCCTTGCCTCGGGCTGCCAAGCAGCTGCTCGGCCTCCTCCACAGAGCGGCAGACCGCTGCCACGCCGCCGAGCTCCTGCACGAGGCGCAGGAAGGCCCGCTGCTCCGGGCTAAGCACGCCCTGGGCTGTCTTGATCTCCAGGGCGACGAACTGGGCGAGCCGCTGGCCGACCAGCTCAGGCGTGATCTCCAGCGAGCGCAGGCCGATCAGGTCGCTGCTGCCCTTGCACAGCCCAAAGCGCACGAAGCGTCCCTGCTGGTCGACCAGGGCACCGGTGTTGTTGCGCCAGAGCCGCACCGCCCCGCGGCCGCAGGCCAGGCGGATGCGCTGCTGGATCTCGTGTTCGCACAGGGAGGAGGCCATGCCTCCTGTTGCCAGGCGGGGCTACTCGTAGTGGCTCCAGAGCCGCAGCACCTTCACGATCTGCTCCTCCTCCAGCACCTGATACACGAGGCGGTGCTGGATGTTGATGCGCCTGGAGCAGGCCCCTCGCAGATCGCCGACCAGGGCCTCGTAGGGAGGGGGCTGCTGATAGGGGTCGACGGCAAGGATGTCCAGCAGGGCCTGAGCTTTCTGCTTGAGAGCAGGGGATGCGGAAGCAAGTTTGCGAGCGTCCTTCTGGGCCTGCTTGGTGAAGAGGACCGTCCAGCTCACCAGCCCGGTTCGCTGCTCAGTTCGCTCACCTCAGTGGCCATGCCTTCCAGGATGGATTCGCGCATGCCCGGGATCGAGACCAGATGCAGGGTTTCCTGGATGGCGCGCCAGTCGTCCTGGGACAGCAGCACGGCGTTGCTGCGCTTCCCGGTGATCTGCACCGGCTCGTGGGACTGCCCGACCTCATCAATTAGGGCGTAGAGCCGCTTGCGGGCTTCTGTGGCGGACACAGTGGTCATGACATGGCCTTCACCCGTACGTCAAAGCGTACTGCCAGTTGGCTTGTTGCGCTGCCTTGCGGCCCAGACGTGCCTCGCCCAGCCAGGTTTGTAGCCGCGCTCCTGCTCGCGCTCCAGCAGCTGCTCGAAGGTCTTGCAGCCTGCTGCCGGGTGCGTGCGCCGGGGCCTCTGCTGCTGATTGGGTTTAGGCCGGTGGCGGGCTGCGCCCGTGACTTCAACCAGCTCGCCCTCCAGCTGCTGCAGCCCGCGGCGCTGCTCATCGCGTTTCTCGGCCAGGAATAGGTGGCCGCAGTCGGGGCAGATCTGCGCTGCACTGGGACAGCTGCAGAAGCAGAGCGGGCAGTCCTTGATCGGGATCGAGACGCCCTCCCGCCGGCGCCGGCCGGCCAGGTTCCACTCGCGCTCATCGGTGGGCAGGCCGTGGCGATGGGCGTTGCCGACGTGATCGAGGATCACCGCCTCGTTTTTCCCAGGTGCGGGACGCAGGGCGCGGCCCACCATCTGCAGATACAGGCTCAGGGAGGCGGTAGGGCGCATCAGGATCGCGCCGCCGACTGAGGGGATGTCGGTGCCCTCGGAAATGATCATGCAGCTGCTGAGCACCTCCACCTCGCCGGTACCGAGCCCGGCGATCAGGCGTTTGCGCTCCTCAGCCGGCGTGCTGCCGCTCACCGAGGCGGCCCGGATTCCCGCAGCGCGGAAGGCCGCGGCCAACTGCTCGGCGTGCTCGATCGTGCAGCAAAAGCAGATGGCCGTGCCCGGGTGCAGCCGGCGGCGGTAGTGGGAGACGGCATCGCCAATGGCGGCCCGATCCCCAAAGGCCTGGGCCGCTTGCTCCAGGTCGAACTCGCCCATGCGGCGGCGCAACTTGCTGTTTCTGGCTCCTGGCCAGGAGAAGACCTTGGGCCTGGCCAGCCAGCCCTGCTCCACCAGCCAGGCCGCTGAGGGCCCCAGCACCAAGGCCTCGAAATAGCCGCCGGCCTCCACGCCCAACCCCTTGCCGTCGAGGCGTTCCGGGGTGGCGGTTTTGCCGATCAGGTGGGCACCCGGCCAGGCCTCGATGATCCGGCCCCAGACATTGCCGGCCACAAGGTGGTGCGCTTCGTCCTGAATGATCAGATCCGGCACAGGCAGCCGGCCCAGCCTGCGGGCGACGGTCTGCACCGAGCCCACGGCGACTTGCCGGCCCTGCAGCGTGTGGCCAGGAGTGATCACGTCAGGCTCCAGCCCCCAGGTGCGCACAGTTCCGGTGAGCTGCTCGATCAGCTCGGCCCGGTGGGCGAGCACCAGCACCCGCCGGCCCTTGCCGGCCGCGCCCTGGACAATGGCGCCGATGGTCTGGCCTTTGCCCGCACCGGTGGGCATGACGGCGCAGACCCGGCGGTGAACCTTGAGGGCTGCGCGGAGATCGGCCAGCAACTGCTGCTGGTAGTCGCGCAGGACGATCGGGGCCATGGGCGTAACGGCAGGCTTTGTGCCGGGCGCAAGACCTCAGCAATGTCTAACTTATCAAGCCCTGCCGGGCAGGCTTAGGGTGTGCTCAGAACGTCAGACATCCATGGCCTCCTTTGCGCCGCCCCTGAGCGTCTCCATCACCGAGGCGCAGCTGGCTTGGCTTGACCAGCGCCGCTCCCACGGCACCCTCAGCCGCTCGGCGGTGTTGCGCCAGGTGATCGACGCCGCGATCGCAGCAGAGACGCGCGCTTCGGCCGTGCCAGGGCCTGTGTTGTCGGCAGCTGCTGAGCGTCGTTGAGCTGCAGCGACACCCATGACAACCGACGTGCTCACGGCGGCCTCAGGCCGCTGGCGGGAGATCCTCGAGGCGTTGGCGGGGCTGCGCGCTGAGCAGCTCAGCAACCGCCACCAGCCCTGCCCGGCCTGCGGCGGCAGGGATCGCTACCGCTTTGACGACCGGGACGGCAGTGGCTCCTGGTTCTGCAACCAGTGCGGCGGCAAGGACCACCTGGGTGGCGGCGGAACCGGGATGGACCTGCTGATGCGGGTGCGGCGCTGGAGCTTCCGCCAGGCCTGCGAAGAAGTGGAGCGCTACCTGAGCATTGATCCAGCCGGGACCGAGCGGCATCGGCCCCAGCCGGTGAGCACCGGCAACGGTTCCGGCTGCAAGATCCCTGCCCCACCGGCCACCCCTACCGCCACTGGCCTACCAGGCCACGGCAGCCGGCCCTGGCGCCAACCTGAGCTTCCGCCCGTCGACGCCTCGCCGCCCGCACTGGATCAGGGTGCCATCGCCCAGTGGTGCTACCGCGATGCGGCAGGCAACCAGCTGTTCTGGATCCAGCGCCTCTGCCTGGGCGGCAAGGGCCGCAAGGCCTTCCTGCATCGGGTGTGGCTCGATGGTGGCTGGCATCGGCCCAGCCGCCGCGATCCCTTCTCCTGCGAGTGGCCAGCACCGCGGCCCCTCTACGGCCTGCCGGGCCTGAGCGAGCGCCCCGAAGCACCGGTGCTGGTGGTGGAGGGGGAGGGAACGGCCGATGCCGCCGCCAAGCTGTTCCCCGAGCATGTGGTGATCAGCTGGGCCAACGGCACCAACGCCATCGCCAAGGCTGACTGGCAGCCGCTGGCCCCACTGGGGCTGGCGGGGCGGACGGTGACGCTCTGGCCCGATGCCGACGCGCCCGGCCGCAGGGCCATGGCGAGGTTGGCCGCTCTGTTGAGCGAGCAGGGCTGCCGCGTGCAGCTGGTGGACCCACCGGCGGATCTGCCGCAGGGCTGGGACCTGGCCGATGCCGACTGGACGCCCCGGCAGGCCGCAAGGCAGCTGGCGAAAGCAGCCCAGCCATGGACTCCCCCAGCCACCGGTGCCGCTGGCAGCGGTGATGACGCTCCGCCACCGCCTGCCCCAGCATCACCCAGGTCGGCAGCGCCTTTTCTCTGCCTGGGTTTCGACGGCGACTCCTACTACTACCAACCGCACAACACCGGCCAGGTGATGCGCCTCTCGCGCAGCGCCCACACCGCCACCAACCTCGTTGCTCTCGCCGCCCTCAGCTACTGGGAGACGCTTTACCCCAGCAGGACCGGCATCAACTGGGCTGCCGCAGCCTCTGATCTGTTCGAGCAGCAGGCCAGCATCGGCGTCTATGACCCCGAGCGGGTGCGCGGCCGCGGCGCCTGGCTGGATGAGGGTCGCGTCATCTTTCACCTCGGCGATCGCCTCAATGTGGACGGCCGGCCCTGCTCCGTTCTGCAACCGCCAGCGTCGCGCTTCTTCTACGAGCAGGCCCGCCACCTCGACGGCCCTGGTGATCTGCCCCTGCCCGATGCCGATGCGATGCAGATCCGCTTCATCGCCGAGCGCTTTCGCTGGGAGATGCCCGCCTCCGCGCACTTCCTCCTCGGCTGGCTGGTGCTGGCCCCCGTCTGCGGCGCCCTGAACTGGCGGCCCCACATCTGGCTCACCGGTGGGGCCGGCACCGGCAAGACCACCATCCTCAAGTTGTTCCTCCGGTCCCTTCTGGGTGGCGTTGTCCAATCCGCCACGGGCGGCACCACCGAGGCCGGCCTGCGCGGCACCCTCAAGTCCGACGCCATCCCCGTGGTCTTCGATGAGTTCGAGCAGAACGAGCAGAAGGACAAGCTGATCGTTCAGAACGTGCTGGCCCTGGCCCGTATCGCCAGCTCAGAGGGCGGCAAGATCTACAAAGGCACCACCTCCGGCGGCGCGAACAGCTTCGAGATTCGCTCGATGTTCTGCGTCTCCTCCATCAACGTGTCGCTCATCCAGAAGGCCGACATTGACCGGTTCTGTGTGCTGGGTCTGCGCAAGGACCCGATGGATAAAAGTGAGTGGCTGGACTTCGAGCGCGAGATTGCCTCGGTCGCCACGATCGACAACGGCAGGGCGCTGATCCATCGCACCCTCCAGCAGCTGCCCGTCATCATCGAGAACGCTCGCGTCCTGGCCCAGGCCCTCGGCCGGCGCTTTGGCCAGCGCTTCGGGGATCAGCACGGCACCCTGCTGGCCGGGGCCTGGAGCCTGGAGGCAGCAGGGGGCGGCCACCTCAACCTGGTGATGGCGGACCAGTGGCTGGACCAGATGGACTGGCAGCACCAGCAGCCAGACAACAGCGAGGCCGATGAGATCAAGTGCCGCGACACCATCCTCCAGCAGATCGTGCGGCACGACATCGGGGCAGAGGCCTCCTTCGGGGAGATGGTTCGCTGCGTCGCGCTGCAGGAGTCACTGGCCGGCACCCTCTGGGACCGGCTGGTGCCGGTACTCGGCCGCTATGGCCTGCGGGTGTTCCGCGCTGGCCAGCCCCTGCCGGATGGAGAGCGCGCCGAGGGGCATTTCCTGGCGGTCGCCAACGCCAACGCCCAGCTCGATCACGTGCTGCGCAGCACCCCCTGGAGCGGTGGCGCCCACCGCTCCGCGCTCAGACGGATCGACGGGGCCTATCTCCCCAAGCGTGTGGTCCACTTCGCAGGCATCGGGACCAAGCGCTGCGTCATGGTGCCCATTGCTGCCGCCGACCTCGAAAACGTTTGATCCAACAGGCTCCCAACAGCGACCGTTAGCCCGAAAACGATTGCGGCACAGGGGATCTGAGGGAATCTAACGATCTAACGCTCCATCCAGCCGATACACCCCCATAGACACATAGCGCGTGTGCGAACGAGAGAGACCCCCTCTCATATCTATCTCTATTGAAATAGATGTTTGATTGTTAGAGGGATGGTCAGACCGTAGTGGCGGCAAGGATTTTCGATCTAACACTCGACCGTTAGATCGGTGTTGGATCGTTGGATCCCGATTCCGCTTACCCTGCTGACATGTCGCATCACGACCTGCCCTTTGACTGCCTGGCCGTGGGCCAGCAGTTCGCCGTTGACCTGCCCCGTGAGCTGGTGATGCGGTTGGCCAGGGCCTACATCCGAGAGAACCCCGGCACTGGCTTTGGTTTCATGCGAGAAGGCGGCCAAACCACTTGCACCCGGATGGCCTGAGCCCGTGGCCGTCCACTCCGCCACCACCTGGCTTGAGCCCATCCCCAGCCTCTGGCGGGACGAGGCGGCGCACCGGTACTGGCTCGGCGATCACCTGTTCCCGGTGTCGATCACCGGCGTGCTGGCCCATGGCCTGAACGACACCGCCAAACGGGCGATCGAGGCCAAGCGAGCGATCTGGGAACCGCGCGGCGTCACGGTGCACGCGGCCCTGGAGCACTACACCCAGGCCCGCTTCCTGGTGGGCCGGAGCGCCGCCGATGCCCTGCTGGATGTGGAGCAGCTGCCGGGCCATCACCAGTACCGGGACTGGATCCTGCCGCTGCTGCAGCTGCCGCTCTGGGATGAAGTTCAGGTGATCGCCAGCGAGCGGCTCACCTGCTGCCTGACCCGCAACGTGGCCGGGGCTTTCGATGGCGCCTACGTCTCACCGGCACTGAGCGAGCGGCGGGGACGCGAGGTGCGGGTGCTCTACGACCTCAAGACCCTCTCGGCCCACGGCCGGCCCTATTCCACCGCCGCCCAGCTGGGGGGCTACATGGTGCTGGAGGCCGCCCAGGGGAACCATTACGAGCTGGGCCAGACGATCTGGAGCAAACCCGGCGAGGCTTCCTGCAGCACCTTCTACAGCCGTGAGCAGTGCCTGGCGGCCTGGGCCGCGGCCTGGAGCAGCTACTGCCTCGCCTGCAGGCCCTTCTGAGCAGAGGGAGAGACCGGTTAGGAATTAACAGCCCCTGTGATTGCGGCTCTCAGGACAGAGCCCATACAGTGAAGCCCTGGCGGGCTCTGGTCTGCTGACCTCCGAACGCCGTGCTCATGGTGATGCCTGCTGCCCCTGCTGAAGCTGCTTCGGCGCCGTCTGATGCCATCGATGCGCTGCTCGATGCGATCACGGCGATCAAGTCCCAGCAGAAGCAGCTGGAGCAGCAGCTCGAACCGCTGCTGGATGCCCTCGGCGAGGCCATGGCCACCGGCCAGCTGGATCCCTCCTTCTCTCACAACGACTGGGCCTTTGCCCACAGCACTGGGCGGCTGAGCTACGAGTTCCCGCCGGCGGTGCAACAGATCGAGCAGCAGCTCAAGGCTGCCAAGGATGCCTCGATCCAGCAGGGCAGCGCCACCGAGAAGCGCGGCAAGCCCTTCTGGACCATCCGCCCCCCGAAGACCCAGCCCCTGCCGTTCTGATCTGATGCCGCAGCGTGCCCATGCCCTGCCTTCCGCCGATCCAGTGGAGGAGCTGCGCGCTGCGGCCAGCGCGGAGGACGACAACGGCC
>CAIOGZ010000027.1 GCA_903858015.1 uncultured cyanobacterium
AGAAGCGCTGACGACGCGTCCGCTTTTTGGCGAAGATCTGCTCGTAGTCCGAAAAGCCCAGCTGGAGGGGGTCAGCCATCCGTTCCAGTCTCAGTCTTGGATCTGGATTGATTTTAGCGGGTTTTTCAGAGGTTCCTTAAGCCATTGTCCCGGCCCCTCTCTCGTCGCCAACTGTTGATCAGCGCTGGCACAGGGTTGGGGGTGGTTCTTGGTGTCATTGCTGTAAAAAAGCAGCCAAAACCCGCCAAAGCAATCCCCAATTCCACCACCACCTGGTTGGTGCGGCAGGGGGATCGCTGGGAGAAGAAAACGAAGCCTATCGAGGTGCAGGAGTATCGGGAAGAGCTAGCGCAGGGTGTGGCGCTTACCATGGTGGAAATTTCCGCAGGGAATTTCCTGATGGGTTCGCCCTCGGGTGAAGAGGGTAGATATGATAATGAGGCACAGCGCCTAGTCACTGTGCCGGCATTTTGGATGGGACGCTTCCCGATCACCCAGGCCCAGTGGAAGGTGGTGGCCGGGTTGGAGAAGGTGGAGCGAGAACTTATTGCCGATCCGTCAAATTTCAAGGGGCCAGATCTCCCGGTGGAGCAGGTAAACTGGCACGATGCGATCGAATTCTGCCGTCGCCTCAGCATGCATACGAGGCGAAACTACACCCTTCCCAGCGAGGCCCAGTGGGAATACGCCTGCCGGGCGGGCAGCACCACCCCATTCCATTTCGGGGAAACCCTTATCACCGAGCTGGCCAATTACGATGGCAATTACACCTACGGCCAGGGCCCAAGAGGGGCCTACCGCAGGCAGCCCACCGATGTGGGCAACTTCCCCGCCAACGCCTGGGGTTTGCAGGACATGCACGGCAATGTCTGGGAGTGGTGTCTGGATCGTTGGCATCCTTCCTTGGCGAAGGGACCCACAGACGGCAGCGCCTGGCAGGAGCCGGCGCCGGAGTTGGCCAAGGACGATCAAGATAGGCGGCTGCTGCGCGGCGGCTCCTGGCTCGACTTCCCCGGGGGCTGCCGCTCGGCCTCCCGCTTCCACAATCAGCCCGGCGGTGCCGGCGACGACGTCGGTTTCCGTGTGGTCTGCCTCCCCCAGGACCCTTCCCTCAACCCTTAATCCATCAATCCCTTAACACTCGGCTGTTTCTTAACCCTGGCTGTTGGCTTGCGGCTGTTGGCAGTTGGATCGAAGCCGTTGGCTTTTGGCCGTTGTTGGCTGTTCCCGAATGGCGCCGCAGGCGCCTCGATTTCCTAGCTCTTCATGCCATGCCGGCATCCCCATCCTCCAGCGGCCGCTGGCCCATCAGGCTGAGGCAGGCCCGCAATCGGGCTCGCTTGGCTGGGGAGGGGTCGAGCTGCCCTCGGGCGGCAAGCAATGCTGCTTGATCATTCGTTCTCTTCGCTGTCAGCGGCGGCGCCTGGGCACCCCAGGCGCGCTCACAGGCGCAGCCGGCTGCGCAGGCGGCGGCTCCAGGCCAGGGCGGCAGCAGCGCCGGCGATCGGTAGGGGGCCTGGTGCGGCGGGAACCGAAAGCGTTACCGGCCCAGCAGCGAAGTTGCCGCCTAGGGGCACCTGCACCAGCTCCGGATCTGCTCCCAGCAAGGCCAGCAGCGGGCCGGAGCTGCCGGCAGAGATCGTTAAGCCGCCGCCAAAACGAAAATCGATCGCCTGGATCACTTGGCGCGATCGGATGTCGCCAGTGGCATTGGGGCTCCACCAATCCGCAATGAATCCCCCTGGCCATGCCACCGGGGGGCCCGCATGGCTGCCTGTGGCGGTGAACAAGGGCGAGCTGTCATTGCTCACGTTGTCGCCGTTAAAGAGCAGGGATAGATCGGTATCGAACGTGGCGGGCATCCCAAAGGCGCCCATCGCAGCGGCGATCGCGGCGGAACTGGTGGCGAAGTCCAGTTGAAAATTGTCGATTCCGTTGCCGGCAATCGCATCGAAGTCTTCAGCGTCGCGGCGGGCGGTGATCACCCCGATTTGTGAATTCACCACCGGCCCCAGCGCAATGCCGCCGAGGCTGGCATTGCCACAGGCCACACTGCGGATGATGATCTGGGCTTCGCTAGGGCCTGGCGTCGAACCGAAGCCACCAAATCCGTAGCGAATCCCATACTCTGCGGGCAGCAACGCCATGACAGCCAACCGCGCAACCGTTGTCACCCCGATCGACTCATGGCATCCCCCCGAGTATCCGATCTGCAGATCTCCCGCCGCCCTTGCCTGGCGCCCAGCTCCGATCAGGCTGGCGAGGATCAGGCAACCGCCGATCAAGCCCCTAGTTAGCGCCTTCGTGAAGAGCAGGTTCATGGCAGGTGATCATCAACATAGGCTCTGATCTGGATCTTTAGCATCTTTTTTCCGATCACGCCGCCCACGCTGCCCTCAGCCTGGGGCGCGACTGGCCGAGTTGACACCGCCTCCCCAGCGGGACCGCCCTGGCAAGAGCCCCACGGAAGTAGGCAGCTTTGCTGCTAGCACCTGGGGGCTGCACGATATGCATGGCAATGGGTGGGAATGGTGCGGCGATCCTTGGCATCCCAACGATCTTGATGCCCCGGATGATGGCAGATCGTGGCTTGATCCGAACGCACATGAGCATAAGAAAAGGCTGCTGCGCGGCGGCTCCTGGAGCGAAGCTGCCAGGGACTGCCGCTCGGCCTACCGCGACCACGCTCGGCCCGTCAATGCCGACGACTGCTTCGGTTTCCGTGTGCTCTTCCCCCCCTAGGGCCCTACCCTGAAGCCGTAACCCCTCAATCTGCATAGCTATTGTGCCTACTACGGTTTTGTGACCAACGGTCCTAGATCAAGGCAAAGCCATCCTCCAGCTATGGCTTGGTGTTGGCAACCTAAATCCGAGTACTAGGCGGAGCATGGCATCACGCCGATCAGGACCTACCCCATTGCGGAGGTGCGCTCACTGCTAGACAGGCACGCTGCCTAGGCGGCCTGGCACCCGATTGAGGCCCGTCCATCACTTCAAGCCGTCGGTCTCCCCTGCGTCTCGCCTGCACCGCACCTCCGGCTGGCCTGCGCCTGGCCTCCGGCTCGCCTGCGCCTGGCCTCCGGCTGGCCCGCCGCCTAAGCTCGACGCTTGCAGACCGATACGGAGTAACCCCATGCTGAAGCGATTTCTTGGGGATTTGGCGCAGAGGACTGCCCTTCAAAGGGGCATAAAATGGTATCAAAAAAAGGTAAACTACGTAAAGAAAGTGCGCATCAATGGCGCTGAGATTCGCATCCCATCAATCCATGGGATCTGCTGCAATCCAACTGAGCCCTGGATGATTGACCTGCTCGCCAACGTGCTCCAAAAGCGATCCGGCGCATTTCTTGATGTGGGGGTCAATGTTGGGCAAACCCTAGCCAAAGTCAAGGCCCTTGACCCCGACAGAGAGTATATTGGCTTCGAGCCAAATCCCACCTGTGTTTCCTATGCTCAAAATCTCATCAATGCAAATGCATTCAAGAATTGCACCCTAATTCCCGTAGGCCTGTTCTCAAAGGATTGCGTCTTATCCCTAGATTTCTATTCCGATCATCCCGAAGACTCTTCGGCCTGCATGATTGACAACTTCCGGCCAGATAATAAAATCTATTCTCGCGCTTTTGTTCCCGTTTTTCAATTTAATAGCTTGATCAGCATTCTGGGAGAGAAATCTGTTGGCATCGTAAAAATTGATGTTGAAGGAGCTGAGCTTGAGGTTGTGAAGAGCCTTTTGGACTTAATAAGGCGCGACAAGCCGATCATCCTGATTGAGCTGCTGCCTGTTTATTCAAACGACAATACTTTTCGAAAAGATAGGCAAGATGAATTGGAGCGAATTTTTGCGGATATAGACTATGCAATCTTACGGGTTGAGAAGACGCCGTCCAACGCCTACTCAGGCTTGAACCGTATTGACGAGATAGAAATTCATTCCGATTTAAGCCGGTGCGATTATGTGATTCTCCCCAGCGCCCAGCTCCTTGAGCTGCAACCCAGGCGCGATACGCCTGCCAACAAGGCGCCGAGCATGCTCGTCAGCTGATCGATGCCAGCGCTTGCCGCCCCTCCCCAAGCACGACAGTGGCCCCAACCTTCCCGCTTGGGGGCATCGCCACCGGGCCAGCTGCGCCAGATTGGGGCCTCATCCTTGCCGGGTCGCCCGCGATGCCGTTGATTCAACGCCAAACGCCCTATCCCCACTGGGAGTTCAGCGATCCTGCCAGTGGCGATCTGCTGCGGCTGGTGCCCGAGCGGGGCGGCTTGATCAGTGGCTGGCGCTGCGGCGGCCATGAGGTTGTTTACCTCGATACGGAGCGTTTCCTCGATCCGGCCCAATCGGTGCGCGGCGGCTTCCCGGTGCTGTTTCCGATCACCGGCGGCCTGCCCGATAACCAGCTCAGCCTGCCGCAGGGCGTGTTCAAGCTCGGCCAGCACGGCTTTGCCCGCCAGCTGCCCTGGCACATGGATTCCCTCGCCGATGGCCAGGGCGTGCGGCTGCAGCTGGCGGATTCGGAGGCCACGCTGCAGGTCTACCCGTTTCCGTTCCTGCTGAGCATGGACGTGCGGTTGGCAGCCGGGGCGCTGGAGATCAGCACCACGATTGAAAACCGCGGCCCCGACAGCATGCCGTTCAGTTTTGGCTTGCATCCCTATTTCAATCTTTCGGGCCTCGATGCGGTGCGGTTTGAGGGGCTGCCGGAGCAGTGCCTCAACCACCTCACCATGGACAGCGCCGCCACGGCCGAGCAGATGGCGAAGCTCGCCAGCGGCATCGATTTGCTGGTCGAGCCCGCAGGGGCCGTGCGGCTGATTGATGCGGGGGCCCAAACCAGCCTCGAACTGCAACTCAGCCACCCCTTCGACCTCGTGGTGCTCTGGACGGAACCACCCCGCAAGATGGTCTGCATCGAGCCCTGGACAGCGCCGCGCCAGGCCCTGCTCAGTGGAGATCGCAAAATCGAGCTAGCCGCAGGTCAGAGCACCACGCTCCACACCCGCTATGCCTTCAAGGCTGGCTGATACCGGCCGGCGCATCAGCCGCAGCCCCATCCGGGCCCGCCATCGCCCATGGTGGGGTGGACCACTCAGCCCAGGCCATGACCAGCGCCAGCGAATCCAACCAGCTCAACGGGGCGGTGACTCCAGCCGTGCAACAAGTGCTGGATGCCATGGAGGCCGCCTCGATCAATCCCGTCGATGCCCTCGAAATCAGCCTTGTGCTGCTCAACTTTGTCGAGGAATACCACCTCGACAACCTCGAAGAGCTGCTCGCTGATCCCCAGCCCGATGGGGCCAGCATCGCCGTTTGGGCTGCCGATACGGCCCGCCTCAAGACAGCGCGGGAGCTGCTGGAAGAGGTGCTCGGCGAGGACGAAGACGGCGACGAAGACGAGGACGAATACGGCGGCGACACCGGCGAAGACGATGTCGCCGCCGGCGACCAGGACGAGGAAAACCACCTGGCTTGAGTTCGGCAAACCGAAGCCACTGGCAGGCCTGATCCCTATGTAGCTACATCCGGCAGACCACCCTGCCGGATGTAGCAGTACAGCGCCTGTCGCGGCCACCTTGAGGGGGGGGGTGCACCCAGCAGCCGACTCAACGGCCCTGATCAATCGTCATCATCAGCGGTCCCAGAGGGAATCAGACGGATCTGCTTTTTACCTAGCTTGATTTCAAACTCATCGCCAGGCGCCAGGCCTAGCTGGGCCGTGTAGGCCTTGCCCACCAGCAGGTTGCCGTTGAACTGAACCGTGGCCACATAGCTGAGCTTGCGGCCGGGCTTGCCGCCGCCACCGCCGCCATCGCCCAGACTTACGCCCTTGGCCTCCAGCAGGGCCTCGTAGAAGGCGGTGAAATTGAGTCGCTCGCTGCCGTCCTTTTTGGTGCTGACATAGCCCGCGGCGCGAACCAAATCAGATTTGGAGGCATCGCCGAGCTCCTTGACCTTGGCGAGCAGATCAGCTCCGGTGAGCATGGCGGGAAAATTTGGATTCAAGTGTCACTGTATCAAACAACCTGCGGCTTGGTTGTGGTCAGTCGAGGAGGAATCCCGGCGGCTGATCGATGCCAGGAAGTTTCGCTGATTCACCCTGGCCTTGGGGCTGGGGGCGCCGCAGATCTGCTATCAAGCCAGTGGATCAGCGGTTGTTTGCTGTCGCTGGCGTCCCCTTTCGTTCAGCCCTTGGTTGTGGCCGGATACCAGAGCCGATAGCAGCGCTCCATCTCCTGGATCTCCTCGGCCTGGATCCGCACCATCGCCGCCGCCAACTGGCGTAGCTCGGGGTGCGGGCTGTGGATCTGGGCGTTGTTCAGGGCCGCCAGGCTGGTGCCCCAGCCACGGCTATTGCCTAGTCCCATCCCCATTCCCCCAGGCCCCCCCATGCCCCCTGGCCGGGCCAGGCGCGACCGATGCCAAAAACCAGTTGGTCGGCTCAGGGCCATACCACAGCCGATACCTGCGGCGCAGCTGGGCATTGTCTTGCTGCTGGCTGGTTTTGCTGCTGGCTGGTCTTGCTGCGCTGGGCCAGGGCCTTCAGTTCAAGATGTTGGCTGCGGCTGAGGGCAAGATCCGCCATCGCGATCGCGGCATCCTGGTGTGGAATCATCATCAAGATGATGTGTTGATCGGCCATTGTTGTGCCAAACCCAGCCACTGGAGCCGGTTTTGGTGTGGGGCCATGGCTACAGCTCGCTGTCTGTTTGCTTCTCCAGCCTGGCCAGGCGCCAGAGCTGAGTTGGGGGGAAAAGCTGATCGAAGCTGTTGGCATGGGGCAGATTCGTCCCATCCGGCTGGAGCTTTGCCAACAGGCCCCAGATGGAAGGTCCCGACCAAGCCCGCCAACCAAGCGGCAAAATTTAATCAATTAGGGTTGATCAGTACCCGGACGACTGCGTGGCGCCAGCCCCACCCCCGCCCTGCAGCGATCCCAGCTCCGGCGCCGTGCTGGCCCGGCTGTCGCTGCTGGATCGTTTGCTGCCGCTGTGGATCCTGCTGGCGATGGCCGCAGGCTTGCTGCTGGGCCGTCGGTTCCCCTCGCTGCAGGCGGCGCTCGATGCGGTGAGGATCGGAAGCACCTCCCTACCGATTGCCCTCGGCCTGCTGCTGATGATGGTGCCGGTGCTGGCCAAGGTCCGCTACGAGCAGCTGGGCAAGGGCTTGGGCCAGCGGCGCCTGCTGGGGCTCTGCCTGCTGTTGGTGTGGGGATTGGGCCCCTTGCTGATGTTCAGCTTGGCCTGGTTGTTCCTTCCCGATCAGGCCGCCCTGCGCACGGGCGTGATCCTGATCGGCATCGCCCCCTGCATCGCCATGGTGCTGATCTGGATCGATCTGGCCGACGGCGATCGGGAGTCCGGGGCCCTGCTGGTGGCGATCAACGCCATCCTGCAGGTACTGGGCTATGCCCTACTGGCCAACGTCTACCTCAAGATCCTGCCGGCCTGGCTCGGCCTCGCCGCCCAGACGGTGCTGTTCTCCGATTGGGAGATCGCCAAGGCCGTGCTGATCTTTCTGGGGATTCCCCTGCTGGCCGGCTACTTGATCCGCCGCCTCGGTCTGGGGCTGAAGGGAAGGCGCTGGTACGAGCAACGCTTCCTGCCGCGGCTTGCCCCCTGGTCGCTGATCGGTCTGTTGTTCACCATCGTGGTGATGTTCGCCCTGCAGGGGGAGGTGATCACCTCAGCACCGCTGCTGGTGCTGCGGGTGGCCCTGCCCTTGCTGCTCTATTTCGCCGTGATGTGGGGGTTGGCCTTTGGGCTGGGACGCCGCCGCGGCCTTGCCTATCCCCAATGCACCACCCTCGCCTTCACGGCAGCGGGTAACAACTTCGAGCTGGCTATCGCCGTCAGTGTGAGTGTCTGGGGGGTGAGCTCCGGCCAGGCCCTGGCCGGCGTGATCGGCCCCTTGATCGAGGTGCCGGTGCTGGTGTCGCTGGTCTACCTATCGCTAGCGCTGCGCGATCGCTGGGCGCTGCACGATCGCCTGGCCGCAAACCGGCAGCCGCCCAGCCGCTGACAACGCCGAGCTGGCGGGGGGGTCATCCCCGCTTCAGCAGCCGCTCGCTGGGCACCACCTCCATGCCGATCGGGGCTAGGGCGATCACGGCCAGCTTGAGGTGCTGGATCCCGAAGGGAATGCCCACGATCGAGGCAAAGCAGGCCAGGGCGGAGCTCAGATGGCCGATCGCCAGCCACCAGCCCGCCACCAGGAACCAGATCACATTGCCGATCAGACCCAGCGGACCGTGGGCCAGGTCGGGGCGGCCGGTGAGATCGCGGCGGTTGATCGCCTCCTGGCCGAAGGGCCAAAAGGAGAAGTTGGCAATCCGGAAGCAGGCTCGGGCCCAGGGCAAGCCCACGATCGTGATCGCCGCCAGCACCCCCGCCAGCCACCAGCCCAGCCCCATCACGAAACCACCCAGCACGAACCAGAGCAGGTTGAGCAGGAAGCGCAGCATGGGCAACCCGGCAGCAGGCCGGTGAACAACGCCAGTTGCACCGTACGGTGTTCGCAAGCCGCCCTTGCTTGCTCGCAGCTGGGGGAGAACCGAAGCCCGTTGCGGCTACCCGTAGCCGGGGCGGCCAGGACGACTGGCGCAGTCACGGCCGCCAGTCACGGCCACTATCAAGCCCCGGTCAAGGCCGCAACCCTGGTCGCAGCTCTGAAGCCCCAGGATCGGAAGTCTCAGGCTCTGAAACTTCAGGATCTGAAACCTCAGGATCTGGGACTTCAGGAATGGAACAGCAGCACTAATCCTGATTTCACCTGGTGAAACTCCCGCTCCTCGCGGCTCAGGTCGAGGCCCACCTGCAATCCCTCCTTGAGGGCCATCTCGTAGGGCGGCGCCGACGGCGGCTCACCGGCCGACCAGACGGCTGCGATGCCCACGGGCGTGGCGTGCCAGCGGAACCGTTCGGTGGTGCCGATCGTGGGTTCCTTGAGCGCGTCTTCGAGGAGCTCCCGGATTGCCATTCCTGCCGGCTTCCGCCTGGGCGACTGGCCACAGTTTCCGTCGCTCGATCGGGGACGAGGGACAGCTGAGAGCATTCGTGATACAAACCAATCCACGGCGGGAGCGAGCCAAGCCGCTGGCAGCTGGCCTGGCTCTTGGCCTGGTTCGGCGCCTACCCTGCCGCCACGGCACCACGGCCCGCCATGACAGCGCTTCCCGGCCCGATCGCCCTGGTGCATGAATGGTTCACGCCCCGTTCGGTGGGGGGGGCCGAGTTGGTGGTGCGCGAATTCGATCGGCTGCTGGGCTCCCTGGGCCGGGCCCCAGACCTCTTTGCCCTGGTCGATGGCGAGAGCCGCCGTCCGGCCAGCTGGCTGCACGGCCGCCCGGTTACCACCAGCTTCATCCAGCGGCTGCCCTGGGGCCGCAGCCACGTGCAGCAGTACCTGCCGTTGCTGCCGCTGGCGATCGAGCAACTCGACCTAGCCGGCTATCCCCTGGTGCTGAGCAGCAGCCACCTGGTGGCCAAGGGGGTGCTCACCAGCCCCGACCAGCTCCACGTGAGCTACGTCCACACCCCGGTGCGCTACGCCTGGGACCAGATGCATCCCTACCTGGCCCGCTCGGCCCTGGCCCGCGGCCCCCTCGGCCCGCTGGTGCGCCTCCAGCTCCACCAGCTGCGCCAGTGGGATCTGCTCAGCGCCCAGCGGCCGGATGAGCTGGTGGCTAATTCCAACTTCACGGCCCGTCGCATCCAGCACTACTGGCGCCGCCGCGCCCATGTGCTGCACCCGCCGGTGGCCGTGGAGCGCTTCCGTTGGCATGCCCCCCGCGACGACATCTATCTGAGCCTCTGCCGACTGGTTCCCAACAAGCGGGTGGATCTGGTGGTGCAGGCCTTCAACGCCACCGGCCTGCCGCTGGTGGTGATCGGGGATGGACCCGAGCGGCGGCGGCTTGAGGCGATGGCGGGTGCCTCGATTCGCTTTCTGGGCCGCTGCAGCGATGCGGAGTCCAGCGCCTGGCTGGAGCGCTGTCGCGCCTATGTCTATGCCGGCCTCGAGGATTTCGGCATTGCCCCGCTGGAGGCGATGGCGGCGGGGGCGCCGGTGATCGCCTACGGCGCCGGTGGCCTGCTCGATAGCGTGCGCTGCCTGGCCGGCGGGGCGGCCAACCCCACCGGCCTGCTCTTCCCGGAGCAGACCGCCGCCAGCCTGGCGGACGCCCTGCGCCACTTCGAAGCCGCTGCCCTCTGGCGTCAGCTGCCCGCGGAGGCCCAGCGCCAATGGGCTGAAAACTTCGGCCCCGATCGGTTTCGGCTGCGCCTGGCCAGGCTGCTGGAGCGCTGCTGGCAGCGCCATGGCGAACGGCTGGGCCGCCAGGCCCCCGCCCCCCCCGCAGCCAGCTCCCCGGCAGGCTGGCTGGACAGCGGCGACATCGGCAGTGGCGACATGGGCAGTGGCGCCAGCGGCAGCGCCTACGGCCCTGTGCCTCTGGCTTGAGTGGCCCCGCTGACTGAAGTCTTAGCGCGAGATAGCCCTAGATTCACGTCTAGCAAAGGCGAGCGATGCTGTCATCCCTAGCTACGGGTACGGTCCAAACTGCCGCCGGTGCAGTCGCTACAAGTACTGGGCCCAGACTAGCGGCGTCCTATGCCAGCCTGCTGCCGGCTCCGCCGGCCCTGGCACCGGAACTACTTAGCGCTGAACAGCTTATCCAGCTGCAATCCAAGCGCTCCAGGGTGATCAAGCGCAGCGGTGATATTGTCTTTTCTCTACTTGTTTTGGGGCTTGGTTCACCGCTTTTGCTCGCTCTTGCCCTGTTGGTGAAGCTCACCTCCCGCGGGCCTGTTTTTTACGTTCAGCAGCGGGTCGGTCGGGATTATCGCAGTTTCGGTTGCATCAAATTCCGCACCATGCGTCGCGATGCCGATCGGATTCTTTCCCGCTTGCTTTCCGAATCCCCCGATCTTCAGGAAGAGTTCCGCAACGACTTCAAGCTCAAGAACGATCCCCGCATCACCCGGCTGGGCAAATTTCTGCGGCGCTCCAGCCTCGATGAACTCCCCCAATTCGTCAATGTGCTGCGCGGCGAGATGAGTGTCGTCGGCCCCCGTCCGATCGTGCGCCAAGAGCTGCCCCGCTACGGAGATCGGATGGAGGAAGTGCTGGCGGTGCGCCCCGGCCTGACGGGCCTGTGGCAGGTTTCAGGCCGCAACAACCTCAGCTACGACCAGCGAGTTTCCCTCGACCTTCGCTACGCCAGCCGCCGCAGTTTCGGCATGGATCTGGCGATCATTTTCCGCACCTTCGGTGTCATGCTCGACCCCCGCGACCGCGGCGCCTATTGACGTCAACGTCCACCCAAAAAATTAAGTCCGAGCCGAAAAATTAAGTCTAAGTTCTGCCATCGGCCCTAGCCGCCAGCATCGGCCCTAGCCGCCAGCACCCGCCCAGCGGCCCAGGCCCTGCAGCAGCGCCATCAACGGCAACGCCCCTAGCAGCCATGCCAACGCCAGCCGCCGGCTCAGCGCCAGCATCGCAGTCACGCCGCCCCGGTCGGCCGCTCGATACTCCACCGCCAGCAGCGGCTTGGCTCGCTCCCTGCCGCCGTAGCGGTTCACGCCCCCCAGCCGCACCCCCGCCGCCAGCCCATAGGCCGCCTGGGACACCCCCGCATTCGGGGATGGATCCGGCGCTCCCTCCCGCAGCGCCCGCCGAAACTGCCCCCAGCTGCCCAGGCCGGCGCCCGCCAGCAGCGGCAGGCTGAAGGCCACCAGCCGGCAGGGCAGCCAAGTGAGAATGTCGTCGAGGCGGGCGCCGGCGCTGCCCAGCCAGCGCAGCTTCCCCCGGCGGTAGCCCAGCATCGAATCGAGCGTGCTCGCCGCCTTAAACATCCACACCAACGCCAAAGGCCCAGGGGGCCAAGACCAAGGGGACCAAGTCCCAAGGGACCAAGTCCCAAGGGGCCAAGACCCAGGGGGCCAAGAGCTCAACTCCAGCCGCCCGCCCGTTTCCACACCGAGCCACCACGACCACAGCGCCGCCCCCACCAGCATCCAAAACAACGGCGCAAACAAGCCATCCACCCCATTCTCACCAGCCGTTTCGGCGCAAGCCCGCAGGATCTCGCCAGCGTCTAGCTCGGCGACATCACGGCCCACGATCCAGGCCAGCCGCTGCCGGGCCGGCTCCAATTCGCTGCCCCCGGCATAACTGCCCCCGGCCGAGCTGGCAGCGGCGCTGGGCTGGGCAGCCCCGCCAGGCAAGGCAGCCAGCACCGCTTGCACCGCCTGCTCAAGGCTGCGGCCAGCCAAACCACTGGCCAGGCCGGCCAACAACAGGGGCAAGCCCAGCAGCGGCAGCCCCAGCGCTAACCGCTCGATCCCCCAGCCCACCAGGCCACTGCCCCCCACCACCACCAGGGTGATCAGGCCACCGGCAAGGCGCAAGGCCGGCGGGCTGGAGCCGCAGATCCGTTCCGCCAGGCCCCTCAGGGCCGTAATCGCCGCCCCCATCAGCTGCACCGGATGGCGCCAGGCCGGCGGATCACCGATCAGCCGGTCCAGACCACAAGCCAGCAGCACCAACCCCCAGGGCAACAGCACCATCCCCCAGGGCAACAGCCATGCCATCGCAAGCGCCAGCCACCTGGCCAGCCCTTCGGGAGCCGCCAGGTGGGCTTGCTACGGATCAGGCCGCCTTCAGCCAGCTGAACATCGCCCGCAGCCCCTTGCCCACCTCCTCGATCGGGTGCTGGGAATCACGCTGGCGGATCCGGTCCATCTCCGGTTTGCCGGCTTCGCATTCGGCCACGAAGTTGCGGGCGAAGGTACCGTCCTGGATGTCGGTCAGGATCCGCTTCATCTCGGCCTTGGTGTCGGCGGTGATCAAGCGCGGACCACTGACGTAGTCGCCGTACTCGGCGGTGTTCGAGATCGAATCGCGCATCGCCGTCAGGCCACCCTTGACCATCAGATCCACGATCAGCTTCACCTCGTGCAGGCACTCGAAGTAGGCCAACTCAGGCTGGTAGCCGGCTTCCACCAGGGTTTCGAAGCCCGCCTTGACCAGCTCACTGAGGCCGCCACAGAGCACCGCCTGCTCGCCGAAGAGGTCGGTTTCGGTTTCTTCCTTGAAGTTGGTTTCGAGGATGCCAGCGCGGGTGCCACCAATCGCTTTGGCATAGGCCATCGCCAGGGCGCGGGCCTGGCCCGAAGCGTCCTGCTCCACAGCGAACAGACACGGCACCCCCTGGCCGTTCTGGTACTCCCAGCGCACCGTGTGCCCCGGACCCTTCGGCGCGATCATCACCACATCCACATCGGCCGGGGGCTGGATTAAGCCGAAGCGGATGTTGAAGCCGTGGGCAAAGCTCAACACCTTTCCGGCGCCCAGGTGGGGAGCGATTTCCGCGTCGTAGACCGCCTTTTGGAATTCATCCGGCAATAGCACCATGATCCAATCGGCCTTGGCGGCCGCCTCGGCCACGCTCAGCACCGCCAGGCCATCGGCCTCGGCCTTGGCGGCGGAACGGCTGCCCGCATAGAGGCCCACCACCACGTTGACGCCGCTGTCCTTGAGGTTCAGGGCATGGGCATGGCCCTGGGAGCCGTAGCCGATGATGGCCACCGTTCTGCCGTTCAGCAGGCTGAGATCGGCGTCGGAGTCGTAGAAGAGCTGGGCCATTCCGGGCGGCGGGCGGGAGCAAAGCTGGAGCCTAGCCAAGCGCCCTACCGACTCCTGGGCCGCCCCTGGCTCGGCTCCGCGTGACCGACCGCGCGGCATCGGCCCTGTTCAACAACGGATTGGCGGGCTCAGGCCTCGCTGGGATGGGCGATCACCCGGTCGATCAGGCCGTACTCCTTGGCCTCGGCGGCGCTGAGGAAATAGTCGCGGTCGGTGTCCTTGGCGATCTTGTCGAGCGGCTGGCCGGTCATGTCGGCCATCCGTTGGTTGAGCATGTCCTTGATGCGCAGGATTTCGCGCGCCTCGATTTCGATGTCGCTGGCCTGGCGCTGGCTGGTGCCGCCCAGGGGCTGGTGGATCATGATCCGGCTGTGGGGCAGGGCCAGCCGTTTGCCCTTGCTGCCTGCCGCCAGCAGGAAGGCCCCCATCGAGGCCGCCAGGCCCACACAGATCGTGACGACATCCGATTTCACGTATTGCATCGTGTCGTAGATCGCCAGCCCGGCGGTGACCGATCCACCGGGGGAATTGATGTAGAGGTAGATCGGTTTGCTGTTGTCTTCCGAATCGAGGTACAGCATCTGGGCCACCAGGGCGTTGGCCACGCCGTCGTTCACCTCCGAGCCGAGGAAGAGGATCCGCTCCACGGCCAGGCGGCTGTAGATGCTGATCCAGCGTTCGTACTGGCTGCCGGGCAGGCGGTAGGGAACGCTGGGAACGCCGATGGGCATGGCTTGGAGGGTTGGGTGGGGCCCCGGGGGGCCTGGTGGTGGGACCCCGAGCAAACGGGGCGAGGGACGGGGGGGTGGAGCGGCGGGCTCAGCCGATGCCGGCCGCCGCAGGCAGCGGTGTGGGCAGTTCCTTCTGGCTGGTGAGCACCCGGTCGATCAGCCCGTACTCCTTGGCTTGCTCGGCGGTGAGGTAGGTCATGCGGTCGGAATCGTGGGCCAATTCGGCCACGCTCTTGCCCGTGTTCGCCGCCAGCATCTCCAGCATCGTCTGCTTGTTGTACAGCACCTCCTTGGCCCGGATCTGGATATCGCTGGCCTGGCCGCGGGCGCCGCTGCGGGGCTGGTGCAAGACGATCGAAGCATGGGGCAGGGAAGCCCGCTGTCCCTTGGTACCGGAGGCAAGGATCATGGCGGCGGTGCCCATGGCCTGGCCAATGCAGATCGTATGCACCGGTGGCTTGATATAGCTGATCGTGTCGCAAATGGCGAAGGCTTCGGTTTCGAAGCCGATCGCATCGCCGGAATACCAGCTGGTGCCGGTGGAGTTGATATAGAAAAAGATCGGCTTATCGGGGTTGTCGAACTCCAGGTACAGCAGCTGGGCGATGATCAGTTCGGTCACGTCCACGCCCATCTGCCGCTTGGCCTCGTCGTCGGAGAAGAGGGGAAGCCCGAGGTACACGATCCGCTCCTTGAGCAGCAGCGACTCCAGGTCCGGCGGTGGCGTACGCATCACGGCGGAATCGCCGTAGTAGGGAGCTGACACCGTCATCCGCACAGTCTCCGCAGGTCAGCAGGGTGATCCAAGGGAGCCTAGCCGGGGCTGGTGGGCTCCGGTCCGCGCAAGGGCATGGGTTTGCCGCCCTGCTTGCCCGTGGGCCGGTCGCAGCGGGCAAACACCATCCGGCCCGTGGGGGTCTGCAGCGCCCCGGTGACGGTGACGGCCAGGCGCTCACCGATCCGCTGGCGGGCATCCTCGACCACCACCATCGTGCCGTCCTCCAGGTAGCCCACCCCCTGGTCGGCCTCCTTGCCCTCCCGCACGATCTTGAGCTGGAGGCCATCCCCCGGCTGCACCTCCGGCCGCAGGGCGATCACCAGGGCACTGAGGTTGAGCACCTTGAGCTCCTGCAGCAGGGCCACCTGGGCCAGGTTGTAATCGGCGGTCAGCAGGGTGCCGCCGGTGTCGGCGGTGAGCTTGAGCAGCTTGTCGTCGGCGCCGTTGCCCTCGTAGCGGGTGCTGTTCAGCACCAACCGCCGGCCGTAGGTCTCGCGCAGCTCCGAGAGCAGCTTCAGGCCGCGGCGCCCCTTGCTGCGCTTCTCGGCATTGGCGGAATCGGCCAGGGCCTGCAGTTCATCGATCACCGCCTGGGCCACGATCACCTGCCCTTCCACCAGACCCGACTCCAGCAGACCGCGGATGCGGCCATCGATGATCACGCTGGTGTCGAGGATCTTGGCGCTGGCGGGCTGCAGCACGCCCTCGGCCACAAGCAGGGCCTCGGTGCTGCCGGGGTTGAACAGGCGCAGCAGGGTGCGGCCGTGCACCTCGGCCAAGTTGTACCCCAGCACCCCAAAAAACACGTTGCTCAGCACCGCCGCCAGCGGTTTGACGAACACCACCTCCCAGGGCAGCGGCAGCAGCAGGATCGGGGCCAGCAGCAGGTTGGCCACCAGCAGCCCCAGGATCAGGCCCACGGCCCGGCTGACCAGGAGGTCGGTGGGCATGCTGCGCACCTGGGCCATCAGCCGGCGGCGCAGCTGCTGGAAAAAAAAGCCCGCCAGCAGACCGAAAAAGGCCCCGAAGCCGGCCAGCACCCGGCGCAGCCCCTCCAGGTTGCTCACCTGCTGCAACAGGGATTCCGGCAACAGATCCACCCCCAGCCAGCCGGTGGCGGCGCCGGAGATCAAGAACAGCAGCAGGATGAGGGAATCCACCATGGGTGCAGGGGGCCGGGGTCACCTTGCTGCCGATCACGTCGGCAGGCAGCATGCCGGTCAGTAGAGCAGCAAGCTGCACAGCAAGGCAGCATGCCGGATCCAGGCCCTTTCGGCTGCAGGGGGTTACCGCCCGTGAACCAGAAGCTCCGGCCGCAGCCTTGGCTCGAATCGCCGCAGCTGTGCCCCGAATCACGCCAGCCTTGCCCCGAATCGCCGCAGCAACCGCCGCCCCGCAGCGCCTATCTGCACATCCCCTTCTGCCACCGCCGCTGCTACTACTGCGATTTCCCGGTGGTGCCGTTGGGAGATCGGGCCGATGGCGCCGCCGGTCCGGGGGCCGCTTCGATCGCCGCCTACCTGGAGCTGCTGGATTGGGAGATTGGCCGCTCGCCTGCCGGTCCACCCCTCTCCACGGTCTACTTCGGTGGCGGCACCCCGTCGATGCTCAGCCCCGACCAGGTGGAGGGGCTACTCGATGCCCTGCGACGGCGCTTCGGCCTGGCCCCGGCGGCGGAGATCAGCCTCGAAATGGATCCCGCCAGTTTCGATCGGCCGCGGCTGGCGGGGTATCTGGCCGCCGGCATCAACCGGGTCAGCCTGGGCGGCCAGAGCTTCGACGATGCCGTGCTCGCCCGGTTGGGCCGGCGGCACCGCTCCGCGGAGCTGCGCCAGGCCGCCAGCTGGCTGGGGGCGGCCCAGCGGGCCGGGGATCTGGTGAGCTGGAGCCTCGATCTGATCCAGGGGCTGCCGGGGGCAGCGCCTGACAAGGGAACGGAGAAGGATGCGGGGGCCGCACCTGATCCGGGGGCCGTGCTGCTGCAGTGGCGCTGGGAGCTGGAGCAGGCCCTAGCCCTGGCCCCACCCCACCTCTCGCTCTACGACCTGATCGTGGAGCCCGGCACGGTGTTCGAGCGGCTGCAGCAACGGGGTGCCCTGGCCCTGCCGGATGGGGACACCTCGGCGGATCTGATGGATCTCAGCCAGCGGCTACTGGTCAGCGCCGGCTACGGCCACTACGAGGTGTCGAACTACGCCCTGCCGGGCCATGCTTCCCGCCACAACCGCGTCTACTGGAGCGGCGCCGGCTGGTGGGGCTTCGGCCTGGGGGCGACCGCAGCGCCCTGGGGGGAGCGCCAAGCCCGGCCCCGCACCCGCCAGGCCTATGCCGCCTGGTTGGGGGCCAGCGCCGGGGATCCGGCCCCGCCGCCGCCAGCCAGCGGCGGCATGCCCTTCGATGAGCTGCTGCTGGTGGGCCTACGCCGCCGGGAGGGGGTGCACCTCGATGGCCTCGCCGCCAGGGCGGGGCTGGATCCTGCCGCCCTGGCTGAGCTGCGGCGCCAGCTGCAGCCCTTCGAACGGGCCGGACTGCTGCGGATTGAAGGCCCCCGCTGGCGGCTCAGTGATCCCCAGGGTCTCGCCTTGAGCAATGCGGTGCTGCGGCAGCTTCTCCTCTGGTGGGAGCAGCTTGGTTGCTGATCCAGCCCCGCAGCGCCTCGACCGCCAGACCCCGCCCATCGATCAGCGGCGGACTGAAGGGCGGCTGGCGGGATGTCAGCCCCAGCAGGTCGGCGGTGACCCGCACCTGGCCATCGCAACCCTCGCCGGCGCCGATGCCGATCACCGGGATGCTGAGCTGGCCGCTGAGACTGGTGGCCAAGCTGGCGGGGACGTGCTCCAGCACCAGGGCAAAACAGCCGGCCGCCTCCAGGGCGCGGGCCTGGCGTTGCAGCCGCTCTTGGGCCACCGGATCCTGGGCCTGGCGGCGGTAGCCCAGCCGATGCACCGATTGGGGCGTCAGGCCCAGATGGCCCATGACGGGAATGCCGCTGCGCACCATGCGATCGATCACCGCCACGGTTTCGGGCTCAGCCCCCTCCAGCTTGACGGCCGCCGCCGGGGTTTCCTTCAGCACCCGCCCGGCCGCCGCCACGGCGTCGTCGGCGCTGCACTGGTAGCTGAGGAAGGGCAGGTCGGCGATCAGCAGCGGCCGCTGGCTGCCGGACCGCTCCAGGCCCCGGCCCGCGGCCCGGCAGTGGTGCAGCATCTCGTCGAGGCTGACCGGCAGGGTGGTGGCGTGGCCGAGCACCACCATCGCCAGGGAGTCGCCCACCAGCACCGCATCGGCCCCCGCCTCCGCCACGATCGCCGCCGAAAGGGCATCCCAGGCGGTGAGGATGGTGATCGGCAGGCCCGCCTGCTTGCGCTGCTGCAGATCGTGCGGGCGCTGGGGCAACGGAACCACCTCGCTGAACAATCCCTATGCTGGCAGCTGGCTCCCCCGCCCCGACCGGGCCGGCCGGGGGGGGCCAAGCCTTGCTAAGTTGCACGCGACTCGGACCCACGCGGCCAGGACGCCCAAATCTGGTCAGGACCGGAAGGGAGCAGCCACACGGGATGCTCCGGGCAGGCGTGGACTCCGGGTCACCCCCTTTGGCCCAGCCCCTGGCTGGGCCCGATGCCGGCCTAATCGGCCTGGGATTGGCGGTTGAGCAGGAAGGGGGGGATCTTGGCTCCCCGCTCTTCGCTCGCGCTCGGGAAAGGGGCGCTGAAGCTGGTGCTGCGCTCCGGCCGGTAGCTACCGCCGCTTTCGAAGCCCGTGGCAATCACGGTGACGTGGATTTCCCCCTCCAGGCTTTCATCCACGACGGCACCGACGATGATGTTGGCGTCGGGATCGACCACGTCGTAGATCACCTCGGAGGCGGTGGTCATGTCTTCGAGGGTCATGTCGCGACCGCCGCTGATGTTGATCACACAGCCCTTGGCTCCGTCGATGCGGGCCGATTCGAGCAGCGGGCTGGTCATCGCGGCCTGGGCCGCCTCGATCGCCCTGGAGCGGCCCGAGCCGACGCCGATGCCGAGCAGGGCAGTGCCGGCTTGGGCCATCACCGAGCGCACGTCGGCAAAGTCAACGTTGACCAAGCCCGGCTTGGTGATGATGTCGGTAATGCCCTTGACGCCCATCCGCAACACGTCATCGGCGCTGCGGAAAGCCTCCTGGAGGGGCGCACCGGCGATCGCCTCCCGCAGCCGGTCGTTGGGGATCACGATCAAGGTATCGACGTGCTCGGCGAGGCGGGCGATGCCCTCCTCGGCTTGGCGCATCCGTTTGCGGCCTTCAAAACTAAACGGCTTGGTCACGATGCCCACGGTGAGGGCGCCGCACTCCTTGGCCACCTCCGCCAAAATTGGCGCCGCACCGGTGCCCGTGCCGCCGCCCATGCCAGCAGCGATGAACACCAAGTCGGCCCCTTCCAGGGATTGCTGCAATTCGTTGCGCGATTCCTCCGCAGCTTTCTGGCCGATCACGGGGTTGCCGCCGGCCCCTAGGCCCCGGGTGAGCTTCTGACCGAGCTGGATGCGTTGCTGCGCCGCTGATTGGAGCAGGGCTTGGGCATCGGTGTTCAGCACCCGGTAACCCACCCCCTTGAGATCCGATTCGATCATGCGGTTTACGGCATTGCTGCCGCCACCCCCAACGCCGATCACCTCGATCCGGGCCGTTTGGCTAGGAACGATGCCGTTGCTACTCGGCATGGGCTGGCTCATCTCGGGGAACTCCTGGGGGTGCACCTGCGGGGGCATGGGATCAGCGGCTCCGTTGCGGGCCTGGTCCAGCCCCCAAGGGCGGTCAGGTGGGTGCGCGGTGGCGGCCTGGGGGTTGGCGGCGTGGTTGCTGGTGCCGTTGATCTGCGGCTGCATTATGTCGTTGGTCGGAACCAGCCATGGTGGTGGTTCAGCCTGACCCGGAAGTGCTCGCAACGCAACATCTTGTGTGAGTTGGCTTTCCGGCCGCTGTCACTGGCCGCCGCGGGGCCGCGCCGCGGTGGCTGGGCTGCTGTCCTGATCCGGCCGCAGGCCTGGGATGCTGAGTTCGGGTTGGTCGGGATCGCTCAGGTCCACAGCCTGGGGACGATGACCCTTGAGCTGGGCCGGCAAGGTGGTGCTCAGGTGGGCTGCTACCCGCAGGCGCCGCCCTAGTTGGGCATCCGGCGGTCCCAGCCGCATCGGACCGAGCCCCGTGGTGCCCAGCCAGAGGCTGCCCCCAGGATCGAAGCGAATTTCCCGCAAGGAGCCGCCAAATGCCTGGCGCTGGCTCAGCACTTCGGCCAGGCTGGCGCGGTGGCGCTCGTTCCAGCCGATCACCCGCAGATTTTGGGTGTCCTGCAGCTGCAGGCCCAGATTTTGGCGCACGCTAATCCAGTTGCCGAGCCGATCCACGTAGCCCTGTTCGAGGCCGGTGGCTCCGCGGCGCTCGGCCCGGCCCACCGCGGAGCGGTCGACCAGCTCGAAGCGGAGCCGGGGCGGCAGCATCAACCGGCTCACCTGCACGGTTTCCACCGGTAAAGCCACCGAGAGGATCTGCGCCAGTTGGCGCGGTTGGAGATCCAGCAGCGGCTGGGGGAAGCGGATGCCTGCCGCCTGGATCACCTGCTCCCGGCTGACCAGTTTGCTGCCGCTCACCTCCACCTGGCTCGGGGAGCCGAGGGTCCAACCCTGGCGCAACAGCCCATAGCCGAGGCCGCTGGCCATGGCGCTGAACATCACCAGCCTCCAGAGGTTGCGCAGCTGATCCGCCCGGCGTTCCTGGCGTAACTGGCGGCGGCGTTCCGAGCCGGGCCGCAGCGAGACCTCGCCCACCGTTGGCACGCTCACAGTTCGCAGCGCGAGCGGGCCATCAGTTCATCGATCCAGCGCCTGGCCCGCTCCGCATCCGAAAACGGCAGATCCATTTGGCTACCGCCTCCGACCAGCCGCAGCCGGCAGGCCCCTTGGCTCTCGGCCGTGAGCGGCGCCTCCCCGGAGCCGAGCGAGAGCAGCTCGACCAGTTCGAGTTGCTTGATCGCAAAGCTGCCGGAGGGCTGGAACTGGCCCGCTTCAAAGGTGCTCCAGCTCAGTTCGCCATCGATCAGGCGGGCGGCGCCGCAACCATCCAGTTTCGCGAGTTCAGCTCCCGCCGCCCAGTCGCGGAACAGGCGTTGGCGGCGGCGCTCCAGCCAGCCCAGGCCGGTGAGCAGCACAAAGACCAGCAACAGGGGCAACCAGAGCAGGCCTTGGGTCATGGCAATGGGGGCGGGGTGGACGATTTCGGAAACGATTCTCGCGCCCCTTGCACGAGGGCGTGCACCAAGTCCACAAGCGGCAATCCACTGGCTTCCCAGAGCATGGGATACATGCTCTGGCTGGTAAAGCCCGGCAGGGTGTTGATCTCGTTGAGATAGAGCGCGCCAGCGATTTCGTCATAGAAGAAATCCACCCGGGCCAGGCCGCTGGCGCCCACCGCCTGGCAGGCGGCGATCGCCATGGCCCGGGCCCGCTCGGCCAACGCGGCGGGCACCTGGGCGGGAATCACGGTGTGGCTGAGGCCTTCGCTGTACTTGGTTTCGTAGTCGTACCAGTCGGCGTCGAAGCAGATCTCGCCCAGGACCGAGGCCTGGAGGTTGCTGGTACCCAGCACGGCGCATTCCAGCTCCCGGGCGCGCACGCCCTGCTCCACCACCAGGCGGGAATCGTGGGCGGCGGCGCCCCGCAGGCCTTGCAGCAGGCTGGTGCGGTCGGTGGCCTTGCTGATGCCCACCGAGGAACCCATGTTGGCGGGCTTGACAAAGCAGGGGTAACCCAGCTGGCGCTCCAGGCGCTCCAGCAGGGCCGTGGGCTCGCCGCCGGCTTCGCGCCCCGCCGCTGGGAGCACCAGCTCCGCCGCTTCCAGACAGACATAGGGCACCTGGGGCAGCGCGGCGGCGGCGAAGGCGGCCTTCATCGCTTGCTTATCCATGCCCACGGCCGAGCCCAACACACCCGAGCCCACATAGGGTCGCTGCATCAGGCTGAACAATCCCTGGATGGTGCCGTCTTCGCCGTTGGGGCCGTGCAGCACCGGAAACCACACCTCCACCGCCAGGGCCCCGGCCGGGAGCCCCCGGAAGCCGCCAGGGGAGCCCGGATCAGGCAGGTCGGCCGGTTCGGCTGGCAGGCCCTTGGCGAGCACCGCGTCGGCCACCTGCGGCGGCCACCAGCGGCCCTGCTGGTCGATGTAGAAGCAGCTGAGCCGGTAGCGCTCGGCATTGCCCCCCCGGCGTAGGGCGGCCACCACCGTGGCGGCCGAGCGAATCGATACCGCGTGCTCGCCGGAGGCTCCGCCGAACACCACCCCCAGGTGGCAGATCGATGGCGAGGCGGGATCGCTGGGCATGGCGGTATCGGCGCGGCGCCAAACGTATCAGCTCCCGATCAGCTCCCTACCGGCAGGCTCAGGCGAGGCTGCCGCTGAGCGAAAAGGGGCGCACGGTGTCGATCCGCACGCCCACGAGGTCACCGGGTTGGTGGCGACGCCGATCGGGGCGCTCGGCGGGGAAGTCAGCTGGGAGATCGGCCGGGAGGTCGGCGGGGAAGAAGGTCAGACGGTTGGTGCGGGTGCGGCCCATCAACTGGGAGGGATCCTTGGGGTTGATCGCTTCGGCCAGCACCACTTCGGTGCGGCCGAGGTAGCGGGCGTTGCGCTGGCGGGCGCTGCGCTCCACCAGGGCATTGAGCTCCTGGAGCCGCTCCACCTTCAGCGCTTCCGGCAGCTGGTTGGGCCAGTCGGCGGCGGGGGTGTTGGGCCGCGGTGAGTAGGCGGCGGTGTTGACCAGGTCAAAGCCGATCGCCTCAACCAGCTCCAGGGTGCGGCGGTACTGGGCGTCGGTTTCGCCGGGGAAGGCCACGATCACATCGGCGCTGATCGCCGCATCGGGCATGCGGTCGCGGATGCGATCGATGATGCGGCGATAGCGGTCCACCGTGTAGCCGCGCCCCATCGCCCGCAGCACGTCGTCATCGCCGCTCTGGAAAGGGATGTGAAAGTGCTCGCAGACCTTGGGCAGGTCGGCGCAGGCGGCGATCAGGCGTTCGGTGAAATAGCGCGGATGGCTGGTGGCGAAGCGGATCCGCTCGATGCCGGGCACGTCGTGCACGTAGGCGAGCAGGTCGGTGAGGGTGTGGGCGCGGCGACCCTCCGGGCTGATGCCGGGCAGGTCACGGCCGTAGGCATCGATGTTCTGGCCCAACAGGGTGATCTCCCGGTAGCCCTGGGCTGCCAGCCCTTCGATCTCCAGTTTGATCGCCTCCGGCAACCGAGATTGCTCCTGGCCGCGCACCGAGGGCACGACGCAGTAGGTGCAGCGCTCGTTGCAGCCGTAGATCACATTCACCCAGGCGCACACCTGGCTGTCGCGCCGGGCTGTGGTGATGTCTTCGAGGATGGTGTGGGCTTCGGTGGCCACCACCTGTTGGCCGCTGGCCACCCGCTCCAACAAGCTGGCCAGGCGGTTGGCGTGCTGGGGCCCCATCACCAGGTCCAGCTCCGGCACCCGCCGCAGCAGGGCCTCCCCCTCCTGCTGGGCGACGCAACCGGCCACCACCAAGGTGAGGTTGGGGTTGAGGCGTTTGCGCTGGGCCTGGCGGCCGAGATAGCTGTAGACCTTCTGCTCGGCGTTGTCGCGGATGCTGCAGGTGTTGTAGAGCACCAGGTCGGCGGAGTGTTCGTCGAGGCCGGGGGAGTAGCCCATGCTTTCCAGGATTCCGGCCATCCGCTCGGAATCCGCCTTGTTCATCTGGCAACCGAAGGTGGTGATCCAGTAGCTGCCGCGGCCAGGGCCCTGGCCGCCTGCAGCGATGGCAGCGGTAGGCGAACTGGCCGGCGACATTGGATGGGGCAAGGCAGGGATGGGCATGGCCCCATCGTCCGATAGCAGCTTCAAGATCAATGGCCCCGGGGTCGCCGCTGCCCCGCGGCCTGGGCTTGCTGGGCCTCGGCGTAATTGTGATCCGCCTCGGCGTAAACAGACTGCGGTACCGGCCGCAGCTCCCAGACCAGACCTAGCCGGGCCAGCAGCTGCAGAACCAAATAAGTAATATCGATTTCCCACCAGTAGATGCCTTGGCGGCAACTCGATTGATAGCGGTGGTGGTTGTTGTGCCAGCCCTCTCCCAGGGTGATCATGGCGAGCAAGGGATTGTTGCGACTGTCATCACCGGTGTAGAAGCGCTGAGAGCCGAACACATGCGAGAGCGAATTAATCGTGTAGGTGCCGTGGTATAGCAAAACGGTGGCAATAACAAAGCCCCAGACCAGCATCTGGGCTCCCGAGGTGGGCCGGCCGGCCGATTGCAGGGCGACGCCGAGGCCATAGGTGGCGAGGCCTAGCAGGGCGGGGGTGATCAAACACCAGCGATCGATCCAAACCAACTCGGGATACTTGGCGTAATCGCGGATCGCAGTGTGGCTGTCGTGGCGATTTCCAGGGTGCAGAAACCAGCCCATATGGGCCCAGAGAAAGCCGTAGTGGCGGGGCGAGTGGGGATCAGCCTGGGTATCGGACGTGGCGTGGTGATGGCGGTGGGTGGATGCCCACCAGAGCGGGCCGAGCTGGGCGCTAGACGTGGCGAGCAGGGCAAGCAGGAACTGGAAAACGCGGCTTGTTTTGTAGCTGCGGTGCGAAAAATAACGGTGGTAGGCAGCCGTCACGCCAAACATGCGCACCGCATAGGAAGCGAAGCAAACCAGCAGCGCATCAGCACTGACGCCGGTCCAGAACACCGCCAAGCAGGCCAGGTGCATGAAGCCGTAGGGAACACTGGCCAGGAGGAAGCCGCTGCTGATTTCCGGTTTCACGGCTGGTCTGGGCCCAGAATCCTGGCTTGGGGTGGCGAAGCGGGCCGGCTTGGAGGCCCCCGCATCAAGGGCTGGGGCCATGGTGCGCTGGGTTGCCCCGGGGGCCCCGCTGCTTCGTTGTTGCTGGGGAAGGGGCTCCAACAGCACACCTGCTTTTAATTTGATGCAATCTAGGTCAGCGCCTTGACACAGATCAGGCTTGGGGCAAGCCCGCCTTGGCTTGTTTCCGATTGGACTGCCCCCATTCCAGGTTGATCTTATGCATCTACGCCTGCGCCGCTTCAGCCTCACCAAAACTGTGCCCCTGGCCATCAGCCGCGGCACCACCGCGGTTGTGGAGCACCTTTGGCTGGAGCTGGAGCAGGATGGTTTGATCGGGATCGGCGAGACGGGGGGCTTCGACACCGGCCATCGCCGCTACGAAACCGCCGCCATCGCCCGGGAGTTGGAAGCCCTGGCGCCCCGCCTGGAGCCCCTCGCTGCCGAACCCCTGCAGGCGCTGGATTCGCTGCTGGCCAGCCTCTCCCCACCGGCCCGCTGCGGCCTCGACCTGGCCCTGCACGACTGGTGGGGAAAACGCCTGGGCGTTCCCCTGCATCGGCTCTGGGGCCTGGATCTGGCGGCGGTGAACCCCACCAGCGTGACCCTGGGCCTGGGGTCGGTGCAGGCCGTGCTGGCTCGCTTAGAGCGCTGGTGGACCCAACTGCCGGCCAGCCGCGTCAAGCTCAAACTGGGCAGCCCCGAGGGCTTGGAGCACGATCGCGCCCTGGTGACAGCGGTGGCTGAGTCCCTGGAGCGGCGCCGCCAGGCCAGCGGCGCCGCCGTGGAGCTGCAGGTGGATGCCAATGGTGGCTGGGATCTGGAGGGGGCCCGCGCCATGCTGGGCTGGCTGGCCGAGCGGCAGGTGGTGTTAGTGGAGCAGCCCCTGCCACCGCTGGAGGATCCCGAGGCCGATGCCGCTGGCTTCGCGGCCCTGGAATTGGATTGCCCGATCGCCTTGGTGGCGGATGAGAGTTGCTGGAATCTGGCCGACCTGGTGCGGCTGGCCCCCTACGTCGATGGGGTGAACATCAAGTTGCTCAAGAGTGGCGGCCTGGCCGAGGCCCTGCTGATGGCCCAGGCGGCGCGGCGGCTGGGCCTGGGGGTGATGCTCGGCTGCTATTCCGATAGCGCCCTCCTGAATGGGGCCGCAGCCCAGCTGCTGCCGCTGGTGGATTGGCCCGATCTCGACAGCCACCTCAACCTGGTGGATGATCCCTTCGCTGGGCCGGCGCTCTGGGGGGATCGGTTACGGCCCGGTGCCAGTGCGGGTTTGGGCGTAGTACCTGGTGCTGGGGGAGCCCCAGCCGCCGCCCTGGGGCCAGCCAACCCGTTGTCCTAACCCCTTGCCCGCCAGAACAATGCTTGCTCCCGATGCACCGCTGGTGCTGCTCCAGCACGGTGGCCTCGACAACCTCAGCGGCAAGACTGGTCTGGCAATGCTGCGCTACCGCCCGGGCCCGATCGCGGCGGTGATCGATCCGGACCATGCCGGCAACGACCTCGAGCAGGTCAGCGGCATCCGTCGGGCCGTGCCGGTGGTGGCTTCGATGCGACAGGCCCTCGCCCTGCTGCCGCCCGATGCCCTCAGCGGCCAGGGGCCTGGGGCTGTGGCCGTGGTGGGGCTGGCCCCCTCCGGGGGCCGGCTGCCGCCCGCCCTGCGCGGCGATCTGGAGGCGGGGCTGCGGGCCGGGCTTTCGCTGGCCAGCGGGCTGCACAGCCGCTTGGGGGAGGATCCCAGCCTGGCGGCCCTGCTGCTGCCTGGTCGCTGGATCTGGGACCTGCGCCGCGAGCCCGAGGATTTGGTTGTGGCAGCCGCCAGGGCTAGCGACCTGCCCGGCCGGCGCCTCCTGGCCGTGGGTTCCGACATGGCGGTGGGCAAGATGAGCGCCTGCCTCGAGCTCCAGGCCGCCGCGCTCCGGGCCGGCCTCGATGCCCGCTTCGTGGCCACGGGCCAGGCAGGCATCTTGATCACCGGCAGCGGCCTGGCCCTCGATGCGGTGCGGGTCGATTACGCCGCCGGGGCCGTGGAGCAGGCGGTACTGCAGGCAGCGGCGGGGGCGGGCCCCGCCAGCCTGGTGCTGGTGGAGGGGCAGGGTTCCATCTGCCATCCAGGATCCAGCGCCACCCTGCCGCTGCTGCGGGGCAGCCAACCCACCGACCTCCTGTTGGTGCATCGAGCCGGCCAAACCACGATCGCAAAACAGCCCCATATCCCCTTGCCCCCCCTGGGCCAGCTGATCACCACCCTGGAGGCGATGGCGGCCCTGGCCCGCCCCTTCGATGCGCCGCTGCCGCCAGCGAGGGTCGCAGCCATCGCCCTGAATACGGGCCACCTCGATCCGGAGGCCGCCGCCGCCGCCCTGGCGGAAACCGCCCGTCTCACCAACCTGCCCTGCCACGACCCGGTGCGGGGCGGGGGGGAAGCGCTGCTGGCAACGCTGCTGGCGGCTTGGAATGCGACTGCTGCTTGAGTGACTGAGTCAGCGGTGGCTTGGTTGCTGTGGGTTGGGTGCTAGGGAAACCCTGAAAACCGCCATTTTGGCGATCCTGTGCACCGAAACCCCTTCGCCGCATCAGGGCTCGAGGGGCCGTGGGCGACCCGCCGAGAACCTCCCTAGCTAGTTGGACGCCGACCAGCCCCGAATCCCACCGGTCGCAGAACGCACATAGAGTTGCAGAAGCCTGCTTGCCGCCAACCTGGAAGGGTGAGTTGATAATTTTTTAATATGTCGATCAGCTGGTTTTGATTGTATGTTAGCTATTTTGGCTGCAAACCTGGCCGCAAACTCGGCTGCCAATTTGGCCGCAAACTTGACCGCCAATTTGAGTTAGCTATTTTGGGACCTAGATCGGCGCGTTCGGCGGCTGATCGCCAATAAAAAACCACCCCCTGGCCTTGGACCTGGAGGTGGCTGGGGTGGTAACAGGGCGAGCGAGGGGACTTGAACCCCCGAATGGCGGCGCCACAAGCCGCTGCCTTAACCACTTGGCTACGCCCGCCGCGTTGCCGCACCCTATCACCGGGGCTTTCCACTGCTGCCGCTGGCCTCCCATGGCCACTGGTCTGCCATGGCAGCGGGCGCACCGTGGCGGCGGGCGGAGATCGATACGATTGCCAGGACCCTCTGCAGCGATCACCCGGGGCTGGGCCCGATCCCCCTAGGCCCGATCCCACCGCGTCCAGCCCACCAGCTCCGACGGCCCAAGCGTCCAATCCGGCCGGCCTTGCTTGCTTGCATCCCCCTTGGAGTCATGGCCTCCCGATCCTTGATCGGCCTTGCGTTAGCGGCCGCCACCGGCCTCGGTTTATCGCTCACCAACCCGGACAGGGCCGAGTTCGAGCGCTTCGCCGCCGATCAACTCACCCTTGTGGCCCAAGAGGAGTTGTGCCGCGACGGCGGTCTGCCGATGCTGGCGCGGCTGGTGATCCGCGATTGCTTCCGCCTGGTCGCTTCCCAGCACGACAGCCTCGGCAAGCTCGCCGTGGTGGCCACGCAGCGCCGCAATCTTGGCGTGTTGAGTCTTTATCGCACCGAGCTGGGGGGGCAGCAGCTCCTGCCCGATTGGGCCATTCCCCGCTACCGCGCCCTCACCCTGGCGATTGCTGGTCGCTTCCTGATCCTGCACACCGACCAGAGCCCAAGCGAAAGTTTCGCGGCCTCGGGGGCCCCTTGAGCAGCCTGGCACCGCTGCGGATCCCCCGCTGCTTGTTGGATCCCCTGGCGCGCTTGCCCCCGGCCGATGCCGAGGGTTTGGTCAGGGTGGAGTTGGAGCATCGCGGCGGTCGGATTACGGCCCTGCGCAGCGCCCCGGATCGGGGCGCCACTCCCCTGGCCCTGACGCCGCCGGTCGATCCCCATGTCCATCTCGATAAGGCTTTCACCGCCTCCGCCTACCCCAACCCCTCCGGCACCATGGCCGGGGCCCTGGCGGCCAACCTGCGGGAGTTGGAACAGCGCCAGCCAAGCCAAGTGCTGGCGCGGGCCGAGTTGGCCCTCGATCGGGCCTGGCGCCACGGCCTGAGGGGCCTGCGCAGCCATGTCGACAGCCTGGGCCCGCCCGTGGGCTGGGATGGGCTCCAGGATCTGCGCCGCCGCTGGGCGGGCAGGCTGGATCTGCAGCTGGTGGCGCTGGCGCCGCTGCCGCACTGGGGCACGGCCGCAGGCGAAGCCCTAGCCCGGCAGGTGGCGGCCGATGGGGGCTTGTTGGGCAGTGTGGTCGGTCCGCCCTATGCGGCGACTGGCGCCGATGCCGCCAGGTTGGAGGGGCTGCTAGCCCTGGCCGAACGGGTGGGTTGTGGCATCGATCTCCATATCGATGAGAGCGATGGCCCGCCGGCCCCGGGGCTGGCGGCCCTGGTGGCGTTGGTGGAGCGGCGGGGCTGCGCTGTACCGATCACCTGCAGCCATGCCAGCAGCCTGGCCTTGCTGCCGCCACGCCGCCTGGCCCGGCTGGCCGAACGGCTGGCGGCGGCCTCGATCAACGTGGTGGCCCTGCCGCTCACCAACCTCTGGCTGCTGGGTAAGCGGCCGGGCCAGACCCCCCTGATCCGCCCCCAGGCCCCCGTGCAGCAGTTGCAGGCTGCCGGCGTGCGGGTGGCCCTCGGCAGCGACAATGTCCAGGATCCCTGGTACCCCGGCGGCGATTTCGACCCGGTGGAACTGCTGCGCCAGGCTCCCCTACTCAGCCACCAGCTGCCCTGGCGCCGGCAGGGTCTGGCCCCGTTCACCTGCGAAGCCGCCAGGCTGCTGGGGCTGCCCTGGGATGGGGTGCTGCGGGAAGGATCGCCGGCCGATCTGGTGGTGTTGGGGGCCACCGGCTGGGGGGAGCTGCTGGCCCGGCCGCCGCGCCGGCGCGTTTTGCGCTGCGGCCAGTGGCTGCCCCCGCCGCCGCAGGAGGAACCCTCGCCGCTGTTGATGGCGCTGGAGCAGCAGCAGCTGGCCCCCGGTTGAAGCGGCCCCATGCCGCCAGGGGCGCCCCTGGCCCGGCTTGCAGATCCCCTTTGTAAGGCCCTGTCCCTTTTCTCGCTACCGCCCTATGCCCGCCCTTGAGTTGCCCCCCCTGCCGCCCCCGCCAGCGGCGGCCAGCATCGACGCCCTCGCCGCCGAGCTCGAGGCCAGCGCTGCGGCGCCGCTGCTGTTGCGGGCTGCCAATGATCTCGCCCGCCTCTCCACCGACTACCACCACGACTCGCCGGTGCTCACGCCGCTGCTGCGGGGCCGCAGCGCCCAACTGGCCGTGGTCGCCAGCACGGTGGAGCAGGTGATCGCGGTGGCGGCCGCCTGCGCCCGCCACCGGGTGCCGCTCACCGTGCGGGGCGCGGGCACCGGTAACTACGGCCAATGCGTTCCCCTGGCCGGTGGGCTGGTGCTCGATCTCACCGGCTTGAACCGGCTGCGGCGGCTTGATCCGGCCAGCGGCGTGGTGGAGGCGGAGGCGGGCTGCCGCCTGGCCGACCTCGATGGCGCCCTGGCCCCTAACGGGCGGGCCCTGCGCTTGGCCCCCAGCAGCTGGCGCACCGCCACCCTGGGGGGCTTCATCGCCGGCGGCTCCGGCGGCATCGGCTCGCTGCGGTGGGGCTTCCTGCGGGATCCGGGCAACCTGCTGGCCCTGGAGGTGGTGACCCTGGAACCCCAGCCGCGGTTGCTACGGCTGGAGGGCAGCGCCGCCCAGCCGCTCAACCACGCCTATGGCAGCAACGGCATCCTGACGGCGCTCACCCTGGCCACCGCCGCCGCCGTGGCCTGGCAACAGCTGGTGGTGGGCTTCTCCGATTGGGGCGCCGCCCTAGCGGCAGCCCGCGAGCTGCCGACCACCGCCCTTGACCTCAATGCCCTGGCCCTGCTGCAGGCTCCGGTGGCGGCCGCCCTGCCCTGGCCCCAGGGCTGTCCCCCCCCGGAAGCCGGCGAGCAGCGGCTGCTGCTGCTCGCCGCCCCCGACAGCCTGCCCCTGCTGCCCGCCTGGCTGGCGGAGCGGGGCGGTCGCCTGCGTTGGCAGCAGCCGGAGGGGGCCAGCCGCGGCGTACCGCTGCGGGAACTGTGCTGGAACCACACGACGCTGCACTGGCGGGCCCGCAACCCGGGCTGGACCTATCTCCAGATGCTCCTGCCCCAGCCGGAAGCCCCCCTGCTGGAGGCGGTGGGCCAGCGCTGGGGCCCCCGGGTGCTGTGGCACCTGGAGGCGGTGCGGCAGGCGGGCTGTGGGCGGCTGGCGGCCCTGCCTTTGGTGCAGTTGCAGGAGGCCGCAGCCCTGGCCGAACTGATCGACTTCTGCCGCGGGCACGGCGCCGTGATCTTCGATCCCCATGTGCTCACGGTGGAGGAGGGGGGGCTCGGCGTGGTGGATGCCAACCAAGTAGCCGCCAAGGCCGCCCATGACCCTGCCGGCCTGCTCAACCCGGGCAAACTGCGGGGCTGGAGCGAGCGCTGAGCGGCCAACTCAAGCCCGGCCCGGCACGGCCCAGCCCAGCCGAGCCGGCTCAGGCGCAATCGAGGCTGAGGCGCGTCTCCACGCCGGTGGTGGGGTTGATGCCGCTGGCCTCGCGGCAGAGGGCGCGTTGGTCGGCCCGGTCGAGCAGCGCCTCGCTGAAATCGGCCCCGGTCACGGTGGCTCCCTGGAAGCTGCTGCCGGCGGCGATCACGCCCCGCAAGACGGCATTGCTGAAGTCGGCGCCGGAGAAGTCCACCTTGTCCATCAGCACGTCGCTGAGGTCGGCGCCGCGGAAATCGGCGTTCGGGAAGGCGGCCTGGGTGAGGATGGCGCCGTGCAGATCGGCCCCGGCGAAGTGGGCGCCGCGGCCCTGGGCGCCGGCGAAGGAGGTTTGGCTGAGGTTCTGGCCGCTGAAGTCCTGGCCGTTCTGGTTGGTGAGGGTGTAGTCAACCCCCTGGAATTCAGCCCGCAGCGGGGCCACGTCCAGGCCGAGCAGGCCGGCCAACGCCAGCACCAGGCTGAGCAGCAGGGCCAGCGATGGGGAGAAGGCAGCGCGGCTGGGCATGGGGGTCTCCGCAGATCGAAAGGGGAAAGGGGCCGGCTGATCCGGGTTGGGATCGGCTCGGGCCCCTGGACTGACGGCATCCCTCAGGGATCCCTGCGGGAATCAGCAGACTCCGCTGTCCTTCGATCGTGGCGCAACCGGGCGCTGGGCGTGGGGCGCCATCAGCCTCAGAGCGTGGTGGTGACGCCGAGATGCTGGCTGATCTTGGTGAGGGCAGCCTTTTCGGCGGCGGTCACCTTGTCACCGGAGCCGAACAGGCCATCGCCGGCGGCCTTGGCCACGGCCTCACAGCCGGCCACGATCAACTCGCAGTACTGCTTGGCGGAGGCTTCATCACCTTTGGCGCGGGCCAGGGCTACGGCCCCGTCCACCTCGGCCAGCGCCCGATCGAGCACCTTGCCATCGCGCACGTCTTCGGCGGTGACGCTGAGTTTCTCGGGCCGCAGGCCCTGCTTGAGGGCTTCGGGATCGAACAGGCTGGCGATCAGCGGGTTGGAGGCATAGCGGCTTGCGGCGCTGGCCAGTTCACGGCCGAGGGCGATCGCTTCCTGGGCGCTGGAAAAGATGCCCATGTCCACGGCCATGACGGCCATGGCGGCGGCCAGCGGGCCGCCCATGAGTTTGTTGCGTTCCTCGGTGGTCAGTTCAACAGTCACGGCAGGGAGGTTCCACGGCCCCTTCAGCCTGGCCTGTTTGCTGCCGAACGTCATCGGCTTGGCCTGACCGCTTCCTTACCGGGGATCGAGCAGCGGGATCACGGCGCCGAGCAGATACAGCGAACCGGCCACCACCGGCAGCGGCGGCGCCGTGCCAGCTCCTGCAGCCGCCAGTTCGGAGGGGCCCGCCAACTGGGTGAGGCGCACCAGTTGGGTTAGGCCCGCCAGCGGCTCGCTGCTGCTTTGCAGTTGGCCCGCCAGCTGGGGACAGGCGGCGGCCAATTCATCGAGGCTCCAGCTGGGGTGCTCGGGGATCGGCACGATCAGGGCCCGGTCAGCGGGGGCCAACAGCTCCTGCAGCACGGCGGCGCCATCCTTGTAGCGCTGAATGCCGATCAACCAGCAGCGGGGGCCTGGCCCCAACAGGTCGAGCTCCCGGCGCAGCACGCTGGCCGCCGCTGGGTTGTGGGCCCCATCAAGCAGCAGCGGCACCCCGCGGAACCGGCGTTGTTCGAGCCGACCTGGCCAGCGGGCCGCCGCCAGGCCGGCCCTGATCGCGGCCCCCAGGGGCGGGCTCGGCGGCCGCGGCCAGGCCCGCTCGGCCAGGGCCTCGGCCATGGCCACCGCCACAGCGGCATTGCTGCGTTGCACATCGCCGGCGAGGCCGAGCTGCGGCCCCCCCGCGGCCGGCCGCGGCAAGGGGGAAACCCACCGCAACTCGGCCCCCAGCCGCCGGGCGGCGGCGGCTAAGACCTGGCCGGCGGCGGGGCTCTGGGGCCCGCTGATCGCCACGCAGCCCGGCGTCAGCACCCCGGCCTTCTCGCTGGCAATCGAAGCCAGGTCGCCGCCGAGCTGCTCGCAATGGTCGAGGCCGATGGCACCAAACCCCACCACGGGCCGATCGGGATGGGCCGTGGTGGCATCGAGCCGTCCCCCCAGGCCCACCTCCAACACGACAACGTCGAGGCCTGCGGCGGCGAAGCGATCGAAGGCTGCGGCGGTGAACAGCTCGAACGACGTGAGGTTGTGGGCTAAGCCGATCGCTGCCCAGCGCGTCAGGTCGGTGCGGAGGCTGGCCGGATCGATCCAAGCGTCGTTGAGCAGGATGCGCTCGCACCAGCTCACCAGGTGCGGCGAGCTGTACAGACCGCAGCGCAGCCCAGCCGCCCGCAGGATCGCGTGCAGGAAGGTGGCGATCGATCCCTTGCCATTGGTGCCGGCCACCTGCACCGCGGCGAAGCGGCGTTGCGGATCGCCGCCGGCGGCCAGGGCGCGTTGCAAACGATCCAAACCCAGGTCGATGCCCCGCGGGGTGAAGGGCGCCAGCAGGTCGTCGAGGTCCACGGCGGCGGGCAGCTCGGCCGGCTCGGGCTGGGCCGGCTCGGGCATGGGCGGCTGGGCAGGAAGGCTGGGCACGGGGGGGCTCAGACCAAACTCAGCAGGGCCCGTTCGAGCCGGTTGACCGCCTTGCGCAGATGGCGTGGCCGGATCACAAGCGGCGGCACGAAGCGCACCACCCGCGGGCCGGCCGGCACCAGCAGCAGGCCTGCGGCCAGCGCCGCCTTGACCAGCTCCGGTGCGCTCGGAGCGGCTTCGCGCAGCACCAGGCCCTGGAGCAGCCCCCAGCCCCGATGGCCCTCGAGCAGGGTGGGATGGCGTTCCACCAACTCCTGCAGCAGGCTGGCCAGCCGTTCGGCCATCGCCTCCACATGGGTGAGCAGGTCGCGGCGCTCGATCTCCTGGATCACGGTGAGGCCGGCCCGGCAGGCGAAGGGGTTGCCGCCGAAGGTGCTGGCATGCTCGCCGGGCCGTAGTAGGTCGGCGCCGGCCGTCACCGCCAGGGCACCGATGGGGATGCCACCGCCGAGGCCCTTGGCCATGGTGAAGGCATCGGGCTCGATGCCCAGCCGTTCGTAGCCCCACCAGCGCCCGCTGCGCCCCACCCCGATCTGCACCTCATCGAGGATCAGCAGGATGCCGAGCTCGTTGCAGAGCTGGCGCACTCGCTGGAAAAAGGCCGGATCACCGGGGTTGACGCCCCCCTCTCCCTGCAGCGGCTCCAGCAGCACCGCCGCCACCCGGGGCCCCTCGGCTTCAGAGGCGGCCAGCAGGGTTTCGAAGGCGGCGATGTCGTTGTAGGGGAAGTAGCGGAAGCCTTCGACCAGCGGTTCGAATCCCTGGTGGTACTTGGGTTGGCCGGTGGCGGTCACCGCCGCCAGGGTGCGGCCGTGGAAGCTCGCTTCGGCCGTGAGGATCAGGGGCCGCTCAATGCCCCGGACGACGTGGCCGTATTTACGGGCCAACTTGATGGCGGCCTCATTGGCCTCGGCGCCGGAGTTGCAGAAGAACACCCGCTCGGCGCAGCTGCGCTGGCAGATGGCCCGGGCCAGGGCCTCCTGCTCGGGAATGCGGTAGAGGTTGGAGACATGCTGGAGGCTGCCCAGCTGGTGGCAGAGGTTGCGGCGCAGCACCGGATCGCTGTGGCCGAGGGTGCAAACGGCGATGCCCGCCACGCAGTCGAGGTAGCGGTGGCCTTCGCTGTCCCACAGCCACACCCCCTTGCCGCGCACCAGGGTGAGCGGAAGGCGGGCATAGGTGTCCATCACCGCCGAAGACGGCGGCACTGGGCAGGGGGTGGTTTCCGGCGGGGCCGGATCGATGGGAGCGGTGGGACTCGAACCCACATGCCCGAAGGCGCTCGATTTTGAGTCGAGTCCGTCTACCAATTCCGGCACGCTCCCATGGCGGTGAGTCTAGGGCTCAGCCAGGCCGGCCCTGGCCAGCTCAGGCCGCGTCGCTGAGCCGGCGGATGCGGGCGCCTACGGCATTGAGCTTGTCCTCGAGGTTGGCGTAGCCGCGGTCGAGGAACTCCAGGCCCCGCACGGTGGTGACCCCATCGGCGCACAGACCGGCCAGCACCATCGCGGCCGAGGCGCGCAGATCGGTGCCGTGCACCGGGGCGCCACTCAAGCGCGCCACACCCTCAATACAGGCCGTATTGCCCTGCAGCCGGATCGAGGCCCCCATCCGCTGCAACTCGGCCACGTGCTGGAGCCGATTTTCGAAGATGTTTTCAACCACCACGCTGGTGCCCTTGGCGGTGGCCAACAGGCTCATGAATGGGGCCTGCAGGTCGGTGGGGAAGCCGGGGAAGGGCATGGTGCGCAGGTCTACGGCCGTGATCGCCTTGGCGCTGATCACCAGGTTGGAACCATCGGCCACCAATCGGCAGCCGGCTTCTTCAAGCTTGGTGATCACGGCGCCAAGGTGCTCAGGCAGCACGGGCCCGATGCTCAGTTCGGAGCGGGTGATCGCCGCCGCCAATAGAAAAGTGCCGGCTTCGATGCGATCGGGAATGACGGCGTAATCGGCTTCATGCAATGCATCGACGCCCACGATCGTGATCGAGGGGGTGCCTGCCCCCCGCACCTTGGCGCCCATGGCATTGAGCAGATCGGCGAGGTCGATCACCTCCGGTTCGAGGGCGGCGTTATCGATCACGGTCTCGCCATCGGCGAGGGCTGCCGCCATCATCAAGGTCTCGGTGGCGCCGACGCTGGGACAATCCAGGTGAATGTGGCCGCCCTTAAGGCGTCGGTTGCGGCCCTGCACCGAGGCGGTGACCACCCCGTGCTCAATGGTGACCTGGGCGCCGAGGGCCTTGAGTCCCTTGACATGCTCGACCACGGGCCGGCTGCCGATCTGACAGCCGCCGGGGAGGGGCACCTGGGCGGTGCCCATGCGGGCCAGCAGGGGTCCGATGCAAAAAAAACTGGCCCGCAGGCTGTTCACCAGTTCATAGGGGGGCGCCGCCCGGCTGATGTGTTCGCCGTCGAGGTCGATCGTTTCGCCATGGCGGGTGACCCGCACGCCGAGGGCCGCCAGGATCTCGCCCATAGCGGTGATATCGGTGAGCGGCGGCACATTGCGGAGGCGCAGGGTGTCGCGGCTGAGCAGGCAGGCCGCCATCAGCACCAGGGCTGAATTCTTGGCCCCGTTCACCCTCAAATGCCCGGAAAGCCTGGAGCCGCCGGTGACTTCAAGGCGGCTATCGAGCAGTTGAACAGGAGGGGCCGCAGAAATTGTCATGGGCGCCTTGCCTGAGATTAAACCCGAGCGCATCTTGACAAGCTTTCTGCAAATCGTCTACGGGGCCGCCGCTCGAACTGGCTCGGAGTGGCTGGAACGGCTGCCCTGGCCGCCGCCATCAGCAGCGGTCGGCCGATGCCCTAAGGTTTGGGAGTCGCTGCCACTCGGGCAGAGGCCTACGCCCGCGGATGTGGCGGAATTGGTAGACGCGCTAGTTTCAGGTACTAGTGGCAGCAATGTCGTGGGAGTTCAAGTCTCCCCATCCGCATCAACCTAGTCATGATTGTTCTCCAGATTTCCAATTCCTCCGAACTTCTCGCCGCGAAGGTCGGAAAGTTTATTGAAAGCCTGACGCCGGATGGCTTCGACCAGACCACGGTTGAAGACATTGTAATTCGCAAGCTGATCGAGAATTTGGCTGCCGAGGGTCTGCACGGCGAAGTGGCCGCCGTGAATGGGGTGGATCTTCAGGGTCAGGAGCTGGTTTTTCATCGGCAGGTCCATGTGCGCAGCAACCGGCCCTTCTGAGGCTGGGCCTGCCGCGGAGGCAGTGATCGCGCCATTGATGACGGCCGTAAGCCCTTGATAGCGCCCTTGATTACGAGTCGGCGTAATCCTCTGGTGGCCCAGGTGCGGCAGTTGCATGGCGGTCAGGGCCGCCGCAGCCAGGAGAGGTTGCTGCTCGAAGGCACCCATCTGCTGCAGGAAGCGCTGCGGCTCGGCCTGCAGCCCGAGCTGGTCTTGGCCACGCCCGCCTGGCTCGAACGCCACGGCGACCTGGTGGCGGCCCTGCCGGCGGCCAGCCAGCTGCGGCCTGTGGCGCCCCAGGTGCTGGCGGCGGCCGCCACCACCCTCCATCCCGATGGGGTGCTGCTCACCGTGGCACTTCCCGCCCCCCGCCCCCCCGCCGGCGGCGCCCGCTTCGTGCTCGCCCTCGATCGCCTCCAGGACCCCGGCAACCTCGGCACCCTGCTGCGCACGGCGTTGGCGGCCGGGGTGGAGCTGGTCTGGCTGGCGGATGGGGCCGACCCCTACCAGCCCAAGGTGCTGCGCGCTTCCAGTGGGGCCGCCCTGGCCCTACCGCTGCAGCGGTGGCCCGCGGCGGAGCTGGCGGGGCGGCTGGCCCAGGCGCGGCAGGGGGGGCTGCAGGTGCTGGCCGCCGTGCTGGCCTCGCCGCAGTGGCCCGATCCGCGCCCCTATTGGCAGTGCGACTGGACCCGCCCCACCCTGCTGCTGCTGGGCAACGAGGGCGCCGGGCTGGATCCGGCCCTGCGGGAGATGGTGGATAGCAGCGTCACGATCCCGCACAGTTTGGAGTTGGAGTCGCTCAATGTGGCCGTGGCGGCGGCGCCCCTGCTGCTGGAGCGCTGGCGCCAACAGGGCGGCGGCGGCGCCCCCGGGGCGGTGGCAGGGGAGAATGGCTTAACCCGTGAACCCGTTCGGTGAGCGCAACCCCCTCCGCCAGCCCCGCCCCGCTTGGATCGGCCCAGCCGGATGGGGATGGCTTTGATTTCGATCTGATCGTGATCGGCGCCGGCTATGGCGGTTTTGATGCGGCCAAGCATGCTGCTGAGCATGGTCTGCGGGTCGCCATTGTCGAATCGCGGGACATGGGCGGCACCTGCGTGAACCGCGGTTGTGTGCCGTCGAAGGCGCTGCTGGCGGCGAGCGGCCGGGTGCGGGAGCTGGCCGATGCGGAGCACCTCAAGGGCTTCGGCATCCATGCGGCGCCGGTGCGCTTCGAGCGCCAGAAGATCGCCGACCACGCCCGCCAACTGGTGGAAACGATCCGCGCCAATCTCACCAAAAGCCTGGAGCGCGCCGGCGCCACGATCCTGCGGGGCAAGGGCCGCCTCGATGGTCCGCAGCGGGTGGTGGTGCGCGCCAGCGGCGGCGGCGTCGAGCGCCCCTACCGCGCCCGCGACGTGATCATCGCCACCGGCTCCGATCCGTTCGTGCCACCGGGGATCGAAACCGACGGCCGCACCGTGTTCACCAGTGATGAGGCGGTGGATCTGGAGTGGCTGCCGCGCTGGATCGCGATCGTGGGCAGCGGCTACATCGGCCTGGAGTTCGCCGATGTTTACACCGCCCTTGGTTGTGAGGTCACGATGATCGAGGCGCTGGATCGGGTGATGCCCACCTTCGATCCCGATATCGCCAAGATCGCTGCCCGCCATTTAATCGACGGCCGCGACATCGACGCCCGCGCCGGCGTGCTGGCCAAATCGATCAAACCCGGCTGCCCGGTGCAGATCGAGCTGGTGGACATGAAGAGCCGCGAGCCGATCGAAACCCTGGAGGTGGATGCGGTGCTGGTGGCCACCGGCCGGGTGCCGGTGAGCAAGGATCTCAATCTCGCCTCGGTGGGGGTAGCCACCAACCGCGGCTTCATCCCGGTGGACGACAGCCTGCAGGTGCTCGCCTCGAGTGAAGCCGGCGCTGCCGCCATTCCGCATTTGTGGGCCGTGGGCGATGTAACCGGCAAGATGATGCTGGCCCATACCGCCGCCGCCCAGGGCACCGTGGCGGTGGATAACATCCTCGGCCATGCGCGCCGCATCGATTACCGCTCGATTCCGGCCGCCACCTTCACCCATCCCGAGATCAGTTCGGTGGGCCTCACGGAGGCCGATGCCAAGGCGCTGGCGGTGCAGGAGGGTTTTGAGCTGGGTACGGTGCGCAGCTATTTCAAGGCCAATTCCAAGGCCCTGGCCGAGCTGGAAAGCGATGGGGTGATGAAGTTGCTGTTCAACAAGGCCAGCGGCGAAGTGCTGGGCGCGCACATCTACGGGCTCCATGCCGCCGACCTGATCCAGGAGATCGCCAACGCCGTGGCCCGGCGCCAGGGGGTGGTGCAGCTGGCCCGGGAGGTGCACACCCACCCCACCCTGAGCGAAGTGGTGGAGGTGGCCTACAAGCAGGCGGCGATGGCTGTCGCCGGCTGAGGCAGCATCGCGCCCTTCGTTTCCTGCCGCTTCCAAGCTCTAGCTGTCCGCCACCGAGACCCCATGGAGATCCGCCGCCGGCCCCCCAACCCTTCGGTGCGGGTGGCCCACCTCGAATTCGGCACCCCCCACTCCGAGGAGAAGCCGCGCCACATCCTCGAGCAGATTGTGTGGGAGAAGGACCGGGAGGTGGCCGCCGCCCGGGAGCGACTCAGCCTCGCGCAGCTCAAGAGCCAGGTGGCGAAGCTGCCGCCCAGCCGCGATTTCGTGGCGGCCCTGCGGGCCAGCTGCCTTAAGCCGGCCGTTATCGCTGAGGTGAAGAAGGCCAGTCCCAGCAAGGGGGTGATCCGTGAAGACTTCGATCCAGTGGCGATCGCCCAGGGTTACGCGGCCGGCGGCGCCAGTTGCCTGTCGGTGCTCACCGATAAAAAGTTCTTCCAGGGCGGCTTTGAGGTGCTGGTGGCGGTGCGCGGCGCCGTGGAGCTGCCGCTACTTTGCAAGGACTTCATCCTCACGCCTTATCAGCTTTATCAGGCCCGGGCCGCCGGCGCCGATGCCGCCCTGCTGATCGCGGCGATCCTCACCGACCAGGACCTGGCCTACCTGCTCAAGGTGGCCCAGGCCCTGGGCCTGGCTGTGCTGGTGGAGGTGCACGACGCCCCGGAACTGGAGCGGGTGCTGGCCCTGGAGGGGGTGAATCTGATCGGCATCAACAACCGCGATCTGGCCAGCTTCACCGTGGATCTAGCCACCACCGAGGCGTTGATGGCCAGCTACGGCGCTCGGGTGCGGGCCAAGGGGGCCCTGTTGGTGAGCGAATCGGGCCTGTTCAACCGCGACGACCTCGACCGGGTGCTGGGCGCCGGCGCCGATGCGGTGCTGGTGGGTGAGGCGTTGATGCGCCAGGCCGATGTGACTGCGGCGCTGGAAACGTTGATTGGAGGCTGAGGGGTAAGGGCGCGCAGGATCTGCCCACCATGGTCAAGACCATGGTCGCCAACGCCATAGGCTGGCTGCGGAGCTCCATGCCTGCGCGCCGGCCCGTCGCGCCAGCCCCTTCGGACTCCATCCGGGCGTGGTGATCCACGGCGATCTGCTCGCGCCGATCGACAGCGCCTGGGCTGCCCTGGAGTGATCGTGCTCGACACCCATGGGCTGCTTTGGCTAGATCGTGAGGATCCAGCCCTCGGGCCCAGCAGCCGTGAGCGCATCGGCAAAGCCTGGGGGCAAGGTTCGGTGGCTGTGGGCGCCATTTCGTTCTGGGAGGTGGCCATGCTTGCCGCCCGGGGCAGGATTGAGCTGCGTCAATCTCCTGAGAGCTGGCGAGTGGATTGGCTGCGCGCGGGTCTGGAAGAGATCGCCCTGGATGGGGCCCTGGCGGTGGCGGCTGCAGAGTTAGCGGAGTTTCACGCCGATCCGGCGGATCGCTTCATCGCCGCCACCGCCATGGCGCGGGCGGCCACCTTGATCACGGCCGATCAAGCGATGCTGGGCTGGTCGGGGCCGCTGCTGTGTAGTGATGCGGGGAAGTGACAGTCTTCATTTGCCGAGAGGATGTAAGTCCCGAGCCAGGGGAGCGTGACTTGAGAAGAAGGCGCAGCGAACGATGGAAGTTGGGGTAGGGAGCCAAGACACCAGATCAGAAGTGGGTTAAGATGTCGGCATTTTGGAGGGCTTGCTTTCCCGTCTTTAGTGCGCAGACTCTATTCGCTCGACCCATGAATTCCCAAGCCTCATAAGGCCTTTGAGCCAGCTCCGGCATAGTTCAACTTTGGTGTAGTCAAGGACAAGAGATTGTCCGAGTGCCCAAGGACAAGCCTCATTAGCCGATTTGAATCTGTCAATCGATAATTGTCCAACCATACGCGAACCGTGCGCAACGAAGTTTCGAGCTGCCGCAACTTCGATCAAACCTGCACGGCCGCCAATGACGTCAGACCAGTTGTTACCCGTTCGCTTTAACAGGTCGGCGCCCCATGTTTCGATGCCACCGCTTAGTCGTCCACTTTCTCCGAGCCCGATTTTTGAGCGAGAGCAACACTCGAAAAGTGAGTAGTTGTATGCTAGGACAATCCAGCACAGAAGCTCCTCATCCCACAATGTGTCAACATGTTCATTCGCGTTTGGCTTAAACGAGCTATCGCCATTCGCGGTAATGATGCAAACTGTATACAGGGATGCGACTTCCAGGCCGGTCCAAATGCTTAGTTCTCGCTTAAATGCGATCTTGGAACATTGAAGGAATCGAGTGAGTCTTCCCCACTTCTGCCATGTATCAAAAATGGCTCGCGCCATGTGAACCCATTTTGTATTGTGTGAAGCTCTGCAGTAGCTGCTCAAATGATTTCGGCCGATACTTGAGGAACCCGTCTTCATCCACAAATGCAAAGTCATAGATCACATCGGTTTGCAGGCGATTTAGATCGACGATCCACTGTGCTAGCCGTTGAATTTTGTGGGGTACATCCACATCCACCAGACCCTTGGTTTCGACGATCACGACGCTGCCGTTGCTTAGCTTGACGATGAAATCGGGGTAGTAGTTAGAGAGATCACCATTGGCTTTGGCGTAATCGAGCTTGAAACCCAGGGCCTGATAGTTTTTGGCAAAGCTTGCCACATCGGGGCAATAGTCCAGGAATTCGGCGAAGGTCAGTTCAAAGCCTTGATCCCCCACGATGCGGTTGAACACGCTGCGTGTTGGAACCAGATAGGCCTGCGGCTTCACCATGAAAGGCCGGGTAGCCAGGAGGCTGAGTTGTCCGATGATCTCCGCACCCCCACGGTCCATGACCGTGACGGTATTGATGGCTTTGGTGAAGGTATCAATGATCGTGCGCGTGGCAGGCGGCTCAGCGAGATTACGCAGGGTGTTGGAATCCTCCAGATCAATTGTTTTGCCGAAAAGATCATGTTGGATGAAGCGCTTGAGCTGGCCGTAGAGGGTGGCTTGGCTGCTGAACAGTTTGGTGTGCTGGCAGAGCGTTTGGGCGAAATAACCCACCACGTTTCGGTAATCTCCCACGCTGGCCGCATCCAGCACGGTGGTGTGGCTGATCTCACCGGTGCTTATGTCGCGGAAGATGATCTCGCGCAGTTGATCCTCACCAAAGATTTGATAGGTGAGCGGTTGGAATGGAATGCTGCGGGGATCGAGATGGGCGAGGGCATTGGGCTGGCGCACCACTCGGGCGCTGAGGATCGGCAGGGGGATGTCGAGGGCGTCGAGGTTTTTGCTGGTGTTCTCACGATCCACTTCGATCGCCAGCAGGGTGTTGCCGCCGCCGCCTGGGCCCATGGGAGAGCGTTCCAGGGTGACGCCTTCCGCCTGGATGGATTCCACGAACTGCATGAAGGCGTCGGTGCCGATCACACTGAGGCCCTCCTCCAGCCCTCCCGCATACATCTTGCGCAGACCACGGCCGAGGGTTTGCTCCGGGAGGATGTTGCTCTTGGCGGAATAGGAACGCAGCCCCACGATAGTGGTCACATTGCGTACATCCCAGCCCTCTTTAAGCATCAAGACGGAGACGATCGCTTTGTAGGGGCTGTCGTCGTGGTCGATGGTATTGGCGAGACTCCGCAGGCGATCGAGCTCTTCTTTCGCCTTTCCTGAGGCTGCTTCGGAGATGTCGCCATTTTGTTTGGTATGAATCACCAGCACGGCGCCTTTAAGATCTGGATAGTTCTCGCTGAGGTAGGTGGCCACCTCGTCGCAGTTGCGGGTGTCATCGGTCATCACAAACAGGATGGCCTTCTTGCCGAGCTTGCGATGCTCCTCGTGGGCTTTGCGCCACTCGATCACGCCAAGATTCAGGTAATCAGCATATTCTTCGCTGTAGATCGCGCTTTGACGCCTCACCAGCCGGTCACGACTGGCTTGATCGGGAAGGCGGGGATGCTTCACCACATTTTGGGCGATGGCTTCCACGAGGGGATAATCCGCCACTGTCTGCACGAATACAGCGCCATTGTTGTGACGAGGGGTGGCGCTTACATCCAATTGCAGGCTCAGGGCAGCGCCTTTTTGCAGGAGGCGGTTGTGGATGTCGGCGATGGATTGAAACCAAGCGAGGCTGGCATCGTGAATGTGATGGGCTTCATCGTTCAGCACCACGAGTTCATCGATTTCGCGCACGATCTGGCCGAGATCGATCTTGGAATCGAGCGAAGAGCCCGTGGGGCGCCTGCCGAGGAAATAATCGCGGCTGTCCTCATCGTCAGGGGAGAAGATGGTGTCGTCACCCGCATAAACGCGGTGAATGTTGGAAAGAAACAGGTTGCCCGTTGGCTGGCTGACGTGTACATCATCCTGGAGATGGACCGTGAGCTGGAAGTCATCCCGCCAGGCTTGGCCTTCGAAGTCATTACGGGGCAGCACCGGATCGCTGAAGAAGATGCGCAATCCGTCGAAATCGCGCGCTAGGCGGTCCAACACAATGATGTTGGGGGCAATCAACAGAAAGTTGCGGGCCAGAGGGGAATCGGGCTCATAGAGCTTGTGAAAAAAGCTCCAGGCAATTACCAAGCTGAGAACTTTGGTTTTGCCACTGCCTGTGGCCATCTTGATCACTAAACGCAGCCAAGATTCATCAAAGAAGTTGGCGGAAAGCTCCCCACTGGAGTCAAAACGGATCAAGTCAAACTTATCTTTCACCCCTACCACATCCACCAGGTAGATGATGGTTTCTAAGGCCTCGCGCTGGGCAAAGAAGTAGGCGAAGGGCTCCAGTACACCATCGCCATTGGGCAACAGCTGCGGTTCAAGAAACCACCAGTGCAGAAGTGCTCGGCTGGTGGCGGTTGCCCCCTCATAGGCGTGATCTCGAAAGTCTTTCACCTTGCGGCGCAAGGGCTCCACCAGTGGTGGCAGCAGCAGTTCGTTGGCCGAGCCATCGGGTCGGCGTGGATCCGGAAGCCAGCGCTGGGCCGGGTCTAAGACGACGTGGGGTGAGCTGGGGAAATCGGGGGGGAGGGCCATGGGATTCGGCTCAGATCGCCACGTCGAGGATGGTCATCGTGTCGTTGCCAAAGATATCCACCACTTTCACGGCGATTTTGCGGCGGCCGGGGGATAGGTCATGGGCCACGGTGGTGAGTTCTAGGGAGCGATCGCGGCGGGTGCGAAAGCTTTGCCATTCGTTCTCAAAGATGTAATCGCCGGTCCAGCGTTCTTCGTAAGTAGCGAGGGGCAGTTGGCCGGATTCAAGCCCTTCGAGGGTCCCTTGGGAGGTGGGTTCAATCGGCACGCGAATGAGCTCACGTTTGCTTTCGTAATTGAAGTCCACGGCCCAGTAATCGATCCAATCGGTCCAGTGTTGGGTGAGGATTTCTTGGCTGATCTGGCCGCGATTATTTTTGTTGAGTTTTACGATCTGGCCGTTGTCAACGACGATGCGACTGCCGGCCTTTTTGCTGGCGGTGAGATTGGCTTCGGCGAAGGTGATGGAGTCTTGCGAATAGAAGACGGAGAAATCGGTAAGCTGGATCGAGACGCTGGTGCCCTGGAGGATGGCTGTGGCTTCGATGTAGGCCACGTCGTGGAAAACCACCTGGTGTTTGTCCACAGCCCGTTTGTCGAACACATCAGCAGGGATGTATTTGGGGGCGATGTCGATACCTTTGGCGCGGGCATCATCGAGCACGTTGGGGAAAAGGCCCATTTCAAATTCAAACCCGAGCAGATCAACGCGGCTGAGGCGCTGCTTGCGGCATTCGAGGACGATTTCCTCCACAAATAGGCGGGAGATGGGCAGGTTCACGGGGCCGATGGCCACGAGCCGACCGGCCCGTTTGCCTTGAAAGCAGGCGAAGCCTGAAACGGGTTCGGCTTGGTAGGCCTTGAGGATCAGGGCCAAGAAATCGGCTTCTTTCTGGCGCAGCTGTTCCTGCTGTTGTTCCTCGCGCAGGTTGGGGTTGACACCGATGTAGTGGGAGCGCTCGTAGCGGCCAAGGTTGAGGATTTCAAAGGCGCGGTAGTTTTTGCCTTCAGCCTTGAGTTGGCGCTGCACACCGATCACGCGCTTGCGGGTGGTGTGGATGGCGAATTTGCCCAGATCAGTAGCAATCCACTTGCGGCCCAGCTTTTCGGCGACAGCGGCGGTGGTGCCGGAGCCACAGAAGAAGTCGGCGATGAGGTCGCCTTCATTGCTTGAGGCACTGATAATTCGCTCAAGCAATGATTCTGGCTTTTGGGTCGGATAATTCAAAAGCTCGGCGTTGCTACCTTTGAGGAGTTTGATATCTACCCAAAGATTGTTAATTGGCTGCCCTTCGTACTCGTCGAGAAATATCTTCTTGTAAATCTGTTTGTCTTTAGGGAACCTCTGATCAAGACGGCTTTATCCAAAGAATCTAATCTCATTCTCCTCAGTGAGACGACAATGAGCAGATTTTCCACGGATTTCGCTCACAGCAGTCCCTGCAAAGAGGTTCAGGCAGTTTCCACCACGCG
>CAIOGZ010000028.1 GCA_903858015.1 uncultured cyanobacterium
CGAGAATTCAAAAAGTCATTGGACGTCTTTCTTGAAGTCTGCAAGGAGCAAGGAATCGAGCCCCGCAGACACTATTCAGGAAAGTTCAATCTTCGGATTCCGCCTGAACTACATGAGAAATTAGCGATGACTGCGGAGGCGCAGGGAAAGAGTCTCAATTCGCTCGCTCAGGAAGCACTCCAGAGAAGTGTCACGGCATAGAGGAACGGATAACAAACCCCTCGAGTGGACAGGCCTCCATCGATTCTCTGCTTGCGATGTAAACTCCTTGCCTGCCACTCAGGGGCAGCGTTAGCTGACCACAACCAACATCACCCAAGAGGAGAGACGGAAATGAAAGCGATTCTTGAGACACGCGAGGTGACGCAGAAGACTTACTGCCGAGCTGAAACGGACCGAACCTTCTACAACGCATCGCAGCTGACTGGCGGCGTAAACAAGCTGTTCAGCTTCCGTACTGTCACGCCACTGGACAGGCAAACGGTCGTCCGGATGAACAAGGACACGCTCTACACGGTGGCCTTGGTGGATACGTCCAAGGGGGCCACCATCACGGTTCCGGAAATGCCAGAGGGCCGTTACTTCTCCGTGCTGTTGCTTGATAATGATCACTATTGTCCGGGCGTAATTTATACCTCGGGTACGCATAAGCTGCCCCAGGATTCCAAGTATCTCGCCATCAATATTCGTATCCAACTGCTGCGCCCGGATGACCCGGCGGACATCCTGTTGGTCAACCAACTGCAAGATCAGTTTGTTATCAAGGCCAACAGCGCCGACCCGTTCCCAGAGCCGAATTGGGATAAGAATTCTTTGGCCGCACTAACCGCGGAATACAACAAGGAGTTCGCGAAGTTTGATCTGTATCCGGACGGCTGGATGGGCAAGCGCGGAGCAGCCGATGAAACAACCCGTCACATCGGCTGCGCCGGGGCGTGGGGACTTTTCCCGAACGAGGACGCGGTTTACATCAACTACAACGGGCATCTGCCCGCCGACAACTGCCACACCGCCACCTACCAGGTGCCTGAGAATAACGCGTTCTGGTCCATCACCGTTTACGGCGCGGATGGCTACATGAAGAGCGTGAATAACATTCTCAACGCCTCGAACACGAAGCTGAATGCTGACGGCACGTTCACGGTTCATTTCGGCTCGAAGGAAGCCTGCGGCGATCTGCCCAACCGGCTGGATGTCAGCGAAGGTTGGAATTTCCTGATGCGCGTTTATCGCCCCGGCCAATCCGTTCTGAATGGCAGCTATATACTGCCGGATGCCGTCGCCTGCAAGTAAGCTGACCGGAGCTGACCCTTTATCTCCAGAGCGAATCAGCCGGGGAGGACAAAGAAGCCAATTGGCTCCCCGCGCCGAACCAGGGGCCCCTTGCCGTGATCTTGCGTCTTTACGTGCTCAAACCCGAGGCGCTGGACGGCAAGCGGATCGTGCCGCCGATGAAGCGGTTGCAATAGCTGCCCAGCTGACAACCGGTTCAGCGGAGCCAATGGCGAGCTTGCGCTTTGGCGCGGCACCATGGGATCTTGGCTCGTACAGGGGCTGACTTTGGACTCACGGCTCTTGATCGCGGTTCTGGGCTTAGCCCTCCTCGACAGCCTGAATCCGATGCTGTTCGCGGGCGAGCTGTACGTCCTCAGGGGCGCGCAACCCGAACGACGTGCATTCGCCTTCATCGCCGGCGTCTTCGTTGTGATGGTCGTCGGTGGATTGCTCCTCGCTGGCGGTTTGACGCGATGGCTGGCAACCTACTTCTCCCGGCTTCCGGACGAGGTTTGGCTACATGCTCAGCTTGCGCTTGGACTTGGACTGGTGCTCTTTGGCCTTTTCTACCGCACACACGCAGATTTGCGGGCGCTGCGCAAGCCTCCCAGTGGCCTGTTCGGTCCGTTCCTTTTCGGGGCGCTGTTGATGTTGAACGAGGTGACGACAGCGGTGCCTTATTTCGCGGCGATTGCGTTGATGAGCGAGGCATCTCTGACTCCTGTGGAGTGGCTAATCGGCTTGCTAGTTTACAACCTTGCCTTCGTGCTGCCGCTCTTTATGTTCGTGGCGGTGCATCGCATCTATCGGGACCGCTTCTCTGTTCTGAGTCACCGGATCGAGGGCTGGATGCACAAGTGGGGGCCGAGGCTCCTGCGCTATGGGTCGATCGCATTCGGTGTGCTGCTTCTGGCTGGTGCCGCCGTGACTGCCGCGTTCGGTTAGCGCGGCGTGCCGAACAAGCGCATCGAGCAGAACAAGCGCATCGAGCAGAACTTGGAGCATTCCCCTCTGCCCGTACAGCAGACATCTCGGCCGAAGCTGGGCGTGGCGATCAACGATGTCCTCGGCCCACCGCCACGGAAGAGTTGCATGGGCCCCCTTGTGTCTGAATCGAATCGTGTTGGCTCGCTGAGCCAAGTGAGCTCCGGTTGCTGCTATAGCGGCTGTCGAGGGCTACCAAGACAGCTTTCCCATCGGCCCTGGTGGAAAAGCTTCCCGGCTCCGTGCTAGGCCACTTTGTGAAGTCTTGTGTTTCGGCCAATTCATGCTGGCCTAATCCCTGCAGGCTTTTGGCAAGTCTCTATCTCCTCCCATGGGATCTGCAAGACAAGGATGCGCCTGCATGCAATGCATCATGCCGCCCCACATTCTGGAGCATCTGCTCAGTAGTGAGGATTCGGAGCTCCGTCAGATTGCCCTCAACAACCTGCTCACCAACGGGCGGTTGGGGGGAGAGCGCAAAGTGCAATCCTTAATGTTTGCAGGTGGTCCCGGTGGCAGCCTGCGCACGGTCTACAACTGTAGGAATCTCGCTTCTCGTTCGCAGGCCAAAGTGGCGCGAACAGAAGATGCTGCAGCATCAAAAGATCCCACTGTGAACCAAGCCTTTGAGGGCCTTGGCGCAACCCGCGACTTTTACAAGGACGTTTTCCGGCGCAATTCGATTGATGATCGCGGCATGCGGCTTGAAGCCTTTGTGCATTACGATAAACATTATCAAAATGCCTACTGGGATGGCAAGGTGATGGTTTTTGGTGATGGGGATGGCAAGCTCTTTGTTGATTTCACCAAATCCCTGGATGTCATTGCCCACGAACTCGCCCATGGGGTAACGGAGTTTACGGCGGGCTTGGAGTATCATAATGAATCTGGCGCTCTCAATGAACACATCTCAGATGCGATGGGTTCCCTGGTGAAGCAGTGGAGCCTCAAGCAGACTGTCGAACAAGCCGATTGGTTGATCGGTGCAGAGATCTTCACGCCCAGCATCAAGGCTGATGCCCTCCGCTCCATGAAGGCTCCTGGCACGGCTTATGACAATCCACTCATCGGTAAAGATCCCCAGCCCGATCACATGGATCGCTTTGTCAAGCTGCCAGATACCCAGCTGGGAGATTGGGGTGGAGTGCATATCAATTCGGGCATTCCAAACAAGGCTTTCTATCTTGCTGCCATGGCCATTGGCGGCCATGCTTGGGAAGCGGCTGGCCACATTTGGTACGAAGCACTGTTGGCCTCCAATGCCAAAACCAATTTCCGCCAATTCGCCCAGACAACCGTTGTCAAGGCCAGCCAGCTTTATGGCACAGACAAGCGAAAGGCTGTCAGCGATGCCTGGGCCAGCGTTGGTCTCGCCGTGACCGCGCCCGGTTCGCCCAGAGCATCGGCCAAGGGTGAAGCGAAGGAACTGGAAGCCGCTGAGATCCATCTGGCCGAGCTCACCCGCCAAATCGAGCTTCTCTCTGATCGGGTTCGGGATCTCACCAGCGAGGTCGAACACTCGCTTCACCTTTAGCCTTGGTGATCAACACGGCGGTGGCCATGCTCTGTGTCTCCTTGCTGATCTATGGCGGCTTGGCTGGGGGGCTGCAACGCCCCCCCCATGTGGTCGATGCCGCGCAGCTCTCCGCCCGTGACCAGCAACAACTTCTCCATCTCGTTCAAGCCCTCCAGGCCTCCCCCCCGCCTCCGGTGACAAGCCCAGGCCAGGGGAGGGATCTGCAGGGCTATCTGATCACGATTGAACAAGCGGGGAAGGCTCCTGAGCAATTCGAGGCCAACGACCTGACGCGCAATCAGGCCTTCGCGACCTTGAGCCAATGGATCCTCAACAAGGGCAGCACCGGCGGCGGGGCTTGCTAGCCGCCCAGCGCGGATCGCGCCTAGCTCCTATGAGATGAACTGCCTGCCGGTTCGCTATAGCTACCCCGCTATGCTGGCCGCCATCGACTACCGGATGGTCACCTGTATTCTGCTTCTTGTCGAACGAGCGCTGGACGCGCCGCGGGTCAGGCTCAGGTGGTGGACGGGGCCGCCATGCAAAGCAAGAATGGAAATAAACGGTGCCCTACAGATTTGACTAATTTGCTGCGCCTATCGAAGCGGATCCCCGCCTGCAGGGATTGCGAACAATCCTGTTTGATTTTGCTAGGCTATGATCTCATCCAGCTTCTGGTTGCTCAGGCTCAAGCCTCAGCAGAAACTGAACGCTATTTCTGTTCAAGGCAAACCTAAGGCCGGCTTTCAATTCAGGCGGATATTTCTGCTGTACTGCCAACCCCTGGAGTTGACGCCTTGCCCAGTTGTCGATACGATGTTAACTGCTCGATCTATCTGTGATCGTTAGGCTCTCTCACGCTTTTTCCCAAAGATGAGCACATCGGAAAACCCCAGGCCACCCTTCCCCCCGTTCAACGCTGAGACAGCGGCCAAGAAAGTCCGCATGGCGGAAGACGCTTGGAACAGCCGCGACCCAGAGAAGGTTTCGCTTGCCTACACAGCTGATAGCACTTGGCGCAATCGCTCCGAGTTCCTCGCGGGGCGGCCGGCGATTGTGGAGTTTCTGGTCCGTAAATGGAGCAAGGAGCTCGATTATCGGCTCATCAAGGAGCTTTGGGCTTTTGATGGCAATCGCATCGCCGTGCGTTTCGCCTACGAGTGGCACGACGACTCCGGCCACTGGTTTCGTGCCTACGGCAACGAGAACTGGGAGTTTGATCAGCACGGCTTCATGCAGCGCCGCATTGCCAGCATCAACGACCTCCCGATCTTGGAGAGCGAGCGCAAATACCATTGGCCCCTCGGTCGCCGCCCTGATGACCATCCCTCGCTAACTGAACTTGGCCTCTAAGGCAATGCCAGCGCATGGCTCCCTATCATGCCGTTGACGGCCTTGAGCAAGCTGGATTCAGTTGGCTGGATTCAGTTGTTGGATTCAGTTAGGGAGCCAAGCGCGCCTTATGCAGCCTGCTCTTCTCGTACCACTCCGCAAATTGCGGCGCCCAGGCCACCAGATGGGGCCAGAGCAGATCGCAGAGTTCGCGGATCTCCTGCTGGGCATCGAGCTTGGCGCGGAGATCCAGGAAGTGCAGAAATGCCCGCAGGCTGAAGCTCACCACGAAGTGTTGGCGGTAATCGAAGGGCAGGATGCCGCGGGCATGTTCCTCGGCGAAACCGGCATTGAGCAGCTCGGCGTAGCGCTCGGCAGCGGCACTACAAAGGGCAAGATCCTTAGCCCGTTCGTCTACGGTATAGGCATACTTTTTGCCTTGGCGGTCGCTGTAGCTGCCCACAGGCCTGAGATAGAACACCTCTTCGAGCTCCAGTTCACCGTTGGCTGCCTTGCAAATGCGGTCGCCGGTGTAGCGCATGGAGTTGTGCACCACGAGGCCATTAGCCACGAAGTTGTGCCAGGGATCCTCTACCTCAATGTCGTAGGTCATCTGGGAGCCCAGAAACTCAACTTGCACCACGGTGAGCGGATGGGCCATGAGCCTCCGGCCCCGGGGGCGGGGTTTCTCAGGCCAGGTTGGGAGTGGTTGGCGCGGATTGAATGTCGCGGCAAAGTCGGCTTCCTGGTGAAGCTTGTGAATCAAGGCATGACAGGGTTGGCAAAGTGTTACGAGATTCTCGATTTTGTAAGCCTGGCTTGGATCCGCATAGACCGGCACCAGGTGGTGGGCATGCAATTGATGCTCACTGCCTCGAAGGCCACAGCGTTGGCAGGTATGGTCGAAGTGTCGATGCACTTGAGGAGCGTTCCGCCGCGTCCAGGCACCGATCAACACCCGCTTCGATGCAGTGCCGCCTTTCCAAAAGTTCGATGCGGAGCCCCGGCGGCTGATCCGTTTGCCGAGGGTACGCCGCGCCTCGCGCGACGATTCCGATAGCTGCAGGCTGTAACCAAGGCGATCTTTGTTCCAGGGTTGCCTACCTGCCTGGAAACCGGGTGGGCGACGATTCAGGGTTAGTCCAAAGTGATAAACCCACTTCTTGATGGCTTCTAAGGAGCAGCCAGCGAGTTCGGCCATCTCGTCAGCATGCAGGCCGTCCTCGAGTCTTTGCTGAAGCCATGCCTGCTGACGATAAAGAGCTGATGGATTGTGGTTCCAGGGCTTGTTGCCGCACTGAAAGCGACTGTCGCTTTGGTTCAGACGAATCTGATGGCGACGGGCCCAGTCCCGGATTGTGGTGATCGAGCAGCTGGCCCGTTCCGCCATCTCGGCTGGGGTCGCTCCGGCTGCGACCTGTTTCTGCAGCCAGCTTGTGTCCCGATAAGCCCCGCTGCCTACAGCCACGTTTCCGTTCGCCAGCACCTGCGCCGTGCGCCGAAAGCTGCGCACGGCTCCATCCCTTCCCATCCTGAGGGACAGGGCTTCTGCCATGGTCTGCCAGCCGTCGGGCGTCAGCAGGCGATGGTTAGCGGTGCAGTCCAGGGTGCGGCCGTCCTCCATCGTGAGCCGATACACCGGTTGCAGTCCACTGCAAGTGACATCCTTAAGATGGCTCGTTTCGAAGACCTTGGTGTCTTCGTTCAGTACCCGCAACCTCATCTTCTGCAGCCGCTTGCGGCAATCGCGTCGGTACGTTCCAGGCACTTCTCCTTGACGGCCGCCGATCTGCCGATGCCGGCTCGCCCGTTCTCCGTTCGTCCAGAGGTCGTGCAGTTCAGCGATTCTGATCTTGCGCAGGCCCCCTCCGGCCTGGAGGAAGGTGATCTCGGTATCACCGGCTAGACATTGCACATCAAAGCTCACCCCCACCCGATGGGTGCGGGCCTGCTGCATCACCGAATGGGGAAACCAGCCCACATTCAGAACGATCTGGGCGTGCTCCAACGGCCCGTAGTGGCCCCGTTCGCCGGCCAGGAGCCGCTTAACGCAGATCTCCCCCGCCCGCCGCTCATCGGGCCAGTTGGCGCGGTCGGCGGCCACGAAGCCCTCGCTGTAATCCTGGTGCATGCCGGCATAGACGCACAGCTGCGGGTTGGGGGTGGCGGCGATCAGCTCAACCCGGAAGCGGGGATCCATGGCGGCGTTTGGCGATCGGGTGGTAGCGAGGCGATCTAAGTGGGGCGGTATGGGAAGCGGCAAGGCCTAGCGCGAAGGGGGATCATCGAGCCCGATCAGCCATGGCTGCGGGGGCCGATCGGGCTTGAAGCTGCGGAGCCGGAGCTGGCGGCAGCGCTGGACTCGGAGCCGGAGCTAGCGCTGGCCGCGTCGCCGCCTGGGTTGAGGCTGCTGGTGGCGCCCACCCCGGCCAACGCCGGCAGCGGTTGGCCGGCCACCAGGGCGTTGGTGAGGGCCTCGAGCTCCTGGGGCCGGCGGGCGCCGATCGAGCGCCCCACCGGCTGGCCCGCCGCGTCGAACAGCTCCAGCTGGGGGATGCCGTTGACCCCATAGCGCTCCACTTGGGGCTGCCAGCGGGGGTTGTCCACGTTGAGCAGCACCACATTGAGGGCGCCCCGCTGGCGCTGCTCGATCGCCTCCATCGCCGGTGCCATGGCGCGGCAGGCCTCGCACCAGTCGGCATAGAACTCCACCAGGGTGGGGCGGCCATTGGCCAGGGCCGTGGTCAGATCGGGCGACTGGCGGGCCAGCCGCTGCAGCGGTGCCGCCGGCTGCAAGCCGCCCCGCAACCAGATCAGCAGCAACGCCAGCAGCGCCGCCACCGCAGCCAACAGCATCCGCTCGCGGCGGCCTAGGCCGCTGCTGGCTGGGGTGAAAGGGTCTGGGGTGGATGGATTTGGGGTGGAGCTCATCGCGGCTGCGGCCTGGCGAAGCTGGTTGGCACTCTGGCAGTTACACAGCGTGATCAGGTCAACCCGTCTGCAGCGAAGCTCGCCCGCTGGAGTGCTGCCCCAGCTGGGCAGCCTTGCTAGCTTCCGTGCAGCGGGATGCCTGCGTTGAAACGGCGCCTCACCCTCCATTTCCCGCGCGAGGCGGTGCACCAGCCGATCACCTACCGGCTGGCCATTGACTTCGATGTGGCCGCCAAGATTCTGCGGGCCCAGGTGACCCCCAACCAGCTGGGCACCATGGTGGTGGAGCTCTCCGGCGACATCGACGAGCTCGATGCCGCCGAGGTTTGGCTGGAGCGCCAGGGCCTGGGGATTAACCGGGCGCCGGGGGAGATCCGGATCGATCCGCTGGGCTGCGTCGATTGCGGCATCTGCTCCAGCGTTTGCCCCAGTGGCGCTTTGCGTTTTGATCCCAGCGAGCAGCGGTTGCAGTTCGAAGCGTCCCGCTGCCTGGTCTGCGAGCAGTGCATCCCCAGCTGCCCCCTGGCGGCCATTTCCCTGGTGCTTGAACCCGAGGCGCCCAATCCTCCCGCCCAGGATCGCCCCGGCCTGGATCCGCAAGCCCAGCGGCAAGGACCGCCGGCCAAGCGGCCTGGACCGGCCAAGCCACGATGATCGCCCTCTTGCGGCTGGTGTTGGTGCCGCTGCGGGCGCCGATGGTGCTGCTGCTGGTGGCGGTGAGCATCTACCTCGGTCTCAACTGGAGCCACTCCCTCGATTCGGTCGCCAACACCCCGTTTCCGATCACCTCCCTGCTCTGGACGGCCCAATGTGCCCAGGCGATGCTGGTGGTGGTCTTTTGCTGCATGCCGGATCTGCTGCTGCGGCGTTTTTCGGTGATGCTGGCCGCCAGCCGGGTGGTCACCCTGGTGGCGACCCTGCTTCTGGTCACGATCGGCGGGCTCTACCTGCTCCACCTCGAGGTTTTTTCCAACGTGCTGATCCTGGCTTCGACGGTGCTCTTGGCCCGGCTCGATCTGATCCGCATCCGGATCGTGCCGCCTCCCCTGGCGCTCGCCTCCATGCTCGGCCTGGTGGTGCTGCTGGGTGCCAGTTTCGGCCACCAGCTTGAGAGCACCCACTTCCGCAGCCCCGAGGCGATGCTGCGGCGTTCCATCCCTTCGCTGTTCCGTTCCCATCGCTTCGATTCTGGCCTCAAGCGGATGCCCCTCTATGGCCGGGTCGGCAGCGCCTCCAACCCCTAGGCCCGCAAGCGCCTTGGGCTTGGCTGGGCCCTGGATGCGTCTTCAATAGCTCGGTTCAACAACCCGGCAGGCCCGGCTGGCGATAGCTCCAGGCGTTACCCAGCACCTTTTTGACGTAAAGGCGGGTTTCCGGATAGGGGATCCCCTCCACCCACAGTTCTGGCGCCGCGGCCAGGCGGGGATTGATCCAGCCCGCCACGGCGCCCGGCCCGGCGTTGTAGCTGGCGACGGCCGCGAGGGGATCGCCCGCCCATTGCCGCAGTAGGCCCGCCAGGTAGAGGCCGCCGAGGGCGGCATTGCGTTGGGGGTCTTCCAGCTCCTGGTTCGCGACCGCCCTGCCCGCCAGTTCCGCAGCGGTGGCCGGCATCAGTTGCATCAGGCCCACGGCGCCCGCAACGGAGTGCACCGTGGGGGTGAAGCGGGATTCCTGCTTGGCCAAACCCTGCAGCAGTGCTAGGGGCAGCTGGCGCTGCTGGGCCACCGCCTCGAACACGGTCAAGAAGCGGGGGGGATGGAGGCTGCGCTCCAGGCTGGGCAGCAGGGCGCATTGGTCGGGCTTGAGCCGCAGCACCGCCTGCTCCAGCTGGCCGAGGCCGGTCCAGTCGTCGCCCACGCCCTGGCGCAGCCGACCCTCCACCAGGAGGTCTGGGGCCGTCTGGACGGGGCTGTTACCCCGCCGTGCCCGCCAGCTTTCCCAGGCTTCGGTGCGCTGGTCGAGCCGCCAGAGGCGGTCGAGCTCGGCGTCGCCGCTGGCCAGGGGCTGCCAGCTGCTGGCCGGCGGGGGGGCCGCCGGCTGGGGGTCGCCGCTGGGCTGCAGGCTGCCGAGGCTGCTGTCCACCTCGCCGAGTTGCACCGCGGCGCGCCAGCCGTAGTAACCGCCTGGGTTGGAGCGCCGCAGCTGTTGCCAGCGGGCGCGGGCGGCGGCCCGGTTGCCCTGGTACTGCTCGACCATGCCGAGCCAGAAGCGGGAGCGGGCCGCCAGCGGCGCTGGCAACCGCTCGGGCGGGATCGCGGTCAGCAGGCTGGCCGCTCCGGCCCACTGGCCCGCCAGCAGCTGCCGCCGCGCCAGTTCCCATTGCAGCTCCCAGCTGGCCGGGTCGTCGGGCCAGCGGCGCAGTACGGCGTTGGGGTCCTGGCCCTTGGGGTCTTGGCCCTTGGGGTCCTGGCCCTGCGGAGCGGCCAGCGCCCGCTGGGCCAGCAGTGGGGCGCTGTCTTGCCAGCGGGCCGGTAGGGCCCGCCGGGCCGAGGCCGCCGCTGCTCCCTCCTGCTGGGCGAGCAACCGCACCGCCTGCTCGGCTTCGGGGTTGGGGGGGGCCGCATCGTCCGCGGCGGCCACGGCCAGCAGCAGCGCCAGGGCTCGCTGCTGCTGCGGCGGGTCACCGGGCAGCAGGGCCTTGGCCAGCGTTAGCCGGCCGCTGTTGGAGAGCTGGGCTTCGGCGGCGGCTGGCTGGCCGCCGCCGGCCAAGCAGGCCAGGGCCGCCGGGCCATCCCCCAGCTGGGCCAGGCCCTCGGCGAGGCTGGCCCGCTGCGGCGCCGTTGGCCCCGGCCCCGCCGGCCCCGGCGCTGCCGGCCCCG
>CAIOGZ010000029.1 GCA_903858015.1 uncultured cyanobacterium
CGGCTCCGGGCAGCCTCCAGAAGCTGCTGACGCCGCTCACGCTGGGCCCTGCGAACAGCCGGTGCTGAGCGTTCCACAAAAGGAACATTCCATATGAGTCAACAAACATAACAGGAGTAACAGGATTGACGAGTCAACGCGATTGGCGGCGTCAATCGGGTTGACCGCTGAGCGGGCTTGGTTTTGACCCTACTTCGGGCCTGACATTCATGTTGGAACTGGATCGTGCCCAGGGCTGTCGCGGCGCGCCAATCCAGTTGGTTGCGCAGGGAGATTGATGCAGCCATGGGGCCGGTTTTCGTATCGCCGTCTTGGCTGCCTTGGCTGGACCGCTGGTGCCGTTGATCGTGCCTGCCATAACGTTCGCGTCAGTTGCGTTGGCGGCTCGCCTGTATCCCTGCAAACCGCTGCAGCAGCTCCCTTCTGGCGGTAGCTCTCGCCCTTGATCCCGATGATGTGGCTGTGGTGCACCAGCCGGTCCACCGCTGCCACGGTCATGGATCCGCTGGGGTCGATGTCGTTCCACTCCCGGAACGGCTGGTTGCTGGTCACCGGTAGGGATCGGTGCTCGTAGCTGTGGCAGATCAGCTCAAACAGCCTCGATGTCTACAGTCCGCTGCGGCGCACGTAGAAGATGTCGTCGATCACAGTTCAGCCACCCCGAGCGGAGAACTTTGCTGATAGGTGCCGCCACGAGCTGTCCTGATACCTGGGCAACTAAGATCCAGTATAGAGTGTTCAGACCGCGAGGTTCCCCATGCAGAGATTGCAAAAGATCATCATTTACGTGATCTGGGCAATAACCATATTCTTTTTTCTGCTTGCTGTTGTGTTTTCCAATCAGAGGGACGACTTTCTTCATTCTGCATCCTTCTTGGATGGATTGATCAAGCATGGTCTTGCTTATTACGAACAGAGTAAGGATGTAGAGCGGCTAGGGGGGAGTGACTATCTTCCAGGTATGTACGCACTTCTTCAAATTGCCATTTTTCCTGGACAAATCCTGGCAAGTATTTTTCATCTTGACCGTTGCACTGTCTTTGCCGGTTCGATTGTTGAATCATGCATAATAGAAGCTCTATCATTGAAGGCCTTTACTGTTTTTTGGCTGCGGCTTGGGTGGTGTTGCTTCAAAGGCTGTTCCGGATCAGTGCCGAGAAGATGGGTGACGATCAGAGCGTCAAGTCCTTGGAGAGCGAGAGCTGGAGGAAGGCACTAAAGCCAACCATCTATCTGCTTTTCTTTCCACCAATACTATATACAGTCTTTTCTTTCGGGGCCTATGATGGCCTGGGTGCATTGATCACTCTGATCGGGGGTTTGCTATATTTCAACGCTTCGGATTTAGCAGGGCAAGGAAAATGGCGGCAAAGGCTTGTGTGCATTTCCGGATTAATGCTGGCCTCAATCGGAGTGAGTGCGAAATTCTTTCCTTTCGTCTTGCTTTTTGGAACGTGCATTGCCTTTTCCAAAAAATGGAAAGATTCACTTATTGGCATTGGCATCCCCTTGATTTTCACTGTTGGGCAAATCTTGATTGCCGAAGGGGCCGGGGGGCATCCCATGAGAATTTTTGAAAATAAACTAACCGAACACACCTACTTTCTCCTTTACTCTAGATCGCTTGGTATTCTGCTGCTAGTCTTTTATTTTATTTTTCTGGTATTGGTCTCCTGCTCTGGGAGGAATCGGGTGGCCATTGGCAGCCTGGCCACCCTCGCAGTCTTTTCTATTTTATTTCCTTCTATTCATTGGCATACACAATGGCAACTTTATTATGGCCTTTCCCTGGCTTGCGCCTACGCCATCATCATGCCCAAGGGCCGTATTGCATTTCTTCTGATAGCTCTATTTGTAGTGCAAGCCTTGGCTTTCATTCTCGTCACACCGTTTTTTGTCGATAATGCCGACACTACCATGGCATTCTCAATGGCGAGAAGGGAGATTGTTCCGTCTTTAGTAGCTGCTAATATCCTCCAGGGCCCGCAAAGTGGGGGCATGCAAATCGGCTGGATTGCCTATGGTTTGACCCAGATTTTAATTTTAATCATTCTTACTGTTTCCTTCTTGCGATCCGCAAGAGCCAGCGTTTCCCTGCAGGCAAAGTCTGCGCCTGCACGGATTTATCAGGCTGTCCATCTGGTCCCAGGAGTTGTGTTTATCTTGTGCTGGTATTTTCTTGTTTTGGCTTCGATGTATGGCTGGATGCATTCTTTCTGATGCCTGTGATTGAAGCTGTCTATTCCAGGCTGTCCGGCTGAGCCGCGTGCGAACGATTGATCCGCACAAGAAGCGGATGAGGTGATTAGGTGCAGGTCCAGAGCATTAAGCAAGCCTAGAGTTACTCCTCCCCAGAGAGGAATCATGCTTAGTGTGATCGTTGCCTCGGCGAGCTAGCACCAGCGATGGCATCACGCCAGCCAGGCGACGGGCCTTTAGGGCCTGCTCCAGGAAATTCCACAGATCGCTGCTCTGTTGCTAGGGCCTCCTGTGAAATAGAAGATCGCTTCCGCTGCAGTTGATCTGATCTGTTGAAGGCGGTAAAAATGTGCAGAAATCGACTGATTTGAGCCGAAAGTCGCCCAAAGTTTGCCATTTGTACCGGCGCGAGCATCGCCATCAGCTCTCCTTGGCAGCCTTCTTCCTGCCATTTGGCGGCCAACTCTTAGGCGACAATCGCTGGATCAAATTGGCGGAGCCCATTCCCTGGAATGAACTGGAGGATGATTACGCTACGCATTTCTGTAAGGGGTTTGGCGCGCCCGTCAAATCATTTTGCATGGCGCTCGGTGCTTTGATCATCAAGGCTCGCCTTGGCCTCACGGACGAAGAACTGGTGGAGCAGATCAAGGAGAACCCATACCCCCAGTTCTTTGTTGGCTTGGAAGCTTTTGAGTATGCCGCTCCGTTTGAGCCATCGATGATGGTTTATTTCCGCTAGCTGCAGCCTTCTCGAAGAGTAGCGGCTGCCGGAATCAGTTGTCAATGACTGCAATGAACGGATCACGCGTCATGGTTTGGCTGTGATCCAATCAACAGCATTGCAGGCGGATCACGACGACGACCCAGGCAGCGGAGCTGATAACAGTGGCGATCAACAAGAATCGACACCCGAGACGACTGGCAACCAGGGCTCACCGTTGATTGATGCCATATGAACCCAGCTGATATCCGCTAGCCGACTGAGTTCTCCCTTCTCAATGAGTCCAGAGAAGGGTTGGGAGCCAAGCCGCGCACGCATTGCAAACAGGCCAGACAGCAGTTTCTCGCTATTACCAAGAAGAAGCGACCTCGCATCAACAAAAGCGGTGCAAGCTCTTTGGCGGCTGCTAGGCACTGGTGGAAAAAGCTATTGGTGGTGAGTGAGCTAGTGCGTCAATAGCGAATCCTCTCTCACTCTGGCAGCAGAAGCATCCCCGACCGGATCGTCAGCCTGGTGCAGGCCCACATCCGGCCCGTCGTTCGGGGCAATTCCCGCTGCAATCTAGAATATGGAGCCATAACATCCATCTCGGTCACGGGAAATGAATATACTTTCCTCGGTCGACTGAGCTTCAATGCTTGTAACGAAGGAGAAGATCTGAAGCCCAGGTGTTGGCCTGCCGCCGGCTTCATGGACATTGTCCTGCCGTTGTTTGCGCCGATCAGATTTATCGGACACGCAGTAATCGTGCCTTCTGTTTGCGTCATGGGATTCGGCTGAGTGGTCCGCAACTTGGCAGGCCCAACAGTGATCCAGATCTGGTGGCTGAGGAGAAGCGGCAGTTCCTCGATGACCAGCGGCGACCCATCGCCGTCGAGGCAAAATTTGGCGAAGGCAAACGCCGCTACGGATTGGGCTTGATCCGCGAGAAGCTTGCGCCTGCTCATGGTTCAACCCTTGCGATCAACATCTTGGTGATGAACCTCGAGAAGCTGCTGGTGCTTCTTTTTGTTTTTTCACATGTTGGCTCCATCTTCTCTGGACTAGGCGATCGGTGAATGATGCCCACTCTGACCCCTTCGTCGCACATGGAGTGATGGCCTGATGCTCAACCAGCTACACGAGGTGATGAGCCAGCGTTGTTGCCCTGCCGTCGTAGCGTCTTTCCCAGGAGGTCCTAAGTTGCCGGCGCCCTGGAGCAGTGGCCGGAGTCGCTGCTGATCCGCCGCCCAGACCGGCCCGCTGCCTGCCAAGACGGAGAGCTGTTGACCGCGCGAATCATCTTTTTTCCCCAGGGCCGGCACTTGGCCGACAGGCTCTAGGGCACTTTTGGGAGTTGCGGCCCGGTTCGCATCTGAACTCTCGGCAGGTTGAGGAATTGTCGCAGCCAGCCTTTGCCTGCTGCAACTGGGAGCCGGGCTGCCGTTATGGCCTCAGTTCCATTGCTGTTCTCATGACGCTGTCCCGCCTCCCGAACGGGTTGATTGCCGCTCACCGAACGATGGCGGCAGAAACGCGATCAAGTTTGCCTCGTTTACCAGTGACTACAACAAACCCCTCAATCCAGGCGAACTCCATCGCCGCTGCCGGTTGGCCTGGCAAGGGAAATGAAGAGTGAAACGGGCCATGAGCTTGAATTTCGTATGGCGATTGCCGACAACCCTGCAGCGACGACAGCCTGGCAATCCGCCAGCCCATCATCTCCAGTGATCGAGAGGTGATCGGCATTGCCAACGCCGCCAACTAGGGGCCGGACGCCTCGTTTGCGAATGTCCTGCAGTCCTCGCGGGACTGCGATTGGGTGCTGCTGCTTTGCTCGCTCCTGCAGGATCCGCCGGAGCCGAGCGTTGCGATGGTGCAGCGCGCGGCTCCTGGAGGAGCGAACGGATGCCGTGCTGGCAATCAAGAGTCACCTCTGCCGGCGGCCCGCCGCGCCGGACCGTACGACGCGGGTCATAAAAAGCGCTCGGCTTTCCCTCACGCTTACAGCTGGTGACGAGCGGCTTGCCCGGGTTCGGCTGCTACCGCAGAGAGGTGGTGAAAGAAGTGCTGAGCTACTTGGACTGGTCTGGGCTGAACCTGAGGATGTGCATTGCCAATGCCTCCCAGAGCTCCACCAGGATTGAGTACCGCCAGGCCGATTGCACGCGGGGACCCTCCTCCTACCTGAGGTGGCTGTTTCTGCTGGCTAACTATCTCTTGGCCAGCAGCCAGTACCAGGGCGGCGTGGCCACCGTGATGCCCCGTCAGATCGAGAGCCTGCGCATGTTTGGGTTTAGGCCGCGCCTGCGTTCCCGCCTGATCCAGGGGAGCAAGGGCAAGATCGCTAATCATCCATTCAGGCGCTTTGGGCTTAGCGGGGTGTCTTCCCCCGTGACCATGGCTTTGACGTTTCTGCGCCGCGCTTCACCTTGACGGCGATGCGTACCATCTTCACCCCTATGGCGATGGTTGCCCTATTCGGCAATGGGCTGGGACGCTCCACGCTCATCCTTTTGTTAGCGCTGTTGTCGGTGAGTGTGGGGTACCTATGGCGCCGTTTCGGGGACAGGAAGCCTCGGATCGCCCCGCCAGGAGCCTGACCGCTGCGCCATTGCCTCGGTGGTGTTTTGGCCACCGCTGCTGTTGCAGCGGACTTACCCCAAGCGCCCATCAGCGCCTTATTTGATCGCCCCGTCACCTGCATCCGGGTAGGGCCCTGAGGGCTAGGGAGGTTCTGGAAAACCGATCCCACCGACGCCCAAATGGCTCTGTGACCGCAGCTATGGGCTGGGTTCAAGCTGGCGCAAGCAGCCCGGCCGGCCTTCGTGGCGCCGTGGTCTCCCCCCCCCCAGGCAAGCTTTCTGCCAGATCCCAGGGCTGCCCGCTGTTCTGCACCCGGAACCGCCTGTTTGACCTTTGGCACCTCGTTCGTGCACAATCAATTGGTCGACGCCCAGGCCTCGACGCTGCGGATGTAGCTCAGTGGTAGAGCATCTCCTTGCCAAGGAGAGGGTCGAGAGTTCGAATCTCTTCATCCGCTTGTTGTCCGGTTCGCCCTACGGCTGGTCAGGGTCCCCCTCAAGGCCCATTTTTGCCCAGGCAGGACCGTTCCGTCCGTTTGTTTGAGGCAGCGAGGGCCAGTTGCGCTGCGGGGCCTTTCTGCCCTAGGCGCCCAGGTCGGGCCCAGCTCAGCGTTTGCGGTAGAGCACCAGCAGCTGCTGGCCGTGGTGGGCGGTGAAGCCCAGCCGTTCGTAGAAGCCGCTGCTGTTGGTGGTCATCAGGTACACCCGCTCGCTGGCGGCTACCGCTGGGCTAGCGAGCAGGGCCTGCACGATCCGGCGGCCCAAGCCCTGGCCCTGGTGCTCCTCCGCCACCACCACATCCCAAAGCACGGCGCGGAACACCCCATCGCTCGTGGCCCGGCCGATGCCCACCAGCCGGCCGCCCTGCCAGGCACCCACCACGCTGCAGCTGCCCAGCAGCATCCGCACCAGGGCCCTGCGGCTGCGCCCCTGGGCCCAGAAGCTGTGGGCGTCAAACAGCCTGCGCACCTGGTTGATCCCCAGCAGCAGCTGCAGGGGCAGGCGGCCGTGCCGCACCAGTTGGATCGCTCCGGTGGCGCGGCCCTTGGCCCCAGCGGCCGTGGCGGCGTTGGCCTGGGGGCTGGGGATCGCGGTGCTGGGAACGCTGGGGCTGGACACGGGTGCGCAGGGCTGCCGGCTCGTCGGCCCCCCAATCTTCGCCCCCCGCCAGTCTCCTGGGGCGGTGGCGGGCGCCGTAGGGCCTGGGCCCCAGGGCGGTAAACCACCCGAGCTGATTGGGCAAAACCCTTGCGCCAGCTTGCATCTGGGCCAATCCTTGTGACTTTGCGGTGGTAGGCTGGCCCGATTCGGTTGGTTGTTCTCCCCATGCTCAAGCTGTTGCTGGGCGATCCCAATGCCCGCAAGCTGAAGCGTTTCCAGCCGCTCGTTTCGGATATCAATCTGCTTGAGGAGGACATCGCCCCCCTCTCCGACGACCAGCTGCGGGGGCTGACGGCCGAATTCCGCCAGAAGCTCGAGAACGCCCGCAGCGCTGGCGGCAGCAGCGAGGCGATCGCCGCCCGCGAACGCAAGCTGCTCGATGAGCTCCTGCCCCAGGCCTTCGCCGTGGTGCGGGAAGCCGGCAAGCGGGTGCTGGGCATGCGCCACTTCGATGTGCAGCTGATCGGCGGCATGGTGCTGCACGAAGGCCAGATCGCCGAGATGAAGACCGGCGAGGGTAAAACCCTGGTGGCCACCCTGCCCGCCTACCTCAACGCCCTCAGTGGCCGCGGCGTGCACGTGGTGACGGTCAACGATTACCTGGCCCGCCGCGACGCCGAGTGGATGGGGCAGATCCACCGCTTTCTCGGCCTGTCGGTGGGATTGATCCAGCAGGAGATGGCCCCGGCCGATCGCAGCCGTAACTACGGCTGTGACATCACCTACGCAACCAACTCCGAGTTGGGTTTTGATTATCTCCGCGATAATATGGCTACCGATATCGCTGAGGTGGTGCAGCGCGACTTCCACTACTGCGTGATCGATGAGGTGGATTCGATCCTGGTCGATGAAGCCCGCACCCCGCTGATCATCTCCGGTCAGATTGAGCGCCCCCAGGAGAAGTATCGCCAGGCTTCCCAGATTGCCGATCAACTGCTCCGCTCCGCCGAGATGGGTAAGGACGGCATCGACCCGGAAGGGGATTATGAGGTGGATGAGAAGCAGCGCAACGTCACCCTTACCGATGAGGGCTATGGCAAAGCGGAGCAGCTGCTTGGGGTGGCCGATTTGTATAATCCTGCCGATCCCTGGGCCCATTTCATCAATAACGCCCTCAAGGCAAAGGAATTGTTTGTCAAGGACGTCAACTACATCGTACGGGCCGGTGATGCCGTGATCGTCGATGAATTCACGGGCCGCGTCATGCCGGGCCGGCGCTGGAGCGATGGCCTCCACCAGGCGATCGAGGCGAAGGAAGGTCTGGAGATCCAGCCTGAAACCCAAACCCTGGCCAGCATCACCTACCAGAATTTCTTCCTGCTCTATCCGCGTCTTGCCGGTATGACCGGCACCGCCAAAACGGAGGAGGTGGAGTTCGAGAAGACCTACAAGCTCGAGGTCACCGTGGTGCCCACCAACCGCTCCCGCTCCCGGGCCGACTGGACTGACCAGGTGTACAAGAATGAAACCGCGAAATGGCAGGCTGTGGCCTCCGAAACGGCCCAGATTCACACGAGCGGCCGGCCGGTGCTGGTGGGTACCACCAGTGTTGAGAAGTCGGAGCTGCTCTCGGCCCTGCTCGCCCAGCAGCAGGTGCCCCATAACCTGCTCAATGCCAAACCCGAAAACGTCGAACGGGAGGCCGAGATCGTGGCCCAGGCCGGCCGCGCCGGTGCGGTCACCATCGCCACCAACATGGCTGGCCGGGGTACCGACATCATCCTGGGCGGCAACAGCGATTACATGGCACGGCTGAAGTTGCGCGAGGTCTTGCTTCCCCGCCTGGTGCGGCCTGAGGAGGCTGGCCATCTGCCGCCCGTTCCCCAGCGCTCGCCATCGGGTGGTGGCGGCTTCGCTGCCGACGCGCCCGATCCCTTCAAGGCCCCCAGCGAGGCGAAGGCCCTGGGCACCCTCTACCCCTGCGCTTTGCATCCGTCTACCGAAACGGCCCTGGCCGAGCTAGGGCGGGAGTTGGTGGCCGCCTGGGGCGACCGCGCCATCAGCGTGCTCGAACTGGAGGATCGCATTGCCCAGGCGGCCGAGAAAGCTCCCACCACCGATCCCCAGATCCAGCGCCTGCGCGATCTGATCGGCCAGGTGAAGGCTGAATATGACTTGGTGGTGAAGCAGGAGGAGGAGCAGGTGCGCACGGCGGGTGGCCTGCACGTGATCGGCACGGAACGCCATGAATCGAGGCGGGTGGATAATCAACTCAGGGGCCGGGCCGGCCGCCAGGGAGATCCTGGTAGCACCCGCTTCTTTCTTTCGCTGGAGGACAACCTGCTGCGCATCTTCGGTGGCGAGCGCGTGGCTGGTTTGATGAATGCTTTCCGGGTGGAGGAGGACATGCCGATCGAATCGGGCATGCTGAACCGATCCCTGGAAGGCGCGCAGAAGAAGGTGGAAACCTACTATTACGATATCCGCAAGCAGGTGTTTGAATATGATGAGGTGATGAATAATCAGCGCAAAGCTGTTTACGCTGAGCGCCGCCGTGTGCTTGAGAACAGGGGCCTGAAGCAGCAGGTGATTGGCTATGGCGAGCGCACCATCAATGACATCGTTGATGCCTATGTGAATCCCGACCTGCCCCCTGAGGAATGGGATTTGGATCAGGTGGTGAGTAAGGCGAAGGAGTTTGTTTATCTGCTTGAGGATCTCAAGCCTGACCAACTCCAGGGCCTCTCCCTCGACGAGCTCAAGGCCTTCCTTCAGGAGCAGATGCGCAATGCCTACGATGTTAAGGAGGGCCAAGTTGAGCAAGCTCGCCCGGGCTTGATGCGCGAGGCCGAACGCTTCTTCATCCTGCAGCAGATCGATACCCTCTGGCGGGAACATCTCCAGGCGATGGATTCCCTGCGCGAATCCGTGGGTCTGCGGGGCTACGGCCAGAAAGATCCCTTGATTGAATACAAGAATGAGGGCTACGATATGTTCCTTGACATGATGACGCAGATGCGCCGGAATGTGATTTATTCCATGTTCATGTTCCAGCCCCAGGTGCCCCAGGAGGTGGCCGTCTGAAGCCGGCCTGACAACCTGGCTAGTCAAGTTGGCCAGTCAAGTTGGCCTATTTAGGCTGCTCTGGCTTGGCAGCTGCTGCTTGACTCATGATCCTTGCGATCCTTGGCCACGTTGGTCGGCATCGCCCAAAAACTCCAAGATCTCCCGATCCTTGAGATTCTGAGCCACGCCCCCACAGGCCTCCAGCAGCGGCCTTCCAGCCGCCACCTCCCGTAGGCAGACCTGGGTGCGCGCCAGTTCGCTTTCGAGGGTGTCGATCCGCTCCATCAGGTTGCGGATCACCCGGGCTTCCGCGTCCGGTAGGGCCGAGTGGGCTAGCGGATCGATTTTTACCCCCGATTGGTGGATCACCCGGCCCGGGATTCCCACCACCGTGCTGTTGGCGGCCACGTTGCGCAGCAGCACCGAGCCGGCGCCGATGCGGGTGTTGGCGCCCACGGTGATCGCCCCCAGCACCTTGGCGCCGGCCCCCACCACCACGTTTTCTTCCAGGGTGGGGTGCCGTTTGCCATGCACCTTGCCCGTGCCCCCCAGGGTCACCCCCTGGTACAGCAAACAATTGTTGCCTACTACGGCCGTTTCACCAATCACCACGCCCATGCCGTGGTCGATGAACACGCCTTGGCCGATCCGCGCCCCGGGGTGAATTTCGATGCCGGTGATCCAGCGGCCGAATTGGCTGATCAGCCGCGGCAGCAACGGCACCTGCTGGCGCCAGAGGCGGTTGCTGAGGCGATGCAGGGCCAGGGCGTGCAGGCCCGGGTAGCAGAGCAGGATCTCCAGCGAGCTACGGGCCGCCGGATCCCGTTCCTTGATGGTGGCCAGCTGGGCCCTGATCGTGTCGAGCATCCGGTATGCCTCAGGCGGCCAGCAGGCCGATCTCCTTGCGCAGCTGGTCGATCGTGGCGGTGCCGAGATAGCTCTGGGCGCAGTGCACCACCGGCAGGCGCATCAGCTGGGCCCGGTTTTGGCGCAGGGTCTGCTCCACCAGCGGCAGGCTGGGCCGGTCGCAGAGCACGTGGCTGGAGGCCCTCAGCAGGGCCAGCAGGCGGCTGCCGGTGTCGGGGTTGGCGGTCATCACCAGCAGTTCGTTGCCGCGCATCGAATGCAGGATCACCTCGGCCGCCCGCAGAATACCGGGACTGATGCTCACCAGACCCACGCAGCTGCCCTGGCGCAGCTCCTTGAGCAGGTCGAGCTCATGGCGGAAGTCGTTGAGGTCCACCGGCACGGCCCGCACGCCGTGGCGCAGGGCAATCTCCTCCACCCCCTGCAGGAAGTAGCGGCTGGTCACCACCGTGCCCTTGCTGGAGCTCTCCAGCACCGCTTCGAGCTCCTCCATCGGCACCACTTCCACCGGCACCTCCAGGGTGGGGGCCAGTTCCTCGGCAATCAGCATCGAGGCGCCGATGTCCTCCCGTGGGGTGCTGACCAGGACCCGGGCACCGCAGCGCAGGCGCCAGTCGATCTCGTGGGTGAGGAGTTCGCGGGCCTGCTGCAGGGTGCAGCCGGCGTTGAGCAGGCCATCGACGCTTTGGCGCACCTCGCGGTCGATGTCGGGCATCGCCTTGTTGCGCAGGCCCGGCGGTGGCTTCAGTTCCCGGGGCTTCTGCTGGTCGCGCACGTAGATGCCCGAGCCGGCCATGGCCTCCACCACCCCATCGGTTTCGAGCTGGCGGTAGACCTTGCTGATCGTGTTGCGGTGCAGGCCGGTCTGCATCGCCAGCTGGCGGGTGCTTGGCAAGCGGTGGCCCGGCGGGTAGTGGCGGGCTGCGATCGCGAAGCAGATCTGGTTGTACAGCTGGGTCGAAGCCGGAATGTCGCTTTCCTGCTGGATGTGGAATCGCACGCCGGGGTGGGCCAGAGCAACTGCCGGCCACCCTACGGAGCTTTGGTCCCGGTGACAATCTCTCCGTTGGCATACGTACCTGTGCCGGCCTGTGCCAGGCGCTCCAGCGCTGGAGCGGCTGCTGGCATCGCTGGTGGACTCTCGCCGCGCTGGCTACGGGCTGGGCCTGGCCGGCGCCAGCCCCCGTTCCACTCCAGCGCCGAGGATGGCGGGGCATCCCCCCCGTCGCCATGGTCGAGCTTCCAGCCCCCCGCCGGCCCGTCCAGGCCGAGGCGGTCACGATCCCCGTGGCGGCCAGCGGGGCAGTTGCGGCCACGGCGATGCCGGCCTGGTGGGCCCGGCCCCAGGGCCGGCAGGCGCGGGGCGCCGTGCTGGTGCTGCCGGAAGTCTTCGGCGTCAATGGCTGGCTGCGCAGCGTGGCGGAACGGCTGGCTGGCGAGGGCTACGGGGCCCTGGCGATCAATCCCTTCTCGCGTACAGCTGCCCAACTGGATTTGGGCTACGACGCGGCCGCCCTGGAGCTGGGCCGCCAGCACCGCGACCAGGTGACGGCCGACCAGCTGCTAGCCGACGCGGCGGCGGCGGCGGCCTGGCTGCAGGATCGCCATGGCCAACGGCCCCTTGGCTGCGTGGGCTTCTGCTTCGGCGGCCACCTTGCCCTGATTGCCGCCACCCTGCCCTACTTCGCCGCCAGCTGCGATTTTTACGGTGCCCGGGTGGGCAGCTTTCGCCCTGGTGGGGGGGCGCCTAGCTTGGAGCTGGTGGGGCAAATTCCCGGCCGGCTTTGGTGTTTCTGCGGCGATGCCGATCCGCTGATCCCAGCGGCCGACCGTGCCGCCATCGCCGCCGCCCTCCGCGCCGCGAATCGGGGCGTGGCGGCGACGGACCCCGGCGCCCGCCATCGCTTGATCACCGCGGCTGGTGCGGGCCACGGTTACCTCTGCGAAGCGAGGGCTGATTTCCAGGCCGCCGCAGCCCAGCAAGGCTGGAGCGCCATGCTGGCGCTATTCGCCGAGGCCCTAGCTGAGCCAGCGGCCCGCTGAGGCTGGCGCCGGCCAGCAGCCGAAGGCTTGATCAGTTCGAAGAATTGATCGGCACGGGGGCCGCCACGGTGGAGGTGGGTTTGGCACCGCTGGCGGTCGGTTTGCCAGCCCCCTGCTTGCGGGGGCTGAGGAACATGATCATGTTGCGGCCCTCCCGCTTGGGATGCTGCTGGATCTCGGCATTCTCTTCCAGGTCCTTGGCCATGCGCAGCAGCAGCACTTCGGCCAGGGCGGTGTGCTGGATTTCGCGTCCCCGGAAAATCACGGTGCACTTCACCTTGTCGCCGGCCTTGAGGAAGCGCACCGCCTGGCCGATGCGCACCTGGTAGTCATGGGAATCGATCTTGTAGCGCATCTTGACTTCCTTGACCTCCGTCTGATGCGACTTCTTCTTGGCCTCCTTGGCCTTCTTCTCCTGCTCAAACTTGTACTTGCCGTAATCCATGACCCGGCAGACGGGTGGATCGGCCTTCTCACTCACCAGGACCAGGTCGAGCTCCCGCTCCCTGGCTACTTCCAGGGCGGCTTCGCGGGTGATCACCCCCAGCTGACTGCCATCGGAATCAACCACCCGCAGGTTGGGGTAGCTGATGCGGTCGTTGATGTTGGGCAGCTCCCGCACGGGAGCACGGCGATCAAAACGCGGACGGGGGGGCATCAAAGATGGCTGATGAACCGTTACCCTAGGACCTGCTGGGCCAGCTGCAGGGTTTCGCGCAGCAGATCTCCACCCGCCGGGTCTGAGCCCGCTGCTTGGGGCGTCAGCCAGATCGGGCTGTGGCGGCGTCGGAACCAGGTGCGTTGGCGCTTGGCGTACTGCCGGGTGCGCTGTTCGGTCAGGGCGATGGCGCTGTCGCGGTCCAGCTCTCCAGCCAGCAGCCGGCGGGCTTCGTCGTAGCCCATGGTGCGCAGCAGCGGACAGTCGGCTCCGTACCGCGCCAGCAGGCCGGCCGTTTCCTCCACCAGTCCTTCGCTATACATGCGGCGGCTGCGCAGTTGGATGCGCTCAGCCAGGTCGGCTGGGTTCAACCCCAGTTCCAGCACCCTCCAGGCTGGCGGCTGCTGGCTGCGCTGGCTGGAGGCTGGCTGGCCGGTGGCGTAGAGCACCTCCAGGGCCCTTTGGGTGCGCACCGCATCGGCCGGGGCGATCCGGGCCGCCGCCGCCCCATCGGCCTGGCTCAAGAGGGCGTGGCAGAGGGGCTGGCCGAGGGCCTCCAGCTGGCGCCGCAGCTCGGGTTGGGGCGGCACGGCCGGGGGCATCAGGCCCCGCAGCAGGGCTTCGAGGTAGAGGCCGCTGCCGCCCACCAGCAGGGCCACGCCGCGGCGACGGTGTTCGGCGGCGATGGCGGCCTGGGCTGCGCTGCTGAATTCCTGGAGGTTGATCGGCTGGTTTGGCTCCCGCAGATCGAGCAGCCCATGGCGCACCCGGGCCCGCTGGGCGGCGCTGGGTTTGGCGGTGCCCACGTCCATGCCGAGGTATAGCTGCCGCGAATCCACTGAAAGCACCGCCAGATCAAGGGCCTCCGCCAGGGCAATGGCCAGGTCGGTCTTGCCAGCGGCGGTGGGGCCCAGCAGGGCGATGGTCACGGGCCACGGTTTGCCGTTCTCCGGCCCCGGCCCCGGGGCGGGGCAGATGGGCGGGGCCGGGGCGGCGGTAGCTGGGGGGGGGGCTGCCGGGGCGTTGAGGTCGATCACGGGGGTGGCGGGGCTAGGGGAGGGCCCCCAGGGGGCGATAGCGGCCTGTCCGGCCCTGATTCAACCCCCCGGCCAAATTCGCCCGCATTGGCGCCTCTGGGCCGCCTGGGGGCTTCGGTGGTAAAGTTGCCCTTGCGAGAGGGTCCCCAGGCCGCCTCCATGCCCCAGTTTCCGGCACCCCCCGATTCCGTGACTCCGGGGTTCATCCTTGCCGTGCCCTTCACCGGGGGAGTCCTTTTCGCATGAGCGACGCCAGCAAAGTTCAGTCCGCCTACGGAGCCGAGCAGATCCAGGTGCTGGAAGGCCTGGAGCCCGTGCGCAAGCGGCCGGGCATGTACATCGGCACCACCGGACCGCGGGGCCTGCACCACCTCGTCTACGAAGTGGTGGACAACGCTGTGGATGAGGCCCTGGCCGGCCATTGCGACAGCATCCAGGTGGTGTTGCATGCCGATGGCTCCGCCAGCGTGGCCGACAACGGCCGTGGCATCCCCACCGACATCCATCCCCGTACCGGTCGCAGTGCCCTGGAGACGGTGCTCACCGTGTTGCATGCCGGCGGCAAGTTTGGCTCTGGTGGTTACAAAGTGTCCGGCGGTCTGCACGGGGTGGGCATATCGGTGGTCAACGCCCTTTCGGAATGGGTGGAGGTCAGCGTCCATCGCCAGGGCCAGGAGCACAACCAACGCTTTGAGCGGGGGACGCCGATCGGCAGCCTTGCCTCCAAGCCCGCCGCCGATCCGAGCCGGACTGGCACCAGGGTGCAGTTCAAGCCCGATATCGAAATCTTCGCCAACGGCATCGAGTTCGACTATCAGACCCTGGCGGCCCGCCTGCGGGAGCTGGCCTATCTCAATGGTGGTGTGCGGATTGTGTTCCGCGATCAACGCCCCGCCGCCCTGGCAGCCGATGGCAGCGCCCACGAAGATGTTTATTTTTATGAGGGTGGCATCAAGGAGTATGTCGCCTACATGAATGCCGAGAAAGATCCGCTCCATCCCGAGATTATCTACGTTGATTCGGAGCGCGATGGCGTCCAGGTCGAGGCGGCTCTGCAATGGTGCGTTGATGCCTATTCCGATAATATATTTGGGTTCGCCAACAATATCCGCACCGTCGATGGCGGCACCCATATTGAAGGGCTTAAAACGGTACTCACCCGCACCCTGAACAGCTTCGCCAAAAAGCGTGGTAAGCGCAAGGATGCTGATGCAAACCTGGCCGGTGAGAATATTCGCGAGGGGTTAACGGCAGTTCTTTCTGTCAAGGTTCCAGATCCGGAGTTCGAAGGCCAGACCAAGACCAAGCTCGGCAATACCGAAGTGCGCGGCATTGTCGATTCCTTGGTGGGTGAGGCCCTGAGTGAATACCTCGAATTCAACCCCTCGGTCATTGACCTGATCCTTGAGAAAGCGATCCAGGCCTTCAATGCTGCCGAGGCCGCCCGGCGGGCCCGCGAGCTGGTGCGCCGCAAGTCCGTGTTGGAGAGCTCCACCCTGCCCGGTAAGTTGGCCGATTGTAGCTCCCGCGACCCAGGCGAATCCGAGATCTACATTGTGGAGGGTGATTCGGCCGGTGGCTCCGCCAAGCAGGGCCGCGATCGCCGCTTTCAGGCAATTCTGCCGCTGCGGGGAAAAATCCTCAACATCGAGAAGACGGACGATGCCAAGATCTACAAAAATACCGAGATTCAGGCCCTGATCACTGCCCTGGGCCTGGGAATTAAGGGCGAAGAGTTTGATCCCAAGAATCTCCGCTACCACCGCATCGTGATCATGACCGATGCCGATGTGGACGGGGCTCACATCCGCACCTTGCTGCTCACTTTCTTCTATCGTTACAAGCGGGCGATGGTGGAGGGCGGTTATATCTATATTGCCTGCCCTCCCCTGTACAAGGTGGAGCGCGGCAAGAATCACACTTATTGCTATAATGAAGCCGAGCTCAAGCGCACCATCGGATCCTTTGGTGAGAAGGCTAATTATGCGATCCAGCGCTTCAAGGGTCTCGGGGAAATGATGCCCAAGCAGCTATGGGAAACCACCATGGATCCCGGGACGCGAACGATGAAGCGGGTCGAGATTGAAGACGCGGCGGAGGCCGATCGGATTTTCACGATTCTGATGGGAGACAAAGTGGCTCCCCGGCGTGAGTTCATCGAAACCCATAGCGCCGAGCTCGATTTCGCCCAGCTTGATATCTGATGCCAGATCTGCCTCTGATCTCAGATCTGCGGCCAGCCCCGCTGCGGGCCAATCCCTGGCAGATTGCGGCGCTGATGGCGTTTGCCCTGGTCGCACCGGCATCCCTGCCCGCCGGTGCCGGCGATCGCCGCCAACCGGAATTGCGGCGTCGCCTAGCCAGGGAACCATGGCTCTCCACCTGGTCTGCGGCCCTGCACTGTGCTCCGCAGCAGCAGGCCCCCACCCTCACCCATCTGGCCCCGGGCGAGCCGTTGGCGGTGCTGCGGCAGTGGACCTCCGATTCCGGTGTCCGCTGGCTCCAAGTGCAGGCCCCTGCGGGGCCCGGCCTGGTCCGCCGCGGTTGGCTGGTGATCACCTGAACCCAGGTTCAGGAGATCACCGCTGGCCGGCGCCCCGGCTTCAGGCGGCCAGGGCCGCCTCAATCGCGTCGTTGAGCTCGGCTGCATCCGGCTCCACCCGGCTGCCGAAGCGGGCCAGCACGCTGCCGTCGCGGCCCACCAGGAACTTCTCGAAGTTCCAGGCCACATCGCCAGCAGGCTCGGCCTGGGTCAGGGTGATGTAGGGCTCGGTTTTGGATCCGGTGGCGTGAACCTTGTCAAACAGCGTGAAGTTGGCGCCGTAGGTGGTAGAGCAAAACGCTTGGATTTCCTCCAGGCTGCCCGGTTCCTGGGCACCGAAGTCGTTGCAGGGGAAGCCTAGAACTGCCAGGCCGCGGGGGCCGTAGCTGTCTTGTAGCTTCTGCAGGCCGGCGTATTGGCGGGTGAAGCCGCAGCGGCTGGCCACATTCACGATCAGCAGCACCTTGCCGCCCCAGTCGCCGAGGGTCCGATCTTCGCCAGCGGCGGTGCGCACCTTCACGGCGGTCACGTTCAAGTTGCTCGCGGCAAGGGCCATGGAATCCTGGGCGGGTGATGGATGGTCCGGACCCTAGCGGCTCACCCCATAGACTTGATACTGCGGCAGCCCAGGGGCGATGAGCGAGGGTTCGGCCGTGGCCGAGGTGGTGGCGAGCCAGCTGGAGAAGCTGCTGCAGGCCGGCCACTACGACGGGGCCAAGTTGCTGCTGCAACCGGTGCAGCCGGTGGATGCCGCCGAGGCGATCGGTACCCTGCCCCGCACCCTCCAGGCCCTGGCCTTTCGCCTGCTGCCTAAGGACGAGGCAATTGAGGTGTATGAATACCTTGAGCCCGCCGTGCAGCAGAGCTTGCTCGAACGGCTGCGTTCCGGCGAAGTGCTCGAACTGGTGGAGGAGATGTCACCCGATGATCGGGTGCGGCTGTTTGATGAGCTGCCGGCCAAGGTGGTGCGGCGCCTGCTGGCCGAGTTGAGTCCCGTGGAGCGGCGGGTCACCGCCCAGTTACTGGGCTACGAGGCCGAAACGGCCGGGCGGTTGATGACCACCGAGTTCATCGACCTCAAGGAGTTCCATAGCGCCGCCCAGGCCCTTGAGATCGTGCGTCGCCGCGCCCGCGACACCGAGACGATCTACAGCCTCTATGTGACCGATGCCTCCCGCCACCTCACCGGCATGTTGTCGCTGCGGGATCTGGTAACCGCCGATCCGGAGGTTCGCCTCGGCGATGTGATGACCCGGGACGTGGTGCATGTCAGCACCGATGCCGACCAGGAGGCGGTGGCGCGTGTCATCCAGCGCTACGACTTTCTGGCCGTGCCGGTGGTGGATCGGGAGGATCGGCTGGTGGGGATCGTGACCGTGGATGACGTGATCGACGTGATCCAGCAGGAGGCCACCCGCGATCTCTACGCCGCCGGTGCCTTGCAGGCCGGCGATGAGGATGATTACTTCCAGAGCAACCTGTTCACGGTGGCCCGCCGCCGGGTGGTGTGGCTGTTGGTGCTATTGCTGGCCAATAGCGGCACCTCGGCGGTGATCGCCTCCCAGCAGCAGGTGCTCAGCCAGGTGGTGGTGTTGGCGGCCTTCATCCCGTTGCTGATCGGCACCGGCGGCAATGTGGGCGCCCAGAGCTCCACGGTGGTGATCCGGGGCCTGAGCACCCAACGGATTCAAAGCCTGGGGCTCGGTCGGGCGATCTGGCGAGAGGCGCTGGCCGGCCTGTTGCTGGGACTGTTGATGATGCTGGTGGTGCTGCCCTGGGCGGCCCATGTCTCGGGCAGCTGGGTGGTGGCAGGTGCCTGCGCGATCAGCCTGGTGGCGATCACCACCTTGGCGGCCACCGCCGGCGCTGCGCTTCCCTTGCTGTTCAATCGGCTCGGCTTAGATCCGGCCTTGATGTCGGCGCCCTTTATCGCCACCGCCACCGACGTGGCCGGGGTGTTCATCTATCTGCAGACAGCCTCCTGGTTGCTGGGGAAGCTGGGCCATGGCTGAGGCCAAGGGCGGGCTGGCGGCGGCGATGGGGCGGGCGGATCGGCGGCGCTAGCGGTGCGTTTTCGGGCGAGCCAGCGTCAAGCTGAGAGTGGTTCACACTTCTTTAGGTTACGATTCATGGATCGTTGGGTTTTGCACCTGTGGTCGTTGCCCTCGCCATTGAGCGCGTTTCCGTTGCCGCCGCCGCCGTTGGAGGCGCATCCATTGAATCGGCTGGCCCCGAGCACCTCCAGGCCTTTGATATGCCCGCTACGGAGCTGGCCCTGCCGGCCCCCAGCCGGGTGATGCCATCGATCGATGGCGATCTGGTGCGCTCCTATCTGCGCGACATCGGTCGGGTACCGTTGCTCAGCCATGAGCAGGAGATCACCCTGGGGCGCCAGGTGCAGGAGCTGATGGCCCTCGAGGAGCTGCAGCAGCAGCTTCGCGATCAAGCCGGCGAGCCCCCCCGCCCCGAGGATCTGGCGGCGGCGGCGGCCTTGACGGTGCCGCTGTTGAAGCGGCGGCTGCAGGCGGGCCGGCGGGCCAAGGAGCGCATGGTGGCGGCCAACCTGCGGCTGGTGGTGAGCGTGGCAAAGAAGTACACCAAGCGGAATATGGAACTGCTGGATCTGATCCAGGAGGGCACGATCGGTCTGGTGCGGGGCGTCGAGAAGTTCGACCCCACCCGCGGTTACAAGTTCAGCACCTATGCCTACTGGTGGATCCGCCAGGGCATCACCCGGGCGATCGCCGAAAAGAGCCGCTCGATCCGGTTGCCGATCCACATCACCGAAACG
>CAIOGZ010000030.1 GCA_903858015.1 uncultured cyanobacterium
TAGGCAACGCAGATCCAGGGGCGCATGCCGAGGCGGTAGGAGAGTTCCCACTCGCGGCCCATGTAGCAGAACACACCGATCAGGAAGTGGAACACCACCAGCTGATAGGGGCCGCCGTTGTAGAGCCACTCATCGAGGGAAGCGGCTTCCCAGATCGGGTAGAAGTGCAGGCCGATGGCGTTGCTGGAGGGCACAACAGCACCAGAAATGATGTTGTTGCCGTACATCAGCGAGCCGGCTACGGGCTCACGGATGCCGTCGATGTCGACAGGGGGAGCCGCGATGAAAGCGACGATGAAGCAGATGGTGGCGCTCAGCAGCGTCGGGATCATCAGCACACCGAACCAGCCCACGTAGAGGCGGTTGTTGGTGGAGGTGACCCAATCGCAGAACTGGTTCCACGGTGAAGCGCCGGAGCGCCTCTGAATGGTGGTGGTCATGAGATCGAGGGGGATGGGTCTAGCTGCCGGGCAGGCCAGTCCCTGCGGGGATGGCGCTGCCCGGTGCCCGGACGGAAAGAAGGACGGAAAACCGATGGGCGGCCCCGTCGAAACGAAGTGTAACGGATCTTTGCGCAAGCTGTGGAGGGGTTGATCAAAACCGCAGCGATGGGCTCCGCTGCCGTGGTTCCAGCCTTGTTAAGGTCCAGCTCCGAGCCCGGTGGAGTGGTGAGCAGCGCGCAGCACCGGTTTGATCCAGGCGGGGCGGAGTTGGGCAGGGCCGATCCCAGCAAGCCCGAGCCTCGGCTGCCAGGCGAGCGGGTGCTGCTGGTGCGGCTGCCCTGCAACCCGATCTTTCCGCTGGGGCCCGTCTACCTGGCAGACCATCTGCACAAGTGTTTTCCGGGCCTGCCCCAGCGCATCCTCGATTTGGCGGCCGTGCCCCAGCTTGATGTGCAGCGGGTGCTGCTGGCCACTGTGGCCGAGTTCCGCCCCACGCTGCTGGTGTTCTCCTGGCGCGACATCCAGATCTACGCGCCGGTGGATGGGCGCGGCGGCAACCCGCTGCAGCATTCCTTTGAGGTGTTTTACGCCCGTAATCCGCTGCGGCGGCTGCGGGGTGCCCTGGGCGGCCTGCGCTTGATGCGCAGCCACTACGGCGAACTCTGGCGCAACCTGCGCCTGGTGCGGCGCGGGCTGCGGCGGGCCCGGCGCTATGCGTCCGGGGCCCGGGCGGTGCTCGGCGGTGGGGCCGTGAGTGTGTTTTATGAGCAGCTGGGGCGGGGCCTGCCCGCCGGCACGGTGGTGGCGGTGGGGGAGGGGGAGGTGCTGCTGGAAAAACTGGTGCGGGGCGAATCGATCGCCGCCGAGCGCTGCTATCTGGCCGGCGAAGCTCCGCGGCTGGGCTTGATCCATGAGCAGCCGGCAGCGATTGAGAAAAGTGCCTGCGATTATGGCTACATCGAATCAATTTGGCCCCAGTTTGCCTGGTACCTTGAGGCTGGTGATTTTTATGTGGGCGTGCAAACGAAGCGCGGTTGCCCCCACAACTGTTGCTACTGCATCTATACGGTGATTGAGGGTAAGGCCGTACGGATCAATCCGGTGCAGGAGGTGGTGGCGGAGATGCGCCAGCTTTATGATCGCGGGGTGCGCGGCTTCTGGTTCACCGATGCCCAGTTCATCCCCGCCCGGCGCCAGATTGAGGATGCCAAGCAGTTGCTGCGCGCCATCTTGGCCGCTGGCATGACCGATATCCGCTGGGCTGCCTACATCCGCGCCGACAATCTCGATGCCGAGCTAGCCGAGCTGATGGTGGCTACGGGCATGAGCTATTTTGAGATTGGCATCACCTCCGGCTCCCAGGAGCTGGTGCGCAAGATGCGCATGGGCTATAACCTCCGCACCGTTTTAGATAACTGCCGGCTGCTGGTGGCGGCAGGCTTCCGCGAGCAGGTGTCGGTGAATTACTCCTTTAATGTGATTGATGAATCTCCCCAAACGATCAGGCAAACGGTGGCCTATCACCGCGAACTGGAGCGGATTTTTGGCGCCGATCGGGTCGAACCGGCCATTTTCTTCATCGGTCTGCAGCCCCATACGCACTTGGAGCAGTACGGCTTCGATCAGGGGCTGATCCGCCCCGGCTACGACCCGATGAGCATGATGCCCTGGACGGCCCGCAAGCTGCTCTGGAACCCCGAGCCGCTGGGCAGCACCTTCGGCCGCATCTGCCTGGAGGCCTTCGAACGTAGCCCCACTAACTTCAGCCGCACCGTGATCATGTTATTGGAGCGGGATTTCGGCTGCGCTCCGCTGCAGGAGGCCCTGCGGGCCCCGGTGGAGGGGCGGCGGGCCCTGGCCACGGCGGTGCGCTGAGCTGTTCAGCCCTGCAGCGGGGCGGGGCCAACGCCGAAGCGGCTTTCAGCGCCTGGATGCCGAAGCCGCTGCGGCAGCTACGAGCCAGGTTTGGGCCCTGTACATTGAGCTGCTGTTATTCGCTTCGTGCTTGCCGTGGCTTGAGCTCCCGCTACGAACCCAGTCTCCGCCCAGGATTCCAGCCCCATCAAGGGCCGCCCATGCTGGGCGCTCGGTCAGCATTTTTGTATGTGTTGACGATCTGCTGCTTATTTACTACGATTATTTGGCAATGTTTTTCCTCTATGCACCTTCCTTCTCGCGATTTGAGCCTACATGACATGCCTCGTGTTTGTCCAGCACACAGAGCAGCAACCGCCCTAGTGATCCAAGTTACAGCAGCAGGCGAAGCCCTTAACCTTGCGCCCTCTACTTGCGTAGTAGCCTTGGCTACATGAAGGCAAAGTTTGTTGATTGTGATGGCGGCAATTACTACTTGCCGAGCGTTTTCTTGAAAGCGGTTGTCGGGGTAATCTGTTTGTAGGTTAAACCGCTCCGCGCCTCCACTCCACTCCACTCCACTCCACTCCACTCCACTCCACAGGAAAATTCCCATGCCATTCGATCCCAATCCCACCGATGCAGCCGCACTAAGAGAGTCCATCCAATTGGCTGCCGCCACAGATACCATAGCACTGACTGAAAATGTTATTTATGATTCGATAACCACCCTGGCAAAAATTGTCTGCGGGTTGCCGACGGTACGGGAAACTGGCTATATAATAATGGGGGAAAACTCCACCATACGTGATTCGCGGCTTTTCCAGCAGAATATTGATGGAGACTTGCCACCCGGGCAAGTAAAAGGTGGAACTTCTGATCTCACGTTGTTATACAGCAGCGGTGGAGCGTCTGATGGTGGCGCTTTGTTAAGGGCAAATTTTGCCGACTATACGATCGATAATGTCACCTTCACTGGCGTGCATTCTGGTTGTACTGGAAACGGGAATGGCGGCTTGTACATGTCCCTTACAACATTTAATTATGCGGCCCCGATCGACGTTGATCTTACCTTTTCAAATTCGCTCATCGAGGTTACTGGTCAAGGTAACTTTGACGGAACTCTTTCATCTGGTGAAGGCGGTTCAGCCTTCTTGCACAGCTGGAACAATGCGGGAACTGTTACCCTAGACACAAACATCTTTGACGAGGCCGGCTACCGCTCTTCGTTTAATTTCACTAATTTTGGCGTTCCGGCTTCGGGCCCTCCAACTGTCGGTACCTATAATATCATCGGCAATACCTTTACACGAACAGCAAATGAAACTGTAGTTCGTAGCGAGGGCAACCGTTTAGGCAATGTTAAGGCAACGCTTACAAATAATATTTTTGAGAAAGGAGCCTATCTCGATTTGTATGGTGATCTAACTGGAGTATCGTTTGAAGGCGGTGAGAACGTATTCCGTTCAATTGCTGGTGGCTATGGAATCCGGGCAACTGCCCCTAATGTTGGTATCGTCACCCTAGCGGCTGAGGCATCTCTTGATTTTTCTGGTGACGGTATTGCGCTTAAGTACGTGAGCGCTACTGCTGGTGCCTTTGTGCTCAGTACTGCTGGAGTCTCAGGTGCAGGTATTACAATTAATGGTAAGGGTTACAAGGTGGCTGCTGCCGGTGGGCAGGTCGCCGATACTATCAATACAATCAATGATTTAAGTCTATGGGCTGATGGTGACTCTGGTAACGACACGATCACCGGCAGCAGCAATGATGACTACCTTAATGGTGGCGCTGATGAAGATGTACTGACAGCAGGGGCTGGCGCTGACACTGTACTAGGTGAGGGTGGAAATGATACCCTAAGTGGAGACAACGACGCAGACTTCATGAATGGTGGTGCCAATAACGATTCCATTAGTGGAGGTGCCGGGGCTGATACTTTGCAGGGCGGTACGGGCGATGATATCTTGCAAGGTGGAACTGGGGTAGACACCTTAACTGGTGGGGATGGCGCCGATCAGTTTAAATGGGCATCTGGTGATTCCGGTGATATAGTTACTGATTTCATTGTTAACGATGGCGATCAATCAGCTTTAGCAAATGTTTTTAACAATACAACTGGGCCTGGCACGCTCAATGCTCTTGATTTCAAGACAGCTAGCGCTATCAATGGCACTCAAATGACCAATGCTAACAACAGCAATAGGGTGACTAGGATCACAGCCGGTATTACTAATGCTGCTTCAGGCACGGCTGCGGGAGTTGTAAATGCCTATGTCCTTGCTTTCAATGGTACCGGAGCCGCAGCTAGAGGCGTTCTGTATTGGGACGACAACTGGGGTAATACTAGCAATCGCCTACTGGTTGCAACGTACGCTAATATTCAAAGTTTAAATGATCTTAATGCGTTTTCTAACGCCAACTTCTTCGCTTATACATAGAGGGGTCGATTCGCCATTCCTTGGCGGATCGGCTTGATTTTTACCTCTTCACCGTATCGATTCGCCAGGTGCAATTAAATTGCACCTGGCTTTATACGTTATGGAGTGGCTACACCTCCGCTTTAGCGCTGCTCGGTTTAGGAGCCTTCGGCCCGGAGGGGTGGTTCTGGCTGGGGGGTTTGGCCACGCCACCAGGGCCGCCGCAGCAGCACCAACCCGGCCAGGCCGGTCCATCCCACCAGCCCCCCGATCGGATTTGGATTGGCGCCGCCTGGCCCCGCCAGCCAACTCGGCGCCTGCGGCAGCAGCTCCAGCAGCCCGGCCTGCAAAGCAAACCAGCCACCCACCAAACCGCCATGCAGGCCGATCGCGCCCCACAGCAGGCCGCCATCGGCGCGGCGCTGCAAGCCGAGGGCAACCCCCAGCAGGATCAGCCCCCCCAGCAGCCCCACCGCTGCCCAGCCCCCGGCCCGGGCCCAGGGATGCACCAGGGCGAACACCAGCGCCTGGGCCAGCAGCGCCCCGGCCGGCCGCAGCCGCAGCTGCAGCTCGCCCCACAACCAGCCGCGAAACAGCACTTCCTCAGCAAAGCCCACCCCCAGCACCAGCGCCAGGGCATTGAGCAGCTCGGCGCCGCCCAGCCCCGCCGGCCCGATCCAGCGCGCCCCACCGCTGGCCAGCAGCGCCAGGCTCACCAAGGCCAGCAGCGCCCCGGCCTTAACCAGCCCTCGCAGCAGCGCCTTGGCGGCCGCAGGCCAGCTCGGCGCCCGCAGGCCCAGCTGCCGCCAGGGCTGGCCGCAACCCCAGGCGCGGCGCAGCCGCCAGGGCAGGCTCAGCAGCAGCAACGCCAGGGCCAACACCGCCCCGGCCAGGTCCAGCTGATCGGGCCGCAGACCCGGGGCCAGCCCGCCCAGGGGCACGCCCAGGGGCCGGCTCAGCAGCCAGCCCAAGCCATAGAGCCCGGGCACATACAAGAGAGTTCCGATCCAGCGCGGTCGGCAGGCCGGCGCCACCAGCTCAGCTCTCCGGTTCGATCGTGCTGCTCAATCCCTTGGCCTTGAGCGTTTCGCAGTAAAATTCTGCCGGTTCGATGTCGCACACGATCACCAGGCCCACGCCGGTGTTGTGGGTTTCGAGCATCACGGCGATCGCATCCTGCTCGCTCAGGCTTGGCACCACCTGCTGCAGCGTCATCACCACGTATTCCATCGTGTTGACCGGATCGTTGTGCAGCAGCACCTTGTAGCGAGGCGAGGTCTTGCGCACCCGCTCCGGGGCCTTGTCGAGCACGGTGGCGCCGCCGGGGGTGCTGCTCGGTTCGCTGGCCCTGGGCAGGGCGCTGGTCCTGCCCAGGGAGCTGGCGCTGGCCCGAGGCAAAGTGTTGGCGCTGGCCAGGGAGTTGGCCCTGGCTGGGTTGGGGGGGGTAGGGATCACGGTGGCTTCGCGGCTGCGCCCATCCTTGCCAGCAGCAACCCGCATGGCCGCTCTAGGGCAAGAAATCTCACTGTAGTAGCAGGCGTGCGATTCAAAGGGCCCGCAGCCGCCGCATCGCCTCCTCCACATTGGCGCGGCTGTTGAAGGCCGACAGCCGGAAGTAGCCCTCACCGGCGGCGCCGAAGCCGCTGCCCGGGGTGCCCACCACATGGGCCTGGCCCAGCAGCTGGTCGAAAAAGCCCCAGGAATCGAGCCCCGCCGGCGTTTTCAGCCACACGTAGGGGGCCTGTTCACCGCCATAGACGCTGAGGCCGGCCGCGCTGAGTTCGCGGCGGATGATGGCGGCATTGTCCATGTAGAAGTTGATCAGGGTCTTCACCTCGGCCTGGCCCTGGGGCGAATACACCGCTTCGGCGCCCCGCTGCACGATGTAGCTCACCCCATTGAACTTGGTGCACTGGCGCCGGTTCCACAGCCCCCAGAGCTCCACCTGCTCGCCCGTGGCGGCCGTGCCCATCAGGCCCTTGGGCACCACCGTGAACGCACAGCGGGTGCCGGTGAAGCCGGCGTTCTTGGAGAAGGAGCGCAATTCGATCGCGCAGCGGCGGGCGCCCTCGATCTCGTAGATCGAATGGGGCAGCTCCGGATCGCGGATGAAGGCCTCGTAGGCGGCATCGAACAGGATCAGGGCGTCGTTGGCCAGGGCGTAGTCCACCCATTGCTGCAGCTGCGCCTTGCTGGCCACGGCGCCGGTGGGGTTGTTGGGAAAGCAGAGATAGATCAGATCCACCTTGCCCTGCGGCAGGGGGGCGCTGAAGCCGTTCTCGGCCGTGATCGGCAGGTAGGTGAGGCCGCCGTATTGGCCCTGGGCATCGGCCTCGCCGGTGCGGCCCGCCATCACGTTGCTGTCTACGTACACCGGATACACCGGGTCGGTCACGGCGATGCGGTTGCCCTCGCCGAGGATGTCGAGGATGTTGCTGCTGTCGCACTTGGAGCCATCGGAGATGAAGATCTCCTCGGCGCCCACCTGGCAGCCGCGGGCCTGGAAATCGTGCGCGGCGATCGCTTCGCGCAGCCACGGGTAGCCCTGCTCCGGCCCGTAGCCGCGGAAGCCCTCGCGGCTGCCGAGCTCATCCACCGCCGCCTTCATGGCCGTGCGGCAGGCTTGCGGCAGCGGTTCGGTCACATCGCCGATGCCGAGGCGGATGATGGCGGCCTCCGGATTGGCCTCGCTGAAGGCCTTCACCCGCCGGGCGATCTCCGGAAACAGATAGCCCGCCTTGAGCTTGAGGTAGTTGCCGTTGACCTGGACCATGGGGATTCGGACGCTGCCGCGCGGAAGCTGATCGCCGGATTGTCCTATGGCGGCGGGCTGGCCTGGGGCGCTGCCCCGGGGTTCGCAGGCGTTCAGATCGTTTCGGCGCTGCTGGCCTGCAGGGGCGGGCGCACCCAGATGCCTGGTCGGGCTTCGAAGGCCTGATCCACCGGCGCGATCAGCTCGGCTCGCTCCGGTTGCAGCTGCCCCACCAGCTCATGGAAGCCCCGGGACACCCTCGGCGCCTTGGACAGCTTGATCTCGTAGACCCGCCTCTGCCGGCCTCGCTCCAGCACCAGGTCGAGCTCGGCACCGTTGCTGGTGCGCAGGAAGTGGGGCCGCCAGCGCGGATGGGCGGCGATCAGCTGCTCGATCACGAAGCCCTCCCAGCTTTCGCCGGCCTGGGGATGGGCCAGCAGGTCGTCGTAGGTCTCGATGCCCAGCAGGTTGTGCAGCAGGCCGCTGTCGCGCAGGTAAAGCTTGGGGGAGCGCACCAGGCGCTTGCTGAGGTTGGCCTCCAGCGGTGGCAGCAGCCGCAGCATCAAGGTCTGCTCCAACACCGCCAGCAGTTGTTTGAGGCGGGTGCTGCGCAGATCCAGCAGCCCCGCCAGCCGGCTGGCATTGAGGGTCTGGCCCTGGCTGTGGGCCAGGAGTCGCCAGAGGCGCTCCATCAGCGGCAGGGGCAGTCCCAGCTCCAGCGAGGCGATGTCTCTGCCCAGAAAGGTGCGGATGAAGTCCTCGCGCCAGTCGAGGCTGTCCTCGTCGGCTGCCGCCAGCAGGCTTTCCGGGAACCCCCCGCGCAACCACAGCTGCTGCCAGCTGGCGGCCTGCGCCACCTCCTTGAGCAGGAAGGGGGTGAGTTCCAGCTGAGCGATGCGGCCAGCCAGGCTTTCGTGGCTCTGGCGCAGCAGGGGGCCGGACGCCGAGCCCAGCAGCAGAAAGCGGCCGGGCCGGCGATCGCGGTCGATCTCGGCGCGCAGCAGGCTGAAGAATTCCGGCAGCAGCTGGATCTCATCGAGGCAGACCAGCTGGTGACGATGGGCTTCAAAGAACAGCTCCGGCTCCTGCAGGCGGGCGCGATCGGCCCGGTCCTGCAGATCGAGGATCACGGCATCGCCCCGCTGGGCCAGCAGTTGCCTGGCCAGGGTGGATTTGCCGCACTGACGGGGTCCCAGCAGCAGGGCCGCAGGCGCCCTGCCCAGGGCCTTCACCAGCGCCGTGCCCGCATCCCTGCAGAAGTAACCATGCATTCCTTCAGCTTAATCGCAAATTTGCATGGTTATTTGGCCTCCTGTCTGGTCGCTCTGCCCGGCCTGCAGCGGCTTGGCCTGCACCTGCTTGGCCTGCATACGATCAGTAGCTCGCCCTGCCGCGGTCCCCGTGCTCCTCGCACCCATCCAGTCCCGCGAGCCCATCGACTTCGAGGCGCTGGTCGATCTGGGCATCAGCAAGCCGGCCCGCTACCTGGGCAATGAGCTCGGCGTCATCGACCGCGATTGGCCGCAGGCCTGGGATGCCGCCAGCGTGCGCTGGGCCCTCACCTACCCCGAGGTCTACGAGGTGGGGGCCAGCAACCTCGGCCACATCATTCTTTATTCGATCCTCAACGCCGTTCCCGGCCAGCTCTGCGACCGCGCCTACCTGCCCGCCGCCGACCTGGCCGCCCGGCTGCGGCAGCGCGGCGAGACCCTGTTCGCCGTCGAGAGCCGCCGCCGCCTGCACGCCTTCGACATCCTTGGCTTCAGCCTCAGCTACGAACTCGGCGCCACCAACATCCTCGAAATGTTGGAGCTGGCGGCGATCCCGCTGCGGGCCGCCGATCGCGGCGACCTGCCCCTGGCCGATCCGGCGGCGCCGCCGCTGATCTTCGCCGGCGGCCCCACCGCCACCAGCAACCCCGAACCCTTTGCCGCCTTCTTCGATTTCATCGCCCTCGGCGATGGCGAGGAGCTGCTGCCCGAGATCGGCCTGGTGGTGGCCGAGGGCCGCGCCGCCGGCCTCAGCCGGCGCCAGTTGCTGCGCGACCTGGCCCAGGTGCCCGGCGTCTACGTGCCCTGCCTCTATGGCCCCGGCGCCGATGGGGTGGCGATCGAGCCCCTCGAGCCGGGGCTGCCGCGCCGCATCCTGCGCCGCACCGCCACCCCCATGCCCCACTACGCGCGGGGCTTGGTGCCCCACATCGAAACCGTCCACGACCGTCTCACGGTGGAGATCCGCCGTGGCTGCACCCGCGGCTGCCGCTTCTGCCAGCCCGGCATGCTCACCCGCCCGGCCCGCGATGTGGAGCCCGAGGCGGTGATCGAGGCGATCGAAGCCGGCATGGAGAGCACCGGCTACAGCGATTTCTCGCTGCTTTCGCTCAGCTGCAGCGATTACCTCGCCCTGCCGGCGGTGGGGCTGGAGCTGCGCAATCGCTTGGCCGATCACAACGTCACCCTCAGCCTGCCCAGCCAGCGGATCGATCGCTTCGACGCCACCATCGCCCACGTGCTCGGCGGTGCGCGCCAGGCCGGCCTCACCTTCGCCCCGGAGGCCGGCAGCCAGCGGCTGCGCGACATCGTCAACAAGGGCCTCACCGATGCCGACTTGCTGCGCGGCGTCCGCACCGCCCTGGAGAACGGCTACCGGCGCCTGAAGCTCTATTTCATGATCGGCCTGCCCGGCGAAACCGATGCCGATGTGGTCGGCATCGCCAACACCTGCCGCCGCTTGCAAGAGCAGTGCCGCGACCTGGGCCGGTTGGAGCTCAATCTCACGATCAGCAACTTCACGCCCAAGCCCCACACCCCCTTCCAGTGGCACAGCGTGTCCACGGCCGAGTTCCGCCGCCGCCAGGAGCTGTTGCGCTCTGCCCTGCGCGGCCTGCGGGGGATCAAGGCGAATTACACCGACCTGCGGCTTTCGGCGGTGGAGGATTTTGTTGGCCGCGGCGATCGGCGCCTGGCGGCCGTGATCGAGGCGGCCTGGCGGGCTGGGGCCGGCCTCGATGCCTGGTTTGAATCGGCCGAGCGCACCCATGCCGCCTGGAGCGGCGCCATCGAGGCCGCTGGCCTGGCCGGCCGTTACCGCGCCCTGGAGCTGGGCGGCTGGAGTGCCGTCGAGGCGATGCGGGCCCAAGACCTCGACAGCTTCTGCCGCCAGAGCCTCCCCTGGGACCACATCGATAGCGGCGTTGATAAGGCCTGGCTCGCCGACGACCTGCGGCGGGCCCTGGCCGCGGTCGTCGTCCCCGACTGCTCCTTCGAGGGCTGCAGTAGCTGCGGTGTTTGTGGACCAGATCTGGGTCACAACGTGGTGATTGCGCCGCCGCCGCTGCCCGCTGCCCTGCCCCGCCGCGCCCCCCCCAGCGAGCGGCTGGCCCGGTTGCGCTTCGGCTTTGCCAAGCGGGGCAGCCTCGCCTTGATCAGCCATCTCGACACCCTGCGCCTGTTGGAGCGGGCCCTGCGGCGCAGTGGCCTGCCGGTGAGCTTCACCGGTGGCTTCCACCCTTTGCCGCGGCTGCAGTTCGCCCTGCCCTTGCCCTTGGGGGTGGAAGGCCTAGGTGAATGGCTGGATCTGGAGTTGGTCGCCCCGGTCGAGCCCGAAGCCGCCCTCGCCGCCCTGACGGCGGTGCTTCCCGCCGAGTTTGCGCTGCTGTCGGTGGCCTCGGTGCCGCTGGCGGCCCCGGGCCTTGGCCAGCAGCTGGAGGCGGCCGCCTGGCGCTTCAGCCTGCGGCCCGCTGCTGGGGCGGAGCACTGCTGGCCCCGGCCGGAGCACAATTGGCCCCGGCCGGAGCACTGGCAACGGGCGATCGCGACGCTGCTGGCCCGCGAGGCCCTGATCTGGCACGACCAGGACAAAAAGGGCCGGCCGCGGCAGCGGGATTGCCGTTCCCAGTTGCTGGCCTTGCGGCTGGCGCCGCCAGCTGCCGCCGGCCCGCCCCCGCCGCCGAACCCTGCCGCCAGCCTGACGCTGGAGCTGGAGGCCGCCATCGACCCCCAGGGCCGCAGCCTGCGGCCGGAGCAGCTGGCCCATTGGCTGGCGGAGGCGCTCCCCCAGGCGCTCCCCCTGGAGCTGGTGGGGGTGTGCCGCCAACAGTTGCGTCTGCGTGCGTGCTAATTTGCTTTTAATCGGCTGATCGGTTCGAGCTCCACGCTCAATCCGTAGCCGCCTAGACGCTTTCCCCGTCCGTTCCCTTCCACGAACGTGATCTGGAAAGCGCAACCGCTGACCACCGATGCAGGTATCGGTCCCCGTTGCTTTCCCCGGGTGGGGTGATTCCCTCCCCGCTACTGCGCCGACCGAGCGCCAGCCTTTCCAGCGGTGAACCTTCGGGTTCTTCGCCTTCGTAGATCCAGACAAGACCCGGACAAACCGCAGACCAGCCAAGACTCAGGTCTCTGCACTGGGGCTGGTGCCATCTTTTCGGTGGCCGTTTTCTTGTGGATTGGGCTGGATCCCCCCACCTCCTCCTGTCCCCCCGTGGGGCAGGGCTCCCCTGAGCCCAGAACCTTTTTCCATGCCCCAGCAGATCGTCATCGCTGAGCAGCTGCGGATTGCAGCGGTGCTCAACGACGAACGGGTCGACGAACTGGTCGTCGCCCAGGGTCGCTACCAGATCGGTGATGTCTATCTCGGCACCGTCGAGAACGTGCTCCCAGGTATCGACGCCGCCTTTGTCAACATTGGCGAAAGCGAAAAAAACGGCTTCATTCACATCACCGACCTCGGTCCGCTCAGGCTCCGCAAGGGTGCTGCCGGCATCACCGAGTTGCTCGAGCCCCGCCAAAAGGTGCTCGTGCAGGTGATGAAGGAGCCCACCGGCACCAAGGGCCCCCGCCTCACCGGCAACCTCTCCCTGCCGGGGCGGTTCTTGGTGCTCCAGCCCCATGGCCAGGGCGTCAGCATCTCGCGCCGCATTGAGTCGGAAAACGAGCGCAATCGGCTGCGGGCCCTCGGCGTGCTGATCAAGCCCCCCGGCTCCGGCCTGCTGATCCGCACCGAGGCGGAGGGGGTCAGTGAAGATCTGCTGATCGACGACCTCGAATCCCTGCTGCGTCAGTGGGAAGCGATTCAGCTGGCGGCCGAGTCCGCCACGCCGCCGGTGCTGCTCAACCGCGACGAAGACTTTATTCACCGCGTCCTGCGCGATTTCTACAGCCCCGAGGTGGTCAGGGTTGTGGTCGACAACGCCGAGGCCGTTGCCCGGGTCAATGCCTTTCTCGGCGCCGATCAGGCCAATCTCCTGGTCGAGCACCACGGCGAGCCCAGCGAGATCCTCGACCACTACCGGGTCAATGCCGCCATCCGCGACGCCCTCAAGCCCCGGGTCGACCTGCCCTCCGGCGGTTACGTGATCATCGAACCCACCGAGGCCCTCACCGTCATCGACGTGAACTCGGGTTCCTTCACCCGCTCGGCCAATGCCCGCGAAACGGTGCTCTGGACCAATTGTGAGGCCGCCGTTGAGATCGCCCGCCAGCTGAAGTTGCGCAATATCGGCGGTGTGGTGATTGTCGATTTCATCGATATGGACTCGCGGCGCGACCAGCTGCAGCTGCTCGAACATTTCACCCAGGCTGTCCACCACGACACGGCCCGTCCCCAGATCGCCCAGCTCACCGAGCTGGGCCTGGTGGAACTCACCCGCAAACGCCAAGGGCAGAACATCTATGAGCTGTTTGGCCGGGCCTGCCCCAGCTGCGGTGGCCTCGGCCATGTGGCCGTGCTGCCCGGCCGCGACACGCTCCAGCCCCTCGCCACCGTCTCCGGCTTGGTGCGCTCCGCCGCCTCCGCCCGGGCCGAGGTGGCCGCACCGGTGGCCGTCGAGCCTGGATCGGCCGGCCGCCGCCGGCGCGGTGGTCGGGGCGGCCGCGGCGCCGAGGGCGGCGAGCTGCAGCCGCTAACGGCCTCTGGCCCCAGTGATGAGGAGTTGCTGGCCCCGGTCGAGGAGGGCAGTGTCGATCAGGCGCCCCGCCGTCCGGAGCCCGAGGTGGCCGTGGTGCCGATGGATGACAACCAGGAGCTCGTCTACGGCTGGATGGGCCTCAGTCCAGCCCTGCTGCTCGACGCCGTGCCGGAGGCCGAGAATCTGCTGGTCCGCATTGTGCGACCGGGTTCCGATCCGGCGGCGGTGATCGAGGAGGCGCGCCAGCAACTGGCGGTTGGCGGCTCCCGCCGCCGCCGCCGCGGCCGCGGTGGTAGCGATGCCCGCTCTGCTGGCCTTGAACCCGCCGCCGACCCCAGCTCGCCCGAGCCCCGCGCCAGCCACGACCCCAGCAGCAGCGACGAGGGTTTCGGCTCAGATTCGTTTGCACCGAACCCGTTTGCGCCGATCCCGATCGTGGAGATCATCCCCGTGCCCTTGGCGCCGGCGCAGGTGTCCCGCCAGGCTGCCCGCCGCAATGGTGCCGCCACGCTGGAGCTGCCCCCGCCGCCGGCCGTGCTTGCCACCAGCCCCCTTCCTGATCAACCAGGCCCTGATCAACCAGGTCCTGATCAACTCGATGGCGCCGATGAGCCCCGCCGCCGCCGCCGCCGTTCCTCCGCCACCCTCTGAACTCGACACCTGGGCTGGCCTCGATCCGGCCCAGTGCGCCGGTGTCGATGAGGTGGGCCGCGGCTGTTTGTTCGGCCCGGTGTTTGCCGCGGCCGTGGTGCTGGGCGCCGAATCTCTGCCGCCGCTGGCGGCCGCTGGCCTCACCGATAGCAAGCTGCTCTCGGCCCGGCGCCGCCAAGCCCTCGTGCCCCTGATCCGCGCCGAGGCCCGGCACTGGTGCCTGGGCCAGGCCAGCGCGGCGGAGATCGATCGCCACGGCATCCGGGTCGCCACCGAATTGGCGATGCTGCGGGCCCTGCATCGCCTGCCCTCCAGGCCCGCGATGCTGCTGGTGGATGGTTGCCTGCCGCTGCGGGGCTGGTCGGGTCGCCAACGCAGCCTGGTGGCCGGCGATCGCCGCTGCGCCGCCATCGCCGCCGCCAGCGTGCTGGCCAAGGTGGAACGGGATGCCCTGCTGCAGCGGTTGGCCGGCCGCTTTCCCGACTATGGCCTTGAACGCCACAAGGGCTACGGCACCGCCCAGCACCGGCAGGCCCTGCGGCGGCTTGGCTCCACCGCCCTGCATCGCCAGAGTTTCCTGGCTGGTTTGGCGGCCTAGGGCCACAGGCCACTCAGTGCGGTGTTACGCCCTGGCTGCGGCACCAGGCGTGGAAATCCCCCTCCAGCTGGTGGCTCACCCGGCGCCGGATGCCCAGCAGGATGCCACCCAGCAGGGAGCGTCCCGTGGCCTCGATCACCGGCGCTGGGATCAGTTTCAACAGCGCTGGCTGGCTCACTTGCACCGCCAGTTCCGCTTCCCCTTCGAGGCCGCTCGGGCCCGCCTGCAGCCAGGAATGGAGCTGGAGTTCAAAGTCGTCCACGAGGCCGAGCCCTTCAAGCTGGCAGTCGAGCGCTTCGAGTTCGAGCCGGCCCTGGCGGTGGTGGGTCTGCAACTCCACGATCGGTTGCACCTGCAGCTGGAACAGCTGCACCCGCGTCACCGTGTAGCGGTACCGGCCGGGGCCGAGGCATTCCAATTGGTTGGAATTGAGCAGGGCCTCCACCACCCGGGCGTCGTCGTCGAGGTAGGCCGGTAAGAGACCAGCCGGTTCGATGCAGGGAAGGCTGAGCTGCTGACGGGCGTTGAAGGCCAGGGGCATGGCCTGGATGCCGGCAGGCCATGATCCTATCGGCACCCACCGTCAGCCTCCGCCATGCGTCTCGCCTTCCTCGGCCCCGCCGGTACCTATGGCGAACAGGCTGCCTTGAAGCTGGCGGCATTGGAGGGCTTGGCGGTGGAGCTGGTGCCCAAGTCGGGCATCGGCGCCGTGATCCAAGCCGTGGCCGCTGGCGATTGCGCCGCCGCCGTGGTGCCGGTGGAGAATTCGGTGGAAGGTGGTGTCACCTCCTGCCTCGATGCCCTCTGGGAACACCAGGGCATCCGGGTGGCCCGGGCCCTGGTGCTGCCGATTCGCCATGCCCTGGTGGGCAGCGGCCCCCTGCAGGGCATCAGTGAGGTGCTCTCCCATCCCCAGGCCCTGGCCCAGTGCAACCAGTGGCTGGCCCAAAACCTAGGCACGGCCCTGCAGCTACCCACCAGCTCGACGGCCGAGGCGGCCCGGCTGGTGCGCGGCAGCCGTTTTCGGGCTGCGATCGCCTCGCGGCAAGCGGCGCTTGAGCACGGCCTGGAGGTGCTGGCCTATCCGGTGAACGATGTGCCGGGCAACTGCACCCGCTTCCTGCTGCTCCGCCGCGGCGCCAGCCAGCTCGATGGCCCCATGGCCAGCCTGGCCTTCTCGTTGCGGGCCAACCGGCCCGGAGCCCTGCTGGAGGCGCTGACCTGCTTCAGCCGCCATGGCCTCAACATGACCCGGATTGAATCGCGCCCCTCGAAGCGGGCGCTGGGTGAATACATCTTTTTTGTCGATCTGGAGCTGGGCGATGGGGCAGCTCCGGCCGAGCAGGCGCTGGCCGCGTTGGAGCCGCTCTGTGAAAATCTGGTGCTGTTCGGAGCCTTTCCCCTCACCAACCTGGCGGCGGAGGAAGGCACCCCGCCAGGGGAGTGAATCAGCCCTTTTGGCCCCGAAATACTCCAAATTGCATTAAGCCATGCCGGAAGGCCCAGTCCATCAGCAACAGGGTTGGCGTTTCGCGTAGGCCCTGCAGCAGCGCCGCTGGCCCGAGCCGGAGCACAGCGCCGCTACGCCGCACTCCCTCGGCGATCGAATCCAACCAGGACGGCAGGGTGGCCCGACTCCAGTCGTCGGTTTCGACCCGCAAGCCATTGGCGTAGGGGCTGGCTTCCAGGTTGGCCTGGAGCGAAGCGATGCTGGCGAAGGCTGGGTGGGCCCACTGGTTCAGCAACTGGCGCAGCACCCAAGCTTCCAGCCGGTTGGGTGCAGCAGCGCTGGGATCGCGCTGGTTCCAGTCGGCCACCGCCAGCCGCCCACCGGGCCGCAGCACCCGCAGCAGTTCGTCGGCGTAGCGCTGTTTATCGGGCATGTGGGGGCCGGCCTCCACACTCCAGACGCCATCGAAGCCCCCATCGGGCAGATCCAGGGCCAGGGCATCCATCACGGCGAAGCGACAATCGCCAGCCAGGGGTTCCGGGGTGAGGGCCTTGGCCCGGGCGATCTGGGCCGCTGAGATGCTGATGCCGAGAACGACGAAGCCATAATCGCGCGCCAGGATCCTGGCGCTGCCGCCGATGCCGCAGCCCACATCCAGCACCCGGCTGCCGGGGGGGAGTTGGTCGAGGTGGCTCCAACGCACCAAGGCATGCACCAGGTCTTCCTTGGCGGCCCGGAAATCACGACGCTTGGCTGGCATGCCGTAATACCCCAGGTGCACGTGCTCACCCCAGAGGGTTTCCAGCAGGGCATCGTTGGTCCAGCGGTCGTAGGCCTGGGCCACCGTGGCCGCGTCGTGGTAGCGCCGATCGCGGCTCTGCCAGAGCCCCAAGCCCAAGCCAGTGGCGCCGACCAGGCCTAGCAGGCCTGCGGCAAGGGGGGAAAGGCCCATGCTCAGCCTGCGCCTGGGCCGTTGCGTTCGCCTTGGTCGCGATCGCCGCCCCCCGTGCTGCCTCCGCCCCCACCGTTGTCGTCGGGGGAGCTGCTGCTGTCCGCCAGATTTTGGAAGGTGTCTTTGAGCACGGTGCGGGCGGCGAGTTGACGCCGCGTCTGGTCGAGCAGCGTGAACTCCTGGCGCAGGCGTTCGCCGGTATCGGTGATCTCCAGCAGCGCTTGCTGGTGATCGGCCACCGGACCGCCGAGATGGGAGCCAATCCAGAAGGAGAGTTCCCGCGGCAGGTCGGGCAGATCGGAGGGCAGGGCTGAAGGTTTACCGATCAGCTTGCCGGTGAGCTCCACCACATCGCGCAGCGCCAACGTCACCTCGGCGGCGAGGCTTTCTAGATCGCTGTGCTCTTCACTGACGGTGTCTTCGATCCAGCTCACCATGCCGACCCGAAAGGGGGACTCGCGGATGATGTCCAGCACGCGAAAGCGCTGCTGGCCCAGGGTGACGATGTTGCTGCGGCTGTCGTCCTGGGTCTGGCAGTGGAGGATCTCGGCGCAGCAACCCACATCGGCCATCCGCTGCTCCTGCGGATCCCAGCGCACCACCCCGAAGCGGCGGTCTTCCGCCATCACGGTGCGCAGCATCATGCGATAGCGCGGTTCGAAAATATGCAGGGGCAGCACCTCCTGGGGGAAGAGCACCACATCGGGAAGGGGGAACAGGGCCAGTTCCCGCACAGCCAGTTCGCTCACGCCAGCCGTCCGGCGAGGGTGACCAGCGCCCTGCTCGGGCACGCAAAAGCCGGCATCGGGAAAGGCAACGGCAGGGCTTGGGCAACTGTCCCAATCCTAGAAACAACACCCATCAACCGGGATCTGAGTCAAGGGGGCAGGGTTCGCGGCCCTGGCGGGCAGGATTGCCAGCGGTTGCGGTGGCGAGCCGTCTGCGGTGGCCAGCAGCTTGCGGTGGCCACCGCGGGCAGGCTCAGAGCTTCACCTCGATATCGACGCCGCTGGGCAGGTCAAGTTTCATCAGGGCATCGATCGTTTTGGCGCTGGGGCTATAGATATCGATGATGCGGCGGTGGGTGCGGGTTTCGAAGTGCTCGCGGGAGTCTTTGTCCACGTGGGGCGAACGCAGCACGCAGTAGATCTTCCGCTTGGTGGGCAGGGGGATGGGGCCGATCGCGGTGGCTGCGGTGTGATCGGCGGTTTCGATGATTTTCTCGCAGGACAGATCCAGCATGCGGCGGTCAAAGGCCTTCAGGCGGATGCGAATCTTCTGCTGGGCTAGGGCGGAGGCCATGGGGGAGGAGGCAGCGGAATGGAGTCAAGCAAGCCTGGAGCCGGCCAGCCTGGCTGGACGGCGGCATCGCTAGAGGCAGGATTGTCGAGGTTCGAATCGAGGCGGATTGTCGAGGTTCGAACGGATTGGCAGGACGTTGCCGAATAGGCCGGAGGGCCGCGAAGGCCCTCCCAACCCTGGCTGATCGGGCCTTAGAGCACGATTTTCGATACCACGCCAGCACCGATCGTGCGGCCGCCTTCGCGAATGGCGAAGCGCATGCCTTGTTCGATGGCAACGGGGCAGATCAGTTCGGCGCTCATCTTGATGCGGTCGCCGGGCATCACCATCTCCACGTTGGTGCCGTCGTCGGCGGTGAAGGCGGTGATCTGGCCGGTTACATCGGTGGTGCGGATGTAGAACTGGGGCCGGTAGCCAGCAAAGAAGGGGGTGTGGCGACCACCTTCCTCTTTCTTGAGCACATACACCTCACCCTCAAACTGGGTGTGGGGCTTGATCGAATTGGGCTTCACCAGCACCATGCCGCGTTCGATGTCTTCTTTCTGCACGCCGCGCAGGAGCAGGCCCACGTTGTCGCCGGCCAGGCCCTCATCGAGCAGCTTGCGGAACATTTCGACACCGGTCACGGTGGTTTCGCGGGTGTCCTTGATGCCCACGATCTGAACGGTTTCGCCCACCTTCACCTTGCCGCGCTCGATCCGACCCGTGGCCACGGTGCCGCGACCGGTGATCGAAAACACGTCTTCGACGGCCATCAGGAAGGGCTTGTCGATCTCGCGTTCGGGGGTGGGGATGGCTTCATCAACGGCATCCATGAGGTCGAGGATCTTGTCGACCCACTGGTCTTCGCCCCGCACCGCCTTGTTGCCGGCCTGGATGTACTCCAGGGCCTTGAGCGCCGAACCGGGAACCACGGGGATGTCGTCGCCGGGGAAGTCGTAGCTGCTGAGCAGCTCGCGCATTTCCAGTTCCACCAGCTCCAGAATCTCCTCGTCGTCGACCATGTCCTTCTTATTGAGGAACACCACCAGGGCGGGCACGCCCACCTGCTTGGCCAGCAGAATGTGCTCCTTGGTCTGGGCCATCGGGCCATCGGTGGCAGCCACCACCAGGATGGCGCCGTCCATCTGGGCGGCACCGGTGATCATGTTCTTCACGTAGTCCGCGTGGCCGGGACAATCGACGTGGGCGTAGTGACGAAGGTCGGTTTCGTATTCAACGCGGGCGGTGTTGATCGTGATGCCCCGCTCTTTTTCTTCTGGAGCACCATCGATGTCGTCATAGGCCTGGGCCTTGGCCTTGCCTTGGGAGGCCAACACATTGGTGATGGCGGCCGTCAGGGTGGTTTTGCCGTGGTCAACGTGGCCGATGGTGCCGATGTTGACGTGGGGTTTGTTCCTCTCGAACTTCTCGCGAGCCATGATGAAAAAGAATCGGGGTTGGTGGGTTGGAGTGGGGTTGAAAGATCAGGAATTGCCCTGATTCTTGGAGATGATGGCTTCAGCGACGTTGCGAGGAACTTCCTCGTAGTGGCTGAACTCCATCGAGAAGATACCCCGACCCTGGGTCATGGATCGGAGCTGGGTGGCGTAGCCGAACATCTCGGCCAGAGGCACCTTGGCCTGAACTTTGGACTGTCCATCATCGACGGACTGCCCTTCGACCTGGCCGCGGCGGGAGGAGAGGTCGCCGATGATCGAGCCGAGGAAATCCTCGGGGATCTCAACCTCAACCTTCATCATCGGCTCAAGCAGTACAGGATTGCACTTCTTGACGCCGTCTTTGAAGGCCAAGGAGCCGGCAATCTTAAACGCCATCTCCGAAGAGTCGACGTCGTGGTAGGAGCCGTCGACCATGGTGACCCTTACATCGATCATCGGAAAACCCGCAATCACGCCGGATTGGCAGGTTTCCTTCATGCCAGCTTCGGCTGGTCCGATGTATTCCTTGGGTACGATACCGCCAACAATTTTGTTGACGAATTCAAACCCTGATCCCGGCTCTCCGGGCTCCATCTCGATCACCACGTGGCCGTACTGGCCCTTGCCGCCTGTTTGGCGGGCAAACTTGCCTTCACCCTTGGCTTTGCCTCGGATGGTTTCCCGGTAGGAAACCTGGGGGGCGCCGATATTGGCCTCTACTTTGAACTCCCGCAGCATGCGGTCGACCAGAATTTCGAGGTGGAGCTCGCCCATGCCGGCAATCACCGTCTGGTTGGTTTCCGGGTCGGTGCGAACTCGGAAGGTGGGATCTTCTTCCGCCAGCGACTGCAGGGCTTTGGAGAGTTTCTCCATGTCGCCCTTGGTTTTGGGCTCGACCGCCACCGAGATCACCGGCTCGGGAATGAAGAGTGATTCGAGGATGATCGGCGCGCTGTCTACACAGAGGGTGTCGCCGGTGGTGGTGTCTTTGAGACCCAGCACGGCACCAAGGTCGCCGGCCCGCAGTTCGTCGACCTCCTCACGATCGTCGGCCTTGAGCAGGATCAAACGGGAGATGCGTTCCTTTTTGTCCTTGGTGGCATTCAGCACATAGCTGCCCTTCTGGAGCACCCCCGAGTAGATGCGCACGAAGGTGAGCTTGCCGAAGGGGTCGGCCATCACCTTGAAGGCCAGGGCGCTGAACGGGGCGCTGTCTTCGGCAGGACGCACCGCTTCGCTGCCATCGGGAAGCACCCCCTGGATCGGGGGAACGTCGATCGGGGCCGGTAGGTAGTCGACCACCGCATCGAGCAGCAGCTGCACGCCCTTGTTCTTGAAGGCGGAGCCACACAGCATCGGCACCAGGCCATGCTTGAGCACGGCGTCGCGGATGCCCTTGCGCAGCTGGGCTTCGCTCAGTTCTCCGGTTTCGAGGAACACATCCACTAATTCCTCATCGTTCTCGGCCACGGTTTCCATCAGGGTGGTGCGCCACTTAGCGGCCTCATCCACCATGCTGGCGGGGATATCGGTTTCTTCGATTTCCTTGCCGAGGTCGTCTTTATAGATGAAGGCGCGGTTTTTGACCAGGTCGACAATGCCGACAAGTTCGCCTTCAGCGCCGATCGGCAGTTGGATCGGGGCCGCATTGGCCCGCAGGCGGTCTTTGATCTGGCCGTAAACCTTGAGGAAGTCGGCGCCGGTGCGGTCCATCTTGTTGACGAACACCATGCGCGGCACGCTGTAGCGGTCAGCTTGACGCCACACCGTTTCCGATTGGGGCTGCACACCCCCCACGGCGCAAAACACAGCGATTACACCATCGAGCACCCGCATCGAGCGCTCCACTTCAATCGTGAAGTCGACGTGCCCGGGGGTGTCGATGATGTTGATGCGGTGATCTTTCCAGCTGGTGGAGATGGCTGCGGCGGTGATGGTGATGCCACGCTCGCGCTCCTGGGCCATCCAATCGGTGACGGCTGCACCGTCGTGCACCTCACCCATCTTGTGCACCACACCGGAATAGAAGAGAATCCGTTCGGTGGTTGTGGTTTTGCCGGCATCGATGTGAGCGGCAATACCAATATTTCTGACGCGTTCGAGTGGGAAGGCGCGGGCCACGGGGTTACAGCTCCGAAGAGGGTCGACAAAAAACGGGCATGACTCTACCGACTGGCCGGTAGGCGGGTCGGTAGGGAGCCGGATCAGCCCTGACATCCGGCTCCTGGAAACTCAGTAGCGGTAATGGGCGAAGGCCTTGTTTGCCTCGGCCATCTTGTGGGTTTCCTCCCGCTTGCGGACGGCGCTACCAGCTTCGTTGGCGGCATCCATCAGTTCGCCAGCCAGCTTTTGGGCCATGCTGCGGCCGTTGCGGGCCCGGGAAAAGTTCACCAGCCAGCGCAACGCCATGGCGGTACCCCGTTCCTGCCGCACTTCCATCGGCACCTGGTAGGTGGCGCCGCCCACCCGGCGGGCCCGCACTTCCACCAGCGGTGTGGCGTTGCGAACGGCGGTCTCGAACAGTTCGAGCGGGTCGGACCCGGTGCGTTCATTGATCAGGGTGAACGCGTCCGAGAGGATCCGCTGGGCGGTGGATTTTTTGCCGTGCTTCATCAAGCGGGCCACGATCATCGAAGCCAGGCGGCTGTTGAACTGGGGATCAGGCAGAACCGGGCGCTTCTCGGCGGCGTTACGGCGGGACATGGAAAGGAGAGGATGGGACGGGCGAGTGGGAAAAGGCGCTTGGCTAAAGCGGCGACTCAGGCCTTCGGCGTCTTGGCGCCGTACTTGGAGCGGGCCTGACGCCGGTCCTTGACACCGGCGGTGTCGAGGGTGCCGCGGATGATGTGGTAACGAACGCCGGGGAGGTCCTTGACCCGCCCGCCGCGGATCAAGACCACCGAGTGCTCCTGCAGGTTGTGGCCGATGCCGGGGATGTAGGCCGTGACCTCAAAGCCGGAGGTCAGGCGCACCCGGGCCACCTTGCGAAGCGCCGAATTCGGCTTCTTCGGTGTGGAGGTGTACACACGGGTGCATACACCGCGACGCTCGGGACAGGCCCGCAGGGCGGGGGACTTGGTCTTGCGGGTGAGGCGCTGACGCTCGGTGCGGATCAGCTGCTGAATGGTGGGCATCGAGGGCCGTAGGGCTGGTCGGAGGAACTCGTCGTTCTCAGCCATCGGCTAGCTGACCGGCTAGCTGACGACGTGAGTGGTCGGACGTCCGACCGATTTCGACAATCCGTCACGTTACTGCCTGGCGGTCCCCCGTCCAGGCTCACGGCGAAATGCCGCCCCGCAGGGGCAGGTGCTCACCCCTTCGAGCGGTCGGACCAGGAAGGCGCCGCCACTGAGATCTCCCCGGTAGTCGAGCACGAGGCCGGTGAGCAGGGCCAGTTGGCTGGCCGGGGCATGCAGGGTGATGCCATCGGCCCGGGCCACCGCCGTGCCGGCGAGGTGGCCTGGCCGCAGCCGGATGGTCCAGGGTTCGCAACCCCCCTCCAGGAGGTCGATATGCATCAGCCCCGGCGTGCCGGCCACGGCCGCTTGGCGGCCAAGTTCGGCGGCCGCGGCGCCGGTGAGTCGCAGGCTGTGGCCCCTGGGCACGGGAGCTGGATCATGATGCCTGGCCAGTTTCGCAGCCCGCAGCTCAACTGCCGGCGTTGGCGGCCGCTTCCCCGCCGCTGGGCCCGAGCCCGAGGCCGCTGGGCACGAGCCCGAGGCCGTTGTGCACGGCGCCCACCACCCCCCTTCCCTTGACCGTGTGCAGCCCCCCCATCACCAGCCCGGTGGAACTGCCGCCATCGAGGTTGAGGGCATCGCGCAGGCCCAGTTGGCCCAGCAGCAGCGTCGTTTCCGCCAGGGTCGGGCCGTCATCATCGATGCCCTCGAGGGTGATCAGCCAGAGCTGACGGCCATCGCTGCCGACCACGGTGCGGGGGGCGCCCTGGCTGAGGAAGGCGGCACTGAAGCCTTCGGCGCCGCCGTTTAGAACCGGCCGGCCATCGAGCAGCAGCAGTGGGCCGCCCCCCACCACATTGGCGGCCAGGCCCAGCGGCGTGGTTGGTCGACTCTCCAGGCTGAGCCGCTCGCCCTCGCTCCAGGGCAGGTTGAATCCGGCCCGGGCCACCAGCAGCATGGCGCCAGGGGTTAAGGGGACTCCGGCGCCGAGTTGGTCGGGGCCGTAGCGGGCCCGCACCACCCCCTCTTGAACCACGACGGCGCTTTCGCCATCGCTGAGGCTCCGGTAGCTGGGGCCCCAGTCGGCCGTGTAGCGACTGAGGCCCCGTTGCACATAGCCGCTGTTCAGCACCACCAGCGGCCAGCGGTTGCCGTTGCTGTCCCGCACCGCCTCCTCAAGCTTGAGCCGGCCAAAGCGGGGGAGACCACGGGGATCCCAGCCGATCGCGCCCCGATTCAGGATCGGGCCCGACAGCCAGCGACCCCGGTCCCGCAGGGCCCCGAGCGGCAGCCGGCGCACCCGGTTGAAGAAGCCCCCATTGATCGCCACCAAGGCGTTTTGGCGGTTGGCGAGCCGCACCAGGGAACTCAATCCTTCCATGCCGTCCGGCCGGCTCAGCGGTCGCAATTCGAGGTCGGTGTTGGCCGGATCGATCCGCACGGTGTTGAGGCGCAGTTGGCGGCCCCCCAGCGGCCGGATCAGCCGCTCCCAAATGATCTGGCGACCCAGGCGGGCCTGCAGGCGGGGGTCGAGCCTGGTGGGGCTGGCCCGCTCGGCGCTGGCTGGTTCAGGGCTGGTGGGCCCCGGGCCAGCGGGCAGGTCGATCACCACCCGATTCGGCTCGCCCAGGGTGAAAACCCTGGAGGCAGCTGGGCCCGAGCGGCTGGCGATGCGCAGGGCCGCACCCTCCTGGCGGCCCCAGAGGCCCAGGCTCGTCAAGGCGGCCAGCTGGTCGGCCCGACTGCTGATGCCCAGCAGCAGGGACCCCTCGGCGGAGCGCAGGCCCTCGGCGGAGCGAAGGCCCTCGGCGGAGCGTAGAAATGCTGGACCGCTCAGATCGAGCACAACCCGCCGTTGACCCGGCGGGGCGGAGCTCGGCCGGATCCCCAGCAACTGGGGGGGCGCCAACTGCAGGCTCAAGCTGCTGCCCGAGGCCCGGGCGAGCAGGCCGCTGGCGGGCAACAGGGGCGCCAGGTCGATCGCCACCTCATCGCCGAGCGGGCGCTGGCGGTCCGCAGCCACCAGCAGCCGCCGTCCGAACCATTCCAGTTCAAGCTCACCGCCACCGCTGCGGTTGCGGCTGCTGAAGCCCAGTTGCCCCTGCAGCACCTCCAGGGGTAACCAGAGCTCGCGGGGGGGCTGGTCGAGGCGACCCAGCCAGCGCCACTGGGCCCGTTGAGCCAGGCCGTTGATCACCAGGGTGCTGCCGCTGCTGCTGGGCAGATCGCTGCTTTGATCCGACTGCAGCGGCGGGGCTGACGGCAGCTCGGGCAGGGGGGGCGGCGGCAGCGGTGCCGCCAGGCCAGGCCCGCCCAGCAGCGGCATCGCAGCCAGCTGTACGACAGCCAACTGCAAGGCAGCCAGCAGGATCGAGGCTGACAGGGCCGGTGTGGGGGCCATCGCTGCCGTCGCCAGGGCTATGGAAATTAGACCTCCCAGCTGGTGCGTGGTGAACCGGACTGCGGAGGCCAATCCCTAGGATCGGTAACTCTGCCCGGTGGCGGCGCCTTTCCGTGCCGGGGATCCCCGATTCCATGGTCTGTCTGGATCCCCCCAGATCGACCTGGATCTCTGGATCCACTCTGGATCTCTGCCTCCACTCTGGATCGTTCCGAGGGGATCGCTCAGACATTCCGATCAGATGGTTCGATTCCGCTAGCACCACGACGGGTTATGCCAATTCCCTCCGCCCCCCACTGGCCCCACTGCGACACCCCGGCACCGGCGGCTGTGGCGGGCGAGAAGGATGCCTGCGGCGTCGGCTTCCTGGCCCGGCTCGATGGCAACCCCAACCACTGGGTGCTGCAACAGGCCCTGCGGGGGCTGCTTTGCATGGAGCACCGGGGCGGTTGCGGCGGCGATGGCGATTCCGGCGATGGGGCCGGCATCCTCTGCGGCATCCCCTGGAGCTATCTGGAGGCGGTTTGGCCGGCGGCGGCCACGGCCCAGGCCGGGGTGCGCGGCCTGGCCATGGTGTTTTTGCCCTCCGATCCAGCCCGTCGGGAGGAGGCCCGCCGCTTCTGTGAGCAGGAAGCGACCCGGCTGGGGCTGCTCAGCCTCGGGTGGCGACCGGTGCCGGTGGATTCGGCCGTGCTCGGCCCGCTGGCCCGGGAAACGGCTCCGGTGATTGAGCAATGGCTGCTGCTCTCCCCCGGCAGCACTGCAGCCAGCACCGCCGCGATCGACGCCTTGGAGGCGGTGCTGTTCCGGCTGCGGCGGCGGGCCGTCGATCGCAGCCGCGAGGCCTGGGGCAGCGATATCGGCAACCTTTACTTCGCCTCGATCAGTGCCCGCACCGTGGTCTACAAGGGCATGGTGCGCTCCGCCGTGCTGCCGGCCTTTTTCACCGACCTGCGCGATCAACGCTTCACGGTGACGTTTGCGGTTTACCACCGACGCTTCAGCACCAACACCTTGCCCCGCTGGCCCCTGGCCCAACCGATGCGGATGCTCGGCCACAACGGCGAGATCAATACCTTGCTGGGCAACATCAACTGGGCCAGTGCCGCCGAGGCCAACCTTGAGGCCGTCTGGGGCGATGCCGCCTCCGACCTGCGCCCTCTGGTGAATGCTGCCTTCAGCGATTCGGCCAACCTTGATGCCACCCTCGAGCTGATGGTGCGCAGCGGTCGGCCGATCACCGACAGCCTGCTCACCTTGGTGCCTGAAGCCTTCCGGGACCAGCCCGAACTCGACAGCCGTCCCGAGATCAAGGCGTTCTACGAGTACAACGCCTGCCTGCAGGAACCCTGGGATGGCCCAGCCCTGTTGGTGTTTAGCGATGGCCGTCGGGTGGGGGCGACCCTCGACCGCAATGGCCTTCGCCCCGCCCGCTACTGCATCACCAGCGATGGCTACGTGGTGATGGGCTCCGAAACCGGGGTGGTGGAACTTGAAGAAAGCCGCATCATCGAGAAGGGCAGGCTGGGGCCTGGCCAGATGCTGGCCGTGGATCTGGAGCAGGGTCGGGTGCTGCGCAATTGGGATGTGAAGGAGGAGAGTGCCTCCCGCTTCCCCTATGCCGCCTGGCTGGCACAGCATCGCCGCAGCCTGACGGCGGCCAGCTGGCAGCAGGAGCGTCGCCTTGGCGACCTCGACCTGCTCCAGCAGCAGAGCGCCTTCGGCTTCAGCGCCGAGGACCTCGACCTCGTGATCGAGGACATGGCCGGCGCCGGCAAGGAGCCCACCTACTGCATGGGCGATGACATCCCCCTGGCGGTGCTCTCCAGCAAGCCCCACCTGCTTTACGACTACTTCAAGCAGCGGTTCGCCCAGGTCACCAACCCACCGATTGATCCCTTGCGGGAGAAGCTGGTGATGAGTCTGGAGATGCACCTTGGTGCCCGCGGTTCAGCCCTGAGGCCGGAGCCCACCGCCGCCGCCGTGCTCCACCTTCAGACTCCGGTGCTCAATGAGGCCGAGCTGGCCAGCCTCGGCTCCCATGGCTTGGCCCTCTCCACCCTGTCGACCCTGCTGCCGGTGGTCGCCGGGCCCGGCGGGCTTGGCGCTGCGGTGACCCGCCTTGCCGGCGAGGCCGAAGCTGCCGTGCGCAGCGGCAGTCGCATCCTGGTGCTCTCCGATCGGAGCGATGGCGGCATCAGCGCCGGCACCACCTACATCCCCCCCCTGCTGGCGGTGGGGGCGGTGCATCAGCACCTGCTGCGGCTTGGTTTGCGGCTCAACTGCTCGATCGTGGTCGATACCGCCCAGTGCTGGAGCACCCACCATCTGGCCTGTTTGATCGGTTATGGCGCCAGCGCCGTTTGTCCCTGGCTGACCTGGGAGACCACCCGTCACTGGTTGGCCCATCCCAAAACCCAGTCGCTGATTGAGCGGGGCAAATTGGCCGCCCTCAGCCCCGATACCGCCCAGGCCAACGTGCGCAAGGCCCTCGAAGATGGCCTGCGTAAAATTCTCTCGAAGATTGGTATTTCCCTGCTGGCCAGCTACCACGGCGCCCAGATCTTCGAAGCGATTGGTATCGGCGCCGACCTGATTCAGCTCGCTTTCACCGGCACCACCAGCCGGGTGGCAGGCCTGAGCCTGGCCGATCTGGCCAGCGAAACCCTCGCCTTCCATGCCAAGGCCTATCCCGAGCTCAACCGCACCAAGCTGGAGTTCATGGGCTTCGTGCAATACCGCACCGGCGGTGAATACCACCTCAATAGCCCTGAGATGGCCAAGGCCCTCCATGCTGCCGTGGCGGCTGGCCCCGGCTACGACCACTTCGCCACCTACAAGACCCTGATGGAGCACCGGCCGGTCACGGCCCTGCGCGATCTGCTCGAGCTCAAGCCCGCCCCCGCAGCATTGCCGATCGAGCAGGTGGAGAGTATTGAGGCCATCTGCAGCCGTTTCTGTACCGGCGGCATGAGCCTCGGCGCCCTCTCCCGCGAAGCCCACGAGGTGCTGGCGGTGGCGATGAACAGGATCGGCGGCAAGAGCAATAGTGGTGAGGGTGGCGAGGATCCGGCCCGCTACAATGAGCTTCAGGATGTGGATGCTGGGGGCCATTCCGCCACCTTGCCCACGATCGGGGGGCTTCGGAATGGGGATACGGCCTGTTCGGCCATCAAGCAGATCGCTTCTGGTCGCTTCGGGGTCACGCCCGAATACCTGCGCAGCGGCCGTCAACTGGAGATCAAGGTGGCCCAGGGGGCCAAGCCCGGCGAGGGCGGCCAGTTGCCTGGTCCGAAGGTGGATCGCTACATCGCCTGGCTGCGCAACAGCAAGCCTGGCGTGGCGTTGATTTCACCGCCCCCCCACCACGACATCTATTCCATCGAGGATCTCGCCCAGCTGATTCACGACCTCCACCAGGTCCATCCAGAGGCGAAGGTGAGTGTCAAGCTGGTGGCCGAAATTGGCATCGGCACGATTGCGGCCGGCGTGGCCAAGGCCAATGCCGATGTGATCCAGATCTCAGGTCACGATGGCGGCACCGGCGCCTCGCCGCTTAGTTCGATCAAGCATGCCGGCAGTCCCTGGGAGCTGGGCCTCAGCGAGGTGCACCGCAGCCTGCTCGAAAATGGTCTGCGCGATCGGGTCTTGCTGCGGGCCGATGGCGGCCTCAAGACCGGTTGGGATGTGGTGATCGCAGCCCTGTTGGGGGCCGAGGAATACGGCTTCGGCTCGGTGGCGATGATCGCCGAGGGTTGCATCATGGCCCGCGTTTGCCACACCAACAACTGCCCGGTAGGGGTTGCCACCCAGAAGGAGGCTCTGCGCAAGCGCTTCACCGGCCTACCGGAGCATGTGGTGAATTTCTTCCTCTTTGTGGCCGAGGAGGTGCGCCAGCTGCTCAGCGTGCTTGGCGTGCCCAGTTTGGACGCCTTGATCGGCCGCACCGAGCTGTTGCAGCCACGTTCGGTCGCCCTGGCCAAGACCAGCGCCCTAGACCTCTCCTGTCTGCTCAATCCCATCCCCCAGGCTGCCGATCGCGCCTGGTTGCGGCACGCCGCCGCCGCCCATGGCAACGGGCCGATCCTGGAGGACGCCCTGCTGGCCGATGCGGAGTTGCTGGCCGCCATCGAGGGCCACGGCCGCCTGGCCCGCAGCCTGGCGATCGTCAACACCGACCGCAGTGTGGGCACCCGGATCGCCGGCGAAATTGCCGCGCGCCACGGCAACCGCGGCTTCGCGGGCAGCCTCGATCTGCAGTTTCAAGGGGCCGCCGGCCAGAGCTTCGGAGCCTTCCTGCTCCAAGGCATGAACCTGCGGCTGATCGGTGAAGCCAACGACTACGTGGGCAAGGGCATCAACGGCGGCCGGATCACGCTGCTGCCACCCCCCGGTGGTAGCGATCCCGGCAGCAAGGTGATTCTTGGCAACACCTGCCTCTACGGCGCCACGGGCGGCGAGCTCTACGCCCTTGGCCGGGCCGGCGAACGCTTTGGGGTGCGCAACAGCGGTGCCCGCGCCGTTGTCGAAGGCGCCGGCGACCATTGTTGCGAATACATGACCGGGGGCGTGGTGGTGGTGTTGGGCTCCACGGGGCGCAATGTGGCCGCCGGCATGACCGGTGGGGTGGCCTTCCTGCTGGATGAAGACGGTGCCCTGGAGCGGCGGCTGAATGCCGAAACCGTGGCCCTCGTGCCGCTCACCACGCCTGAACAGGAGGCGATGCTGAGGCCCCTGCTGGAGAACCACCTCGCTTTGACAGGTAGTGCCCGGGCCGGGGCAATTCTTGCCGACTGGCCGAGCTGGAAGCCCCGCTTACGCGTCGTGGTGCCGCCAAGCGAAAAAACCAATCTGGGACTGCTGGATCGCGAACAGGTCGCCGCCCTCTGAGCCGGAACAAGCACCAGGGCACTGGCCTTGCTGCGGCACTAAGCCCCCAAGCGCTTGGCCTTGTTTAACGCGGATGGAGCTCCATCAGGCGTCTGACCTCGCCGGCGTGGTAGCTGCTGCGGGTCAGGGGAGTACTCACCACCTGAAGGAAGCCGAGCTCCAGCTCGCCATGGCGGCGGAAGCGGTCGAATTGGTCCGGGGGTACGAACCGGTCCACCGCCAGGTGTTTTGGGCCTGGGGAAAGGTATTGGCCGATGGTCACGATGTCGACCCGGTGGCGGCGAAGATCGGCCAGCACCTCAAGCACCTCAGCGTCGGTTTCACCCAGGCCCACCATCAGTCCCGATTTTGTGAAGGTGCGGGGCCAGCCCTGCCGCACCCGCTCCAGCAGGGTCAAGGAGCGCTGGTAGAGGCCCTGGGGCCTGGCCTGGCGGTAGAGGCGAGGCACGGTTTCGATGTTGTGGTTGAGCACCTCCGGTGCCGCCGCCATCACGGCCGCCAGGGCCTCCCAGTTGCCGCAGAAATCGGGGATCAGCAACTCCACCGTGGTCAGTGGCGCCCGCCGCCGAACCTGTTCGACGCAGGCCACAAATTGGCTGGCGCCGCCGTCGACCAGGTCGTCGCGGTTGACCGAGGTGATCACCACATGGCTTAAACCCAACCGTGCCACCGCCTCGCCGAGCCGTTCCGGTTCGCTGGGGTCGAGCTCCCGCACGCTGCGGTCGAAGTCGATGTCGCAGTAGGGACAGGCCCGGGTGCAGCCCGGACCCATGATCAAGAAGGTGGCCGTGCCGCCGGCGAAGCACTCACCGATGTTCGGGCAGCTCGCCTCCTGACACACCGTGTTCAGCTTCAGATCCACGAGCAGATCGGCCACGGCGCCGATCCGCTGCCGCTGCGGCGCCTTCACCCGCAGCCAGTCAGGCTTGGTGGGGGAGGCGGCAGGGTTGGCGGAGGCTGGTTCGCCGTTGCCCGTGGTCGGGTTGCCGGGCTGGAGATCGCGGACGGCCAAAGTAAGCAGGCGCAAGATGCCATCGGCAGGCACGGCCCGTCGATGCCCGCCAGCTTAAGAACTCCAGCTGAGCAACCCCAGCTGGGGAACTCCATGATCAGGGCCCTGGCTCGGCAGGGGTCATCCCTTACAGTTGTTCGATCGGGATGTGGCGCAGCTTGGTAGCGCACTTCGTTCGGGACGAAGGGGCCGCAGGTTCGAATCCTGTCATCCCGATGCGCAGTAGGGGCCGGTTTTGCCGGCCCTTTTTGCTGGCCGTAGGGCGGCCCATGGGCTCAGGCCAGGCTGGAGCCCGGATAGCCCCGCGGTGTCACCATGCGGCCGGCCTCGACGCGGCTGCTGCTGTTGCCGATCAGCACCAGGGTGAGCATGTCCACCTGCTCCACCGGCAGGCTTGCCAAGGTCACCAGTTGCAGCGTTTCGCCCGATCGCCCCAATTGGCGGGCCAGGGCCACGGGGGTGGTGGCTGGCCGCCCCTCCAACAGCAGCTGCCGAGCCTTCTCCAATTGCCAATCGCGACCCTGGGAGCGGGGGTTGTAAAGGGCCACCACGAAGTCCCCGGCCGCGGCGGCCCGCAGCCTGCGTTCGATCACCTCCCAGGGGGTGAGACGGTCGCTGAGGCTGATCGTGCAGAAGTCGTGCATCAGCGGCGCCCCAGCCCTGGCTGCGGCCAGCTGCAGGGCCGAAATGCCTGGATGCACCTGGAAAGACGGCCGATCGAGGGGCGGGCGGCTCAGCCACTGCTCTAGGGCCAGACCTGCCATGCCGTAGATGCCGCTGTCCCCGGAGGAGACCAGGGCCACCCGCAGCCCCTGGCTGGCCAGATCCAGGGCCTCGGCACAACGGGCCCGTTCTTCGGTGAGGCGTCCATCGCGGCGGAGCTGGTCGCAGCGGCGCAGGGGCTCGAGCAGATCGAGGTAGGGCCCGTAGCCCACCCACACCGTGGCCCTGGCCAGGGCCTGGCGGGCATCCCCGCTGAGCAGGTCGAGCTGGCCGGGGCCGCTGCCGACCAGATGGAGTTCCCCCCGTTGGGGAGCCCATTGCCGCTTGGCCAGGGCTACCGCCAGGGTGGCGGCGCCCTGTTCGGCTGCGCTGGCGCGCTCGATCGTTTTCGCTAGCAGCAGCTGCCCCGGGGCACCGCCGGCAGCGGTTTGAGCTGCGCCCAGGGCGGCGGCCTCCGCCACGCTGGGCGTGCCCATCACAGCGGCGACGGCCAGCGAAGGGTTGGGCACCGTGATCGAGGCTAGTTGTTCAGGCTCCAGCAGCCTCAGCGGCCAGCCATGCAGCTGGCAGAGGGCCAGCAGGGCCGGTTCATCTCCCTTGCGATCCACGCTGGCGACGCCGGCCACCGCCTCCGGTGCCAGGCCTGCCGCCGCCAGCCCCTGCGCCACCAGCCGCTCCAGCAGGCCCAAGCTGGTGTTGCGCTCGCAGCCAATCCCCAGCCAGAGGCAGGGCGGGTGCCAGCGGCAGCCGCTGCCGCTGGTGTGGCTGACCAGCAGGGGAGCAGCCGCCTCCGTGCCAACGTCGGCAGCGAGCGAGCTGGCCACGGCGGCCAGGTCGCGCCAGAGCTCAAGGCCGCAGGTCTGAGCCAACTTTGGCAAGGTTTGCGGCCGGGAGGCCGCGAGCATCAGGGCCGTCCAGTCGCCGCTGCCGCGGCTCCAGCCCCAGGCGCTGCCAAAGGTATCCAGGGCTAGCCGGCCCATGGTGGCCGAACTGCCGGTGAGCACAGCCTCTGCGCCCAGCAGCGCAGCGATCTCAGCGGCCAGGGCCTCGCCACCGCCGCGATGGCCGCCGAGCAGCGGGATCGCGAACCGCCCTGCCGGGTCGAGCACCAGCACCGCTGGATCGGTGGCCTTGTGGTGCAACAGCGGCCCAATCAGGCGCACCACCAAGCCGCAGGCGCCCACCGCCAGCACCGCGTCGGCCTTGGGCCATTGCGCCTCCAGCCAGGTTGCCGCTGGTTGTTCCGATTCTGGCCAGCGAATCGTGGTCACCACTCCGGCCCTGTGGAGCCGTTGCAGTACGGCGTTGGCGTCCGGGCTGAATCCCAGCGCCACGATCCGCTGCTCGGGCCTGGGGCTTGCGGTGCTGCTGGTCATCGGCCCAGCCGCTCCCTGAGGGCCTGGATGGGGCCCTGGCGCTGCGGACGGATCAAGGTTCCGTCTGGATTCACATCCTCCCGGGCTGGGCGCAGCGGGCGGCTGGGCTGCGGAGCTGGGGATGGCGCTGCTGGGGTCGGCGCTGGCGTGGGGGTGGAGGTTGGGAATCTTGGTTCAAGCGGGGCGGACTCAAGCGGGGGGGACTGTTGGCCGGCTTCGAGGGGTTGGGGCGGCATCGCTACCGCTGCAGGGGCAGCGGGTTTTTGGAGCGCTGGTTCTGGGGGGCTGGCGGCGGAATCTGGGGAGATGGCTTGACCAGGTTGGGCAGCTGCGGCAGCGATCGCTTCGCTGCTCGGCGGGGGCGAAGCTGCCAGAGCGGTGGCGGCTTCGGGCCCAGGCGGCAGCACGGCTTCGGGTTCAGCCGGTACCACCGCTGCTGGCTCAGGTGCTTCAGGCGAGGCCAGCGCTTCGGGCTCAGGCGGCATCAGCGCTTCGGCTTCAGGCGAGGCCAGCGCTTCGGGCTCGAGCGGCGCCTCACCCAGCAGGCGGGCCAGGTCGAGCTGGCTGAGCTGGGGGCCCAGCCAGGCGGGCCGCCGAGCGGCGGCGTCGAGGCGTACCTCCCGCACCAAACTGTTAAACGGGGGATTGAGCGGTTCGCCCTTGCCATCCACCAGTTCCATGAGCAGGGCATTGCTTCCCGATTTCCAGCCCTTGAGCCAGAGCGGGGTCTGCTGGTTGACCAGAAAACTGTCGCCGTTCAGGGTCACCCGCAGCCTCCAGCGCGCGTCATCGGCCCGCAGATTCTGGAGTGGTGCATCGATCAAGAGCCAATCGAGCAGCAGCGGCTCCGCCGCGCTGACCAATGCCGGACTCACCGGCAGCAACTGCGGCGTTCCCGGCGGCGGCAGGCTGAGCGGATTGGCGACAACGCGGTGCAGGCGGATCTGGGCGAAGGCGCCTGGAGCTTTCACCACTTCGCCCCAGGGGCGCACCGCATAGACCGTCAGCCGGTGACTGCCCGCTGCCAGGGCCGGCAGGGTGGCTGTCGTCTGCAGGAGCGGCTGGGGCCGGGCGTCATCGATCTGCAGCATCAGATGGGGACCCAGGCCGAGCCGGCCTGCATCGACAAGGGGCCAGTCGTCCACCTGCAGTTTGAGCGTCCAAGGGCCTGCCGCCAGCAGGGTTCCATCCGCGGGTTCCAGGATCGATACCCGGGGCTGCCGGGCGGCCAGGGCCAGCGCCAGTTGCTGCACCGCCGGCGGTGGGGCCACCTCCTGGGGCCTGGGGGCAGCGGGACGGGCCGCCACCGGGCTGCGGCCAGGGCGGAGCACGGGATGGCGATCGGTTGAACCCGGCCGGCCTGGCCAAGTCCAGGCCTGGGCGGCTGCCGGCTGCAACGCCACGATCCCAACCAGCAGCGCCAGGCAAAGCAGCCATCTGCAGGTCCGCATCAGCTGCCGGGGGGGGGACCGCCTTGCCGGTGGCCCCTCGGACAGGCTTCGGTTCAGCCCAGTTGCAGCCGCCAAGGCCGTGCTCCTCTGCTCGTCTGTTGTTGATCGGAGGCCATTCTGCTGCGGCAACTGACCCCAAAGCCCATCGCCGCCAAGGTCCAGCGGAGATGACCGTATCGATAGGGCCGCAATCTGGCTGACTTCCATTAATCGAAACCGCCGCAAAGACGATGTTTTGATGTGATTGAGGCCTCGTTAGACCCCAGTCCCAGCCTTGAATGCGCCGGGATTGAACCTTTGTAACTGGTGGTCGAATCCGCTTGTTTTTGACCCCTATACTTCCGCCAGCGGTCCCCTTTCGGGGCCCAAAGCTCCAGTCACGACAAGGGTTTTGCCCGCGTCGGCCTGGCGCCCGTGCCACGGCAGCCGGGGGATCCCCTCGGCGGCTGGACATGGGGTCCCACCGGTAGGCGCGGTTTGCGCCCTGTCTGCCGAAGGGGTGGACCTCCACCTCGATTCCGTCCCTCGAGGAACATCTCGATGACCATCAGCCCACCAGAGCGTGGGAAAAAGGCGAAGGATCTGGTCGACCGGAACCCCGTTCCGGCAACGTTCGAGCTTTTTGAAAAGCCCGGCCATTTCGACCGCACCCTCGCTAAGGGTCCCAAAACCACCACCTGGATTTGGAACCTCCACGCCAACGCTCACGACTTCGACAGCCACACGAGCGATCTTGAAGAGGTCTCACGCAAGATCTTCAGCGCTCACTTCGGCCACTTGGCCGTCATTTTCATCTGGCTGAGCGGTGCCTTCTATCACGGTGCCCGCTTCTCCAACTACTCCGGCTGGCTCACCGACCCCCTGCACGTCAAACCGAGTGCCCAGGTGGTCTGGCCGATCTTCGGCCAGGAGATCCTTAACGGCGATGTGGGTGCCGGCTTCCACGGCATTCAGATCACCTCCGGTCTTTTCCACGTGTGGAGGGCCTGGGGCATCACCAACGAAACCCAGCTGCTGGCCCTGGCCATCGGCGCGCTGGTGATGGCCGGCCTGATGCTCAACGCGGGCGTCTTCCACTATCACAAGGCAGCCCCCAAGCTCGAGTGGTTCCAGAACGTTGAGTCGATGCTCAACCACCATCTGGCTGGCCTCCTTGGCTTGGGCTCCCTGTCGTGGACAGGTCACCTCCTTCACGTGTCCCTGCCCACCAACGCGCTGATGGAAGCCATCGACGCCGGCCAGCCGCTGGTGCTCAATGGCAAAACCATCGCCACCTATGCAGACATTCCCCTGCCCCACGAGTTCCTGAATCAGGACGTGATCGCCCAGATCTTCCCCGGTTTCGGGGCGGGCATCTCAGCCTTCTTCACGGGCAACTGGGCCGCTTACAGCGATTTCCTCACCTTTAAAGGTGGGCTGAATCCCGTAACCGGCAGCCTTTGGATGACCGACATCGCCCATCACCACCTGGCGATTGCGGTTCTGTTCATCGTGGCTGGCCACATGTACCGCACCAACTGGGGCATTGGTCACAGCATCAAGGAGATCCTCGAGGGCCAGAAGGGTGATCCCCTGCTGTTCCCCGCTCCCAATGGTCATGACGGACTCTTCGAGTTCCTGACCACCAGCTGGCATGCCCAACTGGCTGTGAACCTGGCGATGCTTGGCTCGCTGACCATCATCGTGGCCCACCACATGTATGCGATGCCTCCCTATCCCTACATCGGGATTGACTACCCAACCCAGCTGTCGATCTTCACCCATCACATGTGGATTGGCGGCTTCCTGATTGTGGGCGCAGGTGCTCACGCAGCCATCGCGATGATTCGCGATTACGACCCCGCCAAGCACGTCGATAACGTGCTGGATCGGGTGCTCAAGGCCCGTGATGCCCTAATCAGCCACCTCAACTGGGTGTGCATCTGGCTGGGCTTCCACAGCTTCGGCCTCTACATCCACAACGACACGATGCGCGCCCTGGGCCGTCCCCAGGACATGTTCAGTGACACCGCGATCCAGCTCAAGCCGGTCTTCGCGCAGTGGATCCAGGGCCTCCATGCCGCTGCCGCCGGCACCACTGCTCCCAACGCCCTTGCTGGCGTGAGCGAGGTGTTCAACGGCGCCGTTGTGGCCGTGGGCGGCAAGGTTGCCGCCGCGCCGATCCCCCTGGGAACGGCCGACTTCTTGGTTCACCACATTCACGCCTTCACGATCCACGTCACCGTGTTGATCCTGCTGAAGGGCGTGTTGTATTCCCGCAGCTCCCGCCTCGTTCCCGACAAGGCGAATCTGGGCTTCCGCTTCCCCTGCGACGGCCCCGGCCGTGGCGGCACCTGCCAAGTGTCGGCCTGGGACCACGTGTTCCTCGGCCTGTTCTGGATGTACAACTCCCTGTCGATCGTCATTTTCCACTTCTCGTGGAAGATGCAGAGCGACGTGTGGGGCACCGTCAACGCTGATGGCAGCGTCCAGCACATCACGAATGGCAACTTCGCCCAGAGCGCCATCACCATTAATGGCTGGCTGCGCGACTTCCTCTGGGCCCAGGCCGCACAGGTGATCAACAGCTACGGCTCGAGCTCCAGTGCTTACGGTCTGATGTTCCTGGGAGCCCACTTCATCTGGGCCTTCAGCCTGATGTTCCTGTTCAGCGGCCGCGGCTACTGGCAGGAGCTGATTGAGTCCATCGTCTGGGCTCACAACAAGCTGAGGGTTGCTCCGGCTATCCAGCCGCGGGCGCTCTCCATCACCCAGGGCCGTGCCGTGGGTGTGGCCCATTACCTCCTTGGTGGCATTGCGACCACCTGGGCATTTTTCCTGGCCCGCATCGTCGCGGTCGGCTGACCTCCACCTGACCTTTCCCAATGGCAACGAAATTTCCTTCGTTCAGCCAGGGTCTGGCACAGGACCCGACAACCCGTCGTATTTGGTACGGCATCGCCACGGCTCACGACTTCGAGAGCCATGACGGAATGACGGAGGAGCGGCTTTACCAAAAGCTGTTCTCCACCCACTTCGGTCA
>CAIOGZ010000031.1 GCA_903858015.1 uncultured cyanobacterium
GCTGCCGGCCCCGGCCCTGCCGGCGTCGTTGCCCCACAGGCCTGGCGCAGCCGCTGCTCGGCCCCCGGCCAGCGCGCCCCCCAGCGGGCCAGGTGCAGGGCGCCGGCGAGGCGGGCGGCGGGCTCCGGACCCGCTTCCAGGGCGGCGGCGAGGGCCGCCGGATGGGCGGGAAACCGTTGCAGCAGCTCGCTCCTCAGCCCTGGCTGCCGGCGGCCGAGGGCGTAGAGGGCATCGGCCTGGGCCATCGAGCCATCGAAGCGCCGCAGCAGCGTCTGCCACAGGCGGCGGGCCTGGTCGTGCTGGCCCAGGGCTGCGGCGGTCTGGGCCCCGTTCTTGAGCGCCACCGCCGCCAGCGGATCGCTGCCCCAGCCTTGGTTGCGCAACAGCTGCTCGTTGAGGGCCAGATCGTTTGGGTAGCGAGCCTGCAGCAACAGGCTGGCCTCGCGCCGCAGGGCTGGATCCGGTGCCCAGCGCCGTAGCCGCTCCAGCCGGTTGGAGGCGGTGTTGGGGTTGGGGGCGGGGAGCCTGGCCAGTAGGGCCCTTCCCCCCAGCAGGGCCGCTGCGGTGCCAAGACAGGAGACGGCGAGCAGGAGGGGAAGGCGGGTCAAGGCCAACGGGCGCCACTGCGGGGCATTCTGGGGAGCGGCTTCGTTGCTGTCCTCCGGTGCGCCTGCCATCCCTGCCGCCGCCAGCCTGGTCCAGTCGTCTGCTGCAGGGCGATCGGCTCGGCGGCCTGTGGCGATCGCTGCGGCTTGATCTGCCCGGGGCGGGCCAGCGTCGCCGCTGCCAGCTGGCGCTGCTGCTGGCGGCCCTGGTGCTGCTGCTGCGGCCCTGGTCGCCGCTGCGCTGGCTGCCGGGTTGGTGGGTGGGCGGGCTGTTGCTGTGGGCGATCAGCGAGCTGGTGATCTGGGCCTGGCGGCCGCGACGCTGGCGTTGAACTGCCGCGAGTCGGCGTAGCGTGTGGGCCGTCTGCCGCATGCCGCCGCTATGGCCGAGTCTCCGGCCACCGCCCCAGCCATCCCGGCGGCCCGCCCGGACCTGCTCCCCTCAGCGAACGGCCCAGCGATCGGCACAGCAACCGCCTCAACGATCGGCACAGCAACCACCTCAGCGAACGGCTCAGCGATCGGGCCACCCCTCGAAGCCTGCCAGGCCTGCTTCGGCACCGATGGCATCCGCGGCCGGGTCGGTACCAGCATCACCCCCGCCCTGGCCCTGCAGCTTGGTTATTGGTGCGGCCGGGTGCTGCCGCCGCCGGGGCCGGTGCTGATCGGCACCGATTCCCGTAGCAGCGGGCCGATGCTGGTCGCGGCCCTCACCGCCGGCCTGGCGGCGGCCGGCCGCGAGGTTTGGCAGCTCGGGCTTTGCCCCACCCCGGCGCTGCCCGCCATGATCCGCCGCCATGGCGCCGCCGGTGGGTTGATGGTGTCGGCCAGCCACAACCCTCCCGACGACAACGGCATCAAGGTGTTCGGCGCTTCCGGGGCCAAGCTCGGCCGCCCGGATCAAGCGGCGATCGAGGCGGGGCTGCGGGGCGAGGCTGGCCCCACCGAGCTGGCGGCGGATGGCACCGCTACCGACCGCGCCGACCTGCTCGCGGCCTATGTCGACAGCCTGGTGGCCAGCGTCGCAGGGGCCCGGCTGGATGGCTGCCGGGTGGTGCTCGATCTCTGCTGGGGCTCCGCCACCGCCTGCGGTGAAAAGGTGTTCCGGGCCCTCGGCGCCGAGCTGCTGGTGCTGCACGGTTGCCCCGATGGCCGCCGCATCAACCAGGGCTGCGGCAGCACCCATCTGGAGCCGCTGCGCCAGGCGGTGCTCGATTCCGGCGCCGCCATGGGCTTCGCCTTCGATGGCGATGCCGACCGCGTGCTGGCGGTCGATGGCTGCGGCCGGGTGGTTGATGGCGACCACATTCTCTATCTGTGGGGATCCGCCCTTTTGGCAGCCGGCGCCCTGCCCGACAACCGAATCGTGGCCACGGTGATGTCGAACCTGGGTTTTGAGCAGGCCTGGCGGGCGGCGGGCGGCGTGCTGGAGCGCACCGCCGTGGGCGACCAGCATGTGCATGCCGCGATGGAGCAGCTGGGGGCTGGCCTCGGCGGTGAGCAGTCGGGTCACATCCTGTCGGCCCGCCATGGCTTGAGCGGCGACGGCCTCCTCACCGCCCTACAGGTGGCCACCCTGGTGCATGGCCGCGGCCAGAGCCTGGCCGCCTGGAGGGAGGAGAGCTTCCGGCCCTTCCCGCAGAAACTGGTCAATGTGACGGTGCCGGACCGCCAACGCCGCACCGGCTGGCAAGACTGCGAGCCGCTGCGGCAGGCGGTGGAGCGGGCCGAGCTCGCCATGGCCGGTGCTGGGCGGGTGCTGGTGCGGGCCAGCGGCACCGAGCCGCTGCTGCGGGTGATGGTGGAGGCGGCCGAGGCCGAGCAGGTGGAGCACTGGGCCCGCTTGCTGGCGGCCGCAGCCGACCAACACCTCAACGGAGCCTGATCAGTCCCGTTGCGGCGTCCGAGATCGGCCTGCGCCGATCGGCCTGCGCCGATCGGCTGGCTTCCGCCCTGGCGGGGCAGATCACGCTCCCAAAGCGCCATGGGCGCTGCCCAGGAGGCAGTCGGCCGCCAGTTGAAGCGCCCCCTGGCAGGCATCCGCCTCGGGGCTCACCAGGGCATGGATCCCCAGCCGCCTGGCCAGCAGGGCCGCGAACGGACGGCGCAGTTCCCCGAGGTGCAGCAGGGCACCACCGAGGGCGCAGACGGGCGGGTCCCGCAGATCCAGGGCTGCGGCCACCGCGGCCACCATCGCCGCCAGGGCCTCGGCGTTCTGGGCCAGGATCGCCCCGGCCCGGGCATCGCCCTGCTGTGCCAGTTGATCCACCACCGGCGCCAGCCGCGCGAACCCCGCCGCGCCGAAGCCAGGCTCCACCACCAGCGCCTTGATCCGCTGCGGCGCCTGGGGATCGCGGGGATCGATCCCCAGGGCCTGCCAGAGGGCATCCCCCAGCCCAGAAACCGGCTCGCGGCCATCGGCCATCCGCAGGCTGAGGGCGAGCCCATCGCGGCCGATGTCCATGGCGGATCCGGCCCCATCAAGCAGCCAGCCCCAGCCGCCGCAGCGGTGTTCCCGGCCGCGGCCGTCGCGGCCGACGGCGATCGTGCCGGTGCCGCTGATCACCACGATGCCGGCGGCGGCGGGGAAGGCGCCCCGCAGGGCCGTGCGTTCATCCCCCGTTACCAGCAGCCGCTCTTCGGGCAAGCCCAGCGCTGCGGCTGCTAGCTCCCGGCCCTGCTGCTGCACGGCACTGCCGGCCTCGATGCCGCTGGCCCCCACCGCCGCCGCCGCCAGGGGCTGCTGGCGCCGTTCCGCCGGCAGCGCTTGGCGGGCCGCGGCCAGGCTTTGGCGCAGGGCAGCGGCGAACCGCTCCCGCCCCGCCGCTGCCGCAAGATGGGAAACCCCCGGTCCCTGGCCCTCCGCCAGGCTGGCGCCGCTATGGCGATCGGCCAGGCGGCAGCGGGTGTGGGTTTGGCCGGCGTCGAAGCCCGCCAGCAGGGCTGGGGATGGCGCTGGGTTAGCCATCGAAGCCCGGGGGTGGGGGGAGTTCAGGGATGGCTGATTCAGCCGCCACGGCCAGGGTGGCCAGGCTGAACAGGGCCACGAGCTGCACCTCCGGCCGAAAGAAGATCGTGTCGGTGAGGCCCTGCACGCCGAGCCCGACGAACACCGCCACCGCCGCCAGGCAGGGCAGGGCCAGCTGGTTTTGGCTCCATCCTTGCCGCAGGCCGGTGCGGATCGCGGTGAGCAGCAGCGCCAGCCCCGCCAGCAGCCCCGGCAGCCCGGCTTCGATCAGCAGTTCCAGCGGAATCGAGTAGGCGCTGAGGGCGTTGAACTTGGGTTGTTGGTAGAGGGGGTAGATCAGGTTGAAGGCGTTGTTGCCCGGCCCGATGCCCAGCCAGGGACGGTCTTGGATCATCGCCAGGGCGGCGGTCCAAACGTTCATGCGGAAGTTGTTGGAGCTGTCCTCCCGGCCGGCCACCAGGCTCATCACCCGCACCCGCAGCGGCTCCACCTGGCTCACCACCACCACCAGGGCCCCGGCCGTGGCCAGCAGCAGCAGCAGGGGCATGGTGCGGCGCCAGAAGGGGGGCCAGTGGCGGATCCGGCGCATCGCCAGCAGCAGGCCCAGCAGGCCCAGGGAGGCCACCATCCCCATCCAGGCGCCGCGGCTGTAGGTGAGCACCAGGGCCGCGATGCCGAGCAGCAGCGCCGTGAGGGCGAATAGGCGGCGCGGCAGCCCCCGCCAGCGCAGCAGCGCGACCAGGGCCAGCGGCAGAATCGGCAGCAGGTAGCCGCCCAGCAGGTTGGGGTTATCGAGGCTGCTGTAGATGCGCACCGTGCCTTCGGCCACCGAGTTGTTGTCCGACCAGCGGGCCAGGGCGCTGGCATCGCCATAGAGCTGGCGGAGGCCCACCACGCTGGTCAGCAGCTCCCCGGCCAGCAGGGCGCCCACCAGCCGGTCCCACCAGAGCGGCGAGCTGGCCAGCAGCTGGCGCATCAGGGCGTAGACCCCGAGGTAGCTGCTCAGCTTGATCAGCCCCTTGGCGGCCGCCAGCGGCACCGGTGAGAAGCCGGTGGCCAGCACCGCAATCGCCAGCACCGCCAGTAGGGCGAGGTTGATCGCGCCGATCTTGCCGGGCGGTGTGCGCAGGGCCCAGACCACCCAGAGCAGCACGCAGGCGGCGATCAGCAGGCTGAGGCCGCTGCGGCTGACCACGGGCAGCACCGCCAGCAGGGCGCAGAGCACCAGCCCGGCAAGCGCCTCCAGGTGGCTCCCCAGCCATCCCGCTGGCCTGCGGGCCAGCAGACCCTGCCAACGCAGCAGCAGCGGGGTGGGCAGGGGGGTGGGCACGGGGGGAGCGCGGTCGATGCTGGCGATTATCGGTGGCCTGCGCCGCTGGGGCTTGGCCTGGGCCGCTAGAGGGGGGGCGGGGCCGCTTGGGGGGGCACGGTCGCGCCGTTGCGCTGATACAGCACCCGATAGACCGGCAAGCCCTTGGCCAGCACTTGGAGCTCCCGTTCGGTGGGCAGCGGCAGCGGGTTAGCGGCCCGCCAGGGCCGCCCATCGGCCGCCGGCCGCTCGAACCAGCCGCAGCTTTCGCATTGGGCCACCATCGGCGTGATCACGGCCAGCACATCGCTCTGCAGGAATAGGCAGCTGCCGGGTGCCAGGGCGGTGGCGATGGCGCGCAGCAGGGCCGGTTGCAGCACCCGCCGCTTGTGGTGCTTGGTTTTGAACCAGGGATCTGGGAATTGGATCGACACCCGTTGCAGCAGGCCCTGGGGCAGCGCCGCCAGCCAGGCCTCCAAGCTCACGTTGGCGTTGCAGTAAAGGAAGTGGAGGTTGCTGAGTTCCGCGGCGATCCGGTCGGCCTCGGCGGCCGCCACCAGGGGCCGGCGGATCTCCAGCCCGAGGTGGTTCCAGCCGCTCTGCAGCGGGGCGAGGGCCAGCAGGAAGCGGCCCCGGGCGCAGCCGATGTCGAGGTGGAGCGGGCGGCTGGGCTGGGCGAACAGCTGGGCCGGAGGCGGCAGGGGCCGCGGCTGCTGGTGGATGCGGCTGAGCGGATTGACATGCTGCCGCACCGTTCAGGCCTCCGGCACCAGGAACCCCCAGCTGGCCGCGTAGCCGTGCAGGTGGGTGCTGCCCCCCACCCCGCCGATTTCGCCGTTGCAAAACACCCCGGCGATCGGCACCTGGGCAAAGCTTTCGCGGCAGAGGTTCACATCGCCATCGGCTTCGCCATAGAGCCCCCGGCCCCGGCCGAGGCAGGCAAACAGCAGGGCGGCCAGCGGTTGGCCCTGGCGCTCGGCGGCCTGGTGCTGGGCGGCCTGGCGCAGCAGCTGGCGGCCGTCGGCGCGGGAGGTGGCGCCATCGCGCAACTGAAACTGCACCTTCTGGCCCACCCGCATCCGCTCGCCCACCGCCACGGCCCCGTTGCGGGGATCGACGCCGATCAGGTTGCGCACCAGGAAGGAAGGAGGCTGTTCGCCGCTGCGCTCGAGGTTGAAATCGCTGCGGCCGACGCCAAGAAAGAGGGCGTTTTTGACCTGCTCCCGCTCCTCTGGGCTGAGGTCCACCAGGATCCGCTGCAGGGCCTCCACCGGGCTGCGCCGTTCGTCGCCGCGGCTCACCTGCAGCACCACATTGCGCTGGGCCTGCTCGACTTCAAACACCGGTCCGATCGGCCGGCACCCCTGGGCCAGCACCGGATCGAGCCGCCAGGCGCCGCCGAGCAGGCAGCCCACCACGCCGCTGCGCACCTGGTCGTCGAACAGCAGCGAGCCGTGGGGGGCGCTGTGCTGGCCAGCGATGCCCCCCAGCTTGACCGCGTTGGGGTAGGCGTAGTCGAGGCCACCGATCAGGTCGTTGATGGCGCCGAAGCCAGGATCCACCAGCAGCAGCATGGCGTGCATGCCGCCGGCTTCGGCGCCGAGCGCCGCCCGCCAGGGTTCGGCGGGTCCGTCGAGGTCGGGCAGCTCGCTGGCGTCGAGGCAGAAGGGCTGGAGCTGGGCGCCGGGCAGGTGCAGCAGGGTGAGGCTGATGGCGGCTTCGTGCTCCAGTTCCTGGGCGGTGCCATCGGCCCGGGTGCCCACCACCCCACCGCCGACGCAGCCGATCCAGTGCCGGGCCTTGATTTTCTGGCGCAACAGCGGCAGCAAGCGGGGCAGATCGCTGGCGTAGCTGGCGGAGGCGAACACCAGGGCCAGATCGGCAGGCGCGGCCCCGGCCAGCTGGCCCACCAGGTCGTCGACGGCGGCCTGCAGGGAGGGGTCGCGGGCCAGGCCGGTGCGGCACCAGGCGGGACGTTCACGCCGCGCCAACCAAGGGAAGGAGGGGAGGGCAGCCATGGCCGGACCCTAGGGCCTGGAGGGATGGACGGATAATGGCGCCTTACCGCCCCCCGTTCTGTGCCAGATCCGCTTTACCGCTCCCTGGTCTGGCTGGCCGTGCGGCTGGGCCTGCTGTTCGCGGTGGGGCTGCCCCTGGTGCTGCTCGGCTGGGCAGCGCTGCGCCAGGAGGGGGCGCTGCGGCGCTTGTTGGGGCTGTATTGGAAGGTGGCGAGCCTGCTGCTGATCGCCGTGCTGTTGCTCACCAACCAGGCGGCGCTGGGCATGGCGTTGCTGCTGATCGCGCCGCTGTTGATCGTGGCGGTGTTGTGGTTCTGGGTGGATCTCAATGAGGAGTTGGCCGATTTCCCCACCTGGCGCGGCCTGCCGCTCACGGTGCGGATCTGGCGCTGGAGCCTGAGCTTGTATTGCCTGGGCTTGGCGGCCCTGGCCGTCACGGCGCTGCCCTGCCTTGGCGGGGGCCTGGAGCGGCCGTTCTGCGCCGCCTGGCTGGAGGCCCCCGGCGGGCTGCATGGCAGCTTGGCCCAGCTGTTTGGCTTCGTCTTCGGGGCCAGCTGGACGCCTGCGGTGGCGGGCTTCCTCGGTTACGCGGCCCTGGCCGGCTATGGGGTAGGCCTGCTGCAGTGGCTGCTGGTGCGCCTGCCCCGCCAGGGCCGGGTGGCGGGTGAGTTTTAGCGGTTGCAAGTTGTTTGAGCTGCTGCATGTTGTTTGAGCTGTCGCAAGTTGGTTGAGCTGCTGCATGTTGTTTGAGCTGTTGCAATTGGACTGCAGCAAGGTTCCCCTTCCTCGCCATGGCACCAACTCAGACCGCCGCCCCAACCGAACCGCCAGGCGCCGGCAGCAATGCCCAGCTCCTGGCCCGACTGGAGGAGATCAGCCGCGGCCGCGTGGATCGTGTGCTGCGATTGACCGGCTTGCTGCACCCTGGCCCGCTGGGGTCTGGGCAAGGAACTGCGGCCCTGCCCGCTACCGCCCCGCCGCAGCCTTTCGCCGCTCCTACCCAGCCCCGTTTGGAGCTTGCCGAGCCTTCAATCGCGCCCGCTGAGAGCTACCCAGCCGCCGCCGAAGCCTTCGAGCTGGTGATCTACCGGGGCTTCTCCAGCAGCACCACCCACCCCACCGACTTCGATCCCGACCAGCCGGCCCTGCCCGAAACGGCCCAGATCAGCGGCGCCGAGCTGCTGCAGGCGCCGCTGCGGCCGGGGGCGGCGGAGGTGCTGCTGGCCGGGCCGGTGCAGGCGTTTCTCGACCCTGCGGCCTGGCCCTAGGGCTGCCGTTACCGGGTAAGGAGCTGGCTGGCTAAAAGGGTTTCTACGCTGACAGCTCCTGGCCCCCTAAACCATGCAGCTGCGGCATGTGATCAACCTCCACAAGGGGGCCACGCCCCTGGTGGTTGCTGCGCTGATGCTGGCCTTCGCCAATGCATCCCTGGGCGCCTGGGTGTACCTGGCCCTGCATGGCAGCTACGGGATGCTGTGGCTGTTGAAGGATCGAATCTTCCCGGATCGGCAGTGGCAGCAGCCGATCGACTGGCCCGGGGCGGTGGCTGCTTTTTTGGTGCTCGGTCTCTACTGGCTGGCCCCCTACCTGCTGATTGCTGCCGCTACCGAGCCGCCCCTCGCCTTGGTGGCCCTCGCCATCGCCCTCAATCTGCTGGGGGTGTTTCTGCATTTCGGCAGCGATGCCCAGAAGCACTTCGTGCTGCAGACGCAACCGGGACTGATTGAAGATGGTTTTTTTGGCCGCTGCCGCAACCCCAATTATCTAGGCGAACTGCTCATCTACCTCTCCTTTGCCCTGCTGGCGATGCACTGGCTGCCCTACGCGGTGCTGGCCGGCTTTGGTTTCGCAGTCTTTCTGCCCAACATGCGTAAAAAAGATACCTCCCTCGCCCGTTATCCCGGCTTTGCCGCCTACCGCGAACGTTCGGGGCTGTTGGTGCCGAAGTTGTGGGCCTGAGCTGGCTCAGGCCTCCAGCACCGCCACGCAGCGGCCGCATAGTGTGGGGTGGGCCTTGTGCTGGCCAATGTCGGTTTCGTAGTGCCAGCAGCGCTCGCACTTCTGGCCTTCGGCCCGGGCGACTCTCACTGTGAGGTCTGCATCAGTCGCTTGAGCCAATGGCTGAATTCCAGCTTCGCTAACTACTCCCTCATTAAGCTCAGAAACCAATAGCCAGTCCTTGAGGTTATCGATTTCAGGATACTGGCTTTCCTGTAGCAAATCCAGGATCATGCGCGCAGAAAAGGGTGCTCCATTCGCCTCGAGTGTTATCGAGGCTTCAAGTGAAGAGCCTAGGAGGCCCTGGCTGCGGCAAATTTCTAGCTGCCGATTTACGAAAGGACGCAGCCAGTCCCTCACATTGTTAATCAAATCGTAGTGTTCTTGTTCAAGGGTGCAAAGTGGATCAGCTGATTTGGTGAGATCGAGCCATCGCCGCTCAAAAACAGATGCCTCGGCCACTTTGTAGGGTAAATTCAGCCAGATGTCCTCCGCCATGTGGCAGAGTACCGGTGCGATTAGGGTGGCCAGCCGTTCTAGTACTAGATGTAGCACGGTCTGGCAACTGCGGCGCCGGAAAGAGTTGGCGGCACTCACGTACAAGCGATCCTTGGCGATGTCTAAATAAAAGCTAGATAAATCCCGGACACAAAAATTCTGCAATCCCTGAAAAAAGCGGTAAAACTCGTAAGCATTGAAGTCTTCGCTTATTTCCTTGGTAAAAAAGGAAGTGCGCTGCAGCATCCAGCGATCGAGCAACGGCAGCTCAGCCACCGGCACCGCATCGCCGCCTTCAACCTGGGGGCGGGGGTCGAAATCATGCAGGTTGCCCAGCAGATAGCGGGCCGTGTTGCGCACCTTGCGGTAGACATCCGCCAGCTGCTTGACGATGCCCGGCCCCAGCGGCACATCGGCGGAATAATCCACCGAGCTCACCCAGAGGCGCAACACATCGGCGCCGTAGGCGGGTTCTTGCTTTTCGTTTTTACCCCCCTCCACCAGCACCGCCGGATCCACCACATTGCCGAGCGATTTGCTCATCTTGCGGCCCTTTTCATCGAGCACAAAGCCGTGGGTGAGCACCTGCTTGTAGGGCGCCCCGCCGGTGACGGCCACGGCGGTGAGCAGGCTGCTTTGGAACCAGCCGCGGTGCTGGTCGGAGCCCTCCAGGTAGAGGTCGGCTGGAAAGTTGAGGCGGGTGTCGTAGGAGTAGCCCTCCGCAGACCGATCTTCGCAACCTGCGTCCCCAGGGCGAGCGCCTGTTGAAGCAACCTCGGTTGCCTTCAACGCCCCGTCGCCGGCCGCCGGGCCAACGGGGGTAACCCCCTGCTCTTTGCCCTCCTTCAAGCCCCCCAGCACCCCCGCCCAGGAGGAACCGGAGTCAAACCACACGTCCATGGTGTCGGTGCCCTTGCGCCACTGGCTGGCCTGGTCGGCGTAGGCGGCAGGTAGCAGGCCGGCTTCATCGCGCTCCCACCACACATCCGAACCATGCGCGGCAACCAGGGCCTGGATGTGGGCCAGGGTCTCGGCATTGAGCAGCACCTCGCTGCTTTCGCGGTGATAGAAAACCGGGATCGGCACACCCCAGGTGCGCTGGCGCGAGATACACCAATCGCCCCGGTCGCGCACCATCGCCTCAATCCGGTTTTGGCCGCTCGGGGGCATCCACTGCACCTGGGCGATCGCCGCTAGGGCCTGGTCGCGGAACCCCTCCACCGAGGCAAACCACTGCTCGGTGGCGCGGAAGATGGTGGGTTTTTTGGTGCGCCAGTCGTAGGGGTAGCGGTGGGCGTAGGTCTGCTCGGCCAGCAGGGCGCCGGTGGCGCGCAGGGCCGAGAGGATGGCGGTGTTGGCATCCTTGAGCACGTTGAGGCCGGCGAAGGGGCCGGCTTCGGCGGTGAGGGTGCCGCCTTCATCCACCGGGCAGAGCACCGCCAGGCCGTGCTTGCGGCCGGTGTTGAAGTCGTCGACGCCATGGCCCGGCGCTGTGTGCACCAACCCCGTGCCCGCTTCGGTGGTGACGTAGTCGCCGCCCACCACCACCGGCGAGGTGCGATCCAGCAGCGGATGGCGGTACAGGATGCCCGCCAGGGCCGAGCCCTTCACCTGCAGCAGCGGCTCCAGGGGCCGCCCCAGGCTGGTCTGCAGGCCCTCGACCAGGGCCTCGGCCAGCACCAGGTAGCGGGGGGCTTCGGCCGGGGCGGAGCCATCGCGGCAAATGGCGTAGGTGAGCTCGCCATTCACGGCCACCGCCAGGTTGGCGGGCAGGGTCCAGGGGGTGGTGGTCCAGATCGCCACGAACAGCTGCTCGCGGTGGCTGCTGTCGGTGGGGCCCTCGATGCCGAGCGGGCGCAGTTCGCCGGCCAGGGCGGCGGGCAGCCCCACCACCGGGAAGGCCACGTAGGCGCTCGGGGAGGTGTGGCCGTCGGGGTATTCCAGTTCGGCTTCGGCTAGGGCGGTGCGGGAGCTGGGGCTCCAGTGCACCGGCTTGAGGCCCCGGTAGATGTGGCCGTCCGCATACATTTTGCCGAACACTGCGATCTGGGCCGCCTCGTAGTCCTTGTTGAGGGTGAGGTAGGGGGTGTCCCAGTCGGCCCAGATGCCCCAGCGCTGGAAGCCCTGCCGCTGGCCCGCCACCTGCTCGAGGGCGTAGGCGTGGGCGCGGCGGCGCAGGCTGAGCGGCGTCAGCTCTTGCCGTTCCTGGCTAGGGAGCCCCTGCAGCACCTTCAGCTCAATCGGCAGGCCGTGGCAGTCCCAGCCGGGTACGAACCGCGCCCGCCTGCCGTTGAGCAGGGCGTGCTTGTTGATGATGTCCTTGAGGATCTTGTTGAGGGCGTGGCCCACGTGCAGGGCGCCGTTGGCGTAGGGCGGCCCGTCGTGCAGGGTGAACACGTCGCCGGGGCTGCCGTCGGTCTTCCGGTTGTCGTGGCTGAGCCGCTCGTAGAGGCGCTGCTCGGCCCAGAAGGCCTGGATCTCGGGTTCGCGCCGCTTGGCGTTGGCCCGCATCTGGAACGGCGTCTCCAGCAGGTTGAGGGTGTCCTTGTAGGAGGCCGGGCCGTCGGTCACAACAGCGGGGGGCAGCAAGCGGGGATTATCCCGTCCCGTCCGGCCCGGCTTGCCAGCGGCTTCCGATCCGGCGGCTCAGCTGGCTTCTGAGGGGGTGGCTGCTGCGGCCGCAGCAGCGGTGGTTGAGGCGGCCCCAGAAGAAGCGGCTCCAGAGGAAGCGGCTGCAGAAGCGGCGGCCGGCTCCACGTCGGCCGGCTGGGCCGTGGGGCTGGCCGGCGCGCTCGGGGCCGTCAAGTTCTTGGCCTCTTCTGTATCGGAAGCCTTTTCTGTAACGGAAGCCTCTGCTGCACCGACAGCCACCGCAGGCTCTGGCCGCACCCAGCGCTTGCCCTTGGAGCGTCCGCCGGCTCGGGCAGGGGCGGGGCTGGGGGCGGTGTCGCCGCTGGCCTGGGCCGCAGGGGCCCTGCCGCTGGTCAGCCGGCCCAACCCCGCCCCCAGCTGGCCCGCCCCCCTGCCAACGGCGCCAGCCAGGTTGGCCAGGGTGATGCCCAGCTGGCCAAGGCTGGTGGTCCAGCGTTCGAGCGATCCGAGCCGTTGTTGCTCCTCGGGGCTGAGCTGGCGCCAGCGACCCTGGCCCACCTCCAGCCCCAACCGCCCGATCAGCAGGCCCCCGCTTAGCACCGCCAGCATCGGGGCCCCGCTCAGCCGCTCGGCGCTGGTCACCAGCACCAGGCCGAGCAGCAGCACCACCCCACCCCAGCTCGAATCCCGCGGCCGGCTCAGTTCCGTGGCCAACAGCGGTAACAGCACCAGACCCAGGCCGAGGGGCAGGGCCAGCAGTCCTGCAAAGGTGGCGAGCATGGCCGCAGCGGGGCAGGGGCGGACCCCATTGTGGGTGCTCTGCTGCGGCTGCTCTCCTGCCGGAGCTCCCTGCCGGAGCACCCGTGCCGGAGCACTCCTGCGGGTGCTCTGCCTAAACTCAGCGCCTGCCCACCTGGCGGAATTGGTAGACGCGCTGGGTTTAGGTTCCAGTGGCTTCGGTCGTGGGGGTTCAAGTCCCCCGGTGGGCACCACTTTTGAGGGCAGCGCGACCCCTGCCGGAGCCAGGCGGGCGGCGATCGGGCGCTGGTTTTGAAGGCCGTGCTGGAACGGTGGACTGGCTTGGGCCATCAGGCTGGATCAGCAGGCCGCCGCCACCTGGCCTGGGGGCGCCGCTGCCGGGCCTGAATCATGAAGCTTTCTATCAATTGGCGGCGCGAAGGATTGTTGAGCCTTTGTGCTCCGATCTGGAGTTCGTGCTCTGCTGGCTGGTTGCAGCCTGGTGATCGGGGTGAATTGGGCTGAATTGCATGCTTGATTTGCGTTTTTTGCGGCAGGTTTGCCCACCTTTGTGAGCCAGGTCACTGACAGCCAAGCCCGTCGAGCTTTCAGCCAGGACGTCAAGGCGTTGACTAAGGGCTGGGGGCTGGACATGGGCGAAGTCGATTCGTTTTTGTGATGCATTGGCATCGATTGGCGGCCAGGCGACTGCCCGTTTGCGCGGCTTAATCTCAGCGCCGGTTGTGCATCGTCTTGACCATGGTGGGCCTCGAGGAGCTCTCCTCCCTCGATTTCATCCTCTGGCGCCGCACCGGCAAGCTGGCCGCCCAGGTCAGCGGCTGCAACCAGAGCACCATGTCGCGCCGCTTGGGGCGCTGCCTGCAGACCTTTGATCTCCAGATGGTGCGCCGCGAGGGCGAGTGGGAACTGCCCAGTTCAGCGTTGCTGCAGATGGAGCGGGAGCTGCACCAGAGCTGCCGCTTGGCTGGCCAGCGAGCCCTGCGGCTTGAGGCCTTCCCAGGGGCCGGCAGGCTGCTGGTCCATCCCCTGCTGGCGGGCTGGATCGGCGGCAGCTTCGACCATATCGGCGTCGATCGGCCCCTGCAGCTGCTGCGCGAGCGGGTGATCGATGCCTGGATCAGCGATGCGATCGAAGACCTGCCTGCCGACCCGGAGCGCACCGACCTGGTGGTGATGCCCCTCTGGCGCAACCCCGTGCAGCTCCACACCAGCGCAGGCCACCCCCTGGCCCGCGAGCGCGGCCTCACCGACGCCGACTTGCGGGACTTCCCGAGCCTGGATATCCCAGCCCAGGGCTACCGGCGCTCCCGGGCGCTCTTCCATGCCCGGGGCCTTGGCAATATCCGCGTCAACAACTGCTCCTGCAAATGGAGCCGCTACGAGCAAGCCTGTTGGGAGGGGCAGACCGCCGATCAGCACACCCTGGTGCTCTCCACCCCGCTCAACCGGCTCAGCTCAGGCCAGCTGGTGCGGCTCGATCTCGACCCCGTGTTCGCCAATGGCGGCGCCCTGATCTGCCACCGCGATCTGGCCGACCAGAGCGCCATCAACCTGCTGCTGGCCAGTCTGCGCTCCCGTCTGGCGGGCCTGAAGGCAACCATGCCGGAGCTGGAGCTGCTCTGAGCCGCCGGCAGCGATCAGGGGCAGGATGTTCGTAGTCTGGGAGGCCTTCCGGTGATCCGGCTCCGTTTCAGGTGCGATCTGAGCTGATGTCCAAGGCCCTGGCGCCCATGCCGGTTTCCCCATCCCGATCCCTGGCTGCGGCCGTGCCTGGGGCGCCAGCGGCGTTGCCGGCTTCGCTGCGCAGCGTGCCCAAGCGGTTTCTGGATCCACCGGCGCCCTGGAACCCCACCGTGGCGCTGTTTCTGGCCGGCTATGGGCTGGCGGGCCTGACGATCTGGGGCTGGTTCGTGGCTGGCTGGCCGCTGCCGCCGCTGCTGGCCCTCGGTTTCCTGGCCCTCCACCTGGAGGGCACCGTGATCCACGATGCTTGCCACAATGCCGCCCACCCCAACCGGCGCTGGAATGCGGTGATGGGGCACGGGGCGGCGCTGCTGCTGGGCTTCAGCTTCCCTGTGTTCACCAGGGTGCATCTGCAGCACCATGCCCATGTGAACGATCCCAAGCACGATCCCGACCACATCGTCAGCACCTTCGGGCCGCTTTGGTTGATCGCCCCACGCTTTTTCTACCACGAGCTCTTCTTCTTTAAACGCCGTTTATGGCGAGGCAATGAATTGCTCGAATGGGCCCTGGCTAGGCTCGTATTCTTCTCGATCGTGCTGCTCGCCGCCCGCCACGATTTCCTGCCCTTCGTCTTCAACTGCTGGTTTGCTCCCGCCCTGATGGTGGGAGTCACCCTGGGGCTGTTTTTTGATTACCTTCCCCATCGCCCATTTAATTCCCGCAACCGCTGGCACAATGCCCGCGTCTATCCCGGCCGGATGATGAATTGGTTGATCATGGGCCAGAATTACCACCTTGTTCATCACCTTTGGCCCTCAATTCCCTGGTTTGAATACAGACCCGCTTACCACGCCACCCGCCATCTGCTCGATGCCAAGGGCTCGCCCCAGCGGCTCGGCCTGTTTGAAAGCCGCCGCGATGGTTTCAATTTCCTCTACGACATCTTTTTGGGCGTGCGCAGCCATAGGCGGCAGCGCAGCCGTCTGCGGCCCTTGGCGGCCCTGATGCCCACCCGCCACGCCCGCCGCCGGGTGCTCGAACTTCTGCACAGCACCGCCGTATCACCGCGGCGCTGAGGCTTGAGCTTGCTGAGGCTTTAGTCGGCCAGGATCTTGGGCACCCGCAGGAAATCCCCTTCCCGTTCCGGGGCCAGCTGCAGCAGCTCCTCCCGCACGGGCGTGGGGCTCACCTGGTCAGCCCGGGTCACGTTCACCACCTCCACGGCCCGGGTGGTGGCGGGCACGCCTTCGGTGTCCACCTGCTCGAGGTGGGCCACGTAATCGAGGATGCGCTCCAGCTGCTGGGTGTAGGTGGCGATGGTGGCGTCGGCCAGTTCAAGGCGGGCCAGTTGGGCCACCTTGCGAACGTCATCGGCCGAAATCCTGCCCATCGCTTGCCAAGGGAGTACTTGATTGCCAACTTAGTCGTCCTGGCGCTTGGGCCAGGGCCAGCGGCAAGGCCAGGCGGGGCCGCGGCGCGGGCCATGGTTGCTCTCTGCTTTGCTTGGCCTTGCTATTGGCCCAAGCTCTCGCTCAGGAAGCCGCGCAGATCCTCCACCAGGGCGGTGGCGGCGGTGTCGAGGAAACGGGCTCCGTGCTCGGAGCGGGCCAGGTAGGGATCCGAACCCATGCGCCCATCGGGGTGGCGGCGGCGGAAATCCTCGGGTCCGTGGATCGGGCCTGCCGCAGCCGCTTGCGGCAGGGGGCGCTGGGCCGCCTCCATGCTGGGCTCCAGGTGCAGGGTGAGGGCAATCTCACTGGGGGTGGCGTGCTGCCCTTCCCGGTCGCCATAGAGCTCCCGGGCCAGGTGCATCACCGGCGCGGCGGTGAACCAGTTGGCCAGCCGGCAGCGCAGGCCTGCGGCCACCGGCAGTCCCCGGGCCGCGGCGCTGCCGTAGGCCTGGGTGAAGGCGGCGCGGCTGGTGGCGATGTTGCCGCCATGGCCATTGATCACGTAGATGCGTTCGAAGCCATGGCGGGCCAGGGAGAGCACCACGTCGTGGAGCACCGCCAGCAGGGTGGCGGGTTGCAGGCTCACGGTGCCCGCGAAACCCAGGTGGTGTTCCGCCATGCCAAAGGCCTGGGCTGGTGTCACCAGCACGCCGCTGCGGCGGCCCACCTCCAGGGCCACGGCCTCGGCCGTGAGGGCATCGGTGCCGATCGCCCCGGTGGGTCCGTGCTGTTCCGTGGAGCCCAGGGGCACGATCACGCCCTTGCAGTGCTCCAGGTAGCTCTCCACTTCCGGCCAGGTGCGCAGTTGCAGCCGGATCGCTTCGCTGGCCAGGGGCTGGGGCGGGAAGGATCCCCTGGCTAGCGGGCCGTTGCTGCGGGGCTCGCCGGCGCAGAGGCCGTTGGCTAGCGGCCCGCTGGCGAGGGGGTCTGGCGGAAGGGTCGACACGCTGCAGGGCCGCTGGACGTTGATCGACCCTAGGGGCCGCGCTCCCAGGTTGGCTTCAGTGGGCGGTGCCGTTGCCTTCGTAGGCGTCGGTGTCGTAATAGCCCCCCTTGGTACCAAAGAAGAGGGTGGCGAGGCAGAACAGGCCACAGCCGGCCAGCAGCACACTGCCAAGGGAGAGGGACATCGCGGCGAAGGGCGGGGCAGGGCCCCTGGCATTTGCATCAGTCTGCCGGTTTTGGCGTTGGCTGCGCTGCCGGCCGCGGCCCCAATCCCCCGATCGACACAAAACCCTTAGGCGCTCCCCCGTTCGCCGGCGGTCTAGTTCCGCCACCGACCCCAACCCCGTCCGCGACCCCCAGCCCGCCGGCCCCCCCTAGCGAACGCTGCCCAGGCCGACCAAGCTGGTGCGGTGGCTTCTCCTTCCGCTGTTCCCTGTCCCCTGCCCCCGTCCCCGTCCCCGTCCCCGTTCCTGGCCCTGGAGCCCTGCCCCGCGCCTTCTTCGCCCGCCCGGCTGAGCAGGTGGCGCCGGAGTTGATTGGCTGCCTGCTGCTGAAACGGCAAGCAGCTGGCGAGCTGCTCTGGGGCGTGATTGTCGAAACCGAGGCCTATTCCCAGGCCGAGCCCGCCTGCCACGGGTATCGCCGCCGCAGCCCCAGCAATGAAACCCTGTTCGGAGAGCCCGGTCATTTTTATGTGTACCGGAGCTATGGCATCCACCACTGCGTCAATGTGGTCACCGATCGGGCCGATTGGGCCAATGGCGTGCTGCTGCGGGCGCTGGCCCTGCCGGGGGAACCCGAGCGTTGCGCCGCCGGACCGGGCTTGCTGGCCCGCCGCTTCGGCATCGACGCCAGCGATGACCGGCGCCGCATCGATCCGGCCGAGGGGCTTTGGCTCGCAGCGTGCCCGGCCCTGGCCGCCCATCCCCCCGCCCTGATCCAAACCAGCCGGATCGGCATCCGCCAGGGCCAGGAGCTGCCCTGGCGCTGGTATTGGCGCGCCAGCCGCAGCGTCAGCCGCCGGGCCCCGGCCGATCGGCAGCCCCCCCGGGCCGAGGCCTGGTTCCCCGCTGGCCTGTCGCCCTTTAGGTTGTGAGCGGAAACGGCAGCGGGTGCTTTGAGCGGCTGGAGTCACCGCCATGTGATTGATCTGGCGGCCTTTTCGCTTGCCGATTACGCCACCGTTTTGGAATTGGCCCAGCGTTTTCGGGCCCTGCCGCTCAGCGGTGCCCGGCGGCTGCCGGCGTTGCAGGGGCGGTTGATGACCAGCCTCTTTATTGAGCCCAGCACCCGCACCCGCAGCAGTTTTGAGCTGGCGGCGCGGCGGCTTTCGGCCGATGTGCAGAGCTTCTCCCCCGCCGCCAGTTCCCTGAGCAAAGGCGAGAGCCTGCTGGATACGGCCCGCACCTATGTGGCGATGGGGGCCAATGTGCTCGTGGTGCGGCATCGCTGCGCCGGCGTTCCCCACACCCTGGCCCGCGATCTCGACCGCTGCGGTGAGCGGGTGGCCGTGCTCAACGCCGGCGATGGTCTGCACAGCCACCCCAGCCAGGGCTTGCTGGATCTGTTCACCCTGGCCCGCCAGTTTTCGCCGGCCGCGCCGACGCCCGAGGCGCTGCGGGGCAAGCGGATCGTGATCGTGGGGGATGTGCTCCATTCGCGGGTGGCCCGCTCCAACCTCTGGGCCCTCACCGCCTGTGGCGCCAGCGTGGTGTTGTGCGGACCGCCCACCCTGCTGCCGCAGCAGTTCGCCGCCTTCGTGGCCGCCCCACCGCCGGGCCAGCGGCAGGATCCGGTGGCGGAGCGGGGGTCGATCGAGATCAGCCGCAGCCTGGAGCAGGCCCTGCCCGGTGCCGATGCGGTGATGACGCTCCGGCTCCAAAAGGAGCGCATGCACCAGCAGCTGCTCACCAGCCTCGATCGCTACCACCGCCAGTTCGGCCTCAGCCACCGCCGCCTTGAGCTCTGCGGCCGAGCCGTGCCCGTGCTCCACCCGGGGCCGGTGAACCGGGGCGTGGAGCTGGCCGGAGAGCTGCTCGATGATCCGAAGCACAGTTTGGTGGAGGAGCAGGTGCGCAATGGCATCCCGATCCGGATGGCCCTGCTGTACCTGCTGGCCGCCGCTGAGGGTCCGCCGCCGGCGGCAACACCTGCGGGCGATGGGCTCAAAGCAGTTTGAAGCCGTCGAGCAGCAGGCCGTAGAGCAGGCCGATCCGAGCCACATCGAGCAGCTGCAACGCCAAGCGATCGCGCCGGCCCTGCAGCAGCCCCGGCCGCAGCCGCACCGCAGTTTCGATCAGCAGCACGCAAACCAGGGCGGAGATCGGGTCGAAATAGGCCAGAACACCGCTGATGCTGCCCAGGGTGCCGCCGACTACCACCCCACCCAGCAGCACGATCAGCAGCAGCGAGAAGCGCCGCCAGGGATTGGTCGCCCAGGCTTCGAGCGCGGTGGCGGCATCGGCGATGCGCCGTTGGAAGCGGGTCTGTTGAAAGTTTGGGCGCTGGGGCCGGGGGGCCGCTGGCCGCTGGGCCATGCCGGTTGGGGAGGGAAAGGGGGGGGGCAGGGCAGATCCGATCCGGAGGGTCAGCTGCCCGGCCTGGTGGTCGGGCAGGCGGCCCTGACGGTGATCCCCATCACCCGGCCCGGGGCCCTGCTACCCCATGTCTACACCATCTCTGGGGTGATGGCAGTGCATTCCCCCCACCGATAGGGGATCCCAATAAAAAGCCCGTGGCCGAGGCCCGGGCGGGTGATGGGGACAGCCCCAGCAAACCAGGCTCAACCGCGATGGGCAAGGGCTTGGGGCCGCAACAGGGAGCGTCCCGCAGGGTCTGGACTGGGGGGGCGGCATCGCCCAGCAGTTCAGGAGTCGCCGTCCTTTTTGCGGGAGCCCTTGCCCTCCAGCAGTTCGAGCAGGGCCTCCATCTGGGCCATCACACCGCGCACCTCGCCCGCTTCGGGCAGCAGGCCATCCTCCATCACCCCTTGATGCATCTCACGGAGCTCCTGACGGATGTAGCGCAGGTGGCTCACGACCTGTTCGCGCTTGGACTGCGACATCGGACGGGGAAGGGATCAACCCTCTTTTACCCCATCACCGGTCCGGAACCGTTTATTTCTCGCCGAAGCGCGCCTTGGCCTGGACGTAGAAGGGTTCATCCACCTCGGCCAGGCCCGCTTCGGCCGCCAGGCTTTCGATCCGGCGCCGCACCGCCGGCCGCACAAAGAAGGGCACCTCCTTCAAGCGTTGTTCGGCATCGCTGGACCACTGCATGGCAGCAAGAGAGGGAGAAAGCTTGGAGCCCATTGTCCATGGGGATCCCAGCCTCGATTCTGCTGCTTGGTGGGCTGCGGCGCGGCCTTGCTGCTGGATCCGCCAAGCTGGAGGGTGGCCCCAGCCGCTGGAGAACCAAGGATGGCATTGGATCAGCTCAAGCAGTTCCTGGCCCGCATGCAGGACGATCCGGCCCTGCGCCAGGCCGTGCTGGCCGCCGCCACGGCCGACGACGTGGCCCAGATCGGCGCCGCGGTCGGCTACAGCTTTTCCGGCGATGAACTGCTGCGCTTCTCCGGCCAGAAGGTGGGAAGGGTCACGGTGAACAAGCAGGATCTGCCTGGTGAGTACAACTGAGGGCCTGATGGCCCTCTGCGACCAGCGGGAGCAGCAGCTCAGCCAAGCCGATCAGCAGCGGCGGCGGTTGCTGGAGACGATGTTGGCGGAGGCGTTGGGCGGCACCACGACAGTTGATCTTCCTACTGGCCTTTCTTGGATCAACACCCTGCAGGCTCCTGCCGATTCCCGGCAAGCTCAAGCAGGGGAGGCACTCTTTTTGGTGGGCGATTATTGAGGTAAACCTTCTACTCGTGGCGAGGCTACCGGCAAATGATAAGTATCAGCGCCAGCGGAGCAGCAGTCAGCAATGGTGTTCACTGCCTATAAGCACGAAGAGGAGCTATGAATCAAGAATAGTTTTTGAATGCCATGGCCACGACCCTTTAGTTGTCTCTGAGGCGCCACGCGACCAGCTTGAAGCCCCACTCGGCACCTTCGGCTCCGACCCCAAGCTGCGCTGCTCCATTGCCCCCGCTCCCGCCCGCTGAAGCGGTGGCAGGTCTACAAAAACCAGGCCACACCGGTCATAATCAATCGGCCGCTACTCCACCACGCTATGGGGAATGCCTGAGCCCGCTTCCCCACCTGAAGCCCAGGCCCGTCGCCGGATCGACGCCCTGCTCGAAGCCTCCGGCTGGACGGTGCAGGACCGCAGCTCCGTGGATCTGAGTGCAGGTGCGGGTGTGGCGTTGCGAGAACTCCCCACCAGCGGCGGCGAAGCCGATTACGGCCTGTTCCTGGGCCAGGAGCTGGTTGGGGTGGTGGAGGCCAAGAAGGTGGGGGCCACCCTGGGCGGGGTGGAGGCCCAGACCCTGGCCTACGCCAGCGAAACCCTCCGTGGCCTGCAGGTGCCGGTCCTGCCGCTCCCCTTCCGCTACGAGAGCACGGGTGTCGAAACGTTCTTCACCAACGGATTGGATCCTGATCCCACCGCTCGGCGGGTGTTCAGCTTCCATCGGCCCGAAACCCTCGGTGGGTGGCTGAGCGCTGAGGTGTGGCGCCGTTCGGGAAAATCGGGCGCCCCTGCGGCGCCGACGATGAAGGGCCGGATGCGGTTGGCCCAGCAGCTCAACAGTGCTGGCATGTGGCCGGCCCAGATCCGGGCCGTGGAAAACCTTGAGGCGAGCTTTCGAGATGGCCGCTTACGGGCGCTGATCCAGATGGCCACAGGGGGCGGCAAAACCTTCACCGCCATTTCCGCGTCTTACCGGCTGATCACTCAGGGCGGTGTGCGGCGCGTGCTGTTTCTGGTGGACCGGGGCAACCTGGGCCGCCAGGCCCTCAAGGAGATCCAGGCTTACTCCACGCCCGATGACGGCCGCAAGTTCCACGAGCTGTACAACGTCGTCAACCTGAGCAGCAACCGGATCGATCCGGTGAACAAGGTGGTGATCACCACCATCCAGCGCCTGTACTCGATCCTCAAGGGTGAGCCGGAGTTTGATCCGGCCCTGGAGGAGGAATCGGCGTTTGATGGGCACGGCGCCGCCTTGGCGCGGGGGCCGCAGCCGGTGGTGTACAACCCCCGCATTCCTCCCGAGTTCTTCGATGTGATCGTCGTGGATGAGTGCCACCGCTCGATCTACAGCCTCTGGAGCCAGGTGCTCGATTACTTCGACGCCACGATCATCGGGCTCACCGCCACCCCCGGCGGCCACACCTACGCCTACTTCCACCAGAACGTGGTGAGCGAGTACCGCCACGAAGAGGCCGTGCGCGACAAGGTGAATGTGCCCTTCTGGGTGTATCAGATCCGCACCGAGGTGGGCGAGCAGGGCGCCACGGTGCACGCTGGGCCAGGGCTGGGCGTGTACAAGCGCAATCGGCTCACGCGGGAGGAGCGCTGGGAGGCCTTGGAGGACGACCTCACCTACGCGTCAACGGCGCTCGATCGCAGTGTGGTGGCGCCGGATCAGATCCGCACCGTGCTGCGCACGATCCGCCAGAAACTGTTCACCGAAATCTTCCCGGACCGCAGCGAGATTCCCAAATTGCTGTTCTTCGCCAAGAGCGACAGCCACGCCGAAGACATCCTCAGGATCCTGCGCCAGGAGTGGAACCTGAGCAATGAGCAGGCGGTGAAGATCACCTATAAAGCGGAGCTGGATGGCGATGGCAAGGTGGCGCCGTCACGCCGGCCGGAGCAACTGATCAAGGATTTCGCCAACGCCTACAACCCTCGGGTGGCGGTAACGGTGGACATGATCGCCACCGGCACGGACATCAAGCCGCTGGAGGGGGTGGTGTTCATGCGGATGGTGCGCTCCAGGGCCCTGTTTGAGCAGATGAAGGGCCGGGCTGTGCGGGTGATGCCCGATGCCGACTTCCAGGCAATCAGCCCCGATGGCGGCAGCAAGAGCGAGTTTGTGGTGATCGACTGCGTGGGGGTGATGGAGGCGGTGAAGGCCGATCCGCCGCTGGATGGCGACCCCTCGGTGCCGTTTGCGAAGCTGCTGGAACTGGTGCGGATGGGCAACCGCGACGAAGACGTGCTCTCGGCCCTGGCCAGCCGCCTGGATCGGATGGAGCGGCGCCTTACGGCCGACCAGAAAGCCCAGCTGGCCCAGGTGCCCGGCGCTCCGCCCCTTCGGGATCTGGTGGGTCATGTGCTCGATCGCCTGGATCCCGACCACGAAGAGCAGCGGGCCCGCGAACTGTTTGCGGTGCCCGCCATGGAGGTCCCCACAGAGGACCAACGGCAACAGGCCCGCACGCAGCTGCTCGATGAGGCGGCCGAGCCCCTGGCCAGCAACCCCCAGCTCTGCCAGGCGCTGCTCACGGTGCGCCAGGCCCAGGAGATCACCGTGGATGTGCTCACCGCCGACAAGCTGACCTTCGCCGGAGCGCGGCCGGACCAAAACCTCAACTACGAGAGCGCCGCCGAGAATCTGACCGGTGAATTCGAGGCCTACTGCCGCGAGAACCGCGACCAGCTGGACGCCCTGAGTGTGCTGTACGCCAAGCCCTACCGGCAGCGGATCACGCGAGCCAAGCTGGTGGAGCTGGCCCAGGCGATCCAGCGGCCACCGCGCCAGTGGACCACCGAAGCGCTGTGGCAGGCCTACGAGCAGGTGGAAGCCAACCGGGTGAAGGGCGCCAGCAAGGGCAAACACCTCACGGATCTGATCTCCCTGGCCCGCCATGCCCTAGGGGTGGAGGAGGAGCTGGTGAGCTTCCAAGACCAGGCGGCAGAGCGCTTCGCCGGCTGGTTGGCTCAGCAGGCCAACCGGGGGCGGACCTTCAGCGCGGACCAGCTGAGCTGGCTGGAGCTGATCCGCGATCAGATCGTGGTGGACCTGGAGGTGAGAATGGAAGATCTCGATGAGCCGCCTTTTGCGCAGCAAGGCGGACTGGGGAGGGTGTATGAGTTATTTGGCGAAGAGCTGGGATCGATCGTGTCGGAGCTGAATGACGTGGTGGCGGCGTGAGTTGGCCGACTGAACCGCTGGGAGCGATCTGCGAAATCGTGTCAGGGATCACCAAGGATTCCAAAAAACAGGGTGACGACTACCGTGAAGTTCCTTATCTGCGAGTCGCCAACGTGCAGCGGCTTCAGCTGAATCTCTCGGAGGTGAAAACGATCCCCGCCAAGGAAAGCACGATCGCCAGCTATCGCCTGGAGCCTGGCGACATCCTGCTGAATGAGGGAGGCGACCGCGACAAACTCGGCCGGGGCTGGATCTGGCAAGGGCAGATCAGCGAGTGCATCCATCAGAACCATGTCTTCCGCGCCCGCATCCGCGATGGCAAAGCCATTCCGAAGTGGATTGCTTATTACGCCAACACCAACGAAGCTCGGGCCTATTTCCTGGCATCAGGCAAGCAAACAACGAACCTGGCCTCGATCAGCAAAAAGAACCTCAGCGCTCTGCCCGTTCCCTTGCCACCAGTCGATGTTCAGGAGACCCTCGTCGCCGAAATCGACACACAACTCTCCCGCCTCGACAAAGCCGTCACCACCCTGCAGGGCATCCAAGCCAAACTCAAGCAGGCCCGCGCCAGCATCCTGAAAGCGGCGGTGGAGGGGAGGTTGGTGGAGACGGAGGCGGAGTTGGCAATTAGACAAGGAAGAACACACGAGTTAGCGGCAGAATTACTGGATACCATGGATAGACAGAAAAACAAAAAATCAGCCACCACATCCGAGACCGCAGCACCGCAATGGGATGCACCAACTAGCTGGGAATGGACGAACATAGGGCATGTCTCCTTGAAAGTTAAGTACGGCACCTCGGCCAAGTGCCAAGAAAGAGGCGATGGAATCCCGGTCATACGAATGGGAAACATCCAGGACGGAAAGATCCATATGGACAAAATCAAGTATCTACCGAAGACCCACCACGAATTCCCTGAGCAGCTTCTTCGCAAAGGTGAAGTCCTGTTCAACCGAACGAACAGCATTGACTTGGTTGGAAAAACAGCCGTATTTCGGGGAGATTCACCGCACGCATGCGCCTCCTACATTATTCGAGTATTGCCGGCAGATGGGATCTCACCCGAATTCTTGGCAATCACCTTAAATTCACCTTTTGGGCGAGCATGGGCACGACACGAAGCAAGCCAGCAGGTAGGTCAGGCAAACATCAATTCAAAGAAGCTGATGAATTTTAGATTCCCCCTTCCACCACGCCTTGAACAGCTGCGAATCAAGGAGGAAGTCGATCGGCGCTTCTCCGTCCTCGATCAAGTCGAAGCCACCGTTCAGACCAGCCTCGCCCGCTGCGGCAAATTGCAGCAGGCGATTTTGAAGAGGGCGTTTGGGGCGTGATACGACTACGCAAAGCATCGATTCGACGAATAGGGATAGCAAATTTGGTGGATTAATGCGGTGATAACGGTAGATTAACACACAACATAAAGCAATTTCAACGTTGCGTAAATCTCACTGGCAACAGCTTTACTCATGATAACCTCTTGCATCACTGTCTCGGTTTCTGGTCGATAAAAACTATGAAAGAATTTTAGCATCCAGATATGGATGGAGAAGGTTCTTAGTATCTAATGACCCAAACTTTAAAACAAGCACAATATCGCACTCTCAGGCTTTAAATAATCACTGCTGAACACTGGGTCAAAGAAAATAGGAGGTCTTGGCTTACTTGCACATGGCATTGCTATGAATTTCCATTCATCGTTTCGATTATCTGTCTTAGCATGGACAATTCAGCTTCTAGCTCTTGAACCCTATTATCATTTATATTTCTAGAATTGCCACCTGCGATTCTGTACCCAGTTGCCATTTGAAGTTCATCTTTCATCGGCATCACTGGTTGATAGAGACGATGATAAGCACGCCCCAAAGCCCCTCTGAATAGTATTAGCTCTGGTATTTCTGTTCCGGCACCAAGAATGTGCTCACGTGAAATACCTGGATAAGGATCAATATACACTACCTTTTTGATGCCTAGTTGATAAGCTTTCTTGGAACATAGTTCACAGGGGCTCGCTGTTGAAAACAGAACGCCACCTTGTATGGGTTCGCCTCCATACTTAGCAAGCTGTAAAAACGCATTTTCCTCGGCATGAAGTGAACGGGTATGGACCTGGTTTTTCTCGCCCTCAACCTCATTTTGTAGGTCTTTAAAGCAAAATGAAAGATTTCTTCCACAAAGACGTTCACTTCCTTTTACTGGTTGATATGTTTGCTCTAAGACCGTATGAAATTTCTCGTCTGTCCTTTCATATATGCTGTAAACACCCTCTTCGCCACCGTTTAATAACTCTTCGGCATTTCGCAATACGCAAGGCGTTTGCCCTTGGGGAGAGTTATTCCATCCAACAGCTTTAATTGAAAAGTTTTGATCTGTGATTACTGCACCTACTTGCCTTGATATACAGCCAGAATTGAGTTTTACTGAATATGCAAGTTGCATGCAGCGCTCAATCGAAGTTGGAGTTACTAGGCCAGGATGTAGAATTAATGAAATATACCAGTAAAGTTGGCAGCTCAGTTCATTATTATTAAATGGCTGCCTATCTGGATTATTAATATGAATATCTGCAATTTCAATGCATTTTTGAATGTTTTGAGATGTAAATATATTCTTGCCAGACAGCTTCTTTGGGTATTCCTTGGTGTCAAGGGCAATAATTTGCTCTTCTGAGAATTTATGAGTTTTTCGCAAATAGCTTAGTCTCTCGGCATTCGGCGTGTTTATTGACATTAGGTAGAAGCCAGCATACCGTTGATGGAAATATATAGCTTCGAAAGGATTTCGGATGGCATCTATTACAATGAATGCGCCATTTCTTTGCTTGTCTCTAATTGCTTTTATGAGTTTATTGATAATTTTAGGCATTGTGAATATTCTGTCTGCATTAAACTGAGTGAGATTTGCAGAACCAGAAGCTCTTATATTATCACCGGCTTGCTGATAGACAGCGGTATAAGAATCTGTGCCTAGATTAGCTTGTAAAGCTTCTTTGAACTGTTCACAGAAAATGGGTAATTTTTTAAAGTAAGTCTCCCAAGCCTTGTCCTTCTTTGCCAGCTTCTCTTCGGGCGTTGAATCTAGGAGTGCATCGTATTCAGCTATGTACGTATGAGCATCAATGTAACTATCCTTAAATCCATCCAACTGCCTGCAAACGTATTCTTTTTCATGCTTCAATATGCTAGCAGCAAGTATGCAGAAATCATCAAAAGACAATTGAAGAATAATTCTAGTAATTACCGCTCGTATTTGTATCGTTACAAAAGGCCTCCAATTCTTCATTATGTACTTGCTAACAATCTGAAACTTTCTTTTATCGTTGTCGGTGCTATAGATCTTTGACGCCTCCGGCAATTCGGGAACCTCCGACGAAAGAATATGGGCTGCAGTGGAGCAGCCAGAGCCGGTTCTTCCGGTTAGCCCAATAACCAAAAAATCACTGGTTTCTTTGTAGAGACGATTAAGCGCATCTGCAACATCGTCAGTCATGCTAGTCTCCGTTGCAGAGGAAAATGTATATTGGACCGCTTCCTAATGGCTGGTAAAAGCATTGTGCTCTTTTTGTGGGCCAATGTTTGCAAGGATAGAACCTGGTTAGAAGCAACTCTCGTAGCTTACTATCTGCGAATGAATTCGTCTACGGCTATGGGTGGTTCACGGACGGGCCTTAAGCCCATTCCGGCTGCCCTGGTCTCAGCCGCAGCCTGGTAGCTCTCCGCCGTGAAGTGAAAACCACCCCCGTATCTCTTCTCAGAACATGAGCCGGATACTTTGAACCCTTAGCTCATCCCTTGACCCTGCAGCACCCCGACTGGTCGCGGTTCAGTTGGGGTATGGCGCGCTTGAAAGACCGCCACCTGCATCTGCTCAAGTCAAGCGCCTGCTCGATGTCGAGAGCGAAGGCTTCTGGCGAGGCCTCACCCGCGCCTGCGGGGCCACAGCCTTGCGCGCCGTCCGAGCTTGGCTGATCTGATGCCCAGGCAGGCCCTGGATCCGGTGACGGCGCGAACAGCTGCTTGCCCTCAACACCTCCGTTAGAGATGGTCATTCGTAAGCGAGAGGCCAGGGTGACCGAGGCCAAGGCCCAGCGCTCCAGCCTCCTAGATGCGGTTGCCACGGGCGGCGTGTGCTGATGACCAGTGCGGGATCTGCTTCCCAGCTATGAGCACCGCCCCGGAAGCCAGTCAGGAGCACGTACGGTATCCTATACAGACATGGTGATTGTCCATGGACTCCATCTCCTACACCGCAGCCAGGGCCAACCTGGCGCAGGCGATGAAGCGTGTCTGTGCCGACAATGAGCCGATGATCATCACGCGCAACGGTGAACCCTCTGTGGTGATGCTGTCGTTGGACGACTTCAAGGCCTTGGAGGAAACCGCCTATCTGCTGCGTTCACCACGCAATGCACGGCGGCTGATGGACGCCGTCGACGGCCTGGAAGCAGGCCGTGGCCAGGATCATGTTCTGGCGGAATGAAGCTGGTCTTCGCGGAACAAGCTTGGGAGGACTACCTCCATTGGCAAGCCACCGATCAAAAGTTGCTCCAACGCATCCATGCCTTGATCAAGGAAGCCAGCCGGACCCCATTCGAAGGGTCCGGCAAACCTGAGCCGCTCCGGCATGCCCTTTCCGGTTTCTGGTAGCGACGGATCAACGAAGAACATCGGGTGGTCTACAAGGTGGCTGGCCACAGCCTGCTGATCGCCAAGTTGCGCTATCACTACTGAGTGAATCACTGCTCGGCTTCCCCAGCTCCAGGCGTTGAGAGATGAGGCGACACCGAGGCGCAGCTCAGCACCGATCACCCCGATGCTGTTTCAAGTTTGGACTTAACGCTTGGATTCGTTTCGATCCAAGCACAGATCGGAAAGATCATTCTAAGTTTAACCCCTCGCCTTCCTGATTCACCTAATCCTTTTCGTAAAAGCTCAATAATTTTCTCGCAATCGAAATCGGAGGTTGCCTGCTGCTTTGCATAGTTACCTTCTTTCTCGATCAATGCAATCGCCTTGTTCAGTTCATAGAAGGAATAGAGATCACGTGTATCTTTTGAATGATCTCCAGCCGGACGCAGTCTTATGGCATTATCCAGTTGTGTGATGATTTCAGACCATTTAGAAGGATTGTCAAATTGTTGTGCTTGGCAATAAAGTAGGTCCTTCATTGCATAGGCGAGTTGACCATGATAGCGATGCAGAATGGAGCTCTCATCGGAATCACTTTCGGCCGGGATTGTTTCCACAAGTGACTTGAAAATGACTATCGTTGCTTCCATTGTGTCTCCAACCTCGCGAAACTTTTTGGCGTTAGCTGAATCATTAAAAATCTCGAAAAAGGTTTCTCGCGTAAATCCCTCTGGTTTAATTGTGTCAAGCATGCTGATTAACTCAATTGCATATTTCTCACGGGTGCGAAGTGCGCGATAAAAAACGTCTGATCTTGTGCTTGACATTGCTTTGCTGAGACCTTCCTTGAGCTGCTTGACTTCACTATCGCTAGGAGGGTGCTTCGGATCTTCGATTATTTTATAGCTTATGCTCCTGGTAGTTGAGGCCGTTCTCAGTTCGGCCTCCAGGTTGTCTTGTTTTTCGGCTACTTGTTTAACATCTTTGAGCAAATTAGATTGAACCACTTCGATGAGCGCACGACCACTATATCCCCCAATCATGCTCACAGCAATAATCTGAATCAGGCTTCGAATTTGCTCAAACTCGGTAATATATTTATTTGCTTCTTTAAACGTGTCGCTCGGGAGTACCTGATGAAACTCATAGGGCAAGACCATGAAGATTATGTACGCACCACCGATCCCGCCTAGAATATCAGCAAAATAGCCTAAAGATATTTTATTTAGATCTTTATTCTCATGATGCGGAACTTCAATCAGGCGGTCTTTTGTTGAATAGAGGATGCCTCCTAAGGCCCCACTGGTCGTAATCAGAAAGAAGAAGCTAACCCCTGGCTTGAAGTAGGTTGGGAGGATAATCGGGTTAATGAGTGAAAAAGCGCAGGCACCCGCCACCCCAAGGCAGAAAAACACCCCAAATAGCCAAAGGTCCTTCAAGAGTCTTGAGTGGGGCATCGCCATAGGCACAGAGATTTCCATCAACGTCCCATAACTTTCTCGACAAGAATACTTGTATCTCAGGCAAAAATGCTGCTTATTCACCTCCCTTGACACAGGACAGGAGTAGGCGCAGTGGATTCCACTACGAATGGCGATACGCCATGGCCCAGCCGCGAGGGGCCGGCACTTCCCAGACTGTGCGCTTGACGGCGGAGTTACTGAAGCGCATCGACCGTTTCGCCGCCCGGCTGGAGGGCGAGCTGCATCTGACGGTGAGCCGCAGCGACGCTCTGCACCGCCTGCTCACTCTGGCCCTGGAAGATGCCGAGAACACCGCCGTGGCCGGAGCAATTCTGCGGACTCTTGAACCGCGTGTGAGTTGGGAGGGGCTCAAAGCCGGCTCTGCCTCGCCAGCTCCGGCGCAAGCGCCTTGACCTACCGGATTGAATTCGTCCGGTCAGCCGCCAAGGCCTACAGCCGCCTGGATCCGGTGCTGCAGCGATGAGTGAACCGTGAGCTCAACCACGCCACCCCTGACATCACCCCATTAGCACCGAAGTCAACCGCATCGTTCAGAAGCTCTGGATCTATTGCACCGTGCTTCGCTTGCCCATGAGCAGACCCAGCCGCCCTGGCCTACTGATCATCGAGAACCCCTGCACTGCTTTGCTTCTCGGCAGGCTGCAACGAAATGCTCACCATCCCGCACCTACCGGAACCGGTGCGTTACTTTTATTTCAGTTGCGAGACGCCCTCGCCAGTGTGCGCGGGCCCCAGCCCGCTCCCTGACCCTTTGGCGCCCCGCTTTGGGGTGGATCATCATGGCTGCTCAGAATCCTCCACGAGAAGGTAATATTTCCCCTTCTGTGCGCAGACCTGAGCCAACTCCAGAAAGAGCCGAGCATGTCAGCGATGTATTTCGCAGATTCTTTGTGCACGCTAAGCCAGCCAAGCAGCTCCAGCTCATTGGGCCTGATGGCGTTGCCGAGGATATTCCTCTAGAGATTTACTCGGTGCTGCGGGAAGTCTTTCAGCACCTGAACGATGGTCGAGCGATCTCATTAATTCCTGATGATACCCTGCTCACCACACAGCAAGCGGCAGAGATTCTCAACATCTCCAGGCCTTGCCTCTACAGATTGCTGGATGCGGATGAAATTCCCTTTGTTCGAGTAGGCACGCATCGCAAGCTGTACCTGGCTGACGTTGAAGCGCTTCGTGAGCGTCGTCGTAACGAGAGTAGGAAAGCCCTCATTTCCATTGCTACACTCAACGAGGAATGTGATGATTATGGCTATGATTATGGGGAAACGACGCGAGAGTGACGAGGCATGATCCACTGCAGTGAGATCTCATTCCATTCGCCTGTTTTCGCTCCCGATTGGTGTGAATACCTTGGGCTAACCACCATACCGGCGCATCACTGATGAACGCCGAGTCGTCTGCAGGGCTTGCGCCACGCGCTGCCTGATCAGCCCAGCAGCGGCGCCGAGACCATGCGCATGCTGTGGGATGAGGTTCAATCAGGGCCAGGCAGCCTGTAGTAAGTTCAACTACAGCCAACGACACCCCATGACCCAGACGCGCGGAGCCGGCGCCCCTCAGGCTGTGCGGTTGCCTCAGGAATTGCTGGAAAGAATCGACCGCTACGCCGCTCGCTTGGAGGGCGAGCTGCACCTTTCGGTGAGCCGCAGCGACGCCCTGCGCCGCCTGCTCACCCTCGCCTTGGAAGACGCCGAGGACACCGCCGAGGCGGAAGCGATCCTGCGGGCCAATGAACCGCGTGTCAGCTGGGAGGAGCTGAAAGCCAGTTCTGAAACGCCCGCTCCGGTGCACGGTTCTTGACCTACCGGATTCAATTCGTCCGCTCAGCCGCCAAGGCCTACAGCCGCCTGGATCCGGTGCTGCAACGTCGGGTGGATCGGGAACTCCATCGCCTCGGGGAAACGCCCCGCCATGCCGGTGTGATCCGCCTGCAATCCGCCGATGAGCTCTACCGCGTGCGGATCGGCGACCTGCGTCTGCTGTTCAGTGTGGAAGATCAGATTCTGCTGCTGCTGATCGTCAAGATCGGACACCGTGGCTCGGTGTATCGCGACTGACCTTCCGAGTCTCTGTTCTGCGCCCCCATCAACGCTACAGTTGGTCATCTGGATGGTCATCAGGATGCGACAAGTGACGGTGGCCGAAGCCAAGGCCCAGCTCTCCAGTCTTCTTGATGCCGTCTCCACCGGTGAGCCTGTGCTGATCACCCGCCGCGGCAAGCCCATCGCCGAGCTGGTGGCCCGTCGCCCCGTGCGGAATCTGCTGCCCCAACTCCAGGCCCTGCGTCAGTCACTGCCTCCTCAGCCCAGCAGTGGTGTCGACACCGTGCGCGCCCTGCGGGAGGACGCCACCGGCTAATGCTTTATCTCGATACCTGCGTGTTGCTGGCGCTGCTGACGCCCGAGGTCCATTCCCCGTTCGCAACAGCCTTCCTGGAAGAGGCCTCCGAAGCCCTGGCCATCAGTCCCTGGAGCACCACAGAGCTGCACTCTGCCCTCGCCCTCAAAGTGCGCACGGGGGCACTGAGCCCTGCCGAGGCTGACCGGGTGCTTGACGGTTTCGAGCGCAGCCTGGCCCCCGCCCTTCTCCTGCTGGATCTGCAGCATCAGGACTTCCTCCATGCCAACGCCTGTCTGCGCGGCTGGAGCACCAGCCTGCGGGCCGCCGATGCCCTGCACCTGGCGATCGCCGCCGGCCGGGGCGCCACGCTCTGCAGCCTGGACGCGCCCTTCGTCAAAGCAGCCCGGCTCCTCGGTCTCCCTGCCCTGCTGATCAGCGACAAGGACACGCCGGATCTTGATCGCCACCTCCTCTCCACCACCCCATGAGCACCGAAGCCAACCGCATCGTTCAGAAGCTCTGGAGCTATTGCACCGTGCTCCGCGACGACGGCCTCTCCTATGGCGACTACCTGGAGCAACTCAGCGTGCTGCTGTTCCTCAAGCTCGCCCATGAGCAGACCCAGCCGCCCTGGAATCAGGAATCTCCGGTGCCCGAGGGCTACGACTGGAGCACCCTGGTGGGCAAAGACGGCGTGGAGCTGGAAACCCAGTACCGCCGCGTCCTGGAGCACCTCGGCAAACAGCACGGCCTGCTGGGTCTGGTGTTTCGCAAGGCCCAGAACAAGATCCAGGATCCCGCCAAGCTCAAGCGCCTGATTTCCGATCTGCTCGATAAGGAGCGCTGGCTGATCCTCAGCGCCGACATCAAGGGCGATGCCTACGAAGGCCTGCTAGAGCGCAACGCCCGCGACACCAAAAGCGGCGCCGGCCAATACTTCACGCCCAGGCCCCTGATCGACGGAATCATCGAATGCCTCGCCCCCCAGCCGGGAGAAACGATGATCGATCCCGCCTGTGGCACCGGCGGCTTCCTGATCGCCATGTTCCTCTACATCGTGGCCCATTTTCGCGAGATGACCCGCGAGCAACGCGATCACCTCCGCCACCAGGCCCTGCACGGCACCGACATCGTGCAGTCGGTGATCCGGCTCTGTGCCATGAACCTGCTGCTCCACAACGTGGGCCCCACGGCGGTGCAAATCGACGAGGTGCGGCGCCAACTCCTGAGCGAAAAAGTTCCGCCGGACCAGGTGGACGAGCAACTCGATGCCCTGTTGCCGGTGCGCACGGACGATGCCCTGCGGCAGCTGGGATCCCAGCGCTACAACATCGTGGCCACCAACCCACCCTTTGGGCGCAAATCCTCGATCAAGGTGATCGGTGAGGAGGGCGCCGCTGGCAGCGAAGCCATCACCTACGAGCGGGATGATTTCTGGGCCACCACCTCCAACAAGCAGCTCAATTTCCTGCAGCACATCAAATCGCTGCTCAAGATCAACGGCCGTGCCGCCGTGGTGATCCCCGACAATGTGCTCTTTGAAGGGGGCGCCGGTGAAGTGATTCGTCTCAAGCTTCTCCACGAGTGCGATGTCCACACCCTGCTGCGCCTGCCTACCGGCATCTTCTACGCCCAGGGGGTGAAGGCGAACGTGCTCTTCTTTGATCGCCGCGCCGGCAGCGCCCAGGCCAGCACCAAGCGCCTTTGGGTCTACGACTTGCGCACCAATAAGCATTTCACCCTCAAGACCAACCCGCTGCAGCGCTCCGATCTCGATGAGTTCGTGGGCCTCTATAAGCCTGGTGCCCTCGATCAACGCCAGCCCACCTGGAGCGAGCAAACCCCGGATGGCCGCTGGCGTTGCTTCGAGCTAGAAGATCTGCTGGCCCGCGACAAGATCAGCCTCGATCTGTTCTGGCTCAAGGACGACAGCCTGCTCAATTCCGACAACCTCCCTGAGCCCGACGTGATCGCTGCAGAAATCGCTGAAGACCTACGCAGCGTCCTGGAGCAGATGGAGGAGATCCTCGGGGATCTGGAGCTGAGCAGCGTGCAGCCTGAGGAAGAGAGCGACTTAGTGGAAGCCGTATGAGGGAGCAACCGCTTCATGGTCCACTTCCCATCATGGCGTTGATGGAGATCGCTGGCAATCACGCGCAATGGCATTGATTCGCCGACTGGCGAGCAGAGTTTGACAAGGCACCCATGCGGCGCTCGACCCAACGAGTCGACCTAGATCCAGCCCCCCCTGCCCGGCAGGACCGCTTCAACGTGGAGGGCGCCACCTGCAGCTCGGAGGCCCCATCTCGAACGCTCAGCTGCAGCTCGCCCAGAGAGATCTTGCCGATAAACCCACCCGTCGGGACTGGGTTATGCATGCGGCTGGACATTTCCATCAATGCTGCCTGTCGCAATCAAGGCTGCCTGTCGCATGGCTTGCTCGGACCTAGGCCTGCAGGGCCCCTGCCAGGGCTCTCGCCCTGCCGCAGCCCGTTTGAACTAACCTGCTAGCAGCCAGCAAGCGGGTCTCCCGATGCGCACCCTGTACATCCGCCATGTGCCCGATGAGGTGGCCGCAGGGTTGCAGAAGCTCGCCGCCCAGGCGGGTCTGCCCTTGAGCACCTTTGCCCTGCAGGAGCTCACCGAATCCGCCCGGCGCGCCGACAATGCCGAGCTGCTGAACGCCCTGCCCTCACTGCCGATCGAACGCGCCAGCATCCTGGAGGCCCTGGCCGAAGGTCGCGCCGAGCGCTGATGGTGGTGATCGATGCCTCGGTGCTGGTCGATGCCTTGCTGGTGGCGGGCCCTGCAAGGATCCGGCTGACGAGCGAAAACCTGCAGGCCCCGGAGCTAATCGATGCCGAGCTGCTTTCGGTGCTGCGCAGGTTGGCCTTGGCCCACAAGCTGCAGGAAGGGCATGCCCTGCAGGCGCTTGCCACCGCCAACCGGCTGGGCCTGCGGCGCCACCCCTGCCGCTCCCTCTGGCCCCGAGCTTGGGACCTGCGAACCAATCTGTCCGCCTACGACGCCCTCTACGTGGCCCTGGCTGAACAGCTCGATGCGCCCCTGCTCACCGCCGATGCCCGCCTCGCCAGGGCACCGGGCCTGCGTTGTCCGGTGCAGGTATTGGAGGCGTGAGCACCCCTTGAGCTGACCCTGCATCGCTGCGGCGGCCCGAGCTGCTCGCCGGCCAGCGGGCCCGGGAGCTGGCTCGCCAGACAGGTACCGCTATCGCCGTCCAGATCGACGGCGAACTGCGCATCATCCGCGGCGCCGAGCTTGCTAGGGCCCTAGAGGGGGGATGGGATGACCAGCAAGGTTGCGCGACGAATCCCGGCCTAGCCCCAAGGCGATTCGCGAGGCCCTCGAGCTGCGGCAGCGAGATCAGCTGCGCTGGGACCTGAGCGATGGCGTTGGTCCGCGTGCCTGGGGCGGCTTCTGAGTGCCTAGGCCGGCGGATCCCCTTGTGCCCTGCTGCAGCGGCGGTACAACGCCCCCATGGATGGGGGTTGGCATCGCGCCAGGCAATGGCACCGCAAGCAATGGCACGGCAAGCTATGGCACCACAAGGATCGGCACGGCAAGCAGCAAAGCCGCGGCAAGCAATTGTGCACTTTAGCGCCTCCAGGCCCTTGGCGCTGCTGGACGGCCGCTGCCGCCTGCTCCGCTTGGTCAGGGTTGGCAGTGGCTTGGCCCTGGCCTGGCTGACGCTGCCAGCGGCTCGAACCAACGCAGCCGAGCAGGGTTACCCGGTACGACCCGCCCCTACTGCCAGCTCGGTGGTGGCCAACCTGGCCCCTGCCACCCCCACGGGTCTGGCGGAGCCAGGCCGTTGCCCAACAGCAACGATGGCCCAGGGCCGGCGCAGTGTGGCGGGGGCCAGGTTGCGTTATCCGTTGAGCCGCTGGGCCGGGGAAATCTCCCCCTTTGGCTGGCGTTATTCCAGTGCCCGCGGCGCCTGGAGCCTGCATAGCGGCATCGATCTGATCAGCCCGCCGGGAACACCGGTGTTGGCGGTGATGGCGGGCCAGCTGGGCTGGGTGGGCCGTAGCGGCAGCGCCAGCACGGACCATCTACACCTGGAACTGAGGAGTGGCATCGGGCCCTCCCAGGTGGCGGTGGACCCGGCGAGGTATCTACCCCGGCCCTAGTCCCTTGGCCAAAAGGCCCGTTGGCATCGAGGATGGAGAATAGGGGACTCGAACCCCTGACCTCTGCGGTGCGATCGCAGCGCTCTACCAGCTGAGCTAATTCCCCGCTCGCCCGCCATTATCACCAGCTAACCCCTTCGGCGCGGTTTTCCGCGTGAGCAATTCCATGGTTGATGCCCGCACCCCTTCCCTCGACGGCGGCGGCGAGCCGATCACGCCGGAGCGGCTGGAGGCCTTCGATGAAGCCGCGATCGCCGATCTGGCCCGCCGCCTCGAGGAAGACGACTACCCCTCCCCCTTTGCCGGCCTGGGCGATTGGCACCTGCTGCGGGCCCTGGCCATCCACCGCCCCGAGCTGGCCCGCCCCTACGTGCACCTGGTGGATCAAGAACAGTTTGATGAAGACTGATCCCGGTCTTGAACCCGGTCCCGGTCCTGACCCCGGCCCCGATCCCCTGACCGGCCGCCGCATCCTTGTGTTGATCAGCGGCAGCATTGCTGCGGTGAAGCTGCCCCAGCTGGTCAGTGCCCTGGTCAAGCGGGGCGCCCTGGTGCGCTGTGTCCTCACCGCCTCGGCGGCCCAGTTGGTCAGCCCGGTGGCCCTGGCCAGCCTCAGCCGCCATCCCTGCCACGGCGACCACGACGCCTGGAGCCCCGCCGCCCCCCGCCCCCTGCACGTGGAGCTGGCCGAGTGGGCCGAGCTGGTGCTGCTCGCTCCGCTCAGTGCCACCACCTTGGGCCGCTGGGTCCACGGCCTGGGCGACACCCTGGTGGCCTCGGTGTTGCTGGCCTGTGAGGCGCCGGTGTTGGTGGCGCCGGCGATGAACACCGCCATGTGGAGCTCGCCGGGGGTGGCTGCCAATTGGGAGGCGCTGCAGCGTTGGCCGCGGCTGCTGCCCCTGCCCCCCGCCAGCGGCCTGCTGGCCTGCGACCGGATCGGCGATGGCCGCATGGCCGAACCCGAACGGTTGCTGCTCGGCCTCGAATCCCTGGCCTGCTGGGGCTGGCGCCGCGACTGGCAGGGCCGCCGCCTGCTGGTCAGCGCCGGCCCCACCCGCGAGCCGCTCGATCCGGCCCGCTGCCTCACCAACCCCAGCAGCGGCCTGATGGGGCTCTGCCTGGCCCAGGCGGCCCTGCTGCGGGGGGCCGAGGTGGAGCTGGTCCATGGTCCGCTCACGGCGCCCGCGGCCCTGCGGGAGGGGTTGCGCTGCCATGCGATCAGCACCGCCGCTGAGCTGGAGGCGGCGTTGCAGGCGTTGCAGCCTGCGGCAGCCGCGATCGCCATGGCGGCGGCGGTGGCCGATCACCGCCGCCGCCGCCCCTGCGCCGCCAAACTCCCGAAGCAGCAGCTTGAGGCGGCGTTGGCCAGCGGCTGGGAAGCGGTGCCCGATCTGCTGGCCGGTTTGGTTCGCCGCCGCCCTGGGGGCCAGGCCATCCTGGGCTTTGCCGCCTACAGCGGCGACGACCTGGAGCGGGTGCGGGCCAAATTCGTGCGCAAGGGTTGCGATCTGTTGTTTGCCAATCCGATCGATCGGCCCGGCGTCGGCTTTGGCACCGCCGCCAACAGCGGCTGGCTGCTGGGCCCAGGCGAGCTCCAAACCGAACTGCAGCCCGCCCCGAAGCTCGCCATTGCCCATCGGCTGCTCACCGCCCTCGGTGCCCGCTTGGCCAGGCCGGCCTAGGGCGGTACCGCAGGGGCCTGGGTTGGCTGCTACGGGCTTGGATTCTGACGTTCCAACAGGTCCATGAACGTGCGCAGCTGCAAGCGGGGGATATAGGGCCAGCCGCCGCTGTCTTCCATCGACTCCAGCAGCCGAAACAGGCCGTTGCGATCGGCCGGCAGGCTGCTGCGGAAGGGGCCGTCCTGGATGCTGCGGTGCAGCTCCTCAAGCCGGCGCAGCAGATCCAGCAGGGCGCCCGGATCGCCTTCCAGGCTTTCGGCCAGGGCCCCCAGGGCGGCCAATTGATCAGCTCCGACCGGCCTAGGAGGGGCAGCAGCTGGGTCCGCAACGGTTGCCGGCGTGGTGCTCCAGGCGGCTGCGGGCTGCAGCTGGCTGGGATCGGAAGGGGGGGAAGGCTTGGAGGGCAGCATCAGCCGTCTCTCATACAGGTTGTTGAGAGCCTGGGCAAGCTATCAGGAGTGGGCGATTGGCACCGGTAGGATCCCGCCCAGCCCAGTCCTGTTTCCGTCTCTGCGGCGTCTCCCCATGCGTTTTCGTCCCTTGCTGGCCCTCGTGCTGGCGTTGTGCCTGACCCTGGTCACCGCATGCAGCGGCGGCGCCAAGGCCCTTGACCGCTCGAGCATCACCTACGACGACATCGTCAACACCGGCAAGGCCAACGATTGCCCCAGCCTGCCCGATTCGGCCCGCGGCACGATCAGCCTTGATCCTGGCGCCCGCTATCAGCTGCGCGAGATCTGCCTCCATCCCAGCGAGGTGTTTGTCAAGGGTGAGCCCGCCAACAAGCGCCAAGAAGCCCAGTTTGTGCCTACCAAGATCCTCACCCGCTACACCTCCAGCCTCGATCAGGTCTACGGCGATCTCAAGATCAATGGCGACCAACTCACCTTCACCGAGCTCGGCGGCATCGATTTCCAGCCTGTCACCGTGCTGCTGCCCGGTGGTGAGGAAGTTCCCTTCACCTTCTCCAGCAAGGAGCTGGTGGCGACCTCCAGCGGCAACAGCTTCACCACCAGCACCGATTTCAGCGGTGACTACCGCGCCCCCAGCTACCGCACCAGTAATTTCCTCGATCCCAAGGGTCGCGGTCTGACCACCGGCTACAGCAGCGCCATGGGTCTGGTGCCCGCCGGCGACGATGAGAAGCTCCGCAAGGAGACGATCAAGCAATACGTGGATGGCACCGGCAACATGAACTTCTCGATCACCAAGATCGATGCCGACACCGGTGAGTTCGCCGGCGTGTTCACCGCCATCCAGCCCTCCGACACCGACATGGGCACCAAGAACGCCGTCGATGTGAAAATCACCGGCGAGCTCTACGGCAGGCTCGAAAAGGTCTGAGCTCCAGGGGGTTGGAGCCGAGGGGGGTTGAGTCCCAGGGCGCTTGCGCCCCCTTCCGGACGCCCTAAACCGTTCCCAATCGCTTCAGGGCTCCTTGCGGGGAGCCTTTTTGCTGCGCCCATCCCCCACGATCCATTCAGCACCTGCCTTCAGGCTGGCCAGGAGTGGTCTGGGAGAATCAACCACCCTTTAGCTTCGCTGCCTCGGCCATGACGACTGCCCAGCCCGCCCCCGCAGCCCCAGCTGCCCAACCCGCCGCCCGGGCCGGCAGCGGCCTGATCCAGCCCCATGGCGGCTCCCTGGTGAATCTGATGGTGGATGGGGCCGAGCGGGAGACGGTGCGCTGCGGCGTCGATCGGGTGGTGGCCTGCAGCGACCGCAATGCCTGCGACGTGGAACTGCTGGTGGTGGGGGGCTTTTCGCCCCTGCGCGGCTTCATGCACCAGGAGGATTACGAGGCGGTGGTTGCGAACCATCGCACCAGCAGCGGCCTGTTGTTCGGTCTGCCGATTGTGTTCGACAGCGACGACGCCAGCATCGGCGTCGGCGATCGGTTGCTGCTCACCTACCAGGGCCAGGACCTGGCCGTGCTCACGGTGGAGAGTCGCTGGGAGCCCGACAAGGTGAAGGAAGCCAAGGGCTGCTACGGCACCACATCCCTGGAGCACCCCGCCGTGCGCATGATCGCCAGCGAGCGCGGCCGCTTCTATCTCGGCGGCCGGCTGCAGGGCTTGGAACTGCCGCGCCGGGTTTTCCCCTGCCGCACCCCGGCCGAGCTGCGGGCCAGCTTGCCCGCCGGCGAAGACGTGGTCGCCTTCCAGTGCCGCAACCCGATCCACCGTGCCCACTATGAGCTGTTCACCCGCGCCCTGGAGGCCACCAATGTGGGCAAGGGGGGGGTGGTGCTCGTGCACCCCACCTGTGGCCCCACCCAGGACGACGACATCGCCGCTGAGGTGCGCTTCCAGACCTACGAACGGCTCGCTTCGGAGCTGAACAACCCCCGCATCCGCTGGGCCTACCTGCCGTACTCGATGCACATGGCCGGGCCGCGCGAAGCGCTGCAGCACATGATCATCCGCAAGAATTACGGCTGCAGCCACTTCATCATTGGCCGAGACATGGCCGGTTGCAAATCCAGCCTCAGCGGTGACGACTTCTACGGCCCCTACCAAGCCCAAGACTTCGCCCGCGACCAGGCCACCGAACTCGGCATGGAAACGGTGCCCTCGCTCAACCTCGTCTACACCGAGGAGGAGGGCTATGTCACCGCCGAGCACGCCGAAGCGCGGGGTCTGCAGGTGCGCAAGCTGAGCGGCACCCAGTTTCGGGCGATGCTGCGCGGCGGTGAAGAGATTCCAGAATGGTTTGCCTTCCGCAGCGTCGTCGAGGTGCTGCGGGCGGCGGCCTGAGCGCTCCGCTGCGGCACCAAACGCAAACGGGCCGCCCGGCCGGCCATTAACATTCCTTCACTACTGTTGTCACCAGGGAGACAGGGCCTTGAAGAAACGCTGGCGCAATGCGGGCCTCTACGTCCTGCTGGTGGTGCTGTTGATCGCCCTGGGCACCGCCTTCCTGGAGCGTCCTGATCCGGCTGCCGCACCCCGCACGCTGCGCTACAGCGATTTCGTGGAGGCCGTGCAGTCGAACCAGATCTCCCGGGTGCTGATCGCCCCCGACCGGGGCACCGCCCAGGTGGTCGAGAACGACGGCCAACGGGCCGTGGTCAACCTCGCCCCGGACAAGGATCTGCTCAAGCTGCTCACCGACCACAACGTCGATATCGCCGTTCAGCCCAACCGCGAGCCGGCGGCCTGGCAACAGGCGCTGGGCAGCCTGCTCTTCCCCTTGATCCTGCTGCTTGGCCTCTTCTTCCTGTTGCGCCGGGCCCAGGGCGGCGGCGGCAATCCGGCCATGAACTTCGGCAAGAGCAAGGCGCGGGTGCAGATGGAGCCCCAAACCCAGGTCACCTTTGGCGATGTGGCCGGCATTGAGGGCGCCAAGCTCGAACTCACCGAGGTGGTGGATTTCCTCAAGAATCCCGACCGCTTCACCGCCGTTGGCGCCAAGATTCCCAAGGGTGTGCTGCTGGTGGGCCCCCCCGGTACCGGCAAAACCCTGCTGGCCAAGGCCGTGGCCGGCGAGGCTGGCGTGCCCTTTTTCTCGATCTCCGGTTCGGAATTCGTCGAGATGTTCGTCGGCGTCGGCGCCAGCCGGGTCCGCGACCTGTTCGAGCAGGCCAAGAAAAATTCCCCCTGCATTGTGTTCATCGATGAGATCGATGCGGTTGGCCGCCAGCGCGGCGCCGGTCTTGGCGGTGGCAACGACGAGCGCGAACAAACCCTCAACCAGCTGCTCACCGAGATGGATGGCTTTGAGGGCAACACCGGCATCATCATCGTGGCGGCCACCAACCGGCCCGATGTGCTCGACCAGGCCCTGATGCGCCCGGGCCGCTTCGACCGCCAGGTGGTGGTCGATCGCCCCGACTACCAGGGCCGCCTCCAGATCCTCAAGGTCCATGCCCGCGGCAAAACCCTCGCCGCCGACGTCGACCTCGACAAGGTGGCGCGCCGCACCCCCGGCTTCACCGGCGCCGACTTGGCCAACCTGCTCAACGAGGCGGCGATCCTGGCGGCCCGCCGCCAGCTCACCGAGATTTCGATGGATGAGGTCAACGACGCGATCGAGCGGGCGATGGCGGGTCCGGAGAAGAAGGACCGGGTGATGAGCGAGAAGCGCAAACGGCTGGTTGCCTACCACGAGTCTGGCCATGCCCTGGTGGGCGCCTTGATGCCCGATTACGACCCGGTCCAGAAGATCAGCATCATTCCGAGGGGCCAGGCCGGCGGGCTCACCTTTTTCACCCCCAGTGAGGAGCGGATGGAATCGGGCCTCTACTCCCGTTCCTACCTCCAGAACCAGATGGCGGTGGCGCTGGGTGGTCGGGTCGCCGAAGAACTCGTCTATGGCGAAGACGAAGTCACCACCGGCGCCTCCAACGACCTGCAGCAGGTGGCCCGCGTCGCCCGCCAGATGGTCACCCGCTTTGGCATGAGTGATCGGCTTGGTCCGGTGGCGTTGGGCCGCAGCCAGGGCGGCATGTTCCTAGGTCGCGATATCGCCGCCGAGCGCGATTTCTCCGAAGACACCGCCGCCGCCATCGATGAGGAGGTGTCCCAGTTGGTGGCCGAGGCCTATCGCCGCGCCACCGAGGTGCTGAGCGCCAATCGCCCCGTGCTCGATGAGCTCGCCGCCATCCTGGTCGAGAAGGAAACCGTCGATGCCGAGGAGCTGCAGGAGTTGCTGCTCACCCGCGATGTGAAGGTGGCGGCCTACGTCTGACGATCTTGTCGCTGCCGCCATCGCTGCTTCTGCTGCCATCGCTGTTACTGCCGCCGAGTTGATCGCGTCGTTGCGCCGCCAGCCGCTGCTGATGGTGCTACGACCCACCAGCCCCCAGCAAGCTTTTGAGGCGATCAGCGCCCTTGAGCAGCTGGGGGTTCGGCATGTGGAGATCGCCTGGCAGCCCCAGCCCAGCTGGATCAGCCTCGGCCGCGAGCTGCTGGCAGCCTTTCCTGGTTTGTTGCTCGGGGCCGCTTCGGTCTGCACGGTTGCGGCCCTGGAGGCGGCCCAGCGGGCCGGTTTCTCCTACGCGGTGTCGCCGATCCTGGATCGCGAGCTCGTTGCCCGCGCCGCCCAGGAGCTGGTGCTGATTCCCGGTGTGATGAGCCCCACCGAGGTGCACCAGGCCCGCAGCTGGGGCTGCGGCCTGGTCAAGCTTTTCCCTGCGGCTGCCCTGGGGCCCGGCTACTGGCGGCGCCTGGCGGCTCCCTTGGGACACCCATTTCCTTTTTGTATCGCCGCCGGCGGCCTGACGGCTGCCGATGTCCCCCCCTGGCTGGCGGCCGGCGTTGATGCGGTGGCCCTGGGTTCTGGCCTCAGCCTCAGCCCCGAGGCCGCCGCGTCCCTTCGCCAGTTACTGGCCCAGTGGCGGCCGGGATCGCTAGCGGATCAAGGTTGTTGATCAGGTCTGCGCTGAGGCCAAGCGGCTGCTGGCCCGAGCGGCTGCTGGCCCGAGCGGCTGCTGAATTGACATAGTCTGATGCCCATGGTCATTTTGGAGTGACGATGGACCGCCCGTCCGCGCCGCTGCCGCCGGGTTCGCCGCGGCAGGTCTCGAAATCCCGCTTCAAGGCCCAGGCCCTGCAGTTGTTCCGCCAGGTGGAGGCCAGCGGTGAACCGCTCGTGGTGACCGATCACGGCCGGCCCACCCTGGAGGTGCGCCCCTATCGGCCGGCCAGGCCCGACGCCGACCCGCTGGCGCAGCTGCGCGGCTCGGTGCTGCGCTTCGACGACCCGTTGGCGCCGGTTGGCGAGAACGACTGGGAAGCCCTGGCGTGATCCTGCTCGACACCCACGTGCTGATCTGGTGGGCGGACGGGGATCGCCTGAGACTTTCAGCGACTGCCCTGGCCGCCATCGACCACAAGATCCGCTCCTATGGCCCCGTGCACAGCCTCTGGTGAGGGCTTGTTCCCCTGCTCACCAGAGGCTGCACTGAGCCTGCTGACGCAGCAGGTGGTCGGCGAGCACCAGGGCCACCATCGCCTCCACCATCGGCACGGCCCGCGGCAGCACGCAGGGGTCATGGCGGCCCTTGGCGGCCAGGGTGGTGGCTTCGCCGCGATCGTTGATCGTTTGCTGTTCCTTGCGGATCGTGGCGGTGGGCTTGAAGGCCACCCGGATCACGATCGGCTCACCGTTGCTGATGCCGCCCTGGATGCCACCGGAGTTGTTGGTGGCGGTGCGCAGCCGGCCGCCCTCGCTGGGCAGGAAGGCGTCGTTGTGCTCGCTGCCTTTCAGCAGGGTGCCCGCAAAGCCGGAGCCGATCTCAAAGCCTTTGGTGGCCGGCAGCGACATCACCGCCTTGGCCAGGTCGGCCTCCAGCTTGTCGAACACGGGCATGCCCAGACCCACGGGCGCGTTGCGTACCACGCATTCGATCACACCACCACAGGAATCGCCGTCGCGGCCGATCGCCTCGATCCGCTCGATCATCCGCTCGGCAACGGCGCCATCGGGGCAGCGCACGATGTTGGCCTCCACCGCCGCCAGGCTCACGGTGGCCGGATCGATGCTGGCCTCGATCGTGTGGATGCGCTTCACCCAGGCCACCACCTCGGTGCCGTGGGCCTTCGCCAGCAGCTGCTTGGCGATCGCGCCGGCGGCGACGCGGCCGATCGTCTCGCGGGCGGAGGCCCGGCCGCCGCCGCTGCGGGCCTGGATGCCGTATTTGGCCTGGTAGGTGGCATCGGCGTGGGAGGGGCGGAAGGCCACCTCCATCTCCTTGTAGTCCTGGGGGCGCTGATCCTTGTTGCGCACCACCATGGCGATCGGGGTGCCGAGGGTGAGCCCATCCAGCAAACCGCTGAGGATTTCGACCCGGTCGTCCTCCTTGCGGGGGGTGGTGATGCGGCTCTGACCCGGTTTGCGGCGGTCCAGTTCGGCCTGGATCGCTTCTGGATCGATCGGCAGCCGCGGCGGGCAGCCATCCACAATCACCCCCACGCCGCCGCCGTGGGATTCGCCAAAGGTGCTGATCCGAAAGAGCTGGCCGAAGCTGCTACCCATGACAAAAAGCTTCTTGGCTGGAGCCTACTGGTGGGTTGCCGTCTGCCTAGTTTTGCAGCTGTGAACCCTGCAGCCAGCCTTGCGAAAACAGGAGCGGGCCGCCCTGGTCCGGCGGCGGCTGGAGCAGTGCTATCCGGAAACGCCGATCCCCCTCGACCACAGCGATCCCTTCACGCTGCTGGTGGCCGTGCTGCTCAGCGCCCAATGCACCGATAAAAAGGTGAACGAGGTGACGCCGGCCCTGTTTGCAGCGGGGCCGGATCCGCTGGCGATGGCCGCCCTGCCCGAGGCCACGATCTTGGGCCATATCCGCCAGCTGGGGCTGGCCCGCACCAAGGCCCGCCATCTCAAACGCCTCGCCGAGCTGCTGCTCGAACGCCATGGCGGCGCGGTGCCGGCCAGTTTTGCAGCGCTCGAGGCCCTGCCCGGCGTGGGCCACAAGACCGCCAGCGTGGTGATGGCCCAGGCCTTCGGCGTGCCGGCCTTCCCGGTGGACACCCACATCCATCGGCTCGCCCAGCGCTGGGGGTTGAGCAGTGGCGAGAGCGTGACGCGCACCGAAACCGATCTCAAGCGCCTGTTCCCGTCCGACTGCTGGAACCGGCTGCATCTGCAGATCATTTTCTATGGCCGCGAGCACTGCAGCGCCCGCGGCTGCGATGGCACGGTCTGCCCGCTGTGCCGTGAGCTGTATCCCAACCGGCGGCGGCCGCTGCTCACCAGCAAGGCCTGAACAGGGCTCAGCAAGGCCTGAAAGGCACCAGCAAGGCCTGAAAGCGGCTGCAGCCGCCCCGCTAGGGGCCCCGCCGGGATCCATAAAAAAAGCCCCCGCCGGAGCGGGGGCTTTGCAGCGATGCAGAAAGCAGATCCCAGGGGAATCCGCTGACCCTATCAACCGATCGCCGGAGCGGTCAGCGCCACGGGGGTGGCGGTGGCAGCAGCCAGGTCGAGCGGGAAGTTGTGGGCATTGCGCTCGTGCATCACTTCCATGCCGAGGCCGGCACGGTTGAGCACGTCGGCCCAGGTGTTGATCACGCGGCCTTGGCCATCGAGGATCGACTGGTTGAAGTTGAAGCCGTTCAGGTTGAAGGCCATGGTGCTGACGCCCAGGGCGGTGAACCAGATGCCCACGACCGGCCAGGCGGCCAGGAAGAAGTGGAGCGAACGGCTGTTGTTGA
>CAIOGZ010000032.1 GCA_903858015.1 uncultured cyanobacterium
CTGGGCGGTGCCGTTATGGCGGACAAGGCTGGTATTGCCCTGCGATTCGATCGCGGTGAAGGGCGCACCGATGATCGAATCACTGTTGAGATCAAGCTGGAAGGAAGTTTCCAGCTCCCAGCCGGCGCTGGAGTTGGGATCCACGAGGCCGGTATCGGCGCCGGTCCAGGCCCAGTTGGAATCGAGGGCCCAGACGTGCAATTGGCCGGTGGGGTTGTAACGCCAGAGGATCTTGTTGGCAGCGCCGATCGTTTCAGCGGCCAGCATCTGCCAGGTGGAGCTGGCGTTGCCAGGACTGGCGGGTGATCCCATGAAGCTGATCGCCGTCGCGGATGAGCCAACGCTGGCGTAGGGCTGCCCATCACCACCGCGCAACAGGGCCGTATCGCCTTGACTTTCCAGTGCGGTGTCATCAGTGAGGATCGTGCCGACAACCGCAGCCGTGGTGCCGATGCTGTAGCCGCTGCCGGCGGCGAGGCTGAGGGCAACGGTTTCATCCGGTTCGATCGTGCTGTCCGCCGTGGGATCCACCGTGACGCTGGCGGTGGAGGCTCCAGCGGCAAAGCCCACCGTCTTGGTGGCGGGGGTGGGGGCGATGCCGGTGTAATCCGTTCCGAGCGCGGCGGTGCCGCCCACGCTGTAGTTCACCGACAGGCTGGTTGTGGTGGGCCCGGTTCTGGTGAAGGTGTAAGTGATGTTATTTGTTCCATCCTCGCTGACAAGTCCTGGCGCTGCAACAAGAGTGATGCTAGGAAGATCATCATTCTTGATCAGGGCTGTGGCGCTGCTGGCAGCTGGGTCGATGCTCGCTCCGATCGGATCGGATAGCGACAGGGTGAATTGCTCGTCCGATTCAACATTAGTGTCGCCGATCACTTCGACCGTGATCGTTTTCTGATCTTCTCCGGCTACGAATTGAACGCTGCCGGAGCTGAAGGCAGCAGCGCTGAAATCCGTCGCGGCGGCGGGGGAGGCACCACTTCCGCTGATGGTCCAGACAGCGGAGCTTTGCCGATCGAGGTCCCCGGCGCGGCTGACTGTGAACGTGAAAAGGGTTGAGCCGGTGTTGCCTTCGTTTCGTTGAACTTGATCGCCACTTACCCGCAGGATCGGTGCAGGTAGGGTGCCCGCGAAAACAGCCGGGTCGAGAATGATTCCATTCGCAAGCCCATCGTCGTCGCCCCGTCCGCCGTCGCGGATCCAGACCACGGCGCGTTCCTTGTTGCCGTCGTTGTCGTCATCATGGAAGATCGCGCCCGTACCGGTGATCGGGTCGTAGCCGAAGGAACGCCAGGCCCCCGTTATGTCCTGCTTGAGCAGGACGGGGTCGACAAGGCCTTCCCCAGGCAGATTCACCTCCACCTTCTGCAGGCTGCCGGGGGCGATGCCGGCGAGCTGGAAGCTCAGTTGGCCGAACAGGGGATCGCGGCCGGCCGCCTGTTGCTGGATCGCTTGGCGCGCCGCGGTGCTGAGCGAGCGAAGGCTGAGGTTGCTGAGGTTCGAGTCGCCACCGGGCGAACGAATCAACATCGCCTGGCTGGCCTGCTGCCGCGGGCTGCTCTGGTGGGCCTCGGCGGGCAGCAACGCCCAGTCCGTGCCAGACAGTTGCAGCAGCCCACGCTCGCCTGGAATCAAGCTGCTGAGGTCGAGCCGGATCGTTTCCCCGTTGCGCTGGAGGCTGAGGGTTGGTTCCAGGCCGTAGCGGCGCTCCAACAGGGCTCGCGGATCCAGGATGCGCCCATTCCCCTCTGCCGAAACCGCCAAGGCGCCAGCCAGGGATGGCTCGAACTGAACCCCCGCGAACGACCCCCCGAGCCTGGAGCGCAGCTCGTCCAGGAAGGGCTGCCGTGCTGGTGCCTGCCAGGCAATGTCGTTCCAGCGCACCAGCTGGTCTTCGCCGGCACTCGCCTCGATCCGAATCGCCGGGCTGCTGGCGCCATCCACCCCGGCGAACCGCAACCTCGCCAAAGAAACGGTTGCCGTGCCGGGCCAGCCGGCGGCCAGCGGATCGCTCCAGCTCAGTAGCAGCGATCCATCCTCCCGGCTTTCGCCCATCCAGCCGTCTCGAAACACAGAAACCACGCTGGCGTTGTCGAGCAGCTCGCCCCGCAGCGGGTCACTCAACCGCACCATCAGGCCTGGGCCTTGCGAGGCCAGCGGGCCTGGCTGGTAGGTCAACTCCAGTTCCTGCCCGTTCAGCCAGCGGCTGGTGAGCCGCAACGGCTGGCTCTCATCGTCGAGCAATTGCAAGGTCAAGGCTTCCGTGGGCAGCCCCACTCCGCCTGCGGGTGCCTCTAGCCGCAGCTCCAGCTCCCGATCTCCCAGCAGCAGGGCGTCGTTGCTGCTGGGCAGGATCAGGCTGGCGCGATCAGCGCCGGCTTTCAGCCACAGCAGGCCATCGAGACTGGGCAGCCGATCGGAGGCGCTGGCGTTGCGGGGGCTCAGGGTCCAGCGCAGGGCCAGGTCGGCCGTGGTGGGCCGATCGAGCAGCAGCTCCAGGGCAAAGGCTTCGCCTTCCTTCACCTGGTGCCTTCCGCCAACCCGCAGGGTGGGCAGGATGGCCGGGGTGGGTGGCTGGACCACCACGGTTGTGGAGGCCTGCACCATCGGCCGCTCTGGACCGTCGCTGGCGCCCAGCTGCAGGGCATAGCGGCCGGGCGGGGTGGATGGATCCACCACCAGGCTGCCGCCCTCGAGCCGAATCCCGGTTGGCAGCGGCGTGGCGTTGCCGCTCGCCAGGTTGAAGCGCAGCGGATCAGCGTTGGGGTCGATCAGCCAACCCTCCTGGACCAGATCCCACCGGCCGGCAGCGGTTTCGCTGGCCACCAGGCTGGCGGGCAGCTTCCATACCGGCGCGAAATTGCGCTCGCGGACCGTGATCTCGAAGCGCAGCGCCACTGCCGTGGAGGGATCGCCATCGCTGGCCAGCACGGTGAACAGGTGGCGGCCGATCGCCTCGAACGGCAGGGAGCCCACGGACAGCCTGGCGGCGCTGGCATCGAGGCTGATCCCGGCAGGCAGGGTCCCCTCGCCGAGGCTGAAGCTCAAGGGGGTGCCATCGGGGTCGATCGCCAGGCTGCGCAGGTCGATGTGCAGGGGGGAGGGCGGGGTGTCGCCAGGCCTCGGACCGGTTTCCAGGGCCAGCCTCAACTGGTTCTCCTGGCCCAGAATCCGCCGCGGCGCATCCGGCACGTTGGTCACCATCAGCGGCAGGGTGGCGTTGCCCTGGCTGCGGCCATCGCCGTAGTCGAGGCTGAGGTTGAGGGCGCCTTGATGGTCCACGCCCGGGCGCACCACCCAGGCGGTGACCGAACGGCTGCCGCTGCCGCTGCCCACCGGCACGCTGATCCGCTGCAGTTGCACCGCTGCGTCGAGCGGGCCGATGGCGCCCATTCCCTCCAGTTGGCTGCCGCCACCGTCCCGCGCGTTGGCGGTTGGGATCAGGCCGAGGTCGGTGAGGCTGAGCAGCCCCGAGCCATAGGCGGCACCCACGCCGCCGTAGCCGAGGATCTGCAGCTGCAGGCGCAGTCCATCTCCGTCGCTGCCGGCGCTGAGCGCCGTCAGCGCTTCGGCATAGGGGAGATCCTCGAGCAGCAGCAGACCACGCCCCTCCTGGAAGCTGAGGGCGCCGGCCGTGACGCCGCTGGCGGGCGTGGGCGGCGTCAAGCCGGGCAACTGCGCCGCTCCGACCTTGAACAGCAGGGTCTGCTCGAACAGCCGCAGGCTGCCGCTCACCCCAGTGCCAGCGGCTGCTTCGGGCAGGGTCTCCTGCACGCTGATCCGCAGCTCCAGCGGCCCCGCCGCTCCGGTGGGGAGGGCGAAGCCCTCAAGCAGGGCGGCGAGATCCCGAGCCTGGCCCCGCTGCCGCAGCAGCACGGGGGTCGGGGCGCCCTGCTGCAGCACGGTCAACTCCAGCAGGCGCTCGCCGCTGGCGTCGATCAAGCTGGCGGGCAGGCCCAGCCCCCGGATCCGGTTCAGGCTGTTCGGCTGGAGCTCGGGCCGGTAGAGGGCCGTGTGACGGGTGGCGGTAGCCCCGCTGCCGGCGCTGCTGACCACGAGCCAGCGGCTGTTGGCCAGCCGTTCGGCCAGAGTCGCCTCGCTGAGCGGCTCCGACCGGTAGGCCCTGAACAGGGTGAGCGGGCCCGCCGTGGTGGTCTCGGGCGCCAGGCGCAGGTCGTCGGAGCTCACCAGGGCGTCCGCGGAGAGCTGCAGCAGGGTGTGCTGAACCGCGCTTTCGCTGGGATCGAGGCCGGGATCCAGCCGCAGCCGGCTGGTGCCGCCGCCTCCCTCCGCAACCTGGGCCAGGGGATCGGCCAGGGTTTCGAGGTCGGTGCGGCTCGGCAGCCACGGCACCGCCGCCGCGGCCGGTGGGGTCCAGAAGAATGGCGGCGACTGGGCCCTGACGTCGTCGCCGAGGTCGACGCCGATCTGCAGCGAACCGCCCTGCAGGCCGACCGGCAGGCTCAGCCGTAGGGAGGCGCTGCTGGTGCTGCTCACCCCATCGGCGCTGAAGTTCAGCTCGCCTAGACGCAGCGGCTCAAGGCCATTGCCCCGCAACAGCAGCACGCGGGCATCGGCGATGTCGTCGGAGCGCAGCGCCCGGCCGCTGACGGCCAGGGTTGCCAGCAGCTGGAACGAACCACTGGCGGGGTCGGGCGCTTCGCTGAGGCTGACCGCCAGGGTCGGGCGGCTGTCGTCGTTGACCAGGGTGATCGTGGTGCTGAGGCCGCCGGGGCGGATGGCGGCGTTGCCGTGCAGCTCCAGCAGGAAGGGCTCCAGCGGCGATTCGGCGCGGGCATCGCCGGGGCTGCCATCGCCGGGGCTGATGCCATCGCCCCGCAGCGGCAGCACCACCTGGCTCCAGCGGCTTGCATCCCAGGCCGGCGGGGTGGGGGTGCTGGGGTGGGGCCAGCTCGGTTCCTGGCTTGGATAGCCGATGTCGATGCCGGCCAGGTTGCCATCCAGGGGGCCGGGCACGCTGAGGCTGGCTGCGGCCGCCGGCAGGAGGCCGCCCCCCGGGGCAGCACTAGTAAGCCCCACGGGCAGCGCCAGCTGATGGTCGGGGCCGATGCCGGCGCTGCGGTCCAGATGGGCGATCACCGCCTCGGGGGCACCGCTTTCGACGAACAGCAGTCGGCTGTAGGCGCTGAGATCGCTGCTGTCGGCGGCGGTGAAGCTGAGGCGGTAGGCCTGGTAGGTGCCCTGCGGTGGCGTGTAGACCAAGCTGGCGCCCGCGCTCACGCTCAGGCCTGCCAGGCGAAGCCGATCGGCATCGGCATCGGCGGCGCTGGCGTAGGCCACGAAGCCGCCGTTGCGGCTGCTGCCGTCGTCGACGCTCTGCCAACGCAGCCAGAGCTGGGCTGGTGCGGGGGCGCCGGCGATCTGGAAACCGCTCGCCTGCACGGCGATCAGCCGCTCGCCAGCGAGCGGATTGACCCCGAACAGGCCGGCGTCGGCACGGATCAAGGAATAGGCACCGCCCGGATCGCCCACCGCCTGGATCTCGGCGGCGGTTACCGCCAGGCTGCGGGCCACCGCAGCGGCCGGCAGGGAGGGCAGATCGAGCCGCAGTTGGCCGGCCGCGCTGGTGAGGGCGGAACCCTCGCCGCCGGCCCCATCGACGCGGCTGAGGCTGACGCCGCTCAGCCCGGCGCTGAGGCTGAAGGGGATGGTGAGATCGCGATCGGAGCTCACCTGCAGCGGCAGCAGCGCCACCCGGTCGATCGAGCCGCTGCCGGCGAGCAGGTCGGTCCGGAGGCTGAGCAGGTTGCGACCATCGCCGGCGAGGTTGGCATCGAGCTGCAGCGGCTGGCCCAGGGTCTGGGAGCCCAGGCTCACCGGCTGGCTGCTGCTGTGGTCCAGCACCGCCAGGCTGACGCTGGTGAGGCGGCTGGGGCTGTCGAGGGGAGTGGCAGCCTTCCAGCGCAGCAGCAGCCCGGTGGGATCGGGCTCCAGCGTGAAGGGCAGGGCGGCGTAGTCGCTGTCGGCGATCAGGCCGCTGCGCAGTTCAGCCGGGGTGGGATCGCCATCGCCGAGGATTTCGAGCACCTGGGTCACCGTGGTGGTGCTGGGGGGCGACCCGGCCGTGACCGCCGTGGTCACCACCAGCCGGTAGGTGCGGTTGGCCGCCAGCAGCGGTGCCAAGTGGCGCTCCTCAAGCTGCACAGCCGTGCCCTGCTGGCTGATCCGGGCCGCCTGAACCGGCGTGTGGGCCAGGCTCAAGCTGCGGCTCGTGAGCGCGTCGGCATTGAGGAGTTGCAGCCCATCCAGCAGGGTGCGGGCCCGGGCACCGCTGACGCTCAGCCGCCGGATCGGCTGGCCGTCGCCGTCGCTGCCGTCGGTCACCGCGATCCGTAGATCACCGCTGCGGGCGGCGGCGCCGGAACGCTCCGCCCAGCCGGGCAGCACCGCATCGGTGAGGGTTGGCCCGAAGCTGCTCAGATTGAGGCTGCGGCCCCCGAAGCCGTCCACTAGCCGGGCGGTGGATGGCAGCGTCAGGGTCCATTCATCCAGGGCGTTGCTGACATTGCTGAGGCTGGCGGTGGCGGGGATGCGATCGCCGCCATCGCGGAAGCGCAGCTCCAGGGGCTGGGTCAAGGTGATCGGCGGCACCCCGCCGCTGCTGAACTCCCGCTGCCACTCCAGCGACAGCGGGGCGCGGCCGCTGGCCTCGCGGCTGGGCATGAAGGCGAGTTGAGCCAGCTGGTTGGAGAGAAGCGGGATCGCCCGCAGGTCGGCATTGGCCGCTCCGGCCAGGGCGATGGCTGCCGGGGCGGGGGCGGTGCCGCCGCCGGCATCCAACAGCACGAAGGAGCCCACGCCGAGGAGCCAGTCGGGCACCACGAGGCGGATCGAGGCCTCGATCGCCAGGCTGCCGGCACCGCCGGGATCGATGGCCACGATGCGGTCGCGCAGCTGCAACGGCACCAGCTCGGCGCTGCGGTGTTGCAGGCTGTCGCCTTCGAGCAGGCGGATGGCGCTGAGGCCGAGCAGGCCGGGGCGGCTCTCCGGCTCCGGCAGGGCCGGCAGCCGCAGGCTGGCCGCGGCGGAGCGCGCCTCCCGGTCTCCCGCATCCACCACCCGCAGCTCCAGGCTGAGGCCGCTGCCGGGCTGGAGCGCAGCGGCCAGGCCGGCGGCGCCGAGGGCGGCCGGCGTCAGCACCAGGTCTGCGGCGGTGGCGGCGGGGATGTCCTGCCAGGGGCCGGGGCTGGCGGCGTCGGCACCGCGCACCCGCCACTGATGACGCAGCTGGGCGGCGGCTGATTCGAGGTCGCTGCCGGGGTCCCAGAGCACCCGCAGGGTCGGGTCGGTGGCGCTACCGGCGAGTTCGAGGCCGTTGAGCCGCGGCGCCGTGGGGTCGTGGTTGCCCCGCACCGAGAGGTTGGGCACCACCGCGAAGGCCTGGGGCGGGATGCCGTCCATGAGGCCATCGGCCCAGGCCACCAGCAGATCGGGGCGGCCGTCGCCGAGATCCTGCAACCGCAGGCTGTAGGTCGCCGGGCCGCTGCCCACCGCCGGCGCCAGGGCCAGGCTGATGTCGCCGGCGGTCGCCGCCGCCGGATCGCTGAACCGGAAGCGCAGGGCGCCGCTGCGGGCGTCCTCCAGCGTGAAGCTGAGGTTGGCGTTGCTGCCGCCTGGCAGCGGTTCACGCACGTCCTGGCCGTTGAGGTAGAGGCGCACATCCGCGGGCACGCCCACCAGCCGATAGCGCTGGCGCGTCAGGAGGTCGCCGGCCAGATCGAGGGTGTCGCCGAGGGGATCGCCGCTGCGGAAGCTGGCCCGCACCGTGGAGGCCGCGGCGTTGCCGGGTCCATCGAGATCCACCGCAAGGGTCCACTGCCCCTCGGCGCTGTCAGCGAGGAAGCTGCGGTCCACCACCTGCAGCGTCGTGCGGGTGGCGCCCACCGGCAGGGTGGCCAGGAAGGTGGGCAGCTCGGGCAGCAGGGCTCCGGTGGGGCCGAGGAAGGGGCGCAGCTCGCGGCCATCGGTGCCGGAGCCCTGATCCACCAGCAGCCGGCGGCTGCTGGGGTCGTAGACGAGGTGGTCGCGTAGGCCGTCGCTGTCGAGATCGATCGACACCGCCGTGACCACGGCGGCGGCGGGCTGCAGCAGGGCCTCGCCGGCCAGGGCGACGGCCAGATCCAAACTGCCGCTGCCCAGGGGGCTGTCGACCAGCAGCTGGCCGGCCTTCAGCGTCAGGTTCAGGGTGCTGCTTGGGGGCCGATCCGCCAGCACGGCCAGCCGCTCCGAGGGCGTGGTCGTCTCGATCAGCGCAACGCTGCCCTTGTTCACGATCGGGTCGGCCGTGCCGCTGGGCAGCTGGATCACCGCCAGGCGATCCTCGCTGGCGCCGAGCAGGGCCACGCCTTCAGCCACGCTGAGACCGCGGCCCAGATCCGGCACGCTGATCTGGCGGGAGGGCAGGGTGGCCGCCACGGGGTCGGCCACCTCGACGACGCGGAAGCTGCTGCCGCTCCGGTCGCTGAGGTGCAGCTGCAACGGCTCGGCGCTGTTGCCGTTGCGGTGCGCCAGGGCCAGGCCGATGTCGGCGGCGTCGGTGGAACTGGTGCTCAGGGCCCCGCGGAACAGGGCGGGATCACCATCGGTGGCGCCGCTGGCCAGCAGCTGCGGCACGCCGCCATTGAGACTGAACAGGGAGACGCGGGGCGTGGCGGCCTCGGGCTGGCTCACCACCGCCAGGAGACCATCGCTCACCGCGAAGCTGCGGATCGCGCCGGTGGCGGCAGGCAGGGGCATCACGCTCCAGGTTGCCGGCGTCAGCAGGGAGGAGATGCCGAGACGGCCGTCCCCAAGCTGGCGCACCAGCAGATCGCCATCGATGGCCAGATCCCGGATCGGGAGTCCGTTCAGCGCCGCTGCGGCCAGCTGGGGGCTGGAGGGGTCGGCCAGGGAGAGCACCCGCAGGCCGGCATCGGTGGCCAGGAAGGCGCGGGGATTGCTGCCGCCGCTGAGCACCACGTCGCGGATCGGGCCGAGCTCGCCCGCCGGCGGATCGTTCAGGCCCAGCGCCGCCAGGCCGAGGCTGCCCACGGTGATGGGGGCCGCCGGCGAGCTGAGTTTGTCCACCACGATGCCCCGGCCGTCGGCGGCGATCCGCACTGCGATCGGCGTGCCGCCGATGCTGCCGGTGGCGAGGCGGCGGATGGCGAGGGGTTGGGGGGTGTCGTGGAGCGGTCGGCCCACCAGCACCGGACTGGTGGCCGACAGCAACTGGGGCTGCAGGGGCTGAATCGTGAAGTCGGCGCCATCCACCCAGAGCGAGCCGCGGAAGCCCTTGTCGATCGCCTGCACCGACCAGTCGTAGGTCTCACCGGGCAGGCCGGCGCTGAACAGGCCGCGGTTGTGGAAGCCCTGGTTGCCCGCGTCGGCCAGCCGCCGTTCGCCGCTGAGCGGATCGGCGAGGGGTGCGATCTGGTCGAACACCAGGCCGGCACCCGGGGCGACCCGGTCCTCGCCGCTGCGGGGAGCCCGACCCACCCCCAGGTTGTAGGTGTAGGGCGCGTCGTCGTTGCGCAGGTGGCTGAAGCTCCAGCCCAGCTGCACGGCGTTCTGATCACCGTTCCAGACCGCCTCGATCGCGTCGGGCCGATCGGGGCGGCGGTTAAGGATGCCGGCGAAGGGCGGTTCGCCCGGAGTGGGCTCGCTGAGGCGTTGGCTGGTGGTGTTGCGGAAGACCTGCAGGTAGGGCAGCTCGGCGCTGCCCTGCACACCGCTCACCGCCAGATCGAGATCGCCATCGAGATCGATGTCGCCCCAGCTGGCCACGGCGCGTTGCAGACCCGGCAGGGCGATCGAGAGGCGCTCGAAGCCGCTGCCGCCACCCACCAGGGGATTGCGCAGCAGCTGGGTGGTGAGCAGGTCGGTGGCGGCGTCGCGGCCGCTGAGCAGCAGGTCGACGTCGCCGTCGTTGTCGATATCCGCCCACGTGGCTGAGCCCTCCTCCAGGGCCGGGATGTCGAGGATGCCCACCTGGAGGCGGAAGGCGCTGCTGCCGAGCACCGCCTGGGCGGAGGCGAGGCTGGTGGCATCGGCAAAGTTGATCGCCGGCGTCACCCGCAGCCGGGCGTTGGCCAGCTTTTCGCCCCAGGTGAAGCTGAGCAGATCGGCATCGCTGCCCTCGCCAGCGGCGAGCTCGTTGTCGCTGTCCTGGAGGCGATCGATCAGCTGATTGGCGCTGCCCAGGATCTGCAGCCGCAGGGCCAGCGGGGTGGCGGTGGCGCCGAACCGGGCGCTGAAGCTGGAGATGGCCTGGATCTGGTAAGTGCGGCCGGCGATCGGCGTGCCGATCAGCTCGGCCAGGCTGAACTCGCGGAACACGATGGTGTTGCCGTTATCGAGCCCGCTCACTCCCACCGGAGCGGGCAGCAGCGGATGGCTACGGCCCGGCGCCGGGTCGGCGAGGGTGGCGCGCTGCAGATCCTGCTCAGAGAGCGGATGAATGGCGTCGTGCAGCGTCACCATCGCCAGGGAGGGCAGGCTGCTGCGGGCCGCTTCAGGCGTGCCCGGCAGGGCGAACACCGGGTCGTAGGCCACCATCCCGGCGCGGCCACCGCCCAGGTAGAGATCGGTGAGCGGACCGCCGAGGTCGACGTCGCCGAAGGCGGCCAGGGTGGCATCGGGGAAGAGGGAACCCTCGGCCAGCTCCAGCGCCGCCGCTCGGCTGATTGGTTCGAGGGCGGCGGTGTTGCGCAGCACCTCCAGCGGCGATTCCAGCGGCTTCAGCAGCACCTGCACCGAACCGTTGAGGCTGTGGATGTCATCGGTGAGGCCGATCGTGGTCGGCCGCAGGATCAGATCGCGGCGGAGCAGGTCGGCGAGTTCCTCGGCGGAGAAGGCGGGAGCCTGCACCACGGCGCCGTCGAGCCGATCGGAACGGCCCAGGGCGATCAGCTCGGCGAAGGAGCGGCCGCCGAGATCAACGAGGCTGCCCTTGGTGGAGAACAGCGCCGCGCTGGCGCTGCTGCTGCTGCTGCTGCTGGCGCCAGCCAACAGCAGCACCAACTGCTCGAGGGCGACGCGATCGGCGCTGAGGCCCTTGAGCACCGCCGTGTCGAGATGCAGCCGCGCCGCGCTTGGGATCGGCCCCAGGTTGTTGATGGTGGCGTTGCTGAGATCGCGGCGGATGTTGACGGGGGCACTGCCCAGGCCGGTGGCCAGCCGGAGATCGAGGATGTCGAGTTTGTGGTTGAGGCTGCCGCTGCTGCTGGCGGCCCTGAAGTCGATCGTCCGCACCGGGCCCGCCAGCGCGGTGATCAGCGCCTGGCTGAGCTGGGTGGCCGTGTTGGCCGTACCGTTGAACTGCAGCGGGATCGTGGCGGTGCTGCCGTTGTAGTAAGTGACCGTGGCGATGAAGGAGCCGCGGCTGCTGGCTGCGAACGTGATTCCCTTGAGATTGAAGGCGTCGCCGCTTCCCTTGGACAGGCTGAGCAGGGGTAACGGCAGCACCGGCAGACCGGCGAGCGAGAGCTCGAGCGCGCCAGCCCGGATGCCCAGCAGCGCCTGACCCACAGCGCTGCCATTGACCTGGGCACCCTGGTAGGCGGAGATCTCAAGATCGGAGCCCGGCAGCCGGTAGGTCTTGTAGGCGAGCTCATAGGAGTTGGTCGTCAGTTCGGATCGGACCGTCGAGAGTTCATCGATCGACAGCTGCAGACCCACCCCCGAAAGGCCGTTGACCAGCGGGAAGCCAAACTTGCCACCCGTGACGTAATAGGGCGTGAAGCTGATGGCATCAACAGCGCCGGCGTAGGGATCGGCGTAGACCTGATCACCCTCCAGCCACACCACCCGCGAATCGACCAGATTGAAGGCCGATTGAGACCACTCCTCGGCCAGGTAGAGCTTGGTGGTATCCAGTGCTTTCTGATCCCCACTCCGGGTGTACTGATTAACGCGGAAGAGGTGCCCCGCCAGGTCGCGCTGAGCTTCCGCCATGCCCTTCAGGAGGTTCGAGACATAGGCCAGCTCGAGATTGACGCTGGCGATATCCGTCGGCTCGGGCAGGGCGATCGTGACCATGCTGGCCAGTGGATCCACGCTTGTGGATTTGATGCTGGCATCGTTGAACGTTGCTTCGAATTGATCCAGCCAGCTGAAATTGGAACCGCCTTTGCTATCAGTGGCGGGCAGCCAATAGGCGGCATAGACCTCCGAGGCACTCTGCCCCTGCGATTCCTTCTCCTGTTCCAGCCTGGGGAACTCGCTGAATGCCCCGACACCCCCACCAGTCAGTCCCACCGTGGGTGAGATGATGCTGACCTTTTGATCTGAAGTGATGTACGAGAGGCCAACCGTGGTTGATTTGGCGACATCTTGGTAAGAGCTCACCCCTAAATCCTTCGTTGTGGCAGCCTGCACATCCCAGATCAGCGCATTGGTGCTGACCCTCTCGCTGCTGCTGGTTTGGCTAATTCCTGTCGAGGCTGAAGCGGTCGGCAGGCCGCTGCTGAAGCTCTCCACCACCTCCGTGCCGGTGGGGTTGCTGGCCAGCAGCTGCAGCAGCTGCTGATCCACCACGTTGGCCAGCAGATCGAGTTGGAGCTGCTGGGCCGGGAAGTAGTTGATCGGCAGGGCGATGCTCTGCAGCGCCTCGGCAGCGGGCTGAACCGCCAGCGAAGCGGCCGGCTCCGCAGCCGTGCTCGCCAGCCGCGTCGCCACCGCTGCCGTGGCGGGGCTGCTGGCCGCCGAGAGGAGCGCATAGAAGGAGGGATCGAGGTCCAGCAGCAGCGAGGAGGTCCGACCGCGAACCAGGGAGGCATCGACCGTGGTGGCGTTGCTGTTATTGATCAGCCGCACCGGACTGCTGAGGCTGCTACTGAATTGATTCAGCCAGGGCTGGAGGCTGTCGCTTGCCAGCACGCCGCTGACCGCGTTGCCGGCCGCATCCACGCCGGTGCTGAGATGGAACAGTTCGGCCAGGAAGCGACGACCGGCGCTGAGCAGGTCCGTGTCGGCTCCGCTCGCCGTCACCAGGGGTCGGTCGTGCACGATCGGCCCGCTGGGATTGGGGCCGGTGAGCTCGTTGAGGTCGAAGTCGGCGTTGAGGATGTCGCTGCGGGGGTTGCCACGCACCGCGATCAGCGAATCATCGATGCCGAGGAAATAAACGTAGGCCGGATCATGGCGGAAGGTGAGCGGTGTCTGGTTGAAGGCGCCGTTGCCCAGCAGCTGCCACTGGTCCTGGTGCTCCAGCAGGAAGGCATCCAGCGCCGAACCTGCGCCCTGGCGGGCCAGGGCAACCGCGGCGCCCTGGTTGGCGGGCGCCGTCTCGACGATGCCGGCGCTGGGGTTGAAGGCGCTGCCGCTGAACAGACTGCGCGGCAGACGGAAGAGGGCATAGGAGGCCTCGAAGTTGCCACGGCCCAGCTCCAGTTCCACCAGGGTGCGCAGATCGAGCCGCTGGTTGATCCGTTGGGCTGCCGGGAGGGCAGCGCCGCCCGGCAGCTGATCCTCCAAACCAGCCAGGAAGCGATCGAGCACCACCAGGTCCTGGGGCACATCGAACAGGGTGCTGTCGGAGCGCCAGAAGCTCACCGCCTGCTGGAACGACTCCTGTTCGTAATCGAGGCCCTGCCAGCTGCGGTTCACCGCGATATCCATGCCGCTGGCCAGGCGGGCGGAGGGATCGAGCGAATCGCGATCGCCGCTGTTGTGCTCACCCTGCTCGGTGTCGTAGTAGCCGAACTGCAGCCGAGCGCCGCCCATGCCGGCGAGCAGGTCCTGCGGGAAGGGGGCCTGGCCGTTGCCGGGGATCACCAGCAGCGTGTCCCGGCCGCTGCTCGAGACGGCCACATCCGCCAGCCCGTCGGCGTCAAGGTCGCCCCAGGCGCCGCGCAGGATCGCCGCGGGGTCGTTCTCCCAGCTGCTGAGGGCGGCGGCCCAGGCGGCCGGGGTGACGACGCGGAAGCCGATGCCGCCGTCGTTCTGGAGCACCTCCACCCTGTTGCGGCGCACGAAGTCATCGCCGGTGCGCTGGCCGCTGACCAGCAGATCGATCCAACCATCGCGGTTCCAGTCGCCCCATGCGGCCTGGTGGATCTGATCGAAGCCGGGCAGATCGAAGCTGGCGGTGAACACACGCCCACCGGCGGCGTCGATGTCGTTGATCAGGATCTGGGCTTCGCCGTGGCCGAGGCTGTCGAAACCCCAGTGCAGCAGATCGAGGTCGGTGTCGTTGTCGACGTCGCCCCAGGCAACGCCGCCCTCCCAGTCGCGGGTCTCAGCGCTGAACAGCCCGCGGTTGAGCTGGGGCACCAGCAGATCGGTGCTGCCCAGCACGTCCAGCGAGGTGATCGTGACACCGGTGCGCAGGGCCTCGGTGCCGATCGTTGCGAAGGCGCCGCCATTGAGGCTCCATTCGAGCTTCACGGCATGGTCGCCGGAGCTGCCGTTCACCGCCGGATCCCGCCAGCGCAGTTCCAGATCCACGGCGCGGTCGGCGCGCAGGCGGAGCTGTTCGGCGTCGCTGTCGATCTTCTCGCCATCGATGAACAGCTCCCAGGCATCGCTCCGGTCGGCGTCGGCGCTGACCCGGAAGCGGTAGTAACCCTCCTCGGCCGGCTGCAGCTGGCCGCGCCAGCGGGCCGACAGCGCCCCATCCCAGCTCTTCGGTAGACCGCTGGCCGTGTCGCGATCGCTGCCGCTGGGCAGCAGGTAGCCCCAGTCGAAATCGATGCCGGCATCGACGCGCCGCAGGAAGCGCTGCTGGAAGTCAGCGCCGAAGTAGTAGTCGCCGATTAGGCCGTACTGGCGGATGGCGCTGATCGCGCCGGAGCCGCTGCCATCAGCTTCGAAATAGTTCTCGATCGTCAGATCGCGGCCCGGATTGACTACCCCATCGGCATCAAGGTCGATGATCAGGTCGTTGTTGCCGCTGCGGCCGCTGCCGTTGCCGCGCCCAAAACCGATGCTGCCCTCCTGCACGCCATCAAGGCTGAGCAGATGGGGCAGCTCCAGGGTTAGTTCATCCTCAGCGCCGATCGGGCCACCCTGATCGCGGATCACCGTGCCGCCGGCCGTCATCCGCAGCCAGCCCACGCTGTCGTCGGCCGCGGCGCGGCGGTAGAGCAGCTGGTCGGGCGTGAAGCCGAGCCGTTCGTACTGCTGCCACTGCACCTCACCGCGCCAGCGGCGTGGATCGGCCCAGAGGCGGAACTTTTCCCAACTGATCACGTCGCCATCGATCTCCACCGGCCGCAGCGAGCTCGGATCCCCGCCGAGGCTGCGGAACGCCTGCTCCAGCGTGAGCAGGGGCGTGCGGAGGCTGTAGCGGTCATCGCCGGCGCCTCCCACCAGCAGATCGCGGCCGCCGCCGCCTTCGAGCTGATCGTTGCCCTCGCCGCCATAGAGCTGATCGTGGCCGCTGCCAGCATCGAGGTAGTCGTTGCCGCGGTCGCCGATGAGCACGTCGTGGCCGCTGCCCCCCTCGATCGTGTTGTGCTGGTTGTCACCGATCAGGAGGTCGTTGAAGGCGGAGCCTTCGATGTTTTCGATCTGCGACAGCACGCCGGTGAGCGCCTCGGCCACGGCCCGGCTGCTCAGGTCGGTGGGCTGCTCGGTGGCGATCGCCCGGGCGAAGGCGTTCAACCACACCAGCAGGTCACCACTGCGGCCGGCTTCGATCAGGGCGTCGCTGCTGGCCGCTGTGAAACTGGTCAGCAGCTGGGCCCGGCGGCCATCCGCCACCGGGGTGCCGCGAACGGGGTCGCGGCCAAGGGCGATGTCCTGCTGGCGGGCCTGCCATTCCTGCTGCAGCTGCAGGGCCAGATCCCGCAAGCTGTTGCTGGACACCGCCAGCAGACGGGCAGCGTCGCGGGCCAGCGCTGCCTCCGAGACGCTGCTGCCGGGCAGATCCAGCACGGCCGTCTCGAGGCGGTCGCTGTCGTTCCAGCCATCCCTGCTGGCGTAGGCGGACACGGAGCTGGCTATCACCTTGAGCCGACCCAGATCGAGCAGCTGGCTGGAGGCCGCCAGCTGCGCCGCCTCGACCAGCGTGAGGCTGGAACGCGGGCTGATGCCCTTGCGCAGCAGGGCGGTTTCGATGCTGGCGCGCACCTCCGGCCCCACATCGCGCAGCAATCCATCGCGATCTAGCCGCACCAATGGGGCATCGGGATCGGTGGGAATCCAGAGCACCGGATTGGTGGCGGTGATCTCCGCCAGCTCGGGCAGCAGCGCCGCCTCACCCTCGCTGAGCTCAGCGAGCAGTTCGGTCAGGCTGGTGAGGGGATCGAAGCGGCGGTAACCGCGGCTCGCCAGCGGGGTGAGCACGGCCAGCAGCGCGGCGGGCAGATCCTTCAGCAGGGTGTCTGGAGCCAGCTGCAGGGCGTCGCCACTGCCGGGGAGCACCAGCACCGGCTGTTCGCGCCAGCTGAGGTTCACCTCAGCCGCGCCCGGATCATCAGCATGGCTGACCCGATCGAAGCCCTCGCCGCCGATCAGCAGATCGCTGCCGCTGCCGCCCAGCAGCCGATCGTTGTTGAAGCCGCCGCGCAGCAGGTCGTTGCCGCTGCCGCCCTCCAGGCGGTTCGGGCCCCGCAGGCCGACGATGACATCGTCGCCCTCCTGGCCGAGCAGGATGTCGTAATAGCCGTCGACATCGCTGCCGTAGAGCACATCGTTGCCGAGGCCACCGTCGAGGTAGACCACCGGCACCGCCGCGGCGGCGGTGCTGCCGCGCAGGACGTCGTTGCCGTCGCCACCGCTGAGTACGCCGAAGAAGTCCGGCAGCCCCGCGAAGGCATCCTCCAGCCAGTCGCCGAGCAGGGAGCGGCGGAAGGGGATCCGGTAAGCGTCGTCCTGATCGAGCAGATCGGCGCCGTCGCTGCCGTTGCTGGAGACGATGAAGCGCAGCTGGCGGCGGGCCTGATCGTCGGCGGAGGCGAAGCGGATGCGCCCCTCGTTGAAGCTGGTCTGGAACTGGAGCAGATCCTGATCGATGTCATCGAAGAAGATCAGGGTCTCCGCTGAACGCACGCCGTCGATGATGGCGTTGATGCGCAGCACTGCACCGCGCAAGGCGAGATTGACGGTGGGGTTGCTGTAGTCGGTGGGGCGGTATTCCTGCAGGACATAGCTGTAGGTGACCTCCCGCCCGTAGCTGTCGAGGATCGGCTGGCTCAAGAAGCGCTCTGCCGCCCGTTCGTTGCCGCCTTCGTCGCTGGCCAGCACCCGATCCCTGAAGCCACCCGAGGCGGAGCTGGGGGATTCGGGGTCCTTGCGATAAAGGATTTGATCCCAGACGAAGCTGGCATCCTCCGGCAGGTACAGCTCGACCGTATCCAGGAAGGGATTGAAGTGATCGATCACCACGATCGTGCCGCTGGCGCCGCTGCTCAACGGGGTGCCGTAGAGGTTCTGTTGGGCGTCGCCGATCCGGAACACGTCCTGCACCGGGGTGCCGTTCAGCACCGCCAGCAGGTCGTAATTGCTGATCTCCTGCCGCCTTTGACTCTCGCTGAAGGCGGGAATCACAGCCTGCAGGCTGGCCGCTGGGTTGAGGGCGCGGGCGGCGACATAGGCCGAGGCCAGGGCCGGTAGATCGGCGGAGTCGATGGCGTAGGAGCTGCCGGGTGGCGTCCAGCTCGTGGGACCACTGGGGTCCAGCTGGTTGAAGGCGGTGGGATCGGAGGTCAGCAGGGCCGCTTCGTTGGCGGTCTGGGTGTATTGGGGCTCGGCGAAGATGCGCTTCATCGCCTGCAGGGTGCCTTGCGCCAGCTGCTGCTTGAAGGCGCTCACCGTCAGCGGCACACCGCTGCCGGCGCTCACCGTGCCGAGATGCAGGGTGGTGTCGGGCTGGGTGTAGGGCAGCAGGTTGTCCTGGCCGGCGCGGCGGTGGTCGGTGGCGTGGAGCTCCAGCTCGTAGAGGCCGGCGAGCGAGCCCTGCCCCTGGCGGGGGCTGAGGGTGAGCAGATCGAAGGGGTAGTAGCGCTGACCCGCCGGGGCGGCGCTCAGGAAGGTGCCGGAACTGATCGCGCTGGCCTCGAGTTCGTTGCCAAGGGCCTGCAGGTCCTGGCGGAGGGCTGTTTGCAGGGCCGCCAGGGCATCGGTGCGGCTGAAATCGCTGCTGCCGTTCGGGGAGGAGAGGCCGATATAGCGGAGATTGGCCTGCAGGAACTGCCGCTGATCGGTGAAGTTGGGGCTGGCGGCGGCGCGCAGTAGTTGCCCATCGCCGCTGGGCAGGGGTGCAACCGAGCTGGTCGAGGCGGAAAGATCAACTTGAACATCCACCCGGCTGGCTTCAAACACGCCGAGCACCACCTCCGGCGCGCTGGCAGCGCCGCTGGTCGAGCGGGGCGCAAGCGTGAGGGTGAAATAACTGGTGCTCGGATTGAACTGGAAGCTCTGGCCAACCCAGTCGCCCTTGAGGCTGTCGCCATCCTGCGGATCGAGGCCGAACTCCAGCCTGCTCAGCACACCCGCCTGGCCGGCATGCCGGAGCAGCAGCTGTCCGCTGCTCGAGAGGTTGAGCTGGGCGAGGGCGGCCTGGATCTCGGGGCGATTGAGGATCGCCGCCAGCCCCGGCAGCTGGCCGCTGACCAGGGCCGCGAAGCCATCGGCGCGGCTGCTGAGGCCACTGCCGAAGCTGTTGGGGTTGCTGCGGAGGGTGCCGTAGAGCGCCCGCAGCTGGCTGTTGAGGCTGGTGTCGGCCACGACGGCGTTGATGTTGCTGGCGGCCAGCAGCGCCGCCTGGCCGCTGTACGGCGCGCTGACCAGCGCGCCTAGCTGCAGGCCGCTGGCGACCAGGGCGCTGCTGCTGGAGCTGAAGCTCAGATCCGGCAGGATCGCGTCGAGTTCGGAGGCGTCGAAGCCGTAATCGAAGTTGGCCCAGCGCTGATCGTTGTCGTTGACCTTGAACAGGGCATTCTCGAAGGCGAGACGTTCCGCCGGCTTGAGGCCCGCCGCGGTGTTCTCTTTGAGCAGGTTGCGATAGACCAATGTGACGGGATTACCGCCGGCTTGGGCTGAATCGGTGAGGTTGTTCTCACTGTTGGGGAGGGCAAAGAAGTCTTCACCATTCAGCAGGAGATCCAGATCGCCATCGCCATCGATGTCGCCACTGCTGATCGTGCCATGGGCAAGGCCATAGAGATCCAGATCGGTGGCCTCGAGGATCGGCGTGCCATCGGCGCGCGTGCTGTGGAACAGGAAGAGCTGGGTCTGGGGAATGGCGAGCGTGTTGCCATCGGCGGCGCGGCGGCTGGCCGTGCCGAAGCCGATCGTGGCCAGATCGCCCTTGCCGTCGTCATTGGCATCGAAGACATGCAGATCGCCGGCGTAGACGCCGAAGGGCCGCAGCTCGTCGTTGACGATCAGGCCATCGTCGTCGGCGTCGCGCCAGATCAGCGGCGTGATGCCGCGCCAGCCGCCCAGCGCGGCGCCATCCTCCTGCAGCAACGCCAGCAGCGGCTCAGCCTGGCGGGGGCTGGGACTGTCGCTGCTGTTGCCGGCGAGCAGGATCGCCAGCGGGGCGGTGGCGGATGGGGCGGTGGCCCCATGGAAACCGCTGAGCGGATCGAAGCTCACCCACAGGGCACTGGCCTCGGCCAGGCTGGCGCCCCGCTGCACGGTGCTGCCGCGGCTGGTGGTCAGACCCTCCAGGCTCACGCTGAGGTCGAGATCGAAGCGGTAGCTGCCGGGGACGGCATCGCCGCTGGCCCCGCTGCGCAGCAGCAGCAGGGGACGCTCCTGAACGGCACCGGCGATCAGCGGATCGGGCCGCTCGATCACCCCCTGCAACAGCAGGGATTCCTCGCTGCCATTTCGATCCCGGTCGCCGGCGGCGATGCGGCGGATCACCACCGTTTCAGCGCTGGCCAGGGGAAGGCGGTCGGGATCGCTCACATCCAGCTGCACCAGCTGACGGGCCTCGGGCGGCCCGGTGAGCAGATCGAGGCGGGTCACGGGCGTGCCTGGGCTGGCCTCGGCCGGCACCAGCTGCAGCTGGGCCGCCAGCACGGGCTCGCCGTCGCCGAGGTCGCTGAGGGCGTGGCGCTGGCGAATCCAGGCGGCTGAGAGGGTGAGCGGCGAGGGGCTAGGGGCGGCCAGCCGGTGGAGGCTGCCGCCGGAGCCGACAAACGGCGCCGAAGCCTCGAAGCGCAGTAGCTCCAGCGCCCCGTCGGGGCGGCGGCTGATCGCCTGGCCATCCCGGCTGATCTGCAGCAATGTGCCGTAGGCCTGCGGCACGATCCACTCCACCCCGTCGACGACAAGGCGCTGGAGGCGATCGCCACCGCGATCGCGCAGCACCATCAGGCCAACGCCGGCGGTGAGCAACTCGGGGGATTCCAGGCTGCGCAGCAGGGCAGGCGTGAGGCTGTCGGCGCTGGTCTCGGTTCGCACCAGGCCGCTCCCGAGCGGGTCGCGCTGGATCAGCTCGCGCAGGGGCAGGGGAGCGGGCGAGCCCGAACTTGAGTCCGATGCGGCGATGCCGCTCTGGGTTGACCAGACCGCCAGCACGGGGGCGGCGCCGGCGGCGTACAGCTCGCCGATCACCTCGAAGCGATCGGGATCGGCCGGATCGGGCACGATCAGCTGCAGGCCGCGGGCCTGCATGCCCGCCGGGGTCTGCAGCAGCGTGGCGCGCACGGCGCCCCAGGGATCGGCGTCGGCCGAGCCGCGGGAGACGAAGCCTTCGGCGGCCTCGCTGCTGTATAGCCAGGAGCTTCCGGCGCCGCCGGCCTGGCCGTTGGCGCCCACCGCCACCACCACACCCGAGCCGCTGAGGCTGACGTCGCGCGGGGTGAGGCCCGCCACCGCGACGACGGCATGGCCCAGCTGCTCGGCCCGCGCGGCGGTCTGGCCGCTGGCGTGCCACAGCTCCAGCTCATCGAGGCCGGGGAGCGCCAGGGTCCAGAGGTTGCCGCCAGTGGCGCTGCCGTAGTTCTCCTGGTAGCCGCGGCGCTGTCCGAACAGGGTGAAGCCAGTGGCGCTGCCCCCGGCCGGGGGCAGCAGCAGCCCCTCGATCGACACGCCCTGGCCCAGGGCGATGTTGGTGGCGATGCTGCTGCTGACCCCCTCGCTGCCGAGGGCCGTGGGCGCGTCCGCGAGCCCAGCCGCGACGGCCGCATAACCGCCGCCGAGGATCGGAACCCGCAGCGTCCGGCCGGCGCTGATCTGCAGGGCCGGCCCCCCGGCCGCGGCGGCGAGCTCGGTGGGGCTGAGCGGCAGCCACTGCACCTGGAGCTGGGAGGGGGCGCCGTAGTAGCCGGAGCGATCGGGCTCAAGCCCCGCGATCAGCAGTCCGTCGGCGGTGATCGCCACGCCTCCGACGCTGGCGAGGCTTGATCCCGGGGCGAAGCGCAGCTGCACCGTCTGGCCCGGCGCCGTGCTGCCGGTCGGGAATGGGGTGAGGGCGAGGCCCACGGGACGCAGCAGCGTCGGGATCCCGGGGTCGGGCTCCTGCAGCAGGCGCACCTGCCAGAGGCGGCCGGCGCTGGTTTGCCAGCCGAGCAGCGGCTCGCTGGGGCTGGCGCCCGGCTGCTCCCTATCCAGTAGCTCGCTATCCAGCAGCTCAACACTGGGTGTATCGACCAGGCTGCCCGGCCTGAGCAGCAGGCTGAGGCTGGCCAGCTCACCGGCCTTGAGCTGGCCGCTGAGGTCGGTCCGCAGCGTGGCATCGAGCTGCTGCAGCCAGGCAGGCGGGCTGAAACTGCCGGCCTTGGCAAGCTCCAGGCCGTAGAGCCGCAGCTCGCCGCCGGCCGGGGCATTCGCCACGGCCTGCAGCTTCACCCGGTCGCCCAGATCCACCAGGGTCAGGCCGCGATCCTTGAGGGTGTCGGGCAGACGTACGTCCGCAGCGGTGTCGCTGCCCTTGGCCCAGTGCAGCAGCCGTGGTCCAACCGCCTGCTGAGAAAAGGGATTGGCCAGCAGCAGCAGGCCGCGCTCAGCATCATCGGCCAGGGAGACCGTGCCATCGAAATCGGCGCTGTAGGCGTTGCCCGGCAGGGTTCCGCTGAACTTCAGTGGTGCCAGCTCCTTGCTGCTGGCATCGCCCTCGTCCAGGCGCCAGAGGCGTTGCTGGATGCTGGCGCTGGCGTAGTCGTAGCCAGTGGCCATCACCACCAGCTGGTGGTCGAGCGCCTGAAGTTGGAGGCTGCTGAGGCCCGCTCGCTGGGGCAGGCTGTCGTTGAGTGCGATCGGCCGGAAACCGGCAGCATCAAGGATCACGAGCCGATCGGCATCGGCGGCCCGATCGATGAAGGCCACGCCCTTGGCGAAGGGGGTGATCGCCAGGCCCGCCAGCCCCTGATAGCCCCAAATCTCGGCACCGGGCGCATAGCTCCCGACCACCTTGCCGTCGCCGTTGAGCTGCACTAACCGGGTGGCCTCGTAGCCGATGCCGCCGGCAGCATCGAGCACCAGGAAGCCGCCATCGGCGAGCGGCTGCACGGCCGATCGCAGGGAGCCGTAGCCGATCGGCTCAAGGCTGGAGCGCTCCAGGGGCTCGATCGCAACGCTTCCGTCGGGGCGGAAGCGCCCCAGCTGCAGCACGGCTGCCGCACCGGAGGTTGGCGCGGCTTGGATCAGCAGCCTGATCTGCCCGGCCGGATCGCTCGAGGCCACCAGGTCGGCCAGGTTGAGCGTGCCGCCGGCCGCGGCCGGTTCCAACAGGCTGGCGAGCAGCGTGGCGGGCTTCCCGACTTCGCGTGGCAGGCGGATCAGCTGCAGCGCTCCAGCCCGCCCCAGATCGCCATCCACCAGGACCAGATCGCCCTGGGTTCCGGCGGGCTTCAGCCATGCCGGGGTTTCCGAAGGATGCACCCGCTGGGCGGCGGGCAGATCCAACAGGCGTTCGCTGCGGCCGTCAAGGCAGCGCCAGATCGACTGATAGCTCAGATCGCGCTCGGCGTCGTAGCGACGCGTGAGCCAGTAGAAGGCATTGCCGCTGGCGGCCAGGCTGGAAGCCTCGATCTCCTCGCCGACCTTCAAATCGGGGCTGAGGCTTGTGAGGATTCCATCGCTGCCCAGCAGCGCCAGGCTGGAGAGACCGGTGATCGTGGCGCGGCTTCGATCGGCAAGCTCCACCTGGGCACCCTGCTGGAAAGCGCCGAGCGGTTGGCTGAAGCCCGCCTGGAATGGGGCGATGCCGATGCTGGCTGCGGCGGTGAGGTGGACGACTGGGTCGCCCTCTGCCAGCAGGGGAGCCAGGGGCAGGGTGACCACCAGGCCATCCCCCACGGTCTGGACCCGGGCCTGATCCGCCTGGCGGAGCAGGCCGTTGCCGGAGGCCAGCCTGCCGACAAGCTCGGCGCTGAGCAGCTCGGCGCTGAGCAGCTCGGAGCTGAACTTGTCGGTGCTGAGTTTGTCGGCGTTGCGCGGGTCGGTGCTGAGCCGGAGCGTCCCATCGGATTCGGCCACTGAGACGGTCCACAGCTGCAGTTCCTCGCTGCCGTTCTGCAGCAGGGCCCAGGCACGGTCGTTGGCGTACCAGCCCAGCTCCACCACCTCGTGGACGTCCGGCAGTTCCAGCCGCGCCAGTTGCAGGCCGCGGCTGTCGCTGAGCAGCAGCTCGCCGCGGCCGTCGAAGCGGATCCCGGCCATCAGCACCCGTTCCCCGTAGGCGGCGGCCCGCTGCTGCTCGAAGCCCGGCGTCTGCAGCTCCTGAAGGCGATTGATCGCACCGGTGGCGTGGATCGTGCCCTGGGCGGTGGCCAGATCGCTGGGCCGCAGGGCGATCACGTCGCCGTAGTGCCCGGGGGTGATCGCCGTGGTGAGGGCGAACTGCCGGGAGGTTCCCTCCCAGGGATCGATGGCGCCGTTGGCGGTGCTGAGCCGGGAGAAGCTGTCGATGCCGCCGTCGCGGTTCTGGCTGGCGAAGGCCCACAGCGGCGCGTTGCTGCTGATCGGCCAGCCGCTGCTCTCCAGCAGCACCGAGCTCCAGTCGGGCTGCAGGGGCGAGGCCGGCAGCTGGGGGCTGCGCAGGGCCGGCGCCGTGGCCACCAGCTCGGTCGGGCTGACCGGGCCGGCGGCGCTGCCCGGATCGAGCCAAACCCAGTTGCCGAGCAGCAGATCGGGTTCGCTGTTGGCGTTCTGGAAGCTCCACACCGGCGTCAGGCTGCTGTCCTGGTGCCAGCTGGCGGCGAGGGCGGGGATCTGCAGCGGCAGCGGGCGGCCCGGCGTGCCGCTCAGGTCGACCACGCGGCCATCATCCGCGGCCACGGCCTGCAGGCTGTAGGACCAGGCCTCGAAGGCCAGGGTTCCGGCGCCGCTGGAGCGCCAGCCGGCCTGGAGCAGCTGGTGGCTGAGCCGGTTGGCGGTGGGGGTGAGCGTGAAGCTGGGATTGAGCTGCGCCTTGAGGCCACCGGGGTAGCGCCGATCGCGGGAGGGATCACCGCCCACCACCTGCGGGCTCGAGGCCGAGGCCACCCCCTGGCTGAGCACGGTGATCTCGCGGAAGCCGGTGCCGGCCTCGTCGAAGCGGGCCTCCCCGTCGCCGTCGAGGTCCTGGGCGCGGCTGGTGTTGAGGTAGAGGGCGCTGCCGGGGATCGTGGTGTTGATGCTCGCCACCACCCGGCCGGTGGAGGCCTCGCTGGTGGGCTCGCCGGCGTAGAAGAGCTGCTCGACCAGATCCCAGCCGCCGGCCTCCACCACATCGCCGACGGTGCCCAGCAGATGGATCTGCTGGGGCTGGACCCCGGCCGGCATCGGGGCGCCGCTGAAGCTGATGAAATCGAATGGGCCCGCCGGCTCCTGGCCGGCCAGGGTCCCCGTTGTCCGCTTGCTGAGCGGCAGGGTGAGGCGTCCGTCCGCGTCGCGGTCGACCCAGATCAGATCGTGGCGCCAGGGGTAGGTGCCGGCGGCGACCGTGTACGAGAGGCTGGGGTGCGGCGGGCTGCCGAGCGGGTTCGGCACGTTGACCGTCCAGGCGCTGGTCAGGGTTACCGCCTGCGGCGCCGCGGCGCTGATCACCAGCTCGTTCTGATAGGCGCTCAGCAGGCCGTTGGGATCGCGGATCTGCAGGGCGGCGGCGCCATAGACGCCATTGGCGCCGAACAGGCCGTCGCCATCGAGATCGCTGCCCCAGATCGGCTGGGCCAGATCGATGCGCTCCTGGATCGTGCCGCCGGAGCTGATCAGCAGTTCGAGGCCGTCGTTGGGATTGCCGTTGAGGTCGAACCAGCGGCTGCTGCCGAAGCGGGTGCCGAGCAGCCCCAGCCCACGCCAGTTGTTCCAGCTGTCGGTGGCATCGCCGCTGGCGCTGATCGCGGTGATGCGGCGGATCTGGGCTTCGATGGCGGCCAGATCGGTGGCGCCATTCGGATCGCGGGCCAGGCCCTCGGGCACGCTGATGCGCTCGCTCGCCGAGAACACCGCCTTGCCGGGTTCGGCAACAAGCCGGTCCGGTGGCACGTTCTGCTCATCGATGTTGTGGCGGCCGATCGCGTCTTCGCTGACATTGAGGAAGCGGGCCAGCACCTGATCGGTGTCGCGATCGATCAGCGACATCACCCCGACGCTGCTGTTGAACAGCTGGTTGGGGGCGTAGATCTGGCTCAGGGCGATCCAGATCTCGTTGCTGTTGAGCGGATCCTCGAGAATCGTTTTGTATTGCGCTTCCTCGGCGGAGCTGAAGGCGCTGCTGTTGCGGAAGCTCCAGTCGAGCGAGTCGAGCGGCGCCACAGCGATGCCGCTTCCCAGCGGGGCCGTGGTCGGCAGGCTGGTCTCGAACCGGGCCACGTACTGCCGCAGCAGGTTGATCGCCTGGGCCGTGCCCAGATCGCTCACCAGCTGGTTGGTGAGATCGGCGATCGTCCAGCTGCGCCACTGCAGATCGATCGAACCGAAACTGAGGCCGGCGGTGAGATACACCACATCGGTCTCGATCGGGTTGATGTCGAGGTCGTAGCGGATGTCGCTGCCGCCCCCCACCAGCTCCACCTGGCTGACGCTGAGATCGAGGGTGTAAAGCTCGCCGTTGATCGCGGTCTCGGTGTCGCCGAGGCGACGGCGGGTGCCATCGTGGGAGCCGGCGTAGAAGTTCCAGACCAGATCGGTACCGGCGCCGGGGGCCAGCTCCACCACCACGCCATCGGTGCTGCGGCGATTGAGCACGAAGCCGCGCGTTCCAGCAGCGCTGAGCTGGATGCCGTTGGCATCGCTCAGATTGCCAGTGGGAGCGTTGTTGAGGCCGTCGATCAGGGCGGCTGCGGTTCCCTCGTTGACGCCATCGCCGTCGAGATCGCCCAAGGGCTGGTTCTTCCAGCTTTCGAGCGACGCGAACAGATCCGTCTCGCTCACCGGCCGCAGGCGATGACCCACCACGATGTCGCTGTCGATGCCGCCCACCAGCCGGTCGAAGCCGAGCGAGCGCCCATTGGTGGGGGTGTTGTTGAGCGAGAGCAGGAACTCCTGCGCCGTGGGACGACCTTCAACTGGCCCAACTGGGCCGAAGAGCCGGAAGCCATCGGCGGCGTCGACGCCGCGCTCAGCGCCTTCCAACCCCTCCCCTGCGAACAGCACATCGGCGCCCAGGGCCCCGAACAGGGTGTCGTTGCCGGTGCCGCCCGCCAGCAGATCGAGGCCGGCGTAGTTCTGGCCGGGCCGGGCCCGGGTGATCAAGATCGGGTCGTCGGAATCGTCGCCGACAAGCTTGTCGTTGCCGCGTCCGCCGGAGAGCAGGTCGTTGCCGATGCCGCCGCGTGCCTCGTCGTTGCCATCGCCGCCGTAGAGCGCGTCGTCGCCATCGGTGAACTGCTCAATCAGGTTGAGCGTGGCTTGGTAGCCGTAGAGCACATCGTTACCCGTGCCGCCGAGCACCAGGTCGGCGCCGCTGCCGCCTTCGGCCAGGTCGGGGCCGCTGCCGCCGAACAGCCAGTCATCGCCGGCCTTGCCCTGCAGCCGGTCCTCATTCACCGGACTGGCCAGGTCGGGGCTGCCGCTGGGGTCGGCGTCGAGCAGCAGCAGCAGCTCCCAATGCTGGGCGGTGAGCTCGCTCCAGTGATCCACATCGAGCTTCGCCTGCAGCCAACGCAGGGCCGGGGGTTGGTCGGAAGCGGGGCTGCCGGGGAGGGAGAGGCCGAGCGGGCCAGCGCCAAACAGCTCGGCCAGCACGAACGTCTCGGCATTGCGGAAGTCGCCGTTGCCAGTGGGCTGGCCGGTGCGGTGCGTGAACAGCGCGGCAAAGCCGGAGACGGCCCCATCGAGGTCGTAGAGGTCGCCGAATAGCCAGTCGTCGCCGTCGTCGCCCACCAGCTGGTCCTTGCCGGAGCCGCCGATCTGCAGGTCGTCGCCGCTGCCGCCGAACAGCTCGTCGGCTCCTTGGGAGCCGGAGAGGGCGTCGTCGCCCTCGTTGCCATCGAGCTCATCGCTGGCGCTGCCGCCCTCCAGCTGGTCGTTGCCGGCGCCGCCCCGCAGCACGTCGGCCCCGGCCCCGCCGATCGCCCGGTCATGGCCGGCGTTGCCCTCGATCAGGTCGTCGCCCTCATCGCCGAACAGCCAGTCGGCGGCATCGCCGCCCTGCAGCTGGTCGTTGTCGACCCCGCCCATCAGCAGGTCTTCGTCGCTGCCACCCTCGAGTCGATCCTCGCCGGCGCCACCCTCGAGCGTGTCGCGGCCCGCCCCACCGCTGAGCTGATCGTTGCCGGTCTCGCCGCGGAGCAGATCCACCCCATCCTCACCCTGGAGGGTGTCGGCCCCGCTGCCACCGAACAAGCTGTCGGCCTCGCTGCCAGCCCGCAGCAGGTCGTTGCCGAGCCCGCCTTCCAGCAGATCGCTGCCGCTGCCCCCCTCCAGCAGGTCGTTGCCCTCCTCGCCCTGGAGGCGATCGTTGCCGGCATCACCGCGCAGCTGGTCGGCGCCGCTGCCGCCCAGCAGCAGATCGTTGCCGAGATCGCCGATCAGAATGTCTTCGCCGCTGCCGCCTTCGAGCGTGTCGTTGGCGTCGTCGCCATCGATGCTGTCGTTGCCACTGCCGCCGCGTAGCAGATCGCCATCGGCACCGCCCTGCAGCTGATCGTCGCCATCGCCGCCCTCCAGCTGGTCGGCACCCTTGTCGCCGAACAGTCGGTCGTTGCCGGCCTCGCCATCGATCCGGTCGTTGTCGTCGCCGCCCTGGATGCGGTCGTCGCCGGCGCCACCGCGCAGCAGGTCGGCACCGGCCTCGCCGTAGATCAGGTCATCGCCGCCGCCGCCTTCCACCGTGTCGATGCCGGCACCGGCCGCGACCGTGTCCTGACCGGCCTCGCCCTCGAGGCGATTGGCGCCGGCATTGCCGACCAGCAGATCGTTGCCGTCGCCGCCCTTGAGGGTGTCGGCCTCGAAGCCGAGCACGGCAGCGGAGCTGCCGCTGCGAAAATCCTGCAGTGGCAGGCTGCCACCGGCGGCGGCGGAGCCCGCCACCAGCACGTCGTCACCGGCTCCACCCTCGAGCAGATCGATGCCGGCATCACCGAGCAAGGTGTCGGCCCCGGCGCCGCCGCGCTGGCTGTCGGCACCGGCTCCGCCCTCGATCCTGTCGTTGCCGTCGTTGCCCTCCAGCAGGTCGGCGCCCTGATCGCCGAGCAGGGTGTCGTTGCCGGCTCCGCCCTGGAGGCTGTCGTCGCCAAGACCAGCATCGGCGTGGTCATCGCCATCGCCGCCCTCTAAGCGGTCGGCGCCGGCCGCGCCGACCAGGCTGTCGTTGCCGGCATCACCGCGCAGCAGATCGGCGCCGTCCTGGCCTTCTAGCCGGTCGTTGCCCTCGCCGCCTTCAAGGCTGTCCTGGCCCGGGCCGCCCTGGAGTGTGTCGGCGCCAGCGTTGCCCCGCAGCAGGTCGTTGCCTTCATCGCCCTTGATCTGGTCGTTGGCGCTGCCGCCAGCGAGGCTGTCGTCGCCGCTGTTGCCGCGCAGCTCGAGGGCACGGCTCAACTGGGCGGCGTCGATGGCATCGTTGCCTTCACCGGCATCACCCTTGACGTTCTGGATGCCGGCGAAGCTCTCGCTCTGGCCGCCGGGGCCTTCGATCACGACGTCCTGGCCCTGCATGCGCAGGGTCATGGTCTCGGGACCATCGCTTGGATCGATGTTGCGTTCCTCGGCCCGCGGACCGATGTTCAGCAACAGCACCGTGGCGGCATCCGGGGCGGAGGCGTAGTAGGGCTTCGGCGGGGCGCCACCGGGTATCTCTACGCTGAACAGCTCGAATTCCGGTGTTTCGTAGATGGTGAACGACACCGAGAAGGGATCGATGCCTGCCTCGACGCCGATCGAGGCGGAGAGGGCGACGCGGATGGCGGCATCGAAGATCGCCAGCGGGTTGTAGCTGAAGTTGTCGAACAGCTCCTGGAAGCGCACCCGGCCGTCGCCGTTGGGGTCGTTGAGCTCGATCTCGAGGGTGCCGCGGATGTGGGCGTCACCGCGCACCTTGAGGATCGGCAGGCCGACGCTGACGCCACCGCTCACCTCCAAGCGGATCTCGGCGCCGGCCCCGGGGTACTGACTGCCGTTGACGATGTTGCCGGGCTCGTCATCGAGCACGTAGAAGCCATCGGCGAGGGCCATCAGTTCGCCGGTCTCGATCAGACCCGCCAGGCCGGTGAGGTCGTAGCCGAGGATGGTGGGGCGGATGTAGGGGGTGATGCTGGCCCCCACCTCCAGATTCACTGGCGGCGGAGCGTAGATCGGGCCGATGCTTTGGTTGAAGTCCCAGCTGGTGGAGAAACCCTGGATCTGCAGGCGGATCAGATCGAGCTCGTAGCGGCTGGCGGGATCGGTGCCCATCAGCAGGTTGATCAGCCGCGAGGAGGTGTAGGCGAAATCGAGGAAGGGGAAGGAGACTTCGGTCTGGCCGATATCCGGTGCACTGAAGGCCGCCGTATTCAGGCCAACAGGGCCGCCATCGCCCATCGCGCCGCTCAGCACATCGACCGCGTCCTGCAGTACGCCCTGGGGCGAGCCTGGGCTGGGCGCGCTAGATCGCGTTTCGGCGTCGATCGTTTGGGTGCGGAAGATATTGAGGTTGGGCCCGCTAAAGGCGGGACCGGCCACGATCGTGTGCAGCTCGTCGGGCAGAAATAGCCAGGCGGGAATGCTGATCTGGTCCGAATCCTGGAGGCGGGCGACCGTATCCACCACATCATTGATGCCGTGGTAGAGGTTGACCCACTGGGTAACGGCACCATTCGGATTGCCGTCGATGCTCAGATCAATCAGGTTGTGCAGCTTGCCATCACCGAGCAGCTGCAGTCCGGCGATCGAAAACTCGGTTTCGAGCAGATCCACCACGGGCTCGAGCGGATCGAGGAAATACTCATTCAGGAACTGGGCGATCTTGACGAATGGGCCGCTGGCGGCCACCAGCTCTTCACCGAGATTGAGCTTGATATCGCCGGGACGAAAAACAAAGGGGGTGAGTGAGAAATTGAAACCTGAAGACCCCAGCTCGCCATAGCCACCAAATAACATCTCCCCATCGATGCTGACCACATCGCCCAGCGAGGCGGTGATCGTCGGATCGATCTCGAAGCCCACCTTGGCCAGCGGCTCGAGCTCCAGCTGGCCGATGTCCGCCAGGGGCACCAGGCCCGTTCCAGGACCCTGGAGGTCGATGCCGAGCAGCAGCGCGCCGCTGAGGAAGGGATCGTCGGCGGCGGCCAGCGCGGGCGTAAGCCCCTCGGCCGCAGAGCCCACCCCGAGAATGTTGGTGTCGGAGCTGGCGGCCTCGAGTTCGAGGAAGCCGAGCCGACCGCGCAGGGGCTGGGTGCTCTGCAGGGTGGCGCCCACCAGCAGCTCGGGGCTACCGCCGGAAGTGCCGTCGAGCAGCAGGGCCATGTCGGCCGGCAGGCGGGAGCCGAGGTTCTGGCTGACGCCGGCGGCGGTGTCGAGCAGGAAGCTGGAGCCGAGATCGGGGGCGTTGGCATCGAAGGCGAAGCCGATCGAACCTTCGGCAAACAGGTTGAGATCGAAGCCACCGCTCAGCTCGAGGATGTCGCCGAGGCTGGTGTCGAAGTCGAGATCAATCGTGGTCGAAAGACCATTGAGCTTCAGGTAGAAGCGGTAGTAATCGGGAGCATGTTCACCGAGGCGATTGGGATCGGCGCGTACATCGGTGAGGTAATCCCGGAGTGCCTGCAGGCGCGCCGCCCCAGTGCTACCCAGCCGCTCAAAGGCACCGAGCTGCGCAATCAGGTCAGGCCCGCTGAAGCTGCGATCGGCAGTATCGGTGGCGTTGCGGATCTGGCTTGCCGCGACCGCGCTGCCGTCGAGGCGTTCCAGGATGATCAGGTGCTCGTGGCCGCTGGCGGCGTCGAGCCGCTGCAGGATGGTGAACGGGGTAGCGAAAGCGGTGGCGGGAACGACCTTCTTGTAGCCATCGGGCAGCAGGATGGCGTCGTTATTGCCAAGGAAAATATGGGTGGTGCGGTCCTGCCCCTCAAGATCAAAGTCGCCGGAGAGTTTATAGTTGAGTGAACCAGCCGAGGCGTTGCTATAGCGGGCGCTGGTATCAAGGCGGATCAGCTTTTCGCCGCTGCCGGATGAATCGGCAACGCAGAAGTAGGCATCGAAGATCGGCCTCGAGCGCAGCTCCAGGCTCAGCACCTCCGGCAGCACGGCATCGATCCTGGGGATCAGATTCCAGGGCAGTACCTGCTCGCCCAGGCCGCGCAGATCGGCCAGGGCTTTTTCGGCCACGTCGAAGCTACCGGTGAAGCGCTTGATGTCCGCCCCCAGCTCCGGGGCGAAGGTCTTCATCAAGGGGTTATCGGCAACGCCCGCTTCGATCGCGTTCTGCACGTTGTCGATCGTTTGCTCCAGCTGGGCCAGGATGAACAGCACCTGCTGCAGCCCGAAGCTGCCGCAGTTGAGCAGATCCCCTGTATCTTCCAGCGACTGAACCCCCTCCTCGTAGGCCTCTTGGAACGGTTCGAGGGTTTCCAAGGCGGCATCACCGAGCTGTTCGGCGAGGTCCAGCAGCAGTTCGGGGTTGAACTCCACAGCGGCATCGAAGCCGCTGGCCACCCCCAGCACGCCGCCGCCGAGGGCATGGCCGATGTCGACCAGCTCGGGGCGCAGGTAGCTGGTGCCGTTGCCGCCCTGCACCTGTAGATCCAGCCCCGCGGCGATGCCCGCCTGCAGCAGGGATTCGCCTGGTGCACTGCGGGCCGTCAGGCCGGCGAGGTTGACCTGGAGATCGGCGACATCCAGCCAGGCCCGGGCGAACAGCTCCGTGCCGCTGGCGTTGAGCTCGGCGAAGGCGCCGGGGTCGAGCCCCGCCGGCAGGGTGAAGGGGCTGCTGCCAGGGGCGGTATCGATGACGAAGAACTCGCCCACCGAGCGGGCGTCGAGGTCGAAGCCGAAGCCGAGCTGGGCATCGATATCGATGCCGATGCTCCAATCGGCGCTGATATCGAAGCCGGCGGGAAGGTTGATCTCGGCCAGTTCCGCCAGCAGGGCGCTGAGGCTCTGGTCGTCGCCGCCGGCGCTCCAGTCGAGACCGTCGCCGAAATCCAGCTCGAAGAGATAGAGCAGCGGCGTTCGCACGGCCGGGTCGTGCTCGGGGCATTCGCCGGCGAAGGCATCGGGCGTGGCTCGCTCCACCAGGGTGAGGGTGATGTCCCCGAGGCCGGCGGCATCCATCGCCTGGTTGAAACGGGTCGCCCATTCATCCGGCGGCAGGATGCGATCGGTGAAGCTGCGCACCGTGTTGGCCACGGTGGTGAAGCCGTCGCCGACGTCGTCAAAGCTGAAGCCCAGGGCTGCCGCCACGGCGCTGATCACCGGATCGCCGCCGAGATTGCCCACCAGGGAATCCCGCAGCGCCTCGATCCGATCCGCCAGTCCGGTGAGCATCGCCAGCCAGTTGGCGGCTGTGAGGGCGCCTTCATCGAGACCGCAAAGGGCCCCATCGAGGGCCTCGGTCACGGCGTCGACGGCATCGCCGATCGCGTCGGCGGTCGAGCCGAGCGGGTTGCCAGCCAGCAGGAAATCAAGCAGCTGCTCAAGCTGCAGACTGAGGCTGCCGGCGGCGTTGGCGCTGATGTCGACATCGCGCAGGGGCACCAGCCCCTGGTCGGCGGCATTGGTCAGCGAGCCGTGGTGGAGATCCAGCGCCGCCGCGGCCTCCAGGCCCAGCAGGGAGCGGGCATCGGGCAGTTCGATCAGGGCGGTGGCCCGCAGGTCGGTGCTGGCGAGGCCGTCGGCGCGCAGCCGCATCCCGGCCGGCAGGGAGGCGATGTAGGTCTGGCTGGCCGGATCGCTGCCCACCAGGCGCAGATCAAGGCTGATCCGCTCGCTGACCGGCGACCAGGTGCTGCCGGCGCCGCGCTCGAACAGATGGCGGCCAGCGGCCACCTGCTGCAGTTGCAGTTGCAAGGACTCGGGCCGCTCGTTACCGGTGCGGAACAACGCCAGATCGCCGAGCGGGTTGGGGTCGGCGCCGGGGGCATCGGCCAGGGAGAAGCTGAGCACTCCGCTGGCCGCGCTCACCCAGTTGGCGGGCAGATCGCTGCTGCTGAGCTTGAAGCGATCGGGCCGCTGCAGGCGGTCGAGACCGGCATCGAGGCGCAGTAGGGCTTCGGCGAACACCGGGTCGTATCCGGCGGGTGCGGTGTCGAAGCTCCAGAGGTCCTCCGGCTGGCGCTCCACCCAGCCGGCATAGGGCAGCACGCCGCGGCTGTCGACATAGAAGAGCTCGGCCAGATCGCCGCTGCGGCTGTCGTAGCCGGCGATCAGGCCGCCATTGATGCCGAAGTGGTAGCTGAACTCGGCCTCATAGCCCTCGCCCACCGAACCCAGGGCCTCGAGCAGGGGGCTGCTGCCGAGGGAATCGCCGAGCAGATTGACCAGATCGGTGAGCCGCAGGGAGGTGCTGTCGCCGAAGCTGAAACCATCGCCGAAGTCGAGGCGGTAGACGTAGAGATCAGGCGGGCAGTCGAGGCTGGGCGGATCGACGATCAGGCCGCCCTGGATGGGCTCTTCAGCCTCGAAGGTGATCGCCACGAAACGGTTGGTCGGGACATTCAGCCGCGGATCACCGGGGGGGGCGGCGGCAACGCTGGGCAGGTAGAGATTGCGTGGATCATTTTCCGGCAGGATGCGGATGCGCAGATCGAAATCCAACGCCCCAACCTGATCATCACTGAACTGGTCGCTGAGATCGGCCGAGATCAGATCAAAGCTGCTGCCGGGGTTGTTGTATTGCAGCCGGTTGCCACCTGCGGGGGCGTCGTAGACGGCGAAACCGTTGCGGGCCGGATCCCATTCCAGCCAGAAGGTATCGGGCGTCTGATGCAATTGCTGCAGGGCTACGATATCGTTGATCGTGTAGTTGGCGATGCCATCAAGATCAACGACGCTCTGATAGCTCATCAGGGTGACCGCTTTGTTCGTGGTCCCACTGGCTTCAGGGTCCACGTCCGAATCCATCGCCGTGGTTGTCGGATCGGCATCGACATCATGCGGATGCTCAAGGGCCAGCGAATGGGCCAGTTCATGCAGGGCGACACTCTTCCAGGCCTGCTCAATTGAATTGCCGTAGTACATCAAGCGTTCTTGCGTCGCTTCATCATCGAAAGTGATCCCGCCCCAGTTGCGATCAATGGATCCTTCGTGAACCGTGCCAGGCTGGTAAACGCCCAGAGCTCCGGATTCCGATAATTTTGGGTCGCTGATTATCGTCAGATAGCCACTTGGGTAGAGACTGGGACTGGCCTTGATCAAGGCAGGGATATTGCCATTAACCAATCCAATTTCAGTGAATTTGGCAGGAATGAATTGCTCCGCATAGTCGAAGGCATCACGCCACCAATCCCGGGATTCATCCGAGGCACCACTGTCAAAAACATAGGGAATCTCGCCATCCGGTGCCGTGGTTGGTGAATACCAGTCGTACTTGGCAAGTGGGTAAGCAGGATCGCTGAATCCACCCTCTTTGATATAATCTAAGTTGTAGGTCAGCGACGCCGGGTTGATGCCGGTGCTGAACACGCTCCGGTCGGAGAAGGTCACCGCCACCCGGTTGCGGCCGAAGGCCCCGCTGGCGCCGACACTGTCGCCAAAGCTGTTCGCCGCCAGGTCGATCACCCAGGCGCCGCTCTGCTCGCGCACGCCGGTGCCGTTGTTGAGGTTGCGCCGGGGTGAGTTGCCATAGCGGTTGGCGAAGGTCAGGAGGTCGGCGTCGCTGAGGACCCCCTGGCTGACCAGCTCCAGCACGGCGCCACCAAGGCGAAGTTTGGCCAGATTGATGTTGGCCGCATCGTGCAGCTGCGCCGGGGTCAGCGGTGCGGCGCGATCGAAGCGCTCGTCGTTGAGGTTGTAGCTGTTGACCCCACCGGCATTGAACTGCTCCATCCGGTTGGTGGAGAGCAGCCATTCCTGCTCGGCCCGCTGCAGCAGGGTGCCGAGAGCCAGCCGGCCGGGGCTGCCGCTGGTCATGGCGGCCAGATCGGCCAGCATGCGGGCTTCGAGGCCAGGGCTGATCGACTGATCGTCGGTGGAGGCGATCAGCTCGATCGCCCGCAATTCCGGCAGGGCACCGCTGCCGCCGGAGGCGGCGAACGACTTCCAGGCATTGCGGATCTGCTGCTGGCGCGTCGCATCGAGTTCGTAGCGGCCGCTGGCGAAGTCGACCCTCTGCGCTACATCGGGCTGCTCGATCGTGGTCGCCCCGGCGCTGGGCCGGAAGAACTGCAGCTGCTGGCTGCGGGCGGCATCGCGGAACAACCTCAGCCGCCCGGGACCTGTGTTGCCGCTATCGGCCTGCACCGTGAAGTAGTAATAGCCGCTGATCGGCTCACCGCCGCTGGTCTGCAGCGGGCGGGCCGGATCCAGCTGCGCCACCTGCACGCGCATCGCGTTGCTGAGTGCCGCGGCACTCACCTGCAGTGAGATGCTGCCGCTCGGGGCGGCGATAGTGGCGCTAAGGCGTGAGCCGCCGCTGGCGGCGTCGTAGAGGGCGAAGCCGGTGCGGTCCGCGTCCCAGGCCAGCCAGACGCTGCTTTCAGGCACGGTGGCGCCGGCGCCATTGCGCAGGACGAGGGCGTTGCCGGCATCGCCGATCGACACCTCGAAACGACCGCCGGCATAGCCGAAGCTGCCATCGGCGAGCTTGATCACCCATTCCTCGCGGCCGCCGGCCGCGACGGCGCTGAACCGCTCCAGGGAGACGTTCAGGTCGATGTCCTGGGCGGCGGGACGGTAAAGGCTGACGTCCTCGACCTTGATCCAGGAATCGGACGGGGAGGGATTGAAGTCGTCCGCACGGGTGAGGAACACCTGCGGCTGGATGCGGAGGTCCTCGTCGTCGCAGCAGCTGCTGGAGGGATTGGTGGGCCTGGCCAGCAGGCTGAGATGGATATCGAGGTTGTTCTCGCTGAAGATCGTGTTGATGCTGCCCACGAAACCCTCGGCGCTCAGCCAGCGGTCGCGGAAGGCGGCCATGTCGTCGGTGATCGCGTTGAAACGATCGGCCAGGGCGGAGGCCTCGCCGAGCCACTCCGTCGGCACCCAGTCCGGGAGGGCATCGGCCCGGGTCTCGAGCGCCTCGATTTGGCTGGAGAGCTGATCCGCCAGCCGGTCAACGGTGTCGATGAAGCCGTTGACGAAGGCGAACCAACCGGCGGGGCACTCCGGCAGGGCCAGGTCTGCGAAGCCGTCGAGGGCTGACTGGATCTGGCCGGCCAGGGCCAGGCCCGCCTCGCGGGCATCGTCGGCCACCTCCGCGACCAGGGCGAGCAGGTCGGTCTCGCTGAGGTCGAGGCTCCCACCGCCGGCCAGTTGCGGGGCCGAGAGGTCGCCGATCGGGGACTGGTCGCCGGGTAGGTTCTCGCCGATCAGATCGAGGCCCAGGGCCAGCCGCAGGTGGAAGGTGTCGTCCGGATCGCCGATGGCGCTGAGGCGATAGACGTGCGGGTTGCCGCTGGCATCGAGCAGCAGGGGGGTGGAGAAGCTGAGATCGGTGAGGCGCAGCGAAGCGGCGATCGCCAGCTCCTGATCCGCCACCGCGGGCGCGCTGCCGGCCGGAAGGGTGAAGGAGAAAAAGTGTTCCTGGTTGAAGTCCGGCCAAAGGCCCGCCGCCGGCAGGCCGACCGCGGTGTCGAGCAGTCGCACCCCGTCGTCGCAGGATTCAAGAATCGCGAGGCTGCCGCCGGCCGCGAGATCGAACTGGAAGGTGGCGCTCAGGTCGCCGAGCACCAGCGCCAGCACGTCGGCGAGCACGTCGCCCACCTGGCTGCCCTGGCCGGCGAAGGAGGCCGCGAAGCCGGCGGCATCGAGCTGGATTGTGCGGCTGATCTGCAGATCGGTGGTCGGCAGTAGTTCGTAGCGATCCGTGGCGGCGGCGCCGCTACCGCTGCTGCTGTGGGCCAGCTGCAGCGGGATGTCGGCGCCGCGGAACAGGGTGTTGACCCGCTGCACCAGGGCGGCTGGATCAAGGATGGTGTCCTGGAAGCTGCGGATCGCCGCGCTGATGCTCACCAGCCCGTCGCCGAGGCCGCCGAGCAGGGAAGCGGGCTCGTCCGGCAGCCAGTCCGGCAGGCGATCAAGCAGGTCGCTGCCGGCTTGGAAGCGGCTGCCGACCGAGGCGACGAGATCGGCGATCGCCGGCAGCAGGGTGCGCCAGCAGGCCAGTTCCGCCGCCGTGGGCAGATCCAGGCCGCTGAACAGATCGTCGACCTGCGCCAGCACGGCGCTTCCCAGCTCGCCGGCCAGATCAGCCACCAGATCCAGGAGCGGATCGACGGCCAGATCGAGATCGAGCCGCAGGCCCGCCGCGATCGTGAGGCTCGGATCACCCACCAGCACGAGGGCATCGCTGAGGGGCACGGGGCTGCCGGGGCTGCGCCGCTGCAGATCGAGGCCCGCGCCGGCGTTGAGGCGCAGCACCTCGCCGGGGTTCTCCAGCCGGGCCGTGGAGGCGGCCGTGAGGCCGGGCACGGCCGCGCTGATCTGCAGGTCCTCGAGCTGCAGCCGCAGCTGGGCGGTGAGCTCGGCGTTGGTGGGATCGAGGGCGTCGCCGCTGCGGAAGCTGAACGTGTGGCCGGCGTCGGGATCCCCCTCCGGCCAGTCCGGGCGGGGCAGGTTGAGGCCGATCGTGTCGACGTAGAGGAAGCGATCGAAGCTGGTGGCGCGGCTGTCGTAGCCGAACACCAGGCGGCCGTCGAGGTCGAGGTCGAGGCTGAAGCTGCCCTCCACCTGGCCATCGATCAGGGAGAGGGCGGTGTCGACGGCGCTGCCGAGATCCGGGCTCAGCCCCGCCAGCAGCGAGCTGAGGGCGCCGCTGCTGAGGTTGAAGCTTCGCTCTAGCTCGCTGCCCTCGGCGAAGGCGAGCTCGTAGATGTAAATGGCCGGATCGCAGCCGGCCGGCGCCGGCGCCTCCACCAGCAGCTCGGTGGTGCTGCCGGGGGTGAGGCCCAGCTCAACCCGCACGAAGCGGTCTTGATCGCGGGGCTGGCCGGTGCTGCCGGGTTCGTTTTCGGGCAGCAGGCGCAGGCTGAGGCCCGCCCCACCGCCGGCGCCGAGCAGGAGTTGGTTGCCGGGCCGGTCGCTGTCGTCGGGGTTGCGGAAGCGGGCGATCGCCGCGTCGAGGTCGGCGCTGCTAAGGGCACCGGTGTCGAGCAGTTCGCGCAGGGCCGAGAGGGCGCGGGCCTGGGCCAGCTGCCGGTTGGCCGCATCGCCGAGGGCACCGCTCTGCTCGCCGGGGATCAGGGTCTGATCCCACTCGAGCAGGGCCCGTTGCAGCAGGGTGTGGAGGCGGGCGTCGACACTGCCGACCGGGGCGCTGGCCAGGCCGCTGATCAGGCCGGAGAGCTGGCTGGTGAGGGCACCCGAGACCCCCTGGTCGTCGGTGGAAGCGGTGACCAGCAGCTGTCGAGTGGCTGCCGGGAGCTGGGCGAAGGGGAGCAGGCACTGGCGCAGGCGGAGGCGCTCGGCCGGATTGAACAGGTAGCCACCGCTGGCGAAATCGCTGTTGCTGACCGTGGCCAGGGGGATGCCGCCGCTGGCGCGGCGCAGTTGCACGTTTTGGCCGCCGGAGCGCAGCTGGATCTCGGCGGGCTGGCCGCCGCCGGCCGGCACGGGCTGGTAGCCGAAGCTCTCTTGGCTGCCGAAGGGCAGCCAGCTGCTGCCGCCATCGCGGCTCAGCTGCAGATCGCCGCCTGGGGCCAGGTAGGAGACCAGACCGGTCTGGCCGCTGCGCAGCGTGCCGGCAGGAAGCTGCAGCACCAGGGTGAGCGGCGCGTCCGGCTTGAAGCTCACCTGCTCGGGCACCACCAGCCGCTGGTCAACCAGCACCACGAAGCGGCCGGGGTCGAGGGCGCTGCGGGCTGGGTCCAGCGCGGCAACCGTGAGTTCGAGCCGCTGGCCGCCCACGGCGGTGGCGTCGCGGTTGAGGAAGGGGGCCAGGGTGTTGCCGCTGCCATCGCGCAGGGCGGCGGCGTCGAGCCGGTGCACCACCAGGCTGGCGTCGGGCGCGAGGCCGGCGGGCAGGCTTAGCCGCAGGGTGCCGTCAGCGCCGATCGCGCTGGCGGGGTGGCTGAGGTCGGCGCTGCGCAGCAGGCTCGGCGGCGGCACCACAGCGGGCGGGGTGTCGCAGCAATCGGCGGCATCGGTGGCGGGCCGCGCCAGCAGCCGCAGCCGCAGGCTGAGATCGGCGTCGGCGAAGAGACCGTTGACCAGACCGACGAAGTTCTCAGCGCTGAGCACCTGGGAGCGGAACCGCCCGAGCTCACCCACCACCTGGCGCAGGCCGTCCGCCAGGCCATCGGCGGCATCCAGCGCCTCGGCCGGCAGCCAGGCGGGCAGGGCCGGCAGGGTATCGAGACGCCTGGAGAGATCGCTCACCAGGCCGATGAAGCGATCCACGAACGCCAGCCATTCGGCCGGGCAGGCTCCGGGGCCCTCGAGGTCTGAAAGGCTGGCGCCGATCGCCTCGAGTTCGTCGCTTACGGCCTGGCTGAACTGCTCGAACAGGCCGGCAAGATCGCCATCGCGGGCCAGCCGCAGCTGGAGGGCGGCGTCGCCCCGCAGCTGCAGGGCTTCACCGGCAGCGGCGAGCGGCACGATGCCGGGGCCGAGCCGGGGGTCAGCGCCGACCCTGACCAGATCGAGGTAGGCGGCACCATCGAGGCGCACCAGCCGGGTGAGGTCGATGCCGCCCAGCCAGGCGGGCAGGCTCTCGCCGGGCGCCAGGGCGATCGAGGCGCTGAAGCCCGCCAGCAGCTCGGCCTGGTCGCCGTCAAAGCCGTCGAGCCGGGGCAGCAGCGCGGCCCAGTCGATGCTGGAGCCGGGGCCGAACGATGCGGCGCCCAGGGCCGCAGTTCCCGCTGCGGGGCCGTTGGTATCGAGCAACAGGGCCTGCTCGGGGATGGCGCTGCCCAGATCAATGCCGAAGCGCAGCACCCCCTGCAGCTCCGCCTGCAGCTGGGCGGTGACCGTGGGCAGATCGGGGGGGGCGATGCCGAGGGCCGAGCTGAGCAGGGCCTCGAGCGGCAGCGGCAGGGACACGGCGGTGCGCATCCCGGTCAGATCGAGCTCCAGCCAGTAGGGCGTGGCGGTGGCGGGCAGGGCGTTGAGGCCGGGCAGGCTGCCCCGCAAGACCACCCGCCGATCGCCGCTGAGGCCAAGCGGAGTGTTGATCTTGCTGTCCACCAGGGTCTGGAGCCGCTGCACCAACTGCTGCGGCAGCACCGGCCCCAGCTCCAGCAGGCCGTTCTGCAGGTCCCGCAGCGGCTTGGTGAGCAGGGCGGCATAGCGCTCCCGCTCGGCCTCGCTGAGCAGCGGAGCGAGCACGGCTGCATCAAGCAGGCCACTCTCCAGCTGGTCTGCCACCGCATCGGTGAGCCGTACCAGGCCTGCGAGTACGCCCTGGAGGGTTGCAAGATCCCAGCTGGTCAGGCCCGCCAGGGCCTGGCTGTCGCCATCGCGGACCGCCTCCAGCACGAGGCGGCCGTAGGCGTCGAAGTCGAAGCGGCGGATCGCGTCCCACACCCGGGGGCTGAGGTCGGCCAGCCGCTGCCAGGGATTGAGGTCGCCGGCGCTGAAGTCCTGCAGGATCGACCAGGCGGCGGGATCGAGCCGCAGGATCCGGTCGGCGCTGGTCCGGTCGAGGGCCGCGAACCAGGCCTGGAGCTCCGAACTGCCGGCCAGCAGGGCTGCGGCGGTGGCCTGGGCCGCCGGATCGGCCAGCAGCGGCGGCAGGGCATCGAGCAGATCGACGGCGCCGATCAGGTCGGAGAGCTCGAAATCAAGGCTGGCCGCCTCGATCAGGTTGGCGAGATCGAGCCGGTTGGCGAGATCCAGCAGGGCGCCGGGCAGGGCCGCCAGGGCCGCAGCGCTGGCGATGCTCGTGCCGATTTCGCTGAAGCGGAAGCCATCCTCCGGCGCCAGCCAGAGGGGCAGCAGCGGCAGGGAGGGATTGCTGAGGGCGGCCAGCAGGTCAGCGCTGATGCCGGGTATCGCGCCGCTGGCCAGGGCTGCGGCCGATTCCTGGCTAGCCAGTCCCTCCCGCAGCAGTGGCTCCAGCGCCGGGATCCGCTCGAGCAGGCGGTTGACCATGCCGGCCTCGCCATCGGCCCGCTGGGCGTTGTCATACCCCCAGAGCAGCAGCCCGGCCGCCAGGGCCTCCCCGCCGGCCCCCTGCCAGAAGGCTGGGTCGTCGGCGTTGCCCTGGGCGGCGTCGTTGAACAACAAACCGAAGAGCAGGCGCAGATCCTGCACCGCGTAGGAGGCGGTGAAGCGGCTGAGCAGATCCCCCAGGTCAAGGCTGGGGTCGCCGCCGCCGTACACGCTGCCCTGGCCGCTGCTCCAGCTGGTCTGCAGTGTGCCGCTGCCGGCCAGCCGGCGTTCGAGATCGAAGCTGGCCGCCACGAAGCGAGCGGCGGGATCGGTGGGGCTGCTGCCCTGCTCCCAGGCCAGGCTGTAGGTGGCGTCGCGGTAGCGGCGCAGCCCGTCGTTGGCCAGCGGCCGACGGGGCACCGGCGGCAGGAGGCTCTGCAGTGGCTCGCTGCTGGAGCCGGGCACGCTGGCCAGCCGCTCCAGCAGGTAGCTGTGCACGGCGTCGGCCCGGGCCACCGCCAGGCCGGAATTGTTGCCCTCGTAGCCCAGGTTGAGCAATTTGGTGCGCAGGGCCGGGGACAGGGGCTCGGCGTCGGTGGAGGCGCTGATCCGCAGGTCGGCGATCGTTTGGTTGCCGGCGGCGATCGACGCCACGAGTCGATCGAGCTCCGCCCGTTCGCTGGCTGGCAGCTGGAAGGCGCCGGAGGCGTAGAGGTTGTTGAAATCCCGCTGGGCGTAGCTGAGCGTCTCCTGGTCCTGGTCCAGACGGATGCGGTCGACAGGCCCACCACTGGCCCCGATGCCGGCATAGACCTCAAACAGCGAACTGCCCGGGGTCGAACTGGCTGGGGTCGAACTGCCTTGGGTCGAAGGTTTGAGGAAAAGCTGCTGGGGCCTGGCTTCGTTCCAGCCCCGCGGCACGGGACTATCGGCGGCGAGCCGGGGCAGTCGGGTGCCCGGCGTGGGCGTGAACACCAGAAGGCGGCCGGCACCGATGTGGGCCCGCAGGGCGGCGTCCTCGATACGCAGCTGGTTGGTGGCGATCTCGAAGGCGCCCAGATCGAGGCTGAGGCTGTGGCTGACAACACCCCCGGACCCACCGGTAGCCCCGCCGCCCCCGGCGCCGCCCCAGGCCCCGCGGGCGGTTGGTGCCGCCAACCGCCGCAGCAGGGCGAGGAAGTCGTCCACCATCGCCGCCAGGTGCAGCACCTGCTGGCGCTGCAGCAGCCAGTTGAGATCCTCACCGGCGTCGAAGCTGGCGGCGCTGCTGCGCAAGGCGGCCAGCCGGGGAGCCTCGATGCCGGCGCCACCTAGGCCCTCCACCAGGCCCAGGATGCCCTCAGCGAACAGGCGGCCCCCATGGCTAGGGGGCTCCGGCAGACCCAGGATCTCCCCCACGATGGGAACGGCCTGTTCGAGCAGCATCTCGGCAAGATCCAGCACCGTGGCTTGCTCTGCCCAGGCGCGGTTGAGCAGCAGGGTGCCGCTGCCGCTGCCAGCGTCGTTCCAGCCGGCGCTGAAGGCAGAGAGGGGGTCGTCCACCAGCTGCGGCGGGGCGGCCATGGCGCCGCCAGCGAGGAACAGATCCGGCACCAGGGTGCCGAGGGCCGTTTCGAAGCCGGCGGTTCCGCCGCTGGCGCCCTGGCGCAACACGACTTCGGCTGAGCCGGTTGCCGGGTCGAGCCCATAGACCCCCCAGAGCAGGGCTTCCAACGCCTCGGGTCGCTCCAGCCAAAGCCCATGCAGCCAGCCCCGGGCCAACTGCCTCGCCTCGTCAAGGCGGGAGGTCAGGCTGCTCAAGATCGGAACAAGGGCGGTCATGGGAGGTGGGGGCCGTGGAGATAGGCGACTGGCTGCCGCCGCCGGATTCAGGCGGCGCTGCTGGGCTGCTGGGCCGACTCGGGGTTCTGCAGCCGTTGGAAGGCCTCAGGGTTTTCCACGGCCAGGCGTAGCTGGGCGGCCAGGGCTCGCCGGCCGACATCCATCAGCGCCAGCTGATTGCGGATGCTTTTCATCTCCTCTTCGGAGGCACGGATGGCCGCCACGAGTTGCTTGGCAGGTTCGGAGAGGGTGTCGTAGGCGTACTGCTTGCCTGCCAGGGTGATCGTTGGCGTCTGGCTCTCGCTGGTGTTGACAGCAGGCGAGGGGGCGTCCATCGGGAAAAACGTAGTAGTTGCGCGGCATGTTAGGAGCAGAATTGCCGAAGGATGTGTGAGCGGAATCACTTTTAACAGTAAATAAATAAATTAAAATCTTTCGCTGCCCGCAGGCGCGGGTTGTAGTGAGCGGGTGCCAGCCCACGCCTGCCCCGTCCCTCAGGCAGGAATTGAGGGCCCAGGCGGGCATGTGACTACAGGCGTGGAGCTAGTGACAGGGCTGGAGTGAGTTACAGGGGTGGAGGTAGTTACAGCGGTGCAGGTCAATAGAAGAGTTGTTGCGCCAGGGAATCTTGTTGATCCCGCCGCCTGCTGCAGCGGCCAGCATTTCCTATCCGGTTGTGCTACCCGGTGGTTTCGCTGCCGCCGATTCGTTCGCGCAGCCAGTCCGCCGTGGCGGGGGCCAGCAGCACGCCATTGCGGTAGTGGCCGCAGGCGAGCAGCAGGCCCGGCTCGGGTTCCTCCAGCACCGGTGCCGGCCGGCCCGCGGGCCGGCAGCGCCAGCCCTGCCACTGGCGCACCAGCCGCGCCTGCCGCAGCCAGCCGGGGGCTTCCCCCCCCAGCTCCCGCAGCTCCCTCAGGGCAGCGGGGCTGGCGAGGCGACCCGGCTCCAGGGTGGCCCCCAGCCACATCATTCGGCCGCCAACCCCGAGGTCGGGCCGGGGCACCAGATTCATTCCCCGCCAGACCACGGCGCCGGGCCAATCCCAGCCCGGATCCGCCGCCAGCTCCAGCTCCAGGGCCTGCCCCAGCACCGGCTCCAGCGGCAGGGCCAGGCCGATGCCGGCCAGCAGGGCTTCGGTGCCGAACCCGAGGCTGAGCACCAGCCAGTCGGCATCGAGGCGCTGGCCTCCGGCCAGGGTGAGGCGCCAGCGCCGGCCGCGCTCCAGGGCCACGGCCGCCTCGTCGCAGCAGGTGGCACCCGCCCGCCGGGCCTCGTGGAGCAGGGCCTCCAGCAGGGGCCCCGGATCGATCTGGCCATCCTGGGGCGAGAGCAATCCCCCCAGGGGGCGGCCGGGCAGGTGCGGCTGCCACCCCTCCAGGGCGGCGGCCTCCAGCAGCCGCATCGGGATCCCCAGCCGCTCCCGCTCGGCGGCGAGGCGGATCTGGCGGGCCCGTTCGTCGGCGTCGGCGGCCAGCAGCAGCAGGCCGGAGCGCCGCGGCAGCCGATGGCCCCGGCGCTCTAGTTCAGGCAGCCATTGGCCCCAGAGCTCATGGCTGCGCTGGCGCAGCCGCCAGGCCCGGCCGCTGCTGCGGTGGAACACCCGGGCCATCAGCACCCCCAGGGCCGCCTGGCTGGCGTTGGGGCCTTGGCTTGGCCCCGCCGCCAGAGCCGGATCGAGCAGGCATACCGCCAGCCCTAGTTGCGCCAGCTGCCAGGCGGCGGTGCGGCCCACGATGCCGCCCCCCACCACGACCACGCAGCCGGAGGCCGGGCTCACGCTGGCGGCAGGGGGGAGGGGGCTGGGGTCGTCAGGGGTGGGATCAGACCTGCTTCAGCGCCACCTTCACCTCGGCCGGCAGGATTTGGGCGTAAAGGCCAAAGCTGCTAGCCACTTTGATGTAGCTCTTGCGCAGGGCTTCGCCGTCCTGCAGGCGGGCCGCCTCGTCCAGCTCGGCCAGGGCCGCCTTGAGCGCATTGGCCCGCTTCTGGGCCTCGGCTTGGTCGGCGGGCAGCAGCAGCTTGTTGATGTACAGCATCTGGCGGCTTACTTCCTGCATCGGGCCGTGGATCAGGTTGCGGGTGAACACCCAGTTGCGGGTATTCACCAGCTCGGCCAGATCGGGCAGACGATCGCGGGCGGCCAGGAAGCCCTCGGCCTGCTGGCTGATCGAGCTGATCGCCGCGGGGCTCAAGCTGGCCGGTGCGCTGGCCTTGCTGCCGCTGCAGGCCGCCACCGACACGCTCAACACCAGGGCGAGCACCAAGGCCGCCAGGCGACGCAGGATGCCCAGGCTGGCCTCGGAGCTGGCGGCCCCGGCAAGGGGTGTAGCGGCGACCAGGCTTGCAGGGCGGACCATGTCATGGAACAGCTCAGTGCCGCGACTGTACCGAGGCCGGTTCGACTGGCGATCACTCCTTCGTGGCTTGCAACAGCTGTGGCTTGCAACAGCTGTGGCTTGCAACAGCTGTGGCTGGCAACAGCAGTGGCTTGCAGCTGGAGGGCTGGCAACTCAGCAGCGATCGCCCCGCTGCCTGTCGCGACGCTGCCTGTGGCCACAATGCTGGGGTGATGAGGTTTGGAGATGGGTTCCCCAGCGGCGATCCTGCAGTTGGTCTGTGCCGATCGCCCCGGCCTGGTCAGTGAGCTTTCCGGTTGGGTGGCGGCCAACGGCGGCAACATCCGCCATGCCGATCACCACACCGATGCCGGCGCTGGCTTGTTTCTCAGCCGGATCGAATGGGGCCTGGAGGGCTTCGGTCTACCCCGCGAGGCGATCGCCCCTGCCACCCAGGCGCTCGCAGCCCGGCTTGGTGGCGAAGGGCAGCTCCACTTTTCCGATCTCAGCACCAAGGTGGCGATCTTTGTCAGCCGTCAGGATCACTGCCTGGTGGATTTGCTTTGGCGCACGCGGGCCGGGGAGCTGCCGATGCAGGTGGCGTGTGTGGTCAGCAACCATCGCGATTTGGAGCCGGTGGCGGCGGGTTTTGATGTTCCCTTCGTGCACCTGCCGGTGCAGGCCGCCAACCGCGCCGCCGCCGAGCAGGCCCAGCTGGCGTTGCTGGCGGAGCATGGCATCGAGCTGGTGATCCTGGCCAAGTACATGCAGGTGCTGAGTGGCTCCTTCCTGGAGCGCTTTCCTACGGTGATCAATATTCACCATTCGTTTCTGCCGGCCTTCCAGGGAGCCCAGCCCTACCACCGGGCCTGGGAGCGGGGGGTGAAATTGATCGGTGCCACGGCCCACTTCGTCACCGAGGAGCTCGATGCCGGTCCGATCATCGAGCAGGTCACGATGGCGGTGAGCCATCGCGATGAGGTGGAGGATCTGATTCGCCTCGGGCGCGACACCGAACGCCTGGCCCTGGCCCGGGCGGTGCGCTTGGTGCTGCGGCGCCAGGTGATCGTGTATCGGGGCCGTACGGCCGTGTTCGCCTAGGACGGCTGCGGTGCGATCGTGATTTCTGCGTTGGCTTCAACCTCCCTGGAAGGGTTCCGCTTTGTTGGCCTCGGCTTTGCCAGCCTCGATCGCCAGTTGCTCGCCCCTAGGCCGGCGCCAGCCTCGCCCCTGGGCTGGCGTTGTTTCCAGCTGGGGGTGCTGCTGCTGGCCGCCAGCGCCTTTTTGGGGGGGGTGTTGTTGCTGGTGGCCCTGATCCTTGGCTGCCGCGGCCGCCGGCCGCCGTTGGCCGATGCGGCCAACCGGCTGCTGCTGCTGCTGGCGGCCCTGATGGTGTTGGGTTGCTTCGGGGCCTACAGCGGCTGGCTCGCCTGGGTGGGTTTGGGCAACTGGCTGCCTTTTTTTGTCGCCTTCTGGGCTTTTCAGCCCTACCTCGCCACCGCCGCCGCCCGCCGGCGGGTGGCGCTGCTGCTGGTGGCCGCCACGGTGCCGGTGATCGTGACCGGGCTGGGGCAGTTGTGGTGGGGTTGGCATGGACCCTTCCAGGCCTTGGGCGGCCTGGTGATCTGGCACCTCAAGCCCGGCGGCAACCCCCCCGGCCGGCTGGCCGGGCTGTTCGACTATGCCAATATCGCCGGCTCCTGGCTGGCCTTCGCCTGGCCCCTGGTGCTGGCCGCCCTGATCGAGCCGCGCCTCGGGCGCCGTCGCCGGGGGATCGTGCTGCTGCTGGCCGCTGGTCTGGTCACGGCGGTGTTTCTCACCGATTCCCGCAATGCCTGGGGTGCCCTGGTGTTGGCCGTGCCGCTGGTGCTCGGTCCGCTCAGTTGGGGCTGGCTGCTACCGCTGTTGATGGCTCTGCTGCTGCTGGTTGCCGCCGCGAGCCTTGGCGGCGTGCCGGATCTGTTGCAGGCTCCGGCCCGGGCGCTGGTGCCCGAAGCGATCTGGGGACGGCTCAGCGATCTGCATTACGCCGGCCAACGGCCCCTGGCGATCACCCGCTTGGCCCAGTGGCAGGTGGCCCTTGGCCTGGTGGCGGAGCGGCCTTGGCTGGGATGGGGCGCGGCGGCCTTCAGCCTGATCTATCCGCTGCGCACCGGCCACTGGCATGGCCATCCCCACAACCTGCCGATCGACCTGGCGCTCAGCCATGGCGTGCCGGCCGCCTTGGGGCTCGTGGGCTTTGTGCTCTGGTTGCTGCTGCGGGCCCTGGGGCCAGCCCTGCTGCGCGGCAACGGCTTTGATCGCGCCTGGTGGACCGCCGCCCTGGTGCTGGCCGCCCTGCATGCCACCGACATGCCCGTCTACGACAGCCGCATCAATGTGGCGGGCTGGGTGCTGCTGGCGGGCCTGCAGGCGCTCGCCCAGCCCGCAGGCCCGCCAGCGGCCGAGGCGGGTTAGGGCTCGGCCGCTGGGCTGGTTGCGGCAGCATCGGTTTCGCCCGCTCCCTGGCGGTGCTGCCACAGGGTTGCTGGGCCCAGGGGGCCTTCGAGGTGGTGCCAGGGCAGCACCCGGTTGGCCTGCCAGCGGCCATGCACCACCTCCTCCCAGGGCGGTGGCGGTGGCCCGGCTGCCGCTCCGGCGCCGCCGTCGGTCTCGCCCGAGCGCACCGCCCGGTAGGCCCTTTTCCATCCGCCCAAACTGGCGTGATCCGCCCGGGCGGCCGCAATCACCGGCGCCAGGCGGCGATCGCTGCGGGAGATCAGGGCCTGGATCACGCTCCAGCCGTAGCTTTCTGGCCGCAGCTCGATGCCCTTCGGCTTGAGCCGCTTGGCCAGCCGTTTGAGCCGTTGTTCGGCCTCTGGGCGCACGCCGTCCCATTGAAAGGGGGTGTGGGCCTTGGGCACGAAGGTGCTCACCCCCAGCGACAGCCGCAGCCCCGGTGTCGCCTGTTTCAGCGCCAGCAGCAGGTCGGCGGTGGCTTCGATATCGGCCTCCTCCTCGCTGGGCAAGCCGGCCATGCCGTAGAGCTTGAGGCCGCTGAGCCCGCCTTCGCGCGCATAGCGGGCGGCGGCGAAGATCTCCTCGCGGCTGAGTTTCTTGTTCACCACGGCCCGCATCCGTTCACTACCACTTTCGATCGCGATCGTGAGCGATTTACTGCCGCGTTTGGCCAGGATCCGCCCCAGTTGGGGGGTGACGGTGGCGGCCCGCACCGAACTGACGCTCACCCGGCTGCCGTCGAAACGGTCGGTGTCGAGCCAGCTCAAGAGATCGCCGAACTGGGGATGCTGGGTGACCGAGGCACCGAGCAGTCCGAGCCGCTGGGTGGCGGTTAGCCCGGTTTCCACCGCCGGGATCAGGCCATCGTCGAGCGAGGGGGTGCGGAAGGGGAGGGTGAGATAGCTGGCCAGGCAGAAGCGGCACAGCTCCGGGCAGCTGCGCACCACTTCCACCATGTGGATCGAGGGCCAGGCGGCCTCCGGGGTGATCACGGTGGAGTGGCTGAGCGTGTTGCCCCTCCAGGTTTGTTTGCTGATCCGCGCCGGGATGCCGGCCTGGGTGGCTTCGATCGCCAGCAGGGTGCCGTCCGCGTCGTAGCGGGGTGCGTAAAGGGGCGGTACGTAGACGCCGCCCACCTGGGCCAGCGCCGTTAACCGTTCGCTGCGGGGCAGGCCGCGGCTGGCCTGCAGCGCCTCCACAAAGGCCGGCAGCAGGAGTTCCCCGTCCCCCAGCAGCACGGCATCCAGGAAGGGTGCCAGGGGCTCGGGATTGGCGGTGAGCACCGGACCGCCGCCGAACACGATCGGATCCTGGTCGCCGCGCTGGTGGCTCCAGAGCGGGATGCCTTGCTGCTCCAGCAGATCGAGCAGCACGGGGCCATCCAACTCCCAGCTCAAGGAGAGGCCAAACAGGTCGAGGCGGCCCCCCGCTTGGCGGTGGGGGGGATCCTGGCGGTCGGTGAACAGTCGCCGCACATCCAGATCGCTGCGGCGGGCCAGGCTGGCCCACACCACCTGGTAGCCAAGGCTGGTGATACCCACCGCGTAGGTGCTGGGGAAGGCCAGCACGGCCTTGAGGGCATCGGCTGCCGGTTGGGCGGGCTCAAACAGCAGGGTTTCCTGGTCCAGAACAGCGAGCCGGGGTTCACCAGCGTGTCATCCTCGCCACCCGCCAACGCTGGCGGCAGCGGTTGCTGCTGCCCTGGGGCCCCTTTCGGCTGCTGCAACCGAGGTTCAAGCGGGCGTCATCGAGTTCAACTGCTGCCAGCGGCTGCCAGCTGAGCCTGGCGCATTCTGGCTGGCCCCAGCTCGGTTCTGGCGCCCAAAACAAAGCCCGGAGCTGCTGGAAGCTCCGGGCTGCTGGCTTGCTGCCGGCCGCCGCCGCCTGGATGATCCCGGCGCGCCGATCGGTAGCAAGCCTGGCTCAAGCCGGGCTCACTTGAGCAGGGCGCTGAGTGGACCGATCAGGCCGGAGATCGCCGAGCCGGCCGTGGCGGCGGTGGGGGTGGAGCCCTTGGCGAAGGTGCTCAGCACCAGGTTGGCGGCGGTGTTGATCAGGGGCCACTTGTCGCCGGCGATCGGCTGGATCACCGGAGCGGCGGTGTTCCAGAGCAGCTGGAAGCCCCCCATCGAGGCGATGGCCCCGGCCAGATTGCCAGATTTCACCTGGCCTTCGCTCTTGTTGAGCAGGTCGAGAACGGGGCTGACGGCCGTGCTCAGCGCCGCATTGCCGGTGGCGCTGGCGGCCGTTTTGGCGGCATCACCGGTGGCGCTGGCGGCATCCTTGGCGGCTTGGCCCGCATCGCGGGCGACTTCCTGGGTGCCGGAGCAGCCGCTGAGGGCCAGGGCGGAGATCGCGGCTGCGGCGATCAGGGAACGGCGAACAACGCGGATCGGGCGCATCGGGATTGGGAGTCAGGGTTCGCTGCCACTTCTACAGAAACCCAAGGCGATGTCTACCAATGTGGTCATTCGGTAACAACGATTACCGCTTTTTGAGGGGATGTCCTTGCTTTTGTGGGGCCCCGGGGGTGGCTCTGCGCCCAGCCCCAGCAGCCGCATCACCCCTCAAACCAGCACCCCTCAAGCCAGCACCCATAAAAAAGGGAGCTGTAACGCTCCCTGGTCGGCTGAAGGGTTTGCCGTTGGTGGCGGGGGCTTGGCTTCGACCTGGGGCCCAAGCCAAGCGATCGGGCTTGGCTCAGCTGAGCAGAGCCTTGAGGGGGCCGATCAGGCCGCCGAGGGCCGTCAGGGCGTTGTCCTTGGTGGGGGCGGTTTCGCCACCGAAGGTTTTGACCACCAGGTTCACGCCCGTGTTGATCAGGCCGTAGTTGTCACCAGCGGCCAGCTTGACCACGGGGGCGGCGGTATCCCACAGACCCTTGAACTTGGCGAAGGCGTTGGTGGCGGCGGGGATGTTGTCGGCCTTCACCTCCTTCTCGGCGGTGTTCAGCACGTTCAGCACTGGGGTCAGCACGTTCTTGAGCTGTTCGTTGCCGGTGACCTCGGCGGCGGTCTTGGCCACCTTCACCACGGTGCGGGCGGCATCTTTGGCATCGCTGGAGATGATGCCGGAGCAGGCGGCCAGGTTCATCATCAGCACGAGTGCCAGACCAACCATGGCCAGGCGGCGCAGGGGGGCCAGCCGGGTGCGCAGGGTGGTCATCCAGGAAGCAGTCATCGGGAATGGTCCGGTACGGAGTACCTAAAGACCGTAGGCAAAGTGGGCCGTTCCGTCAGCAAGCAACCAACGCCTGGATGAAAGTCTTTGCATGCCTGATCGGAATCTGACCAGGCCGGTCGGTTCCGATCGTTGGCGCAAGCGGCCGCGCTGCCGCCAGTTCTGGCGGCCCAATCTGGCGGCCCAATCGGCGGCAGTCCTGGCGCGGCGAGGGCACCGGCTTGGTCAGACTTCCGCCAGCAGCTTCGCCCCAGCTTCGCTGCTCAGCACCCGGCCCTGATCTTCGAAGCCCTCGATCTGATCGAAGTTGAGATAGCGATAGAGCTGATCCGCCAACGGATCGATCTTGGCGGCGGCGATGGCGAGGTAATCGGCCGGGGCTGGGATGCGGCCCAGTTGGGCGCAGACCGCTGCCAATTCAGCGCTGCCGAGGTACACCTGGGCGCCGTTGCCAAGGCGGTTGTTGAAGTTGCGGGTGCTGGTGGAAAACACGGTGGTGTTGTCTTCCACCCTGGCCTGGTTGCCCATGCAGAGGGAGCAGCCCGGCATCTCCATGCGGCTACCGGCCGCTTCGAAGATGGTGTAGTAACCCTCGTCCTTCAGCTTCTCCTCGTCCATGCGGGTGGGCGGGCAGACCCAGAGGCGCGCCCGGTTGGCCCCCTGGCCCTCCAGCACCTTGGCGGCGGCACGGTAGTGGCCGATGTTGGTCATGCAGGAGCCGATGAAGACTTCATCGATGCGCTCACCGGCCACCTCCGAGAGTCGTTTCACGTTGTCGGGGTCGTTGGGACAGGCCAGAATCGGCTCCTTGAGATCATCAAGGTTGATCTCGATCACGGCGGCGTAGTCGGCGTCGGCATCGGCCTCCATCAACACCGGCTTGGCCAGCCAGGCCTCCATCGCCTTGATGCGGCGCGCCAGGGTGCGGGCATCGCTGTAGCCCCGGGCGATCATGTTTTTCATCAGCGCCACATTGCTGCGCAGGTATTCGCTCACCGTTTCCACCGAGAGCTTGATCGTGCTGCCGGCGCAGGACCGTTCGGCGGTGGCATCGGTGAGTTCAAACGCCTGCTCTAGTTTGAGATCGGGTAACCCTTCGATTTCCATGATGCGGCCTGAGAAGACGTTGGTCTTGCCGGCTTTCGCCACCGTCAGCAGGCCCTGTTGGATCGCTGCGTAGGGGATCGCATTGACCACGTCGCGCAGGGTGATGCCCGGTTGCAGCGAGCCGCTGAAGCGCACCAGCACCGATTCCGGCATGTCCAGGGGCATGGCGCCGATGGCGGCGGCGAAGGCCACCAGGCCCGAACCGGCCGGGAAGGAGATGCCCAGGGGGAAGCGGGTGTGGCTGTCGCCGCCGGTGCCCACGGTGTCCGGCAGGAGTAGGCGGTTGAGCCAGCTGTGGATGATGCCGTCGCCGGGCCGCAGGGCGACGCCGCCGCGGGAGCTGATGAAATCGGGTAGCTCGGCGTGGGTCTTGAGGTCCACCGGTTTGGGATAGGCGGCGGTGTGGCAGAAGCTCTGCATTACCAGATCGGCGCTGAAGCCCAGGCAGGCCAGTTCCTTCATCTCATCGCGGGTCATCGGCCCGGTGGTGTCCTGGGAGCCCACGGTGGTCATCAGCGGTTCGCAGCTGCTGCCGGGGCGCACCCCCGCCAGGCCGCAGGCCTTGCCCACCATCTTCTGGGCCAGGGTGAAGCCCTTGCCCGTGTCGGCCGGGGCCACCGGGCGGATGAACAGATCGCTGGGGGCCAGGCCCAACTGGGCGCGCACCTTATCGGTGAGGGAGCGGCCGATCAGCAGCGGGATGCGGCCGCCGGCCCGCACCTCATCGGCGATCGTGCTGGGCTTGAGCTCGAAGCGGGCCACCACCTCACCAGCGCCAGGCTCACCGGCGGCGCGCTCGATCGTGCCGGCGTAGGGCCGGATGGTGATCACATCGCCGGAGTTCAGCGCCGTGACATCGCACTCGATCGGCAGGGCGCCGGAATCTTCGGCGGTGTTGAAGAAAATCGGGGCGATTTTGCCGCCCAGCACCACACCTCCGCTCCGTTTGTTGGGCACATGGGGAATATCGGTGCCGGTGTGCCAGAGCACCGAGTTGATCGCCGATTTGCGGGAGCTGCCGGTGCCCACCACATCGCCCACATAGGCCACCGGATAGCCCTTTTGCTTGAGCTCAGCGATCAGGGCCAGCCCACCTGGCAGGCGGGTTTCGAGCATCGCATTGGCGTGCAGGGGGATATCCGGGCGGGTGGTGGCGTGGGTGGCGGGGGAAAGATCATCCGTATTCGTTTCACCCTCCACCTTGAACACCGTGACGGTGATCTCGGCCGCTAGTTCCGGTTTGGCAGTGAACCATTCGGCAGCCGCCCAGCTGTCCACCACCTGCTTGGCGTAGGGGTTGGTGGCCGCCAGCTCCAGCACATCGTGGAAGGCGTCGTAGACCAGCAGGGTGCGGCTGAGGCCGCTGGCGGCCTCGGCGGCGAGGGCGGCGTCGGGGCTGGAGAGCAGCGCAATCAGGGCGCCGACGTTGTAGCCGCCGATCATGGTGGCCAGCAGTTGGACGGCCTGGAGGGGGCCCAGCACCGGGCTGGCGGCACGGCCCTCGGCGATGGCGCTCAGCCAACCGGCTTTCACATAGGCGGCCTCATCCACCCCCGGCGGCACCCGCTCGCTCAGCAGCTCCAATAAGAACGCTTCCTCGCCGGCGGGGGGCTGTTCCAGGAGCTCGGTGAGCGCCTGCACCTGGGGGGCGGAGAGGGGCAGGGGCGGCACTCCCAGGGCCTGGCGGTCCGTCGCGGCGGCCCGGTAGGCCGGGAGCAGCTCGGCGGGGGCGAGGGGCGTGGCGGTCATGCCGGGTCTATGGATCGGAGCTTCCATTTTCCGCTCTAGGGGGCTTCGCTTTGGGTGGCAACGGTGACGGTTGGCTTTGGTCGGCGGTTGGGGGCTTGCTCTACCGGCTTGATCAACCGGATCGAGTCGATCGCTCGAGCTAGGGCAGGCGGATCGAGCTAGGACAAAGCGCTTTCGCTCGCCTTCTAGGCTGGTGGGCTAAGCGTTTCGCTGCAGCCGCCGGCATGATCCCCACCTCCGATCTCCACGTGGTGGAAACTCGGCCGCTGGTGCCGCCGGCGGATCTGCATCGTGAGCTGCCGATCAGCGAGTCGGCCGCCCGCACCGTGCAGCGGGCCCGCGAGCGGATCAAGGCGATCCTGCACGGCGGCGACCAGCGCCAGCTGGTGATCGTGGGCCCCTGCTCGGTTCACGATGTGGCGGCGGCCAGTGAATATGCGGCTGCGATCCGCCAGGCCCAGGTCCGCCATCGCGATGACCTGGAGATCGTGATGCGGGTGTATTTCGAGAAACCCCGCACCACCGTCGGCTGGAAGGGGATGATCAACGACCCCCACCTCGATGGCAGCTACGACATCAACACCGGCCTGCGCCGTGCCCGCACCCTGCTGCTCCACCTGGCCGAGCTCGACCTGCCCGCCGCCACCGAACTGCTCGATCCGGTGGTGCCCCAGTACATCGCCGACCTGATCAGCTGGACCGCCATTGGCGCCCGCACCACCGAAAGCCAGACCCACCGCGAGATGGCCTCGGGCCTGTCGATGCCGATCGGCTTCAAGAACGGCACCGATGGCAGCGTCGCCACCGCCATCAATGCCATGGAGGCTGCGGCCCGGCCCCACCATTTCCTTGGCATCAGCCAGCAGGGCCACGCCGCGATCGTGAGCACCACCGGCAACCCCGATGGCCACCTGGTGCTGCGGGGCGGCAAGGAGGGACCCAACTTCCAGGCCGAGGCGGTGGCAACGGCCGCCACCCGGCTCGCCGCCGATGGTCTGCCGCCCCGCCTGCTGGTGGATTGCAGCCACGGCAATTCCAACAAGGACTACCGCCGTCAGGCCGAGGTGCTGCGCGATGTGGCCGACCAGGTGCGCTCCGGTTCGGTGCATGTGATCGGGGTGATGCTCGAAAGCCATCTGGTGGAGGGCAACCAGAAGCTCCCCGCCGACCTCTCCCAGCTCACCTACGGCCAGAGCATCACCGATGCCTGCATCGACCTGACCACCACCTTGGCCCTGCTGGAGGAGTTGGCCGCCGCCGTGCGCGCCGTGCGCGAGCGTCAGCTGGCAGCGGCCTAAGGGGCTGGGCCGCTGCCAGCGCCCTGAAGGCCTGCTCCCCTGGCAGCGCTGGTATTGAGATCCAAGCGAATCGGGGCCTGGATGGGGCGCCATTAATGGATTTAGCACTCGCTAACTCTGAGTGCTAAATCAACAGCAGCGTGACGGATTGTTTGTGGTGAACAGACTGCTGATCAGGCCTGATTACGGTTAGATCCCCTTTCCAAGGAGGTCAGCAGGCATGGTCTATCTCCTTCAATTCTGTGGTTTATCGGATCCACTCCAGCTCTTCTATTTGGAGCAGCGCAGCCTGGCACTCCCGCCCCGGTCTGCCGCCGGCTCCACCGCTTCAGACACCGCTGCCAATCCCGCTGGGCCTGCCTACGGCGGCTTTCGACCCTTCCAGCTCGACCATGTCCTGGAATGGGCGCTCGAAACGGCCCGGGGTCGTTGCTGGGATGGTGAGGCGATCCAGCGCACCGTGCTGGATGGCTGGTTGGAGCGGGCCGACTTGATCCGGCATTGGCAGCTGCGCTTGCGCCAGGAGCCGGCTGATCGCCTGCTGGTGGCCGGGATCGGCACCCGCAGCGACTGGGATCAGCAGTGCGAAGCCTTGCTGCGGGCTTGACCGGCGTCTGCCGGCCTCATCCCTGGGCCAGGCTGTGCCATAGCCAGGCCACCGCCAGGGGCACCGTGAGGTTGTCGAGGCCCCTAAGCGCCACCTGTTCCACGAGGGCGGCAGCGGCGCCGATGGCCACCAAGGCGAGCGGAGCCGGCACCGGCAAGCCGGCGGCGCTGCCCAGGCTGGCCAGTCCCAGCAGAACCGCGGCGCTGATGATCGCCATCGTGGCTGTTCCGGCCAGGGAGCGCCGCTGGCCGAGGATCTGCCAGCTGGGGGAGCTGACCAGGGGCCCCACCAGGCCGGCCAGGCCGTCGCCAAGGGCCATGACCAGCACGCCAGCCGCCACGGTGAGCGGTTGCAGCGGCCACCAGAGCAGCAGCAGCAGGGTGATCGAGGCGCCGTAGGCGATCGTGCCGTAACTGGGGCGGTCGATGTCTTCGATGCTGGGCAGCAGCCGGCGGCGGTGGTTGATCGCGGCCAACAGGGTGACGAAGGCGGCCGCCGGAATCGCGATCCGTCGGTCGATCTGGAGGGCCCAGGCGATCAGCACCACCGGCCCGGCTCCGATGTGCACGAGCTTGCGGCTTGCTTCTCCCCAGCTACTCCAGCGGCGGCGCAGCGCCAAGGCCAGGCCGGCCAGCAAGGCGAGCCAGGCCAGCACCGCCGCGATGCCAACCAGCTGCTGCCACCACCAGCCCATGCGGCTCAGGCCGCCTGCTGCAGGGTCGAGCTCATCATCCGCAGCTTCAGGATTGCCTTGGCCTCGAGCTGGCGCACCCGCTCCCGCGAGACGTTGATCTGCCGACCGATTTCGGCCAGGGTGAGCGGCTCACTGCCCTCTAAGCCGAAGCGCAGCCGCAGGATCTTCTGTTCGCGATCATTGAGCTGGGCGAGCCAGTTGCCGAGGTGCTCCTTCTGGATGTGGCGATCCATCGAGTCGAAGTGCTCGTTGCTGGCGGGATCGGCGATCAGTTCGCCCAGGGTGCTGCGGTCCTCATCGCCGCGGGCATGGGCGTCGAGGGAGGCGCAGGGGGCGCTTTGGGCCATCAGCTCCTCCAGTTCCTCGGGGCTGGTGCCAAGGGCGTGGGCCAGTTCGAGTCGGTTGGGTTGGCGCCCGAGACGGTGCGAGAGCTCCCGGGTGACCCGCCGCATCTTTGAGAGTTTCTCGCTGATATGGATCGGCAGACGGATGGTGCGGGCGCTGTTGTCGATGGCGCGGGTCATGCCCTGGCGGATCCACCAATAGGCATAGGTGGAAAACTTGTACCCCATCGCCGGATCGAATTTGTCGACCGCCCGCTCCAGCCCAATCGCCCCTTCCTGCACCAGATCGAGCAGTTCCAGACCCTGGTTTTGATATTTTTTGGCCACGCTCACCACCAACCGTAAGTTGGCGGCCATCATCCGGTCACGGGCGCGCTGGCCCATGCGAATCCGGCGCTGCTGCTGGGCCGTCCGCTGGGATGGCTCCAGGGCCTGGAGTTCCTTGCCGGCCTGCACATGGTGGGCAAGCTCGATTTCTTCGGCCGGCGTGAGTAGCGGCACCCGTCCGATCGTGCCGAGATACCAGCCGATCGAATCGGCGCTCAGTCGTCCGGCGGATTGAGCGATCGCCCCGCCCCGTCCTTTCGTCTCCCCCTTTCCTTTGCTCCCCCCTGGGCGGGGGGAACGGGCGCTTGCGGCATTGGCAAGGGCCTGCGGCAAAGGCTTCGCACCCTCGGAGCCGCCAAGGGCGGTCGTCCCGATCGATGCGGAATGCAGAGGTGTCCCCATCACCCCAGGCCTCCGAATTGAATTTGAGGCGAATTTAGCACCGTTCCAGCCAGACTGAGAGCCGAGCAGCTGGAGATTTTCGTATCAGATCTACCTCCTTTTGCCGCTTGTTGCGGTGGTTACGCTTTCAGGCCGCCTCGCCAACGCTCCATCAGGATCGTTTGCGTAATTTGAGCATCGCCTTCCGGTTGCTGCTGCGCAAAACTGCCATCGCTCTGCATGTGCCAGGCGGCAGTGTCGTGCAAGTACAGCTCGATCAGCTCCTTGAGTTGGTCCCGCAGTTGGGGGTCCTCCACCGGCGCCACCGCCTCCACGCGCCGGTCGAGGTTGCGGGGCATCCAGTCGGCGCTGCCGATCAGCAGCTCATCATCGCCACCGTTACCGAACCAAAACAATCGAGAGTGCTCCAGGAATCTGCCGATCACACTCACGACCCGGATGTTGTCGCTGAGGCCACCAACGCCGGGGCGCAGCGAGCACATGCCCCGGATCAGCAGATCGATTCGCACGCCTGCGCAGGAGGCTTCGTAGAGCAGGGCGATGATGCCAGGATCCACCAGCCCGTTCATCTTGGCGCGGATCAAGCCACCGCGGCCTTCGCGGGCATGGCGAATCTCGCGCCGAATCAGCTGCTCCATACCAAGTCTGAGGGTAACCGGGGCCACCAGCAGTTTGCGGAAGCTCTGTTGTTTGGAGAAGCCGGTGAGGTAATTGAACAGCTCGACCAGGTCTTGGCCGAAATCTTCCCGGGCCGTGAGCAGGCCGAGATCGGTGTAGAGGCTAGAGGTGCGTGAATTGTAGTTGCCGGTGCCGATGTGGGCATAGCTGCGCAGGGTTTCCTTCTCACGGCGCACCACCAGAGCTACCTTGGTGTGGGTTTTCAGACCCAGCACGCCATACACCACATGCACGCCCGAGCGTTCGAGCTGGCGGGCCCATTGGATGTTGTTATCCTCATCGAAGCGGGCCTTGAGCTCCACCAGGGCCATCACCTGCTTGCCGTTCTCGGCGGCGCGGATCAGGGCCGCTACCACCGGTGAATCCTTGGAGGTGCGGTAGAGGGTCATCTTGATCGCCAGCACCGAGGCGTCGTCGGCGGCCTGGTTGAGAAATTCCTCCACGGATGTGGCGAACAGGTCGAAGGGGTGCTGCAGCAGCACATCACGGCGCCTGAGCACCGAGAAGATCGATTGGAACTCGTCGGCATTGATCGAGCCATCCTCCAGTTGGCTGCGCTGGGCCTGGGCCAGGGCCGGTACGGTCCGCCCCTTGAACGGTTCGTCCTTGAGTTCGGGCCGGGGTAGGGCCAGCAGGCTCATCAGGTCGTCGAGCCCCAGCGGGCCGTTGATCCGGTAGAGGTCCTCCGGCTCCACAGCGGCGCCCTCCATCAGCAGCTGCACCACCGCATCGGGCATCTCATTGGCCACCTCCAGCCGCACCACTTCGCCACCCCGGCGCCGTTTGCGCAGGCCCTCCTGCAGGGCCTCCATCAGGTCGTCGGCCTCAAGATCCCGCAGCTCCAGGTCGGCGTCGCGGGTGATGCGGAAGAAGTAGTGGCCTTCGATCACCATGCCGGGAAAGAGCAGGTGGAGGTTGAAGGCCACCAGCTGCTCCAGCGGCACCGCCGTGAACATGGGTGCGGGTCGGCGGCTGCAGAGTTCCGTGGGGATCGGCACAAAGCGCGGCAGCAGTTTTTGCGGCACCTTGACCCGGGCAAATTGCTGCTGGCCGCTGTCGGGATCACGGATCAGGGCAGCCACGTTCAAGCTGAGGTTGCTCATGAACGGGAAGGGATGGGCCTGATCCACGGCCAGGGGGGTGAGCACCGGGAAAATGGCGCTGCGGAAGTAGGCGTCGGCCCACTCCTTCTGCTTGGCGTTCAGACGCGCGTAGTCGATCAGTTGGATGCCGTGTTCGTGGAGGTTGCGTTTGAGGCAGTGGCGGTAGTGCTGTTGCTGCTGTTCCAGCAGCGGTCTGAGCCTGGTCTGGATCGCCTCGAGTTGTTCGAGCGGGGTGCGGCCGTCATCGCTGCGGCTGGTTACCCCCGCTTCCTGTTGCGACTTCAGCGAAGCCACCCGCACCATGAAGAATTCGTCGAGGTTGTTGCTGAAAATGGCGCTGAACTTCGCCTGCTCCAGCAGCGGTGTGTGTTCATTGAGGGCCTGGGCCAGCACCCGCTCGTTGAAGGCGATCCAGCTCAGCTCGCGGTTGATGTAGTGCTCGGGGGCGACCGCGGCTGCGGGGGTGCTGGGCGGGGTCATGGAGGGGGCGGACTCCCGCCGGGGCAGTGGCTGCAACGTAGCAATTACGTTCTGTCAGTCAGGGTGTTGGCGATGCTTGACGCGGCAGCCCGCCGGCCACTAATACCGCCACCGCCAGCATCAAGGCGATGCCAAACCAGAAGGGGCTCTGCCGGCCGGCGGTTTCGTAGGCCAGGCCCGCCAGCGGTGGGCCGATGAAGCTGCCGGCACTTTGGAGGCCCTGGAGGCTGCCTAAGGCCGCACCCTGGCCCGAGCCCTCCAGCCGGCGGGAGACGAGGCTGCGCAGGCAGGGTGTGACCAGGCCAGTGCCCAGGGCCAGTAGCGCCACGCCCGTGAACACGGTGGGGATCGCTGCAGCGGGCCGGGCCAGGGGGACCAGCAGGCAGCCGGCCACCACGCAGCCCAGGCCCAGCAGGCTGAGCCGCCATTCGCCAAAGCGCTGCACCAGGGGTCCGATCAGGCCGCCCTGCACCACCGTGGCCACCACCCCCACCACCAGGAAGGCCAGGGCTGCGAGCTCGGGACCCCAGCCGAAGGCCTGGCGGAAGTAGAGCACCAGCATCGCGGTGAAGCCACTGAAGGCCAGGAAGAAGAGGAAGAAGGCGGCACTGAGGCGCTGCAGCTGGGGATTGACGAACACCCTGGCCAGCTGGCTGAAGGGCTGCAATTCCCGTCGCCGCGGCAGGGCCAGCCGGGCTTGGGGCGGGTGGGTTTCCGGCAGCAGGGCGAGCACCACCACCAGGTTGACCAGGGCGAAGCCCACGGCCACAAACAGCGGCAGGGTGACGGAATGGCGGGCCAGCAGACTCCCCAGGCCGGGTCCGAGGATGAAACCCAGCCCGAAGGCCACACCGATCAGGCCGAAGGCGCGGGCCCGCTGCTCCGGTGGGGTGATGTCCGCCAGCACGGCGGCGGCCGTGGCGGCGGTGCCGCCGCTCAGCCCGTCGATCAGGCGGGCCAGGAACAGCAGGGCCAGGGGCAGGCCGGTGGCCGCCGCGCCCGGCCAAAAACTCTGCCAGGGCAGGCTGACGCTGAGGGCGAACAGGCCCAGGCCCAGTACCGAGCCGGCTACGCAGATCGCCATCACCGGCCGGCGGCCGAAGCGATCGCTGAGGGCACCAATCAGGGGGGTGGCGCTGAACTGGGCCACGGCATAGGTGCCTGCCAGGAAGCCGAGGGTGCGGCCATCGCTGCTGAACTCGGCCAGCAGGAAGGGCAGCAGCGGCAGCACCAGGCTTTCGCCGAGCCGGTCGTTGAGCAGGGTCAGAAAGGCGCCCAGCCTGGGGGAAGGTCGTCCGATCGGCACGGCGGCCACCCGCGGCAACGCACCACATTCCCATAGGGGTCATGCCCCACCCCTGGCTGGGGTGAGGATGGGGGTTCGCCGCTGCCGAGCCTGCATGGCTGCTCCTGGGTCTGGCTCCGGCCCTGCCCCGCGACCCCCGTTTTCAGCGGTGGGCGGCCCGTTGATTGCCTTGTCCGGGCTGCTGTTAGTGCTGTTTCTGGTGGCCCATCTGGCGGGCGCCAGCTTGGCGCTGTTCCATCCGCCCGCCTTCGAGGCCCTGGCAACCTGGCTGCACCGCCAGCCCTGGCTGGGAGGCTTTGAACTAGGGCTGCTCGCTGCTTTGCTGCTCCATCCCGCCCTGGCCTTGGCCCGAAGCCTGGCCGCCCGAACCGCCCGGGGCCCCGCCGCAGGCCCGCTCCGCAGCCGCCGCGGCCCTGGCCTGGAGGGGCTGGCCGCCCTGGCGGCCGGCTGGTCGCCTTGGACAGGGGCGCTGGTGCTGCTGTTTTTGGTCGTCCATCTGGCCCAGTTGCGTTGGCAGCGGCCGCTGGCCGGCGCTGAACTGGCGGCCGTTCAGCAGGCCCTTGGTTCCCCGGCGGGCCTCCTGCTTTATGGCCTGGCCGGTGGGGCCCTGGCCCTGCATCTGTTGCATGGCCATGAGAGCGCCCACCGCAGCCTCGGCTGGCTGCAGGCCGCCAACCGCAGCCGGATCCGCTGGGCGGGTCGGGCCCTGGCGCTGCTGCTGGGCGCGGGCTTCAGCCTGCTGCCGCTGGCGCTCGTGCTCAGGGCCTGGGATTGGCGCGCCACCCTGGTTGGAGTGGCGCGATGACAGGCATGGCTTCCCCAGGCTCAGCCGATGCAGGGCTCCACCCCGCCCCGCCGCCGTCCGCCGAGCCGCCCGCCCCGTCGCCCCGGCTCGAGCCCCGGCTGGGCGGCGGCCGGCTCGACACCGCCTGGCAGCGCTGCCGCGAAGCCTTGCCCCTGATCAGCCCCGCCAACAAGGGCAAGCTGCGGCTGCTGGTGGTGGGCAGCGGTCTGGCGGGTGCTTCAGCGGCGGCCACCCTGGCCGAACAGGGCTATCGGGTTCAGTTGGTCACCTATCACGACAGCCCGCGCCGGGCCCATTCGGTGGCGGCCCAGGGGGGTATCAATGCCGCCAAGAACTATGCCGCTGATGGCGACAGCATCGAGCGCTTGTTTCGCGACACCCTGAAGGGCGGCGACTTCCGCGCCCGCGAAGCCGGCTGCCACCGGCTGGCGGAGATCAGCGGCGCGATCATCGACCAGTGCGTGGCCCAGGGGGTGCCCTTCGCCCGCGAGTACGGCGGCACCCTGGCCAACCGCAGCTTCGGCGGTTCCCTGGTCAGCCGCACCTTCTACGCCCGCGGCCAAACGGGCCAGCAACTGCTGTATGGCGCCTACCAGGCCCTGATGCGCCAGGTGGCGGCCAAGCGGGTGGAGCTGTTCTGCCGCCGCGAGCTGGTGGAGCTGATTTGTGTGGATGGGGTGGCCCGGGGGGCGGTCTGTCGCCATGGGCTGAGCGGTGCCCTGGAAACCTTTACCGCCCATGCCGTGCTGCTGGCAACTGGCGGCTACTCCAATGTGTATTACCTCTCCACCAATGCGCTGCAAAGTAACGCCAGTGCCATCTGGCGCGCCTATCGCCAGGGAGCCTGCTTCGCCAACCCCTGCTTCACCCAAATCCATCCCACCTGCATCCCGACCGGCGATCGCTGGCAGAGCAAGCTCACTTTGATGAGTGAAAGCCTGCGCAATGATGGCCGGATATGGCTGCCGCTGCAGGCGGGCGATCCGCGGCCGGCCGCGGCGATTCCAGAGCCGGAGCGGGATTATTTTCTAGAGCGCCAGTACCCCAGCTACGGCAACATGGTGCCCCGCGATCTGGCTTCCCGCCGGGCTCGGGAGCTCTGCCTGGCGGGCCGCGGCGTCGGACCCGGCGGCGGTTCTGTGTATCTCGATCTGGCGGATGCGATCAAGCGTGATGGCAAAGCGGCGATCGAGGCCCGCTACGGCAATTTGCTGGAGATGTACGAGCGCATTAGCGGCGACGATCCCACCGCCGCACCGATGCGTATTTATCCGGCGCCCCATTACACGATGGGGGGGCTATGGGTGGACTATCACTTGATGAGCACGATTCCGGGTTTGTTTGTGCTGGGGGAGGCCAACTTTTCTGAGCATGGCGCCAACCGGCTCGGGGCCAGCGCCTTGATGCAGGGCCTGGCCGATGGTTATTTCATCGCCCCGGCCACCGTGACGGCCTGGCTGGCCAGCCAGCCCCAGGCCGAGATCCCGGCCGACCACCCAGCCTGCCGGGCGGCGGTGGCCGCCAGCGAGGCCCGCATCGCCGCCCTGCGGCCGGGGCCCGGCCATCGGGCCGGCGGGAGCACCGCCACCGCTGTGCATCGGCAGCTGGGGCTGCTGATGATCGAGGCCTGCGGGATTAGCCGCAGCGCCGCGGGGTTGGAGCGGGGCCTCGCTGCGGTGGCGGCGCTGCGGCAGCTCTTCCGCGCCGAGGTGCGCATCCCCGACCATGGGCCCGGGCCCGATGCCGAACTGGAGAAAGCGTTGCGGCTGGAGGATTTCCTTGGTTTGGCCGACCTGATGCTGCGCGATGCCCTGGCCCGCGAGGAGTCTTGCGGCGCCCATTTCCGCGAGGAGTTCCAGACGCCCGAGGGGGAGGCCCGCCGTGATGATGCCAAGTTTGCCCATATCGCCGCCTGGGAGTACCGGGGGGAGGGGGCGGCGCCTCAGCGCCACGTCGAAGCGCTTCAGTTCACGGCCCTAGCGCCGAGCCAGCGGAATTATCGATGACCACGCCGTATGAACCGACCACCATCAGCCTCAGCCTGAGGGTGTGGCGCCAGATTGGCCAGCCGCAGACCAACGGCCACCCCGGAGGGCCCAGCCAAGATGGCGCCCGCCAGCTTGGCGCTGCCCAGAGCGGCGGCTTCGAAACCCACCAGCTCGACAACCTCTCCACCAACCTTTCGCTGCTTGAAGCCCTCGACCTGCTCAACGACCGGCTGATCACGGCCGGCCAGCGGCCGATCAGCTTTGAGCACGATTGCCGCGAGGGTATTTGCGGCTCCTGCGGCTTCCTGGTCAACGGCCAGGCCCACGGCCCCCGGGCGGCCACCACCGTCTGCCAGCTCTACCTGCGCCACTTCCGCGATGGCGATACCCTGGAGCTCGAACCGTGGCGGGCCAAGGCTTTTCCACTGCTGGCCGACCTGATGGTGGATCGCGGCGGCTTCGATCGGATCATCGCCGCCGGTGGCTACTGCTCGGTGAACACCGGCAACGCCCCGGAGGCCAATGCGATCCTGATCGGCAAGGAGCAGGCCACCAGCAGCTTTGATGCCGCCACTTGCATCGGCTGCGGCGCCTGCGTGGCCAGCTGCCGCCATGCCTCGGCCAGTCTGTTCGTGGCAGCCAAGCTGGCGCACCTCGGCCAGCTGCCCCAGGGCCAGCCGGAGCGGGCCCGGCGGGCCCGGGCGATGGTGGATCAGATGGACGCCGAGGGCTTCGGCGCCTGCAGCAACCATCTCGAATGCGAGGCGGCCTGCCCGAAGGAGATTGCCGCCGATTGGATCAGCTGGATGCGGCGGGAGCTGGGGCGCTCCTGATCAACTGCTTAGCGCAGCTAATTCACTGGGGGCAGGCGCCGTAGGCGGTGAAGCAGGCGCCTAGCGGCACCAGCATGGATGGGGCCCCATGCTCGGCAGCGATCCGATGTTTCGCCATCTCTTGGTGCCCACCGATGGCTCGGACCTGGCCGAGGGCACGATCCAGCGGGCGGTGGAATTGGCACGGCAGCTCGGCGCCCGGATCAGCTTTGTGCATGCCCGTCAGAATGGTTGGCTGCGGCCTGAGGTCGGGTTTTACGGCGATCCCCTCGCCTTTGATCCGGCCATGGCCGAGCGCTTCAGCCGCGCTGCGGAGGATTACAGCCTGGCGGTGCTGGCCCGGGCCCGGGTCTTGGCCGAGCAGGCGGGCGTGCCCTGCACCACCATCGCCGCCGCCAACCCGCTGATCTATGCGGCCATCCTCGAAACGGCGGCGAGCCAGGGCTGCGATCTGATTGTGATGGCCTCCCATGGCCGCCGCGGCCTGGCGGGGTTGCTGTTGGGCAGTGAAACCCAGCGGGTGTTGGTGCACTCTGCGCTGCCGGTGTTGGTGGATCGGATCGGGAAGGACAGCCCAGAGGGCGGCGGCATGATCGCTGCGAAGTGAGAGAGTTTTAGCCGAAGATGATTTGGTTGGAGCTGGTTTAGCTGAAGATAGTTTAGCTGAAGATAGTTTAGTTGAAGCTGGTTTAGTTGAAGCTGGATTGAGATCAATGGGGCGAGGCTGGGTCGGCTGATGGGGTCTTATGTTCAGGACTGATCCTGATCAAAGCTCTGCTCGGCGAGGTAGGAATCTGCCCATTGTGCCCCTGTTGGCCTATTTGGGTTCGGCCCCAAGGCGTATAGGCGTGGAGAAGCGAGCCAGGCAAAGAACGAAACAATCGCCTGCAGGCACCACCACGACTAGGGCCGCCACCATCGTCGCTTGGTCTAGGCAACAGCGCTGGCCAGGAATTAACTTGCGTTGGCCTGGAAGTGGGTGGATCCATGCTCAGTGTTGATGTGGATTCTATTCTTGATGCCATGATGACAGATGCCATGGCGATTGAGGTTATTCTTTGCCTGGCAATCGGTACGGGCGGCAGTTCGATGGGCGGCGCTTCAATGATTTGACCATGGGATTGTTCGAGCTTCTCTTAGGAATATATCGTTCCATTTTAAGGTTTCTGCGCTAGATCCTCGCCAGGGTCATGGTCCGCTGCGGCTGCGGCAGCCCCATTGGAGCTCGTTTTTGCTATGGCCTACGGGGTGGGCTAAGCCGCTGCTGCACGGTCCATGGCGATACCACCAGCCGGCCAGGCAGCTTGGTAGAGCTGCTGCCTCAAACCATCCCGCCGCTGGCGCTGCATCCGTCCTTGCGGATCCTCCGATGACCCCCGACCTCCCTTTGCTGTTGCCCGCCCTGGCCCTGGTGGCCTTCTTCTATGCCTGCGTCGGCCATGCCGGCGCTACGGGCTACATCGCTGTCTTCGCCCTCGCCGGCTTGGGTGGCAACGAAATCCGGCCCCTGGCCCTGGTGCTCAATATTTTGGTTGCCTCCCTTGCCACCCTCCAGTTCGTCCGCGCCGGCCAAGGCCATCCGCGGCTGGTGCTGGTTCTGGCGCTGGGGTCGCTGCCGGCGGCCCTGGCCGGCGGTGCCCTGGCCCTGCCGGTGGCCTGGTTGCATCGCTTCCTGGCGGTGGTCCTGCTGGTGCCGGCCTGGCGGCTTGCCTGGCCAGCCAGCGGTGCCGCTGCCGTTGCCCCTGCTGAAGCGCCCCCCGCCTACCGCCTTCCATCAGCCCCCACGATCACGGCCACCGGCGGCCTGCTGGGGTTCATGGCCGGGCTCTCGGGCACCGGTGGGGGCATCTTCCTGACCCCTTTGCTGATCCTGGGCCGCTGGCTGCCAGCCCGCCAGGCGGCGGGCGTGTCCGCTGCCTTCATCTTGGTGAATTCGCTGGCGGGCCTCATGGGCTTGCTGCTCAGCGGCCGGCCGCTGCTGCTGCCGCCGCCGGCCTCGCTGCTGCCGATTGCCGCCGTGGTGATGCTGGCCGGAGCTAGCGGGGCCTGGTATGGCAGTCGGCGGTTGCCCTCGCCGTGGATTCGTCGCCTGCTGGCGCTGCTGATGCTGCTGGCCAGCGTGAAGTTGGTGAATCTTTCCCTGGGCTAAGACCCTCGTTGAAGCGCCTCGCCTGCGGCCGGCGGATCTTGGGGCTCCCGGCTGGACCTGGCTGGCACGCCCGCCGCGGCCGGCCGGGAGCCAGGGCCGCTGGGCAGGGGAGCAGCCCCAGCTCAGGCCCACCCCAGCCCGCAGTCCGCGGCTGACTCACCAGCCAGACCAACCAGCCAGATCAACCAGCCAGATCAACCAGCCAGATCAACCAGGCAGGCGAATCTGGCTCACCAACCAGGCCGACTGCCGATCTGCTGTTACCGCGCTGTTGCTACCGCTACTGCCGCCCAACCGGCCCATCAGCATGCTCCAGCCGGCGGGGGCATGGCTTTTTTCGGGGTTTGGCTGGGCGCCGGGCCTGGATTTCGGCTGATGCCTGCCTGGCTCCGCTTCCTGCTGCTGTTTGGGGTGCTGACCAGCCGCATCTTGGCTGGCTGCGGCCGCTAGCGGCGCCACTGGCTATAGCCCCCCAGCTTGAGCTCCGCAGCTTTAGCCCCCACCAGCTCACTCCAACCGCAACACCCCACCCGTGCGCTCCCGGCGCAGCTGTTCTTGTGCGGCATAGCGGGCCAGGCAGTTGTCGCGGGGGGTCAGCACGCAGCCCACGTAATCGGCGGCGTTGATCAGGGCGGCGCGCAGGGCCTTGGCGGGGGGGGTGCGCTGGGCTTCCGAGTTGGTGTTGCCGAAGTTGAGGGTGCCGGCGGCACCGGTGAGCACCTGGCCGGTGCGCCCCATATTGGGGAAGAGCAGCAGGGCGCCGGCGGCGGCTGGCAGCAGGCTCACCCCTTTTTGCTGGGCCGCCGCCACGTTGCTGGCCCGACCCTCCACGGTGCGGGAACCCACCACCTCACCGCTGCTGCTGTCCACGACGCGGATGTCGAGGGCGACGTAGTCCTGGGTTTCCAGTTGTTGCTTGTTGTTGCCGAAGCCGAGCAGGCCGAAGTTGCTGCTGGAGCCCTTCTCAGCCACGCTGCTGTCGTAGGAGGTCACGGTGCCGAGCACGATGTAGCGGGCGCCGGTGAGCTGGCCCTTGCGGGCTGCGTTCGGCCCCTTGCGCACCAGCCCCAGCTCGGCCATCTCCTGTTCGGAGAGCACGGCGGCCGTGTTGTTGCGCTCCACCACTTGCACCTGGCCGGTGGCCTGCAACTCATTGGCCAGGGCATGGGCCAGGTCGGTGGCGACCGGCCCCTGCCACCACCAGGTGCTCGGCGTCACGTTGTTTTTGAAGTCGGGCACCGACACGGTGGGCCGGCCGGCCGGGCGCGATCGCGTCTGGGCTTGGGCGCCCAAGCTGCCCGTCAGCGGACTGCAAACGGCAAACAACAGCGAAACCACGGCGAAGCTGCGACGGAAGCGGCATGGGCGAAACGGGGCCATCAGCTTGGGGCGGTGTGGGACGGACCGGCACGCAGTCCACTTGTCTCCATTCAAGTTGAGGATTAAGCCCTCGCCAGGGCGGTTGCCAGCCCAGGAACTGGCCGCTCCAGCCGGCTTTTGTATCGGCTTCCACCACCAGCGTCAAGGCCGCTTCGGTTCACTGGAGCAACCTCCCCCTCCTTTCGCTTGGGCCCGGCGGGCCCTGCCATGACTGCCACCATTCCCTCCCAGGACGGAGCCTGCTCCGGCCCGAACCATCCCCTCCAACAGCCCCTGCACCCCAGCGCGCCCAGCAGGCAGGCGCCCATGTTTGAGCTGATTCCCTACCAGAAATTCCGCGATACCCCTGCGGTTCGCTTTTTCGATATCACGGTTCCCACCTCCAATGCCCGCGACCTGGTGGTGCACGCTGGCCCGGCGATCAGCCCGCCCGACGACCCCGCCTCCGGCGCCTGGCAGTTTTACCTCCATCCCCACCAGGAGGACAACCTGCTGGCGCTCCAAGGTGGCCGCACCTTCTATCTGGTCAATCTCGGCTGGAACTATCCCTTCCACATCGTGCGCCTTGAGAGCGGCGGCGACATCCTCCGCATCCCCCCCGGCACCTTTCACCGTTCGGTCTCCGATCCCGATGGTTCCCTGGTGCTCAACCAGGCCGTGCGCGAAGCCAATGCCAGTGTGGTGAGGGAATTTCGCGTCTACAACAGCAACCGCATCCCCCGCTTGTTTGCGGTCACCTCCCGCACCGCCCCCTTACCGAAGCTGCACGGCGTCAGCTGGTGAGGCCGCTCCAGGGCTGAGGCAGGGCTGACCAAGGCCGCCGCGGCGGCTCGAATCCTGTTTTCAATCCAGCCGCAGGTCGATCGTGAGCTCGCCGCTGCGCCGCTTGCCTTGCCAGGGGTTGCCCGCCGGTGCGGCCGTCGAGCCATCCGGGTCGGCCACGAACCGTTCGCCATCGCTGCTGAGGCTGAAGGCCTGGCTGCCGCCGGGGCCGTGCAGGCTGAGCTGGAGCGGCAGCTGGGGCGGGATCGCCGGATGCAGGCAGGGGTAGAGCCGCTGCAGCCGGTAGCGCACCGCCAGCACCTGCCCATCGGCGGGCAGCGGCAGCGGCCTGCCCGCCAAACCCAGCCGCCAATGTTGGCGAAACGCGGCGCTGGCGCTCAGTTCGAAGCGCCGCAGCGAGCCATCCACAAAGCGGCTGGTGAAGCCTCCCTCCCGGGGCACATCGCAGATCAGCGGCCAGGGTTCCAGGCCAGGCCGCAGCTCCAGCCAGGCCTCCCCCTCCTGAAAGCGCAGCAGGGGCGGAAAGCGCCAGTCCCATAGGGCCCGGAACGGGGCGGGATCGAGCACGAAGCCATCGGCCGCCAGCTCGGCCAGCATCGTTTCCAGATCGGCCCAGAGCAGCTGGGGCAGCAGCAGCCGATCGTGGAGCTCGCCGCCCCAATCCCGCAGTGCCTTCGGCCGGTGGCTTGGCTGCAGCAGGCGTGCCGCCAGGGCGCTCCAGAGCAGGGCAATGGCGCTACTCCACTCCACCTGCGGCAGGCTTTCCAGGGCCCGGAACTCCACCAGCCCCAGGCAGCCGGCCGGCGCCCCGGGATTCCAAAACTTATCGAAGCTGATTTCGCTGCGGTGGTTGTTGCCGCTGCGGTCGGCGTGGAGGTGGCGCAGGGTTTCACCGATCAGGCCGCGTTGATCGGCGGCGGGATCGGCGGCGTTGCCGGCGTCGGCCCGTTCGAGGGCGCGGTAGGCCAGTTCCAGGTCGAAGGTGTCGCCGGCGGCCTCATCGGGCCGCGGCGCCTGGGAGGCGGGCCCGACGCAGGCGCCACTGAACAGGTAGGCCAGGGCCGGGTGGTGCTGCCAGTAGCGCAGGATGCCCGCCAGCCAGGCGGGGCGGCTGAAGAAGGGGTGCTGATCGAGGCTGGGGCCACCCCAGAGCAGGTGGTTGCCGCCACCGGTGCCCTCCTGGCGGCCGTTGGCAGCCTGTTTCCAGCTGCGCAGGCCCACGGCGGCGGCGGCCTGATCCAGGGCCCGCAACCAGTGGTCGTAGTCGCGCCAGCCGTGGCAGATCGGCAGGTTGATCTCCAGTACGCCCGGATCGGCGGTGAGGCCCAGCACCTGCCAGTGGCCATCGCAATCCACCGGCACCATGCCGCTCAGGTTGGGGCGGGCCAGCCCGGCGAGGCTGTCGGCGATCGCCTGCAGCAAGGTGGTCAGCGGCCGGCGGGTGAGGGGCGGCAGGAACAGCTCCCAGCCTTGGCCATCGGTTTCCAGCGTCAGCACCTGGCGCGGCAGCTCGGCGGGAAAGTGCTCCAGCGGCAGCCGCAGCCCCGCCGGTCCGGGCGCCGCGTTCAGCTGCCGCAGCGCCGGTTCGAGCGGCCAGGCGGCCGGCAGCCATTCGACCGCTGCCTCGGGATCGGCGGCATCGGCAGCGGCGGCGCTGAGCGGCACCGCCCAAACCCGCCGAGCGGGATCGAGCGGATCGACCAGCTCCAGCGGCTGCAGGGCCAGCTTGAGCCGGCCGGCTAGCTCGGCCAACCAGGCGCCGCCAGCGGCGGGCGCCAGGGCCGCTGCGCCATCGGCCGGCTCGGGCCAGCGCACCGCCGGCTCGCCATCGACACCGATGAACATCCGCAGCGCCCAGCGGGGGTTCACCTCGCCCTCATAGCGCTTGCCGGGGCAATACAGCAGGGTGCTGCCGGGCCACTGCCGGCGCTGCAGCTCCCGGGCCATGGCGCGGGCCAGGGGCAGCTTGGTGGGCCCATCGGCGGCCACGCTCCATTCGGCGCCGCTGGGCTGCAGCGGCACATAGGTGGGCTCGCCACCCAGGGTGAGGCGGATGCCGGCGGCAGCGAAGCGTTGCTCCACCGCTGCGGCCACCGACTCCATCCACGGCGGCGGGGCGGAGCCTGCCCGCTGCAGCGGCTGCTCAAGTTGAAGCTCGTGATCGATAACAGACACGGTGACGGGCCAGTTGCTGGCAGGCGTGCGGGGGCTTTTCAGACGGCAGGGCCGCGGGCTCAGCCGTCAGCACCGGCCAGGACCTGGCCCGCCAGCACCTGGCCAGCTTGCACCGGCACCGGCGCCACCTTCCAGATCCGCTCGGCGTACTCGCGGATCGAGCGATCACTGCTGAAGAAGCCGCAGCGGGCCGTGTTCAACACCGACATCGTGGTCCAGTGCTCTGGGTCGAGCCAGGCGCCATCGACGGCGTTTTGGGCGCGGCGGTAATCGCCGATGTCGGCCATGACGCGGAAGGGATCGTGGCTGCAGAGGTTGGCCAGGAGCGGGTGGAAGAGGTCGCGGTCGCCTTCGCTGAAGTGGCCGGAGCCGATCAGGTCGATCGCCGCCTTGGCGAGGGGGTCGTTTTCCAGCCAGGGCAGGGGGTGGTAGCCGCTGCGGTTGAGCTCGGCCAGCTGGGCGGCGGTGTGGCCAAACAGGAAGAAGTTGTCGCCGCCCACCCGCTCGCGGATCTCGATGTTGGCGCCATCGAGGGTGCCGATCGTGAGGGCCCCATTCAGGGCCATTTTCATGTTGCCGGTGCCGGAGGCCTCCATGCCCGCGGTGGAGATCTGCTCGGAGAGGTCCACCGCCGGGTAGATGCGCTGGCCCAGTTTGACGCTGAAGTTGGGCAGGAACACCACCCGCAGCCGCCCATCCATGGCCGGATCGATGTTGACGATGCCGGCGATGCCCACGATTAGCCGGATGATCAACTTGGCCATGTGGTAGCCGGGGGCCGCCTTGCCGCCGAAGATCACCGTGCGCGGCGGCAGGTCTTCGCCATTGCGCAGCCGCAGGTAGCGCTCCACAATCTGCAGGGCGGCCAGGTGCTGGCGCTTGTATTCATGGATCCGCTTCACCTGCACATCGAACAGGGAGTTGGGATCCACCAGCACGCCGCAGTCGTGGTGGATGGTGGCGGCCAGCCGCTGTTTGGCCTGCTCGCGCACGCCGCGCCAGCGCTGCCGGAAGGCGGCGTCGGAGGCGAGCGGTTCGAGGCCCTGCAGCTGGTCGAGCTGGCGCCGCCAACCGGGGCCGATCTGGTCATCCAGCAGGGCGGCCAGGGGCGGGTTGGCCACCGCCAGCCAGCGGCGGGGGGTGACGCCGTTGGTCACGTTGGTGAAGCGCTCCGGCCAGAGGGCGGCGAAATCGGCAAACACGTTGTCCACCATCAGCTGGCTGTGGAGCTCGGCGACGCCGTTCACCTGGTGGCTGCCCACCACCGCCAGGTTGGCCATCCGCAGCCGCCTGTGGGGTCCCTCCTGGATCAGGGAGAGCCGCTGCAGCAGCTCGGGCTGGCCGGGGAAGCGGATGCGGACCAGCCGCAGGAAGCGCGCATTGATTTCGTAGATGATCTCCAGCTGGCGTGGCAGCAGCTGGCCGAACAACTCCAGCCCCCAGGCCTCCAGGGCTTCCGGCAGCAGGGTGTGGTTGGTGTAGCTGATCGCGGCGGTGGTGATGCTCCAGGCGGTGTCCCAGTCCAGGTGGTGCGCATCGATCAGCAGCCGCATCAGTTCGGCCACGGCGATGGCCGGATGGGTGTCGTTGAGCTGCAGGGCGAATTTGTGGTGAAACTCGCTGGCGGCCATGCCCTGGCCCTGCAGGATGCGGAACATGTCCTGCAGCGAGCAGGAGACGAAAAAGATCTGCTGGCTGAGCCGCAACCGCTTGCCCTGCTCCAGTTCGTCGTTGGGGTAGAGCACCTTGGAGAGGGTTTCCGATTGCACCTTCTGCAGCACGGCGCGGGTGTAGTCGCCGGCGTTGAAGGAGGCGAAATCGAAGGCATCGGGGGCCTGGGCACTCCACAGCCGCAGGGTGTTGGTGGTGTGCACGCCGCAGCCGAGGATCGGCGTGTCGTAGGCGACGCCGATCACCGTGTGGCCGCCGATCTGCACCGGGTAGCTCCATTCCGGCCGGATCACCTCCCAGGGGTTGCCGCGGGCCAGCCAGGGGTCGGTGCTCTCCTGTTGCCCCTCCGGCCCGACCTGCTGGCGGAAGATGCCGAATTCGTAGCGGATGCCGTAGCCGATCGCCGGCAGCTCCAGGGTGGCCATCGATTCCTGGAAGCAGGCCGCCAGCCGGCCGAGGCCGCCATTGCCAAGGCCAGGCTCGGGCTCTTCATCGATCAGGTCGTTCAGGGAGAGGCCCAGGGCCTGGCAGGCCGCATCGGCCTCGGCCCGGATGCCCAGGTTCACCAGGTTGTTTTCCAGGTGGGGCCCGAGCAGGTATTCGGCAGAGAGATAGATGGCGGTGCGCACGTGGGCGCGGGTGTAGGTGTCGGCCGTATCCACCCAGTTCTGCAGCAGCCGGTCGCGCACCGCCAGGGCCAGGCAGAGGTAGTGGTCGTGGCGGGTGGCCAGGGAGGGGGATTTGGCCTGGCTGGAGAAGAGGTGGCGGCGCATCGCCTGCTTGATGCCCTCCGCTGCAGGGGAGGGGTGGCTGAGCGCTGGAGCGAGGGAGTCCATGGCATTGTCGGCTGGTGGGATCCGGGGAGACGGTGCGAGCCGTCATGGCTCTTACGGGCTTTAGGCTGCTGCACCAATGGTTACAGGCCGGCAGGGCCTGTGGGCGGGTTTCTGGATGGAGCCTGTCCTGCACTGGGCGGTGAGCCGCCGAACAGCCCAACGTCATCGGACGGGGCTCTGCCGTGCACGGGCGCTAACGTCATGAAGCCCTGACAGCGGCTGCTTTTTCGGCAGTTGCCCGGAGCCCTCCCCAAACCTGTGCTAAGATTCAGGCATCAACTTTCTCAAATCCAACAATGAAGCACACGTTCGCTGCGGGCCTCCTTGTGCTGGCGGCTGCTCTTGCTGCCCCTTCCGCCAACGCTTTCACTATTACAACTCCGTACAAATCATTTTCTTGGACACAAGGCTCCACTCCGACTCGAAACCCATCCTCCCTTTCATTCTCGACTTTCAACGTGTTGGGGGCACCAACCAACGCCATTCTCAGGAACGTCTGGTATACCCTCGCTAGCGATCCCACTGGTTCTGGCTCTGCAAGTGTTGGTGGCCGTATTCGCGTCAACAATGCCTCTTCTGAAGACCCTGCCTTCATCAGTGGGGCAACATACAACTTGAAACTCCAGTTTGCCAATGCAGTCCAACTAACTAAGGCTGATGGATCAACAACTTCTATTAGTTGCGCCATACCAGGTGTAGATTGTTCTCAGACTGGCACTGGAGTTACCATTCCAGATGGAACAGCAACTACCACCGGCACTACCGATTTTGTCCTAAACGGAGCATATTCAGGTCAGGGCAATTCGTTTGGCTTGACAGGCGCTGCTCTTTCGCAGTTCCAGACCGGTTCAACCATTAGCACTGTCAATGGTGCTCTGAACAATTATTTTGTTCAGTTTATGGGCCAAACTGCCAACGTCGATACCGCATTTAACTATAATGGCGCTTCTATTAACCCGAAGGCTTTCATGAGTGGTTTTGTTGCACTCACCTATGAATATGATCTTGCCCCCAGCACTGCAACTCCTGGCCCACTGCCATTGCTCGGTGCTGCTGCAGGTTTCGGCTGGAGCCGTCGCCTGAAGAAGAGAATCTCCTCAGCGGCTTGAGGTTTGATTTTTATAGTTTAAATAGTCTTCTTATCTAATCATCAACAAAAGCTCCCTTCTGCTGGGAGCTTTTTTTATTGGTGATTGGCGGTAGCTTCTCCCAGTTGGTTTAGGGCCTCTGCTTCGGCTTAAGCCAGGATCTGTGCCTCAATGCTCCAGTTCATCACGCTTTCCACCTGGTCGGGGCCGGAGAAGCTGCCGTTGATTGCGGCCGTGAGGGCTGGTTTGGAGGAGGTGGCCAGCACGATGTAGCGGTCGTCGATCGCGCCCTTGCCGCTTGGATCGAAGCCGCGCCAGCCGGCGCCGGGCAGGTAAATCTCGGCCCAGGCGTGCAGGTCATAGCGCTTCGGCCTGGGTTCCACCAGGTGATAGCCACTCACGAACCGGGCCGGCAGGCCCACACAACGGCAGGTTTCGATCATCAGCATCGCCAGGTCGCGGCAGGAACCCACCCGTTCCTTCAGGGTGCGGCCGGCGGGCCAGGCTGGCCCCAGGTGGCGCTGGGTGTACTTGACCCGGTCTTGAATGATCGCCACCAGCTGCGGCAAAAAGAGCAGGGCAGACTGGTTGCAGCCCATCAGCGCTTCTTGGGCCAGGTCCACCGCCGCTGGGTCGTGTTGGCCGTTGGGCAGCCAGCCCGCCAAAGCTCCCATGAGGTCAAGATTGAGCTGGCCGGCGGGGTAGGGAAGCTGCGGTTCATGCCCGGCCAGGCAGGCGTCTAGGGGGGGAGCAAGGCCCGTTTGCACCTCGCTGATTGCCTGCACCTCAAAGATTTCGCTGCTGCCCACGAAGCGGGCCCGCAGGATTTCATCGCCGCTGGCGGCCACCAGCGCATAGAGATGGTCTGGTTCGGGGCTGATCCTGCAGCTAAAGCTGAGCAGCCGCTGGAAGCCGTGGCCGCGGGGCTGGAGGCAGAAGCGATGCGGTCCCAGCAGCACCGGGGCGCTGTAGCGGTAGGAGAGGGTGTGGGTTATGCGGGCACGCATGCCGGCTCGGAGCTGGAGGGGCTATCGGTGCTATCGGCGCCGCAGGGGGCGATGAAGTAGCGCTGTTCGATCAGGGTGTGGAGCTGGTTGAGGTCCTGCTGGAGCTGGTCGATCGCCTCATGCAGCCCATTGGCGATCAGGTCTTCGATCCGGGTGAAGCTCCAGCGCGCCAGGGTGAGGCCGCTGAGGCGTTCGAGGTCGTCGGGGGGGCCGGGTACGGTGATGCTGCGCACGATCCGCAAGGTTTCGCTGATCCGCTCCAGGCAGTAGCGCACCGAGCGCGGAAAGATGGGGTTGAGCAACAGGAAACCGGCCACCGCCTCCGGTTCAATCGCCCGCTGCTGGGACTGGCGGAACATCTGATAGGCGCCAGCGGTGCGCAACAGGGCGATCCACTGCAGTTCATCGAGTACACCACCCACCTGCTCAGGGGCGGGCAGCAGCAGGAAATACTTCACATCAAGGATGCGGGTGGTTTTCTCGGCCCGCTCCAGCAGGCGCCCCAGCCGGCTGAATTGCCAGGAGAGGTCGCGGCTGAGGGTTGCATCGGTGATGCCATAGAAAAGCTGGCAGGAGCGGCGGATCTCCCGCAACTGCTCCTGGGGTGGCTGCTGCCAGAAACTCGCTTCCTGCAGGCTCCAGTAGGTGTCGTTGAGCTGCTCCCACATTTCGGTGGTGAGCACATCGCGAATCTGGCGGGCGTTTTCGCGGGCGAAGGCGATGCAGTTGAAGACGCTGTTGGGATTGTCCTCGCGCCGCACCAGGAAGTTCACCACATCCTCCGGGCTGCCGGCCGGGCAGAGCTTGTCGAACAGTTCCCGTTCGCCGCTCGCATCGATCAAGGGCAGCCAGGGTTCGGCGCTGCCGGGCGGGCAGTCGAGGGCCATGGCCTCGCTCACCTCGACGAAGCGGGAGATGTTTTCAGCCCGCTCCACATAGCGGTTGATCCAGTAGAGCGAATCAGCGACGCGGCTCAGCATGGGCGGGGGGGCACGGCGGTGTCGTCCACGATCCAGGTATCTTTGCAGCCGCCGCCCTGGGAGGAGTTCACCACCAGCGAACCGCGCCGCAGCGCCACCCGGGTGAGGCCGCCGGGGGTCACCCAGTCGCCCTGGCCGCGCAGCACGTAGGGGCGCAGGTCCACGTGGCAGGGGTAGAGCTCCCCTTCGCTGAGCGAAGGCACGGTGGACAGCTCCAGGGTGGGCTGGGCGATGAAATTGCGCGGATCGGCCTCGATTCTGGCGGCGAAGTCGGCGATCTCCTCGCGGCTGGCGTGGGGGCCGATCAGCATGCCGTAGCCGCCGGCTTCGGCCACCGATTTCACCACCAGTTGGTCGAGGTGGGCGAGCACGTAGGAGCGCTCCTCAGGGCGGGAGCAGACATAGGTGGGCACATTCTCAATGATCGGCTCCTGATCGAGGTAGTAACGGATCATCTCGGGCACGTAGGCGTAGATCAGTTTGTCGTCGGCCACGCCGGTGCCAGGCGCGTTGGCAATCGCCACCCGACCGGCCCGGTAGGCCGCCATCAGGCCCCGCACCCCCAGCATCGAATCGCTGCGAAACACGGCCGGATCGAGGAAGTCGTCGTCGATGCGGCGGTAGATCACATCCACCGGCGCCAGGCCAGCGGTGCTGCGCATCCAGACCCGATCGCCTTCGCAGACCAGGTCGCGGCCCTCAACCAGCTCGATGCCCATCTGCTGGGCGAGGTAGCTGTGCTCGAAGTAGGCGCTGTTGAACACGCCGGGGGTGAGCAGCACCACCTTGGGCGCCTCGCTCCAGGGGGCGAGGTCCCGCAGGGTGCGCAGCAGCTCCGAGGCGTAGTTGTCGATCGGTTGCACGGCGCGGCCGGCGAACAGGCTGGGGAAGATGCGCTTCATCACCCGGCGGTTTTCGAGGAAGTAGGCCACCCCGGAGGGGCAGCGCAGGTTGTCCTCCAGCACGCGCCAGCTGCCGTTGCCATCGCGCACCAGATCGAGGCCGGAGATGTGGCACCAGCGCCCCAGCGGTGGCGTTACGCCTTGCATCTGGGGCCGCCAGCCCTGGGAGCTTTCCACGTCTTCGCGGGGCACCACCCGATCGGCCATGATCCGGCCAGGGCCGTAGACATCGGCCAAGAAGAGGTCGATCGCCTGCAGGCGTTGGAACAGGCCCCGCTCCAGCCGTTCCCATTCATGGGCGGCGATCAGACGGGGTAGGGGATCGAAGGGCAGGATCCGCTCCACGCCCTTGCTGCCGGAATCATTGAGCCGAAAGGTGGCGCCGAGGCGCTTGAGCAGGGCGGCGGCGGCGGCATGGTTTGAGTTGAGCTGCTCGATCCCCATGCGGCCGAGGGAGGAGAGCAGGGGGCTCAGGGCGGCGCGGGGCTGGTCGGCGGCGCTGAAGTACTCGTCGTAGCCGTGGCTGGGCCGGTAATCGGTGAACATCGCACACTCCGAAGGGCGCTGGGCTGGGGCGCTGCAGCTGGCGCCGCCTGGGCCGTTAGGGAAGATCCTGGTTGGCAACGGAGCAGCCCCGCGTAGCCATCGCTACGGGACCCTGGAGGCAGCCCGTCGGCTGCCTCCAAAATTTCGCCAGCTGGTGCGAGTTGGTTGGTCACAACCTTGAGCAGGCCTGTAATTGCCTGGGCGCCAATAACCCTAGCTGCGCTATCAGCCGGGGGCTGAACACCGCCCCCGAAGCTCTGCAGCAGCACCCCAACTACCTGGGCCTGCTCCCGATCGCCCTGCCCAAGCTGGAGGAGCCCCGCCCCGGCTTGCTGCAGGTGCTGGGCCAGGAGTGGTCGATCGGGCCCAGCAGGCTGGGAGCTGGGGGGCGGTGGCTTTCTGCCAGTAAACCCTGACGGTGCAGCCGGGTGCGGCCCGAAAAAGCCTGGTCGATCGGTTCCCTGATGAAATTCGTCTATGTAATAGACCATGAAATTTGCAATAGCTTTCATCATCGGTGGGTTGCGAAAAACTTTGTGTTCCTGCTGGGGCGGCAGCCCCATTGCCCCCGCCCGTGTTCTTGCACCGTTACCTCAGATTAAAAATGCCCCCAATCCATTCCCCCCTAATGAATTATTTCGTAAACTTTCTATTCGCAGCCCTGAAGGCAGGCCCTCTTGGGGCCCAAGCCCTAGGCGCCAATGAATCGCATGGGCTTAATGGCGATTTTTGGCTATCAAGGCTCAGGTTTTTTGAGCCGTCTCCCGTCAAATATGTCTCCTTTTTCTCGTCAATGTAAAAATCTTGTTCTACATTTTCTCCTTGGTGCTAGCGATTTTGCTTCTATCTGTAATGCCGCTGCTGGCGTGATTGGTTCTGTCCCGTTAGCATTCGTTTCAGAATTCTCTGGTCCCCTGCTCCCGCAACTGTTTGTCCTGGAGAGTGGACATGGATGGACTCGGTTGAATTCGCTGCGCCTCTAGCCCTCAATCCTTTGGTGTTATCACAGCTAACGCTAGTCTAAGTGTCGCTCGGGAGATTGCCAGCTGTTTGCGATCCGCATCCACTGCGTGCTTGCCGAGGCCCTAGGCCTGGAGCTGCGGCGCCCAGCTTCGGATTCAGCCATCCGCTACATCTGCCACCAGGTGGAGGTGGCGGCTCTAGGTGCCGCCATCCGCGACTGGACGCTCGCAAAGATCCCAGCAGGCACAGCCGACCTCGACTAGCTGGTGGGTGATGGGAAAACGCTGCGGGGTTCGATCGTGCCCACCGCTGGCGGGGGGCTCCAGCTTCATTGCCCAGCTGGATCGTGGAGGTCAGCGCCGCCGGCCACCGCAACGATAAACTGTTTCAGGCCACGCTGCGGACCTCAGCCCCCAACCTGCTCCAGTGGGGCGCTGGCATCGGAGTCAGTCGTCGTCTTCAGCGAATGGCCTAGTCCTTTAGGGAATCAGGTTTTTTTGTTGCTGAGCCAGCCGTCTTCGCTATTCCAGGCCCCCTTGGGCGGAAGATTGCTTTGCCTGCGGCTCCGCGATCTATTATGGGGTATCAGTCTTAGAGCGTCACTTGGAACTCAGGCCGCCTGACCAACTGGATGCTGCCGCTGGCAATGCCCTCGGCCCCGACCCAGGCGCCACGGCCAGTCCGGCCAAGCCCCCTACCCGGGTGGATCTTGCCGCCGATTCAGCCAAGCTGCTGGCCGATGCCGCCCTGGCCCTGTTCGCCATCTATGCGGTGGTGGTGGCATTCGAGATCCTCCCCCCACGCCTCGTCGATCCGCTCTGGTTGCTGGCCGCCAGTACTTCCCTGGTGAACGCCGTATCGGTCCCCCTGGCCGGGGTGGTGTTTCTTCATTTGGCGGCGTCCATTGCCCCCTACACCAACTGGATCCACCAGCGCCGTCAGCGCGTTAGCCGTTTTGCCACTTGGGCCGCCCTCGGCTTCTTACTGCTGGTCCCATTACTTTGTTTCTCCACCTGGCGTGGCATCACCAATGTGAACTCTGCCATCCAGAAACAGTCCGCTGGCTTGACCCGCAACGCCAACGATCTTTTGGCGGCGATCAACAACGCCTCCAGCCCCCAGGAACTCCAACGCAGCATGGTGGAGCTGCAGGGCCCCCAACTCCGCAATGAGGACCTGGCCCAGCCCCTGCCCGTGCTCAAGAAGGCCGGAACCCAGGTGGTGAAGCAGGTCTTGCTGGCCTCCCAGGAGCAACTTTCCAAGTCCGATGCCAAAGCCTATAAGCCTCTCTACATCCAGACCCTGCGCACTGCCCTGCTTTCGCTGGTTAGCTCGATTGCTTTTGCTGCCGTTGCATGGGATCCGTTGAAGCAGCAAAGTTTGCTGCATGCATTGTTCGCAAAAACCGCTTATCCGAAGCGCAATGGTTTGTCCCAGCTAATCAAGAAGAAACTCGAAGAGTTTAAGCGATCTACTGGAAAAGATGGTAGCCAGTCTGAGGTTATGGCGTTGGCGCGCCAGCGGCAACAGGAATCTCAAAAGGCGAAGGCTCGCCATGAGCGGGAAGCGAAGCGTAATCGTGAGCTGCAGAGAAAAGCGGCAGTAGAGCGGGAAAGGAAGCGAGAGCAGGCCGAGCGGCAAGCCAAGCAACGAAGAGAGCGTTAAAGGCCGAGCTACACCAAACCCTGGGCAGCAAAAACTCAGCAGCCGCCGCCGCGGAGCAGCAAACACTCAGCTATAGAAAAGATCGGGCTACAGCAGGAAATAGCGCTGGGCCATCGGCAGCACCTCCGCCGGTTCACAGCTGAGCAGTTCGCCGTCGGCGAACACTTCATAGGTCTGGGGATCCACCTCCATCTTGGGTAGGGCGGTGTTGTTGCGCATTGCCGTCTTGCCGATCGACCGGGTGTTCAGCACCGGCACGCAAGGGCGGCGCAGCCCCAGCTGGCGAGGTAGGTCGGCATCGAGGGCCGCCTGGCTGACAAAGGTGAGGCAGCTCGGCGCCAGCGCTGCGCCAAAGGCGGCAAACATCGGCCGGCCATGCACCGGGCCCGGCGTCGGGATCGAGGCGTTGGCATCGCCCATCTGGGCCCAGACAATCGAACCGCCCTTGATCACCAGCTCCGGTTTCACCCCAAAGAAGCCCGGCTTCCACAGCACCAGATCGGCCAACTTACCCACCTCCACCGAACCCACCTGGCTGTCGATGCCGTGGGCAATCGCCGGGTTGATCGTCACCTTGGCGATATAGCGCTTGATGCGGGTGTTGTCGTTGCGGCCGCCGCCGGCCCCATCCTCGGGTAGGAATCCCCGCTGCACCTTCATCTTGTGGGCCGTTTGGAAGGTGCGGATGATCACCTCCCCCACCCGGCCCATCGCCTGGGAATCGCTGGCGATGATGCTGAAGGCGCCCAAATCGTGCAGGATGTCTTCGGCGGCGATCGTTTCGCGCCGGATGCGCGATTCGGCGAAGGCCACATCCTCCGGGATGCGCGGATCGAGGTGGTGGCACACCATCAGCATGTCGAGGTGCTCCTCCAGGGTGTTGCGGGTGTAGGGCCGCGTTGGGTTGGTGGAGCTCGGCAGCACGTTGGTCTCGCCGCAGATCTTGATGATGTCCGGCGCATGGCCGCCGCCGGCCCCCTCGGTGTGGAAGGTGTGGATCGTGCGGCCGCCGATGGCGCGGATTGTGTCTTCCACGAAACCGGCTTCGTTGAGCGTGTCGGTGTGGATGCAGACCTGCACATCGAAGCGATCGGCTACGCCCAGGCAGGAATCGATCGCCGCCGGCGTCGTGCCCCAATCTTCGTGGAGTTTGAGGGCGCAGGCGCCGGCGCGGATTTGCTCTTCGAGGGCCGCCGGGGTGCTGGCGTTGCCCTTGCCGAAAAAGCCAAGGTTCACCGGTAATCCCTCGGCGGCCTGCAGCATCCGGGCCAGGTGGAAGGCGCCGGGGGTGCAGGTGGTGGCATTGGTGCCGGTGGCCGGGCCGGTGCCGCCGCCCAGCAGGGTGGTGACCCCACTGGAGAGGGCCGTTTCGATCTGCTGCGGGCAGATGAAGTGGATGTGGGTGTCGATCGCACCGGCGGTGAGGATGTGGCCCTCGCCGGCGATCGCCTCGGTGCCGGGGCCCACCACGATCGTGACGCCGGCTTGGATGTCGGGGTTGCCCGCCTTGCCGATCGCCACGATGCGTCCATCGCGCAGGCCGATGTCGGCCTTGACAATCCCCCACCAATCGAGGATCAGGGCGTTGGTGATCACCGTGTCCACCGCACCGGCGGCCCGCGTGGTCTGGGCCTGGCCCATGCCATCGCGAATCACCTTGCCGCCGCCAAACTTCACCTCATCGCCATACACGGTGTAATCCTTCTCCACCTCCAGGATCAGCTCGGTGTCGGCCAGGCGCAGCCGATCGCCCGTGGTGGGGCCGTAGGTCTGGGCGTAGGCCTGGCGGGAGATGCGGTAGGGCATGGGCCGGTGGGGTGAGGGGTGCTGCTGCTCGGTTGGGTGCGGAGGGTTGCTTCAATCGAGCGGGCCGTTGATCAGCCCGTTGAAGCCAAACACCCGCCGCTCGCCCGCAAACGGCACCAGCTGCACCTCGCGGCTGTCGCCTGGTTCAAAGCGGATCGCCGTGCCGGCCGGGATGTCGAGCCGCAGCCCCCGGGCGGCGTCGCGGTCGAACTTGAGGGCCGCATTGGCTTCATGGAAGTGGAAGTGGGAGCCCACCTGCACCGGCCGGTCGCCGCTGTTGGCCACCACCAGGCTGGTGACGGGCCGGCCGGCGTTGAGTTCGAGCTCACCGGCGGCGGGGATCAGTTCTCCGGGGATCAGGGGGCTCATCAGCGTTCAGGGGCAGGGGTTGGCAGGGTCAGCGCAAGCAGGGTCAGCGCAGGCATGGTCAGGGCAAGCAGGCTCAACGACAACACGCTCAGCGGATCGGCTCGTGCAGGGTGACCAGCTTGGTGCCATCGGGGAACACCGCCTCGATCTGCACGTCGTGGATCAGCTCCGGCACCCCCTCCATCACCTGGTCGCGGCCCAGCCAGGTGGAGCCCGCCACCATCAGCTCGGCCACCGTGCGGCCATCGCGGGCGCCTTCGAGCACCTGGAAACTGAGCCAGGCCACGGCCTCGGGGTGGTTGAGCTTGAGGCCGCGGTTCAGCCGCCGTTCCGCCAGCAGGGCGGCGGTGACGATCAGCAGCTTGTCCTTTTCTTGGGGGGTGAGATGCATGCCGGGGGGGACGCTGGCTTGGGCGCGGGGTGGGGCGGGGTTGGAGCAGCCCGCCTCAGTCTGGCAGCGCTAGCTGCGGCCGCCCGTTCATGGGGAACCCCGCCTCGATCCCGGCCAACGGCGCCTCCTGGAACGGCCACACCCGCGGCAGCTGCGGTGGCGCCAGCCCCTGGGCGGCCCGGATCCGGGCCCACAATCGGGTGAACCAGAAACGCGCTGCCGTGCTCGAGCCCCCCCGGTAGCGGGCCACCAGTCCCTGCTCCAGGGCGCCGCAGGCCATGCGGCCCTCCAGTCCCAGCCGATCGGCGCGGCAGGCCTCGATCAGCGCCGCCAGTTCCGCCCCCGCCAGGGCCCGCGGCGCCACCCACACCAGCGAACCCAACACCGGTTGCCCCGCCATGCCGTGGGGTTCCAGCAGCGCGTCCCCCCCCAGCTCCAGCCGGTCCACCAGTTCCCAGCGGCCGCTGCCGGGCTCCCAGCCGCCGCCCGTCTCCCAGCCGGCGGCGCCCGTCTCCTGGCGGCGGATCTCCAGCAGCGAGCGCCAGCGACCCGCCCCGAGGCTTTCGCCCGCGGCCGTGCGACCCAGCCGCACCACCTCCGCCCCCAGCCAGCCAGCCCCCGGCGCCAAACTCACCCGCACCTGTTGCTCGTAGAGCCCATCGCCGTAGAGCACCAACTCCTGGGGCAGCCACTCCAGGTCGGCGTTGGCTTCGAGCTTGAAATCCAGTTGCACGCAGGCCCAGGCGCCTTGCGGGCTGCGGCGGGAGCGGCCGACCGTGCCGTAGACCTTCTGCGCCGCCACGCTGGTGAGCAGCACCCGGCTGCCCGGTTCGAGCTCGGCCCTGAGCAGCAGCTGGTCGCCCCCCACCAGGCCACCGGCGGTGTGGAGGATCGGCAGTTCGCAGCGGCCATCGGCCCGCTCAAAGGCCCGCTGGATCTTGAGCGGCGCCGTGGCGCCGCCCTGGTGTCGGGTGCGTCCGTCGCTGCACTGGAAGCGCAGCTCGGCGCCAGCTCGCCAGGGTTCGGGGGTGTCCTGCATCGGGCGGCGAGGGCCGGACAACCGCCACACTCTGAACGGCGATCGGCCAAGGAGGCCTGGCTAGCCATGCAACAGACCCGTTCCAGTCCCCTGCTGCTCAGCCGCAGGAACCTGGCGCCGCCCGGCGCCGCCGCGATCAGCGCCGCCCTCAGCCTGCCGCTCAGCGCCGAGCAGCGCACCCGCCTGCGGGGCAGGCGGGTGAGCGGTTGCGGCCTGGAGCTGGTGTTGCAGCTGCCCCGCGGCGAAGCCCTGCAGCCCGGCGAATGGCTGGCCGGGGCCAGCGGCGAGGCGACGGTGCGGGTGGAGGCGGCGCCGGAGCCGCTGTTGCTGGTGCGCAGCGCCGATCCCCTGCAGCTGCTGCGGGCCGCCTATCACCTCGGCAACCGCCATGTGGCGCTCCAGCTCCGTCCCCGGGAGCTGCGCCTGCTCGCCGATCCGGTGTTGGCGGATCTGTTGGAGCGGTTGGGTCTGCAGCTGGAGAGCCGCCTGGAGCCCTTTTTGCCGGAGGCCGGCGCCTATGCCAGCGGCCAGCACCAGCACGGGCACGGGCATGGGGCCGGCGATCCCGACCACCACCGGCACGACCAGGGCACCGGCGCCAACCCAACAGCCGGCGCCAACCCATGAGCGGCCGCCGGCTCCATCTGTTGCAACTGGTCAGCCCCGCCCTGCCGGTGGGGGGGTTCAGCTATGCCGAGGGCCTGGAGGTGCTGGTCCAGGGCGGCGAATTGCGGGATGCCGAGGTCGTGGCCGCCTGGTTGGCGGCGGAACTGCGCTGCGGTTCGCTCACGATCGAGGCCGCCGCCCTGCGCCCCCTGGGCGAGGCGATGGCAACCTGGCGGCAGGGGAAGGATCCCGGGGCCTTTGGGGCCGTGGCCGACCTGGATGGCTGGTTGCTGGCCCAGCGGGAGGCGCCCGAACTGCGCGCCCAGCAACGCCAGATGGGCCAATCGCTGCTGCAGCTGTTGGCCGAGCTGGGCTGGCCCCTGCCCCGCCTGGCCGGGCGGCCGGCGCCCCGCTTGGCCTGGCCCGCGGCCTGGGCCTGGGCCGGCCTGTGCCTGGAGCTCGATCCCCTGGAGCTGGTCGAAGCCTTCCTGTTCAGCTGGGTGGCGAATCAGCTCAGCGCTGCGGTGCGCCTGGTGCCGCTTGGCTCCACCCAGGCCCAGCGGCTCCAACTGGCGCTGGCGCCCCTGATCGAGCAGCGGGCCCTGGCGCTGCTGGCGGCCGAGCCGCGCCAACTGGCCAGTGGCGGCGTCGGTGCCGGATTGGCCCAGCTGGGCCACGCCGAGCTCTACTCCCGTTTGTTTCGCAGTTGAGCCCCAGCTTCTAGGCTGCGGCGATCCAGGGGTTGGGCCGATGAGTCGCCTGCGGGTGGGGGTGGCCGGGCCGGTGGGTTCCGGCAAAACGGCGCTGGTGGAGGCGCTTTGCCGGCGGCTGCGGCAGCGCCTGCAGCTGGCCGTGGTCACCAACGACATCTATACCCAGGAAGACGCCGAGTTTCTGACCCGGGTCGGGGCCCTGCCCCCGGAACGCATCCGCGGTGTGGAAACCGGCGGTTGCCCCCATACCGCGATCCGGGAGGATTGCTCCATCAACCGAGCTGCGGTTGAGGAATTGGAGCTGGCCTTCCCCGATCTCGATCTGGTGCTGGTCGAAAGCGGTGGCGACAATCTGGCGGCCAGTTTCAGTCCGGAGCTGGTGGATTTATGCATCTACGTGATTGATGTGGCCGCGGGCGACAAAATCCCGCGCAAGGGGGGGCCAGGCATCACCCGTTCCGATCTGCTGGTGATCAACAAGATCGACCTGGCGCCGATGGTGGGGGCCAGCCTGGCGGTAATGGAGCGGGACACCGAGCGGATGCGCCAGGGGCGCCCCTGGTGCTTCACCAACCTGCAGAGCGGCGAAGGGCTGGAGCGGGTTGAAAACTTTCTGTATCAACAGCTACCGGGTTAGGAACCGCCTGGTTCGTGCCGATTCCTTTTTGCTCAAATCCCCACCCTCGGCCAGAAATTCGGTACCAACCACTACATGGTTGAAACTTGGCCTTGCGTAGTTTCTGCATGCCGAGGCTTTTTGCGGCATCACCCTTCCCCCCATACGTCGAATCATGGTTCCTCGTTTTTCCAGGCGATTCGCCTCCGGTGTCGCCGCGGGAGCGATGTCATTGTCGTTGGCAGCTTGCGGCGGTGGCGGCGGCGGCGGCGGTGGCAGCTTCGATGGCGAGATCAAAGTTGGCATCCTCCACTCGCTGAGTGGCACCATGGCGATTTCCGAAACCACCCTCAAGGAGGTGGAGGAAATGGCAATCAAGGAGATCAATGATGCCGGTGGCGTCAACGTGGCTGGCAAGAAGTACAAAATTACGGCCATCTCAGAAGACGGTGCCTCCGACTGGCCCACCTTTGCCGAGAAGTCCCAGAAGCTGATTGAATCCGACAAAGTAGCTGTCGTGTTTGGCGGTTGGACCTCCGCCAGCCGTAAGGCGATGATGCCGGTGTTCGAATCGAAGAACCACATGCTGTTCTATCCGATTCAGTACGAAGGCCAGGAATGCTCTAAGAACATTTTCTACACCGGTGCCGTTCCCAACCAACAGGCCGAGCCTGCCGTGGACTGGCTGATGAAGCAGTACGCTCCTAAGTTCGGCAAGAAAGTTTATCTTGTCGGCTCTGATTACGTGTATCCCCGCACGGCAAACACGATCATCAAAGAGCAGATGAAGGCCCTCGGCGGTGAAACCGTCGGCGAAGACTACATCCCCCTTGGCAACACCGAGGTGGCTCCGATCATCGCCAAGATCAAGAAGGCCTTCCCGAATGGCGGCATCATCATCAACACCTTGAACGGTGACTCCAACGTCGCCCTGTTCAAGCAGTTCAAGGCCGCAGGCATTGATCCTGCCAAGTACCCGATCATGTCCTTCTCGATCGCAGAGGAGGAAATCCGCCAGATTGGTCCTGAGTACACCACCGGTACCTATGCCGCCTGGAACTTCTTCATGAGCCTGGATACCCCGGCTTCCAAGAAGTTCACCGCCGACTTCCAGGCTCTGTACGGCAAGGATCGGGTCACGGGCGACCCGGCTGAATCTGCCTACAACATGGTGTACCTCTGGAAGGCTGCCGTCGAGAAGGCGGGTAGCTTCGAAGATCTCGAGAAGGTGCGCACCGCCATGATCGGCACCAAGTTCGCCGCTCCCCAAGGCGAGATCGAGATGTTCCCCAACCACCACACCTCGGAGCGGGTGTTGATTGGCGAAGCCAAGGCTGATGGCCAGTTCAAAATCCTCTCCGACAGCGTCAAGGCGATTCCGCCGATCCCCTGGAACCAGTTCGTTCCCGAGACCAAGGGTTACACCTGCGATTGGACCCAAAACCGTCCTGACGCGGGTAAGTTCAAGATGTGATTGGGTTAGGGGTGGCTTATCTTTAAGCCACCCTTCCTTGCAAGCATCATCTCCTGATTGCCAAACTATTGGCAGCTTTGATCCGGCTTCCACCGGATCTTATCTTCCCATTGACACGGATTCCGGTGGAACTCTTTTTCTCTCAGATCCTTGATGGTCTGAGCATTGCTTCGGTCTTGCTCTTGGCAGCTACCGGTCTAGCGATTGTCTTCGGTTTGATGGGCGTGATCAATCTCGCCCACGGCGAGTTCATGATGCTGGGCGCCTATGTGACCTTCGTGGTCCAAAATCTATTCAAGCCGATGGGGGGGATCCTCTTTGAGCTTTACTTTCCAGTCGCCCTGGTCTTGTCGTTCATTGTCACAGCCCTGGTCGGGGTTTTACTGGAGCGAACCCTGATCCGCAGGTTGTACGGCCGCCCCCTGGAAACGCTGCTGGCAACCTGGGGCGTGAGCTTGATCTTGATCCAGCTGGTTCGCAGTGTGTCCACCGCCATGCTGCTGGGCATTCTGCTGGCCATTGCTCTGGGATGGATCGGCTCCCGTTTTCTCAAACTCAAGTTCACCGACAAACCCTTCCTGCCTTACATCAGTGGCCTGTACTGGCTGCTGACGTCATTGATTGGGATCGCGGCCGCCAATTTCTTGTCTTCGATCCGTCCGCTTGCCAGCACCTGGTTCGGTCCCCGCAACATTGATGTCACAGCTCCAAAATGGTTGCAAGGTAGCTGGGGAAAGATCGGTGATATCGGTTTGCCTGGCATCCGAATTTTCATCATCCTGTTGTCTGCAGTTCTGTTGCTCGCCACGCTCTGGTTCTTAAGCAAAAGCGTTTGGGGTCTGCGCATGCGAGCTGTGACTCAAAACCGCCAGATGAGCAATTGCTTGGGCATCCCCACCGATCGCGTTGACAGCTTCACCTTTGGCCTTGGCTCGGGGCTGGCCGGTGTGGCTGGTTGTGCGATTACCCTGCTGGGTTCAGTCGGGCCGAATCTGGGGGCTGCCTATATCGTTTCCTGTTTCATGGTGATTGTTCTGGGTGGAGTAGGCAACCTTACGGGAACGGTGCTTGCTTCCCTGCTGCTCGGAATAATTCAGTCGGTGATTGGTTCTGGTTCATTGTTGACGGTTTTTCCGAATCTTCCGCCTGCGGTCAGCGGCGTAGTCGAGTTCTTTGCCACAACCAGCATGTCCTTGGTGCTGGTGTTTATTTTCATCATCGCTTTTCTACAGTTCCGCCCCAACGGCATGTTCCCCCAGAAGGGACGTTCGGTTGACGCTTGAATCTGAAGCTTGAATCCGATGACTGAATCCGATGTTAGATATCAATAATTAAATCCGCTGGCTTTGATATCTGGATTCCAATCCTCTTCTACGGCCCTCCTCCGAGATCCCAGCCTTGAAACTCTTTCGCCGCCTGCTTCCTTGGATACTGCTGGCCACGGCACTGTTCATCCTACCGGCCTTCCTTGACGACTTCAGATTAAACCTGTTCGGCCGCTACTTTGCCCTAGCCATCACGGCGCTTGCGATCGACTTGATCTGGGGTTATACAGGTCTCCTCAGCCTTGGCCAAGGCATTTTCTTCGCCCTTGGCGGCTATGGCGTGGCCATGAATCTAATGCTGAACACCAAGAGTGAGGCGGGCGCCAAAGGGATACCCAAGTTTTTTGAAAACTACGGTGTAGAACAGTTGCCCTTTTTCTGGCAACCCTTCTGGTCTGCACCCCTAACGCTGGTGGCAATTTGGCTGGTGCCGGCTATCATCGCAGGCGTTGTTGGTTATCTTATTTTTCGAAATAGAATCAAAGGGGTCTACTTTTCAATCATCACCCAAGCGGCGTTGATGGTGTTCTACCACTTCTTTAACGGCCAGCAGAAGCTAATCAACGGCACCAATGGTCTAAAAACCAGCACCACAGAGCTGTTTGGCATGCTTGTAGGCTCCCCGGACATGCAGCTCTGGTTCTATCGAATTACCGTTCTACTTCTGCCGATAGCTTTCTTGATTTGCAGATATTTTACCAGCGGCCGTTTTGGCGATGCCTTGATTGCTATCCGCGATGATGAGCAGCGGCTGCGTTTCACGGGCTACAACCCTGTACCGTTTAAAACGATTGTCTTCATCGTTGCAGGCGCATTGTGTGGCCTCTCTGGTGCCCTTTACACGATTCAATCCGGCATTGTTTCGCCTCAGTACATGACCATCGCCATGTCGATCGAGATGGTGATCTGGGTTGCCGTTGGTGGAAGGGGAACCTTGGTCGGCCCGATTATTGGCGCTGTCGTGGTCAACTATCTTCGCAGCCTTGTCAGTGAGGCTTTGCCCGAGATGTGGCTTTTTGTCCAGGGTGCGCTATTTATTTTTGTGGTGGTACTGATGCCTGATGGTATCTACGGCTGGTTTAGCAAGGGCGGTTTTGCCAAGTTGCTAGCCGCGTTCGGGGTAGCCCCCCGTACCGCTACATACCCTCAGCTTGATCTGGACGAGAACGTACGTGCAGAGCCTAAGTCGATAGCACATGGTCGAGATTGAGGATGTTTAAAACTACCACTATTGCTCAACCAGCCTCAGCGTAACCACCTCACTCCCCTGTTGTCATGACTGAACCCCTGCTCGAACTCGATGACGTCAGCGTCAGTTTCGATGGTTTTTATGCGCTCACCGATCTCTCGATTCGCTTGATGCCCGGAGAGCTCCGTTCGATCATCGGTCCCAATGGCGCTGGCAAAACCACCTTTCTGGATGTGATTACAGGCAAGGTACGTCCCAGCAAGGGTTCGGTGAATTTCCGGGGCCAATCATTATTGGGCTTATCGGAGCAAAAGATCTCGCGTAAAGGTATTGGTCGCAAGTTTCAAACACCGCGCGTATTCGAAAATCTTGATGTGATCCGCAACCTCGAACTTGCGGCATCACCGCATAAAAATCCCTTTGGTCTGCTGTACGACAAGATCCCCGTAGCGGCAAAGGATGATGTGCAACGCCTGCTCAATTACATTGGCCTTGAGCCCTTCGCCCGCACCAAGGCGGGAAAGCTCTCCCACGGCCAAAAGCAATGGCTCGCCATCGCCATGCTCGTGGCCCAGTCACCCCAGGTGCTGCTGCTGGATGAACCCGTGGCGGGCCTAACCGATGAGGAGACTTCCCGCACCGCCGATCTGATCAAATCCCTGGCTGGTCAGCATACTGTGGTAGTAATTGAGCATGATATGGAGTTTATTCGTGATCTCAATGCGCCCGTAACGGTCCTGCATCAGGGAAGTGTGCTTACCGAAGGCCGGATTGAGGATGTTAAAAATGATCCCAAGGTGATTGAAGTTTATTTGGGTCAGGCCAAGGACTGATCAACTTGATCTTCCGGTTTGTTGAGATTCATCCATTCCTGATTTCGCCAAGCTTTCCTGCCATGATCACTGCCTCCACCCCCCGGCCTGTGGCCACCACGCCTAAGGCCCTGCTCAAGGTCAATGATTTGAATGTTTATTATGGCGAAAGCCATATTCTTCGCAATGTAGATCTCGTCATCCCAGAGGGTGAAATGGTCTGCCTGATCGGTCGTAATGGCGTGGGCAAAACCACCCTGCTCAAGACCGTCATCGGGCTGTTGCAGCAAAAATCTGGTAGTATTTTCTATCAAGATCACGAGCTTTTGCTGCAGCCACCCTACCGGCGCGCTCGCCAGGGCATCGGCTATGTTTCCCAGGGCCGCGATATCATTCCCCAGCTCACGGTGCGCGAAAATTTGCTGTTGGGTATGGAGGCTTTACCTGGAGGTCTTGCCAAGAATCGTCATATTGACCCGATCGTCTTTGACCTTTTCCCCATCCTTGAGAAGTTCCTGGGTCGCAAAGGTGGTGACCTCAGTGGTGGTCAGCAGCAGCAGTTAGCAATTGCGCGGGCGATGCTAGGCAAGCCAAAACTGCTTTTACTCGATGAGCCCACCGAAGGGATTCAGCCTTCGATCATCCTCGATATTGAGCGTGCCGTTCAGCGCATCATGAAAGAAACGGGCATCAGCGTTTTGCTTGTTGAGCAGCATCTCCACTTTGTGCGTCAATCCAGCTTCTACTACGCAATGCAGCGCGGTGGCATTGTGTCTAGTGGTCCTACTGCGAGCCTGTCGGATGATATCGTCCAAGAGTTCCTTACCGTTTGAGCGGATTTGCAGGCGCTGGCTCGGCCCAGCCCTTCGGATTCAATAAAAACCCCTGGTACTTTCGCCAAAGTACCAGGGGTTTGTTTGGATTGCGCTCAACAGCCACGGTTCAGCATCCAGGGGCGGGCACCTTTGGCATCCTTGAGCCTGGGCTTGGCTTCTGGACTTCCTACCATCTTGCTCACCATTCGCGGTTCGCTGGCTTGCTGTTTCAACCGTAGGGGACCCGAGAGGGTCATGGGCGGGGAAAAGATACGCTTGCCGGCATCACCGCAGCTGGGACAATCGGTGTTGCTACTGCGTTCGTTGATCGAGCGCCACACCTCGTAGTTGTCACAACCACTGGGGCAACTGAATTCATAAACAGGCATGCTTGGCGGTGGCAGAGGATGAACTTAGGGCCATAGCCCGGCCCCCCAGGCAAGGAAGCTGGGGGGCCGGAGCATGATGATGGAATAGGTTTATTTGGGTAGGATATCTTGATCGAAGATGCTGGTGGGAATCGCCAGCGTGGCGCAGGCATTGGGGATATCAACAATGCCGCTGATTCGACCTTCCACCGGCGCACAGCTTAGCAGCAGGTAGGCCTGCTCGCCGGTGTAGCCAAATCGCTTGAGATATTCGATCGCATTTAAGCAGGCGCGGCGGTAGGCGATGTGCACGTCCATGTAGTACTGCTTGCCTTCGAATTCGTCAACGGAGATGCCTTCGAATACCAGGTAGTCCTTGAATTGGGGCTCCACCGGGCTTGTCTTGAACATTGGGTTGACCATGCCGTACTTGGCAACACCGCCTTTGATGATCTCGACGTGCAAGTCGAGAAAGCCAGACATCTCGATTGCGCCGCAAAACGAGATCTCGCCATCACCCTGGGAGAAGTGAATGTCACCCATCGAAAGCTTGGCACCCTCCACGTAGACAGGAAAATAGATGCGGGTGCCGCGGGTGAGATTTTTGATGTCGCAGTTGCCACCGTGCTCCCGCGGCGGCACCGTACGGGCCGCTTCATTGGCCACCCGTTCGAAGTCGGCTCTGCCCAGGCTGCCGAGGATGGCACTGTTGGGGTTGGGCAGGGCCGCCAGCACGGGCTCGCTGCCCGACAATCCAGCCCCGTAGGTGCGCCGATCGGGGGCGGTGTTGACCAGTTCGGTTTCGCGCCGGTTCCACTCCTTCAGCAGCTCGTGGGAAGGGGCGCAGCCAATCAGGCCGGGGTGGGTGATGCCGGCGAAGCGAACCCCCGGAATGTGGCGCGACTGGGTGAAGATACCTTCGAAATCCCAGATCGCCTTGGCGGCCTTGGGGAAATGGTCGGTGAGAAAGCCACCGCCATTGTGTTGGGCGAAGATGCCGGTGAAGCCCCATTCGTCGCCCTGAAGCGCACCAACATCAAGAATATCGACGACCAGGATGTCGCCGGGCTGGGCGCCATTCACCCAGATTGGTCCACTCAGGACGTGGACAACCTCGAGGTTGACATCTTCAATGTCCTTGGGATCGTCATTGTTTTTGATCTGGCCATCGGTCCAGTCCTTGCACTCGATCCGAAAAACATCTCCAGGGTTGACCGAGGCAACGGCGGGGATGTCTGGGTGCCAGCGGTTGTGCCCAGGCATCTCCTGCTGATCCATGGGCTTGGTCAGGTCAACCTTGAACAGGGTTTTTGGCATCGGGCTGACCCGGCGAGGAACATCCTGATCCAAAGCGACCTCTGCGGTGGCCACGGTAACGATTGCTACCGCTGCGCTGCTGCGGCTTCATTTCTTTTCCTTGGGGCGATCATCAAAGTCACCACGTCGACATAGATTATCGCGCAGACGCGCTGTCCATTGGCCTGGATTTGAACCCATTTTTACCTCTTGGGGGCTGCTAAAGTGATACAGAATTTGCCATTGGGTATTGCCGCGCTGAGCCTTGCTTTCCTGCACGGAGCCCAGCGCCTTGCCGTAGAGATTGTCGTAATTCGGCCAGTTGGGAAGGTCTGGCATGCTGCAGACTGCGCTGACTTCATACAGTTGGGGCTTGCCGTTTGTGCCCCCTTGCAGCCGTACGATGCCGTGGTAGAGGCCGTTCGGTTCTCCGGGCTGAAATGGTTGGACTAGTTCCAGCCGCTCGGGGCCCACAACCACCACGGTGTCCCCCGGTTTGGCCGTGCTCAGGGGCTTCTCGCCATGGCCATGGCCGCAGCCAGCCAACAAGCCAACCAGCCCGATCAGCGGCAGCCAGCGGCCTGGTGGCAGGGAGGCCCACCTGGAGCCCAGGCTGGGGCTGATCGGGCTTCCAGGGGCCGATGGCGCTCCCGGCTGGTCTAGGTCCAGGGCCCTTGTCTTGTTGCTCACGGTGGCTTCCCACGCTACCCAAGCCAGATTCTCACCTATCGGTGGTTATCGTTGATGGTCATGCTGCTGCCCGGGGTGCCAAACGCTTTGGCTCGGCAGCACGAGCTCGCTGAGATCAAGGGCGGCTTTGACGCGAATCTGCGCCTCGTGCCATGCGGCGGAGCAGATGAAGGCTTGCCTTAATAGATTCAATAGATGCTCGCTATAGGCATAGCTGTGCTCCCTCGGCTTGGGTGAGGGGCTTTTGGTAGGGCTTGTGCTCTTTCTGTAAGGCTTGCGCTAAAGTCATGGGCAGCAAGGGCAAAGTCACTGCTCGCTGATGGCAGGCGAGACGGCTTTCCAGTCCTTCGCCTGAGTCAGCGCCAGCTCCGACCCCTCGCCCTTTTCCTGGTTCCCCCCTTTCCCATGGCCCCCCTCGCCCCTGCTCCGCTGCCCCAGCCATTGCGTTCGCTGCTCGGCCTGGCCCTTTGCGGCGCTGTCACGGCGATGACAGCCGCATCGGCCTCGGCCGGCAGCTGTGAGTTTCTCTCACCGGTGGGCGGTGACGGCGTTTCCCCGATCGTGACGAAAACGATCGGTCTCGCTAATCCGTTGGGGCGGCCCAACTGGAACACTGATTTCTATGTGACCAAGCCCTATAGCAGCTTCAAGCTCTTCTTCACGGCTGATTCCTCGGTGAGCGCCACCTACCCGGTGGAGGCCTACCTCAAGTTCACGGATGGTTCTAATTTGCGGGTTTTCAACCGCAACCTCGCCCCGGAGCCCGGTAGCGGCGGCGGCAAGCTGGTACCGGCTGTGCCCGGTAAGGAGGTGAGCCAGGTGAACATCAAGGTCGGTTCCGGCACGAATATGGCCGCCACGGGCTTCACCTATCGCGTTTCGGTGCAGGGTTGCCGCTGATCGATAACAATGCTTTCCGGCCTCTTGAAGGGCCGGGAAGCTGGAAATCCCCGGGGGAGATGCAGCTCCCGGATCAAGGCCGGCCAGCCGTCGCTTGCGGCTGGGGATGGGCTTTAAGGGTGCGCCCCAGGGCGGGTCATGGGTCAATTTCGAGCAAGCTCCTCCACAGCGCCGAGGCCATCCCTTCCTCGGCCGCCGGCAGGCTCTGGCCAGCGCAGGATCGGATCGGCCGGCAGCTGAGGCTGTTCAGCAGCAAGGCCGCTTCCGAGCGCTCCAGATCCTCCCTGCCCAAGACCGCTTCTTGAGCCAGGCCCCGCCCCAAGGCCTGGGCCCGCATCACCCCCGGCAGGCAGCCGCTGGCTAGGGGTGGCGTCCACCAGACACCCTGGCGTTGCACCAGCAGATTGGCCGCCGCACCGCAGCTCAAGCTGCCGTCGATCGAGAGCATGAGTGCCTCATCGGCACCGGCCAGGCGGGCCTCCCGGCGGGCGAGCAGCTGGGCGGCGTAGTTGAAGCTTTTGCACCGGCTTAGTTGGCTGGCCGGATTGCGCCGCTCGCCAGCGCTGATCAGGGTGCTGACCGGCTTGAATTGGGGCTCGAGCCCGGTGAGCTGCAGCCAAAAGCGCTCGCTTGGGGCCCCATCCGGGTGGGGCATGGCCTCCAGGCCCCGGCTGCCGGGGCCGCCGCTGCCGCCACTCCAGTTCAGCCGCAGGGCCCCGCTGCGGATGCCGCTGCGGGCCAAGGCCTCAGCGAGCAGTAGCTCCACCCGCGCCCGGCTTGGCGGTGCGGCCAGCCCCAGCAGCCGGGCGCCCCGCTGCCACCGCTCCAGGTGCTCCTGCAGCAGCTGCGGCCGGCCGGCTTCCACCAGCACGGTTTCAAACACGCCTTCGCCCAGCATCAGGCCGCGATCATCGAGGCGAACGGCTAGCTCAGCGGCAGCGCCCCAGAGGCCGGGGCCGTCAGGCTGGTCGATCCAGGCGATCGCGGCGGCGGCCTCGGGCTTGCCAGCTGCCGATGGCGCTTGGCTCATGCCAGGGCCTCCAGCAGGGGCCGGATCTTCCAGCCCATCTCCAGTGCTTCGCCGGCCGGATCGGAATCGGCCACGATCCCACCCCCCGCCTGCAGCCGCAGCCGCCGGCCCTTCAGCATCACACTGCGGATCAGGATGTTGCTATCGAAACTGCCATCGGCGGCCAGGTGGAACAGGGAGCCGCAATAGGGCCCCCGCGGCACCGGTTCGAGGCTGGCAAGCCGATGGCAGGCCCGCAGTTTCGGGGCACCGCTGATCGAGCCCCCCGGCCAGCAGGCCCGCAGCAGCGCCGTGATCCCCTGGTGCGGTGCCAGCTGGCCGGTCACCACCGAGGTGAGATGGTGCACATGGGCGTAGCTCTCTAGGCCCACCAGTTGGGGCACCTGGATCGATCCCGGCAGGCAGACCCGGCCCAGGTCGTTGCGCAGCAGGTCGACGATCATGACGTTTTCGGCCCGGTCTTTGGGATCGCAGACCAGATCGGCGGCGGCCTCGGCATCGGCCTTGGCATCGGCGTGGCGGGGGCGGGTGCCCTTGATCGGCCGGGTTTCGACCCGCCCGGCGGCATCGCAGCGCAGGAAGCGCTCCGGCGAAGCCGACACCACCGCCTCGTCCGCCGTGATGGCTAGAGCTGCAAACGGGGCCGGACAACGGCGCCGCAGCCGGCCGTAGAGGGCCAGGGGGTCGGGCGCGCTCGCCAGATCGGTTTCGCAGCAGGCGGTGAGGTTGGCCTGGAAGAGGTCGCCGGCGGCGATCCAGTCGAGCAGCTGGCCCACCTGGTCGCGATAGCGTGCTGGAGGCGTGTGCCAATGCCAGGCCGCCAGGGGGATCGGGGCGATACGGGCTTCTGGGGGCCCGGACTGCGTCGCCGCCAGCTCGGGCTGCAGCGCCGCCAGCTTGGCGGCCAGCGCCGCCAGCCGCCCGGGATCCTCCCCCTCCAGCCAGCAGCGGCGGCTGGCGCGCTCGAAGTGGATCAGCGGATCGTGGCGGGCGGCCCAGAGCGTGGCCATGGCGCTGCGGCGCCAGTGGTCGGCGGGCTCCACCCAGGCGGCGGCCTCGTAGGCCAGCCAACCCAGCCAGGGCCCACCGCGCCGTTCGAGCCCGGCTAGGGCCGCGAAGGGATCGCGCGCTCCGGCTTGGCCGGGCAGGCCGTCGCAGCGCACCTGCTCGAGCGGATCGACGCCTAGCACCGCCCGCTGGCCGAAGGCCGAGCCATCCCCCTCCAACAGCACCAGCCCCTGGCTGCCGTAGTGGCGGCTCAGCACCTGGGTCAGGGTCCAGGGTTCCCACCAGGGCAGATCGAGATGGTGGCGGGCGGGGCTCAAGGGCTGGGGGGGGGCTGCTCCAGGGGGGGGGCGGCCGGGGTGGTGTGGGGGGCTGGCGGGCTAGCCAGCTCAGGGCGGCCGGCCTCGATCAGGGCAGCATCGCGGATCCGGCAGCTGTCACACACCCCACAGGGCTGGGAGCCGCCGCCGTAACAGCTCCAGGTGGCGGCGATCGGCACGTTGAGCCGCAGGGCCTGGCGCACGATTTCGGTTTTGCTCCAATGCACCAGTGGCGCCCAGAGGCGGGTGCCGTGCCCCTGGCGGCCGCTGCGGCTGGCGAGATCCGCCAGGCTCTGGAAGGCCTCCAGGTAGTCGGGGCGGCAATCGGGGTAGCCGGAATAATCCACCGCATTCACCCCCAGCACCAAGCGCTCGGCCCCCCGGGCCTCCGCCAGGCTGAGGCCGATGGCGATGAAGACCGTGTTGCGCCCCGGCACGTAGGTGCTGGGGATCGTGCCTGCCGCCAGGCCAGCGCTGGGTAGCGCCATGGTGGGGTCGGTGAGGGCGGAGCCGCCCCAGGCGGCGAGGTTGACGGCCACGGTGTGGTGCTCTTCGAGCCCCAGGGCCTGGGCCACCAGGGCGGCGGCCCCCAGTTCGCGCCGGTGCCGCTGGCCGTAATCGAAGGAGAGACCGATCAGCCGGTGGCCGGCTTCGCGGGCCAGGGCGCAGGCGGTGGCGGAATCGAGGCCCCCGGAGAGCAGGACCACGCTGGTGGGTGCGGAGGCGGGCATTGCAACAAGCTGGCAGATCTAGGCTGGCAGATAGCGGCATCGCCCGGCTCGACGCCGGCGCCATCGCTGATCAAGATGCCCACATCTCGCCTGCTGCCGATGGCCTTTGCTGAGCGTTCCCTGGCCCAGATCCGGGCCCTGCTGGGGCCCAGGCGCCGGGGCGCTTGCGGGCCGATTCTGAACTTGGCAGCTGTTGGCGCTGTTCTGGTCTGCCTGGCGCCCATGGCCAGCGGCCCTGGGCTGGCGATTCCCCGCTTGGATCTCCAGCCCTACCCAGCCCCAGCGGCGGCTGAGCGCCGCTGGGTGATCCAGCTGCCTGGCATCCCTCCGCCCAGCCAGGATGCGGCCCTCTCCACCAATCCGGCCGACTGGCGCGTGCAGCTGATCGTCGGCCGCAGCCTGGAGCTCGATTGCAACCAGGTGCACTTTTCCGGTCGGATGCGCAGCCAGCCCCTGGCCGGCAGCGATTTGCGCATCGTGCGGGTTGATGCGGTCGCGCCGCTGGCCTCCACCCGCATGGCCTGCCCGCCAGGGGAGCCCAAGCGGCGGGTCTTTGTGCCGATGGGGAGCAAGCCCTTTGTGGTGCCTTACAACGTCAGTCGACCGATCGTGCTGTATGCCCCCAAGGATTTGGAGCTGCGCTGGCGGCTTTGGAAGGCGGAGCAGCGGCAGTGGCCAGCGCGGCAACTCTGAGCCGCTCGGGGGGCGATGGCGGCCCCAAAGGGTGCAGGCTTGGCGTTGGGTGCATACCCTGGTTGAAAAGCTTGGGATCGCAGCATTGCAGCGGCAAATCAGACCAAAAGCTTCTCGCTCCGATGCGGTGTGTTGCGGATTTGGCTATCAGCTCGGCTGCCTAAGCTCCCGTCGGCGCCTTGGCGCTACGGCGTTTCCCCCTAGCCGCCTCGTCGCTTAGCTGCCCCATGGTGTTTCGCAAAGACCGCACCGAAGACCGATTCGAGCCGCAGGAGGCCCAGGGTCGGCGCCACGACCTCGACCAACCTCACCAGGACAGCAGGCCTGGGCCCAAGCGCCAGTCCCGCGGCCTGGCCGGCTGCGCGCCCTGGTTGATGGCCGCTCTGGCCCTGCTGGGCGGTGGTTTCTATTGGGGCTACAACGTCCGCGCCGCCCAGAAACTGTCCGCCGCAGAGCTCAAGGAGCGCGAGCGCCTGGAGCTGCGCACCATGGGCTGGCAGACCAGCGCCGATGGCGTACTCACCCGCTGGTGCACCGAGGATTGCCATCCCCCGAAGCTGTTCGGTGGCGGCATGGCCCGCATTTTTGAGGTTTATTGCAAAGATCGCCCCTGCGGCAATATCCGCGCCACCTTCCGGGTGGTCGATCGCGATGGCAAGGAGATCGGCACCACCACAGCCAGCAAAGATGGTCTTCAGGGCGAAAGGTTGCGGCTGGTGGTGGTGAGTCCGGAGCCCCAGGCCCAGCGCTTTGAACTCAAGGACTTCGCCGCCCAGGCGATGGTCTACTGAGGGGCCCTGCCTTGATCGGATTGTTTGCAACCAGGCGGCGCCTCGGGCTTGGTTTTGGCGTGGGCCTGGCCCTGCTCAGCGCCGGCTGCCAGGGCAGCATGGCTCCCCCTGAGAATCTGCAGGTGGCGATTGCCACCGGCGCCGGCAATGACGCCGTCGTGCGCAGCAGCTTGCGGCAGCTGTCGGGCCAGATGGTCCAGGAGTTCATGCGGGTCCATCCCGGCACCAACCTCCATCTGCGCTTCCTGGAGGAGCACGAGTTGGTGGAGAGCGTGCGCTCCCGCGCCAGCCTCGGCGCCGGGCCCGATCTGATGATCACCCGCACCGCGCCCCTGGCCAGGCTCGAGCGGGAGGGATTGCTGCGCCAGAGCAGCCTTGGCTCCAACCAGTTGGCCCCCTTCCAGATCCAGTTTCTCAATAATTTCCGCCAAGCCAACCGCTACCGCGCCCTGCCCTTTCTGCTGCAACCGGGTCTGGCCTGTTTCGATCGGCGCCGGCTGCCCAAACCACCCGCCAACCTGGACGACCTTGTGGCCAGGGCTGCCGAGGGGGTGCGCCTGGGCCTGCCCCTGCAGGCCGACGAGTTGCTGTGGACCGCTAGTGGCTTCAATGCCGATCGGCCGTTGCTGCAGTTGTTCCAGGATCAGGTAGGAACGGCCCAGGCCAAGCCATCTCCTGCCGCTGCCCCCACGGTGGAGCGCAAGGCCCTTACGGCCGAGCAGAAAGCCAACCTGCTGGGCTGGCTGAACTGGCTCTATCAAGCCAACATCCAGCCCACCCTCCAGTTCGTCGATACCTCCGATGAACTGGTCCAGCGGCTGGAAAGCCGCCAGTTCGATTGGATCAGCTGCAATGCCACCGCCATCCCCCGGTTGAAAAGGGCCCTCGGCGCCAACCTTGGCGTTTCGGTGCTGCCCGCCGGCAACGCAGGCCAACCGGCCCGGCCGCTGGCCCGCTTGCTGCTGATCGGCTTCGGCCGCGACTCCACCCCCAGCCAGGCCCGGCTGGCCGAGAGTTTCGCCCTGTTTGTGCTCAACGACTTCAGCCAGAGCAACTTAATCATGAAGGCCTTAGGCAACATGCCGGTGAACCAGAACGTGATTGTGCCGGTGAAGGATTCCCCCTATCTGGCCGCCATGGAGACCAGCCTCAAATCCTCGACGGTGCCTAATTTCAACCTGGGGGTTGGCCTGCGCCAGCGCACGGATCCGTTGCGCCAGTTGCTGAAGAAAAATGTCTACGGCGAAGCCAAACCCCAGGCGGTGTTGGCCGCCATGGAGACCCTGGCCGGCTCCAGCTCGTCCACCCCAGCCCAGCAGCGATGAACCAACTCCTGTTCGTGATCGGCGGTTGGCTTGGCCTGCTGAGTCGAGCCTCGCTGCTGCTGCAACTGCTGCTCGGAATCGCCCTGCTGCTCGGCTACCGGGCCTGGCGGCTGCGCAATCCCAGCGCGGTCAGTTGGCGGCCGGTGCTGGCGAAGCTGGCCCTGGGGGCCCTGGTGGCCTTGGCCAGCCTGGTGCTCACCAAGCTGGGCTGGCCCGGCGGCCTGTTGGCCCTGCTGGGCCAGCTGGTGGCGATCTGGACCGGCTTGGCGGTCCTGCGGCTGCTGCTGCGCCGCAGGCTCGATGGCGGGGCTGTCGAGAGCTATTGGCAGCGGGCGGTGTTGCCCCTGTACCTGGTGCTGGCCCTGGTGGGCCTGGTGAATCGCATCGATGGCATTGAGGCGATCAGCGATGTACCCCTACTCAATCTATTTGATGAGAGTTTAAGCTTCGGCAAGCTCGTGCTGTTGCTGGGCCTGCCCTACTTCTTGGTGGTGCTTTCCGAATTGCCGGTGGCCCTGGTGGGGGGGCTGGCGGCTCGGCTGGGCGGCATCGAAATGGGCAACCGCAAGGCGTTTGAACTGATCCTTCGCTACCTGTTGATTGGTATCGGTGGGCTCTGGCTCGCCGACCAAATCGGGCTGAATGGCACCGCCATTGCCGCCATCGCCGGCGGGCTGTCGGTGGGCCTGGGCTTTGGAGTGAAAGAGGTATTCTCTAATTTTGTTAGTGGTCTGTGGTTGTTGTTCGAAGGATCGGTTAAACCTGGCGAGTTGCTGGTGCTTCAGGGTGATATCTGCCAAGTGAAAAGCCTCGGCCTGCGGGCTGCCACGCTGACGCGTTCATCGGACAACGCCGAACTTGTGGTGCCCAACCAGACCTTCTTCACCGCCACCACAACCACCTACACCGGTAGCGACGAGCGACGTTGTGGCACGGTGCAGGTGCGCGCTGCTTACAAGCATGATCCCGACCGGGTGATCGCCTTGCTTCTCGATACCGCCAGGGCCAACCCCTTGGTTTTGACCGATCCTGCGCCAGGGGCTAAGTTGTCAAACTTTGGTGAGTATTTTATGGAATATAAACTAGATTTTTGGATGGCTGATCCCCTCAAAAGTGGTTCGATTTCCAGCCAGCTGCGCCAGCAAATTTGGCATCGTTTTCGCGAGCAGGGCATCGAGATTCCGCTCCAATCCGGGGTGATCGCCCAGGCGTCTTAACGAACCCCCAGCCACTTGTGGCTCTGCAGGCTCAGGCGCCAATCCGGATGGCTTTGCACGAAGGCCACGGCCAGGGCCTGGCCTACGGGGCAGTTCCAGCCTGGCTGCAGCAGCAGCTGGGGGCCAGTGGCGGCCGATCCGCTCAAGGCGGCCATCGCTTGGGCGAACTCCAGATCCTCGGCCCCGTGCACCACCACCTTCAGTTCGTGGCAGGCGGCTAGCAGCTCGGCCCGGGGGGGGCGGTGCCGTTTGGGGGAGAGGGTGATCCAGTCGAAGTGGCCCCGCAGCGGATCGACGCCGCTCGTTTCCAGGTGCAGTGGCCCCAGCCCCTCCAGGGCGGCCGAGAGGGGGGCAAGATCGTGCTGCAGGGGCTCGCCACCGGTGATCACGATGAAGGCGGCCCCGGCCTTGATGGCCTGGCGCGCCTGGCGGGCCAGTTCGCCCAGGCTGAGCCGGGGGTGCACCGCCTCCGGCCAGGAGTGTTTGGTGTCACACCAGGGGCAGCCCACGCTGCAGCCGGCCAGGCGCACAAAAAAAGCGCTGCGGCCGGCGTGTACACCCTCGCCTTGGAGCGAGTGGAAGGTTTCCACCACGGGCAGGCTAGGGCTGGCTAGGGGGGGGGCGCTGGCCGCAGCCTGGGGCGGCTCGGCGTCTTGGGGGGAGGGGGGGCTGGCCATCGTGGCTCAAACCTATGGCCTGGCGTTCAGGGCTGGGCTGGCAGATCCAGAAGCGCGAGAACCGCTGACTTGAACGGGCGGTAGCCAGCGCTGGAATTGAGAATCGATCAGGTTTTTGGTCTTGGCCGGCCAGGTGGCTGTATAGCGGTAGAGCTGATGGATTGATGTGTTTTGTTCGCTTAATAGCGAGCGATAGGAATCGAGTGCGGCTTGCAACTTGGAGAGGGCCTGGACCACCGTGGTGCCGGCGTCCCTGCTGCGGCCGGACTCGTATTGGTACAGGGCGGCTTGCAGGGATTGGCGGGAGGCGCTGACATCGCTGCGGGCGGCATCCACCAAGAGCTTGGAAGCCACGAAGGCGGCATAGGCATCCTCCACCTGCCGGCTGATTGCTAATTTCGTTAACTTGCCCTGCTCTATCGATTGCTGGGCCTTGGATTGCACCGCATTGGCCTCGGCTGAACGAATGCCACCATCAAAAACCTTCCAGTCAAAGGTGAAGCCGAAAAATGATTCCATGCCCGAACTGCGGATCAATCGCCCCCCCACATTGCCGCTCAAATAGCCGGCTTGTTGGTTTGAGGCGATCCGCTTCACCTGGCTAGACAGCGCTACCGCAGGTAAAGTCTTAAGCCGAATGGCGTTAGCAGAATCCATCAAAGCTTTGACGTCCCAGCCATTGGCTTGCAATTCTTCCCGCCGCAGTAGAGCTTGGGCAATCGAATCTGCCCGGCTGTAGGGCCATGCCGGCACCACCTGGGCTTGCTCTGAGGGGAGAGCTAATTTGCCGGGCTCAAGATTGATCAGGCTCGCCAAGGCATCGGCGGCCTGAATGCTTGCTTTGTGGGCCTTGATCCGCGCAATCAGCTGGGAGACAGCCTGGGCTTCGAAGCGGCTGATCTCGCCGGCGGGCCGTTTTGCCTTGCTGGCACTGATATAGATATGGGTGGCTTGGTTGAAAAGCTCGATGAAGTCTTTTTCCCGTTCTAGGGATCCTTGCAAGCCAACGTAGGCGGTTTGGATGGCCAGAATCAGCTCTCGCGAGGTGAAGCTGAATTTATTGCGGAGCGAGCTGTCTTGTGCTGCTAAGGAGTTCAGCCGTGCTCCCCTGGAGGGATCCAGGAAAGCCCAGGAGAGCGAGGCGTAGGGCGTGGAGGAGAAACCGTGTCTGAAGCTGATGACTTCCGTAGGTGAGTTGCCATCTGTTTTGGTCTGCAGGCTGCTCGTTGAGGTTGAAAACCCCAATACGCCTGGATCGGATGTTCTGATTGTGAGGCTTGGAACCCATTCACGAGTTACTGCGATCCGCGACCATGCTGAAGCTTGGATTTCGGCAATTGTGCTAGTCAGAATCGGGTTGGTTGCGATGCCCATCGCAATCGCCTCGTCGAGGCTGATCCGGATGGCCGCCTTTTGCAGTCCGTCGCGATTCTCGCGATAGTCTTTATAGAGGCGATAGAGGTCTGAATCGGCGCTGATGGTGGAAAGGATATTGCGCATGTCCGTGGGTAAGGGGGGAGCTTTTTGCCAGCCCTCGGGCTTGGCCCCACCAGGATTGATGAAGGTCATCATGCTGAGCAGGCAGCTAATGCAGCCGACACGCTTTCCCCAACCCATCCCCAAATCGCCAACACAAATGCAACTTACATCACATCTGCTGCATGTGCACGGCTTCGATCAGCTCGACCTGGGGCAGGCCCCCAAAGCCAGCGAGGGCCGGTAAGGCAGCGTGATTGCTGACCGCCGCAGACCGATCAGCCGCCAAGATCGCCTCAGTGGTGACCAACCCCAGGAAACTCTGCTGGGTAGTGCCGCAGAGCATAATTACCAAAAAATCCAGTTAATCCGCCTGCTGGCCGGCGGCGACGCGCGGCCTCTCCCGCCTCACGCCTTGGCGCTGGCTGCCACCCCATCGCTGCGCCCGCTGCAATTGCCCCCAGCCCGCTGTTGCGCCGCCTCGATCAGCCCGCGGAACAGGGGATGGGGCTTGCCGGGTCGGGAGAGGAATTCGGGGTGGTATTGGCAGGCGGTGAAGAAGGGGTGGCCCTCCAGTTCGATCAGCTCCACGAGGCGGCCATCGGGGGAGGTGCCGCTGATCCGGTAGCCGGCGGCTTGGAAGGGGTTGCGGTAGGCGTTGTTGAACTCGTAGCGGTGGCGGTGGCGCTCGTACACCACCTCATCGCCGTAGAGCCGCTGGCCGAGGGTGCCGGGCGCGAGGCGGCAGGGGTAGACCCCCAGGCGCATCGTGCCGCCGAGATCCACCACATCCTGCTGTTCGGGCAGCAGGTGGATCACCGGATGGGGGCTGGCCGGATCCAGCTCGGCGCTGGTGGCGCCCTCCAGGCCGGCCTGGTTGCGGGCCCACTCGATCACGGCGCATTGCATGCCGAGGCAGAGCCCCAGGAAGGGCACCCGCTGCTCGCGGGCCCAGCGGATCGCTGCCACCTTGCCATCGACGCCGCGGTTGCCGAAGCCGCCCGGTACCACCACCGCATCCATGCCCGCCAGCAAGGCCTGGGCCCCCTGCTCCTCGATCTGCTCGGCGCAGATCCAGCGCAGATCCAGGGAGGCATCGCGGTCGAGGCAGGCGTGGCGCAGGGCCTCCACCACCGACAGGTAGGCGTCGTTGAGCTGCACGTACTTGCCCACCAGGGCCACCTTGACGGCGGGGCCGGGGTGGCGCAGGCGATGCACCAGTTCGGCCCAGCGCACCATGTCGCTGGGGTGGTCGGCGAGGTCGAGCCCATCGAGCACCTGGCGGCAGAGCCCTTCTGTTTCCATCGCCAGCGGCACGGCGTAGATGCTGTCGGCATCGAGGGCCTGGATCACGGCGCCGCTGGGCACGCCGCAGAAGCCGCCGATTTTGGCCTTGAGCTCGGCCGGGATCGACCGGTCGCTGCGGCAGACGAGCACGTCGGGTTGGATGCCGATCGCGCGCAGCTCCTTCACCGAGTGCTGGGTGGGCTTGGTTTTGAGTTCACCCGAGGTGCCGATGTAGGGCAGCAGGGTCACATGCACGTAGGCGACATCGCGGCGGCCGACATCACCGCGAAATTCCCGGATCGCCTCCAGAAAGGGCAGCGATTCGATGTCACCCACGGTGCCGCCGATCTCGCCGATCACCACGTCGGCGCCGGAGTTGGCCGCCACCCGGTGGATGCGCTCGCGGATCTCGCCGGTGATGTGGGGGATCACCTGCACCGTGCCGCCGTTGTAGTCGCCGCGGCGTTCCTTGTTGATCACCGCCTGGTAGATCGAACCGGTGGTCACGCTGTTCAGCCGCGAGACGGCCGTATCGGTGAAACGCTCGTAATGGCCGAGGTCTAGATCCGTTTCCGCCCCGTCTTCGGTGACGAACACCTCACCGTGCTGGAAGGGACTCATCGTGCCCGGATCCACGTTCAAGTAGGGATCGAGCTTCAGGATCGAAACGCTATAGCCGCGGCTCTTGAGCAAGCGCCCCAGACTCGCCGCCACGATCCCCTTGCCAATGCTCGAGACCACCCCGCCGGTCACGAAGACAAACTTCGTGTTCTGGCTCCTGGCGGGGGCTTGCATGGCTATTTCGGCTGAGCTTCCAATCTAGCCGGGGGCTCTAGGGCCTCCCTGGGGCGGGGCTGGGCGGAAATCAGCCCTCCTCCTCCACCCAGGTGCTGGCCACATGCAGCTCTTCGAGTTGCTTGGCGGCCACATCGGCCGGGGCCTGGGTCATCAGGCAGCGGGCCTGCTGGGTTTTGGGGAAGGCGATCGTGTCGCGGATCGATTCCTCACCGGCCAGCAGCATCACCAGGCGGTCGAGGCCGAAGGCGATGCCGCCGTGGGGTGGGGCGCCCATGTCGAGGGCCTCGATCAGGAAGCCGAACTGGCGCTCGGCCTCCTCCAGCGGCAGGCCGATCGTTTGCAGCACCTGGCTCTGCAGGGCCGAATCGTGGATGCGCAGCGAGCCACCGCCCAGTTCCAGGCCGTTGAGCACCAGGTCGTAGGCCTGGGCGCGGGCGCTGGGCAGGGTTTCGGCCCAGCGCCCGGAGTCGGTGCCCAGGTCGTCGGCGTTGGGGGCGCAGAAGGGGTGGTGCAGGGCTTCGAGGCGGTGTTCGCCGGCGTTGAACTCAAACATCGGGAAATCCACCACCCAGAGGAA
>CAIOGZ010000033.1 GCA_903858015.1 uncultured cyanobacterium
ACTCCCCGTGAAGGCGGCGGTGGTGGTGGCGGCGGCGGCCGTTCGGGCGGCGGTGCCTACGGCGGCGGTGGCGGCGGCGGCGGCTACGGCGCTGGCGGCGGCGCTCCCCGCTCTGGTGGCGGTGGTGCCTACGGCGGCGGGGGTGGTGGCGGTGGCGGTGGCGGTGGCGGCAAACGCTGGTGAATCGCGCCTGCCTTTGAGCCCGAGCCGGGTGGGGCTGCGGCGCCTTTTGCAGCGGCTGCGGCCCCATCGCCGCCAAATCCTGGCGGCGGCCAGTTGTTCGGTCCTCAACAAATTGTTCGACCTCGCCCCACCGGTGCTGATAGGTTTGGCGGTCGATGTTGTGGTTCAACGCAACGCCTCTTGGCTGGCTGCCTTTGGCGTTGTCTCGGTGCCAGGCCAACTCACCCTGCTGGCGGTGCTCTCCTTTGTGATTTGGAGCGCTGAATCGCTGTTTGAGTACCTCTACGGCCTGCTCTGGCGCAACCTTGCCCAGACGGTGCAGCACGAACTAAGGCTCGAGGCCTACGACCACCTCCAACGCTTGGAGATGGCCTATTTCGAGGCCGGCAGCAGCGGCCGGCTGCTCGCCATTCTCAACGACGACATCAACCAGCTCGAGCGCTTCCTCGACCACGGTGCCAACGAAATTCTGCAGCTGGTCACCACGGTATTGGCCGTTGGCGCCGCCATGGCCTGGCTCTCGCCCGGGGTGGCCGGCGTGGCCTTCCTGCCGATCCCGCTGATCCTCTGGGGCTCAATCCGTTTCCAGCATCGGCTTGCTCCCCGCTATCGCGAGGTGCGCGACAAAGCTGGTGATCTGGCCAGTCTGCTCGCCAACAACATCGGCGGCATGCTCACGATCAAGAGCTATGCCGCCGAAGCCTGGGAGAAGCACCACCTCGAGCGTCAAAGCCAAGCCTATCGATTCAGCAATCAGCGGGCGATTCGGCTTTCGGCCGCTTTCATCCCCCTGATCCGCTTCGCCATCCTGTTCGCCTTCGTGGCGATTCTGGTCATCGGCGGCCTGCAGGCATGGCGGGGGGTGATCGCGGTGGGCACCTACAGCTTTCTGGTGTTCATCACCCAACGCTTGCTCTGGCCCCTCACCGGCCTGGGTCGCACCCTCGATGACTACCAGCGGGGCATGGCCTCCGCCCAGCGGGTGCTCGACCTGCTCGACACGCCCCTGGCCATTCCCAGTGGCAGTAAGCCCCTGCCGCTGGCGGCGGTGCGCGGTGCCATCCGCTTTGACCAGGTGGGCTTCGCCTATGGCGGCCGTGCCCCCCTGCTCCAGAACTTCAATCTGGACGTGCCTGCCGGCAGCAGCGTTGGCATTGTGGGGGCCACGGGATCGGGCAAAAGCACCCTCGTCAAATTGCTGCTGAGGCTTTACGCGGTGCAGCAGGGCCGCATCCTGCTCGATGGCCAACCGATCGAGGCATTGCGACTGGAGGATTTACGCCGGGCCATCGGCCTGGTCAGCCAGGAGGTGTTCCTGTTCCACGGCAGCATTGCCGAAAATATTGCCTACGGCAGTTTTGGAGCCCCCAGGGCCGCGATCGAACGGGCCGCCGCCCTTGCCGAGGCCTCCAGCTTCATCGCCGCCCTGCCCCATGGCTACGACACCATGGTCGGCGAGCGCGGCCAGCGCCTTTCCGGGGGCCAGCGCCAGCGCATCGCCTTGGCCCGTGCCATTTTGAAGGACGCCCCCGTCCTGATCCTCGACGAGGCCACCGCCGCCGTGGACAACGAAACCGAGGCCGCAATTCAGCGCTCGCTGCAGGCGATCACGCGCCAGCGCACCACCTTGGTGATTGCCCATCGGCTGAGCACCGTGCGCCATGCCGACACCATTGTGGTGCTGGACCACGGCCGTGTTGTCGAGAACGGCCGGCATCGGGAGCTGCTTGCCCGCGATGGCGCCTACGCTTCCCTTTGGCGGCTCCAGAGCGGCCTGCTTCCCACAGACCAGCTCCAGCCATGAAGGCCCGCCTGTCGATGTTGGTGGCGATCGCGGTGGGTCTTGGCACTGGTCTGCTGCTTTCCGCTCCGCTGGCGGCTTTGATCAGCACCGGTTTCCCCGAGCCAGGGGATGGTTTGCCAACCCCTGCCAATCCCTTCGCCGGCTGGGCGGAGGGGGCGGTCCAGGACCTGCTTGTGCTGGGCACCGATGAGGGCGGGGGCAACACCGATGTGCTCACCCTGGTGCGGGTCGAGGCCGGTGTCACCCGGGTGACCCAGATCCCCCGCGACTCCTATCTCGAAACCGAACGCTGGGGGCCGATCAAAATCAACGCCCTCTATAGCCTGGGCGGCGTGGAGATGGTGAAGCGCGAACTCTCGCTCCGCATGGGCGGCCCGATCCGCCACCACGTGGTGATCAACCTGGCGACCCTGCGCCAGCTGGCTGACTTGGTCGGAGGGATTGAGGTGACGGTGCCCAAGCGTCTGTATTACGTGGATAACAGCCAGGGACTGATGATCGATCTACAACCCGGTCGCCAGCTCCTGAAGGGGCGGCAACTCGAGGGGTTTCTTCGCTTTCGCCATGATGAAGCCGGCGACATCGGCCGCTTGGAGCGGCAGCAGCTGGCACTTCAGGCCCTGTTCCAGAAGCTCGGCCAGCCCGAGAGCATCCTGCGGCTGCCCTCCGTGCTGCTCGCCTGCGGTAAGCAGATCCACACGGATCTGGGCCCGATGGAGCTGGGTGGGCTGGTTACGGCGATCGGCTCCACCCGCCTTGAAACCGAGCGGTTGGCAGGACAACCGTTTGAGCGCAACGGCATCAGCTACTGGCTAACGGCCTGGCCGGTGCCGCCAGAGCCAGGGGATGCCAGCGCGCTCAGCAGCGAAAGCCAATCGGTTGCTGGGCGCACCGGCGCAGCCTCGTCGCCCCGCTACCGCTATCTCTTCTGATCGGCGCCTGATCCGCTTGGCCCGCTGCCGCCATTGGGCCGATGGTCGTAGAGGGTCACCAGGGCCAGACCCAGGGCCACCAGGGCCAGCACCGGGCTGGAGGCACCGACCGTGATGCCCAGCGCTGCGGTGAACCAGATCGAGGCTGCGCTGCTGAGCCCCCGCACTTCGTAGGAGCTGTCGCTGCCGTTGGCACCTGCGGGTGGTGTCATGATCTCGCCGGCGCCCAGGAACCCCACGCCGGTTGCCACCCCCTGGATGGCGCGGCTGCGGGCGTCGAGGTCGGGTCCGGCGGCCAGCAGCAGCAGGCAGGCGCTGAGGCCAACCAGCACATGCACCCGTAGTCGATTCGGATGGGGCCGATTGCCATGGTGGGCGCGGTTCAGACCCACCGCCAGTCCGCAGAGCACCGCCAGTCCCATGCGCAGGAGGGCCTCGAGATCGCGGATCGGCGTGAGGGCCACCAGGAGGGGGGCTGCCACAGGCATCACATTGAGATCGGCCTGCGATTCTGCAGCACTCGAATGGCGATTCGGATATCTATTCGGTTGTCTATTTCGGATGTCTACTCGGGAGGCATGGCCCCATCGTGACCTTCGCTGTTCCCCTTAGCCGCCCAGTCCGCACCGCGCTCCAGTACCCCAGAGCTGCGCTCTGCCGTGATCCGTGCCGCCATCACCCCCGCCAGCTGCGGCACCAGGCTGAAGCTGCCACTGAAGCCCGTGAAGACCCACAGCCCCGGGGCGTTGTCCACGGGGCCGGCCAAGGGCTGGCCATCGAGGCAGAAGGGCACGGGCACTTGGCGATAGGTCCCCGTTAAGGCGGCTAGGCGGGGATCCAGTTCCGCCAGGCCCTGCCGCAAGCGGGCCTCCATCAGGGTGGGGTCGGGAGGATCGGCTGGATCGAAATCGGGCCCCACCAGGCTGATCTGGCCGAGCATCAGGGCATCCCCCTGGCGGGCTAGTCCCGCATCCACGACCCAGCGCTCCTGCCGTAACGCTGCGGCGCTTGCCTCCAGCTCCAGCCGCCGCCAGTGGCGGGGCTGCACAATCCGGCCCCGGCGGGCCTGCCCGAGCCAGGCCCGATCGCGCAGCCCAGGCTGGAGCCTGGCCGGATCCACCAAGATCGCCCCAGCCCAACTGAAGCGCAACCGCTCCGGCAGGGCCGGCCAGAGGGCGCGGCAGCCGGCGCCCGCCGCCAGCACCACCTGGTCGGCGCTCCATGCCGTGCTGGGGCAAGCGGGCCCGCCAGCCAGCTCCAACCTCCAGCCCCCAGTGGGCCCGGGGGAGGGGGGCCTGATCACGCCACAGTCCAGCCGATCGACGCCCGCCGCCGGTAGCACGGTGGCCAAGGCCTGCCGCAGTTGTGCCGTATCGACGCGGCCATAACGCCTGGCCAGCGACAGTCGGGCCTGCAGGCCTGGCGGCAAGCGCTGCAGGGGGGGCGGCAAGCCATGCAACAGCAGCCCGGAGTTGTGCCAGCCAAGGCTGCCGTGGCGTTGTTCCAACTGGAGCCAGTCGGCAGCAGCGGCGGCGGCCACCCCGCCGTAGCTCCAATCGGTGGCGGCTGGAATCGTGGCAGGGGCGATCAAGGCCACGCTGAGGCCTCGGCGGGCCAGGGCTAGGGCGATCAGACTGCCCGCCAGGCCTGCTCCCAGCACGGCAACCTGGTGCCGCCGCCCCGGTTCCGCCATCTCAGATCAGCAAATTGAAGGAGCCGATCACCCGCTCGAACAGCTCTTTAACCTTCGGCCAGCGCAGTGTATTGGTGCTGGCAGCAAAGGTGTATAAACGGCCCCGGTCGACAACGGCCGTAGCCAACTCATGCCGATCCCGGTCGGCCAGATGCACCGTGTATTCAAGGTCGTAAAAGGTGTGGCCCTGCTGCTGGCGTTCGCGAGCCTGCACCAGTTCGGCCTGGCGACCACTGCCATCGGGGGCGATCACGCTCCGGCGCAGCCTCTCCCCCACCGCCAAGGCACTGCCGAGGTCGCTGAGGTCCCGGTCGGTGGCCACATCCGAAACCACCAGACTGAGGGTTTCATCACTATTGATCAGGTCGTGGAACACCACCTGGGGCCCTTCGCTCACCTGCACCCGGGTCCAGCCGGTGGGGTAGAGGAAGGCATAGCGGCCATCCGGACTCTGGTACGAGTTGAGGCCAGCGGCGAGGGCGCTGCAACCGACCAGCACCAGGGCCAACACCACGCCGCTCAACAACGTCGACCAGGGCCGGCGCGCTGGTGATCCGGTGAACTGGCGCATGGCGGCTAGGCAGGAGGGCGTCCCATTCTGACCCGGCCCCTCCCCTGGGATGCCAATCGCAGCGGCGCCCCGTTGCGGCTGGTTCCGGAGCGGCAACGGGCTTGCCTAGATTTCGCCCACCTGCCCGCAGCCCCTGAGCGGTTTTACCCGTCCCCTGGCCCGCCTGATCGACCAGTTCGAGCGGCTGCCCGGCATCGGCCCCCGCACCGCCCAGCGGTTGGCCCTCCATCTGCTTCGCCAACCGGAGGAGCAGATTCGTCTGTTTGCCGAAGCGCTGCTGGCGGCCCGCAGCCAGGTAGGCCAGTGCCGCTGCTGCTTCCACCTCGCGGCCGAGCCCCTCTGCGAAATCTGCCAAAACCAGGAGCGCAGCAATGGCCAGATCTGCGTGGTGGCTGACTCCCGGGACCTGCTGGCGATGGAGCGCACCCGGGAGTACCGGGGTCGCTACCACGTGCTCGGCGGGTTGATCTCGCCGATGGATGGAGTCGGCCCCGAGTTGCTTCAGATCCAGCCCTTGGTGCAGCGCGTCGACCGGGAGTCGCCGCAGGAGGTGATCCTTGCCCTCACGCCCAGCGTCGAGGGGGATACCACCAGCCTTTATCTGGCCCGGCTGCTGAAGCCGTTCACGACGGTGAGTCGCATCGCCTACGGCCTGCCGATGGGCAGTGAGCTGGAATACGCCGATGAGGTCACCCTGGCGCGGGCCTTTGAGGGCCGGCGCCGTATGGAGTGATCTGCCCGTTGGCTCCCCCTTCTTCTTCTCCCTAGGCCGGTGCTCCGGCGATGATCCCGATGGCCCAGCGTCCAACCCGCTACAGCACGGTTGCCCCAGCCGAACGGCTGCCGGCCTGGATCCGCCCGCCGATTGGCAACGCCTCCGCCCTTGAGGCCGTGCAAGGGGTCGTGAAGCAGCAGCGGCTGCACACCATCTGTGAAGAGGGTCGCTGCCCCAACCGCGCTGAGTGCTACGCCGCCGGCACCGCCACCTTTCTGCTGGGCGGCCCGATCTGCACCCGCAGTTGTGCCTTTTGCCAAGTGGAGAAGGGCGAAGCGCCGCAGCCCTTCGATGCCGCCGAGGCGGAGCGGGTGGCGGCGGCGGTCCAAACCCTTGGCCTGCGCTACGTGGTGCTCACCGCCGTCGCCCGCGATGACCTGGCTGACCACGGCGCCTGCCTGTTCACCGGCACCATGGCCGCCATCCGGGCCCGCAATCCCCTGGTGGCGATCGAAGTGCTAACACCCGATTTCTGGGGTGGCCAGCGCGATCCGGATCAGGGCCGCGCTGCCCAGCGCCAGCGGCTGGCGGCGGTGCTGGCGGCGGGGCCGGTGTGCTTCAACCACAACCTCGAAACCGTGGAGCGGCTCCAGGGCGAGGTGCGTCGCGGTGCCACCTACTCCCGTTCCCTGGGCCTGTTGGCGGCGGCCCGCGACCTGGCCCCCACCATCCCCACCAAAAGCGGCCTGATGTTGGGCCTCGGGGAAAGCGAAGCGGAGGTGGTGGCTGCCCTGGAGGATCTGCGCCGGGTGGATTGCCAGCGCCTCACCCTCGGGCAGTACCTGCGACCCTCCCTGGCCCACATCCCGGTGGCCCGCTACTGGCGGCCCGAGCAATTCGAGCGCCTCGGTGCCATCGCCCGAGACCTGGGTTTTGCCCAGGTGCGCAGTGGCCCCTTGGTGCGAAGCAGTTACCACGCCGAGGTCGAACCGGAGCCCGATGCCGAGGTGGATGCCTAGCTCGATCGTGAGGTGGATGGTGCAGCCTGAGCTGGTTCGGCTGCCGGGTCCCCAGGCGATTCAGCTGCAGATTCAGCCGCAGATGTAGCCGCCCAGCCGCCCAGCAGCCGGCCAGAGCGCGCCAATCCCTCGGCGCAATCGCCGCCCATCAACAGCCCCGAGCCGCCCCAGATCAGCCTTAGAACCAAGTCGGTGGGGGAGGAGCCCAGCTCCTGCACGGGCTCAAAACCGAGCCGCTGGAAGTAGCGCACCAGGCGCTTGTGCTGGCGCTCGTTGTCGCGGATGGCCAGCAGCCGGGCCCGGCGGCAGGGGGTGCACTCCAGGGCCCAGGCGAAGGTGGCCGCCCAGATCAGGGCACCCACCCCCGCCGTATCGGCTCCCTGCACCCGCATCGTGTCGAGCTGCAGTAGGGGTGGGCTGGCCAGGGCCCAGCCCTTGAGTTCGCCCAATAGCTCGGCCCGGCCATCGCCGCTCGGCCGGGCCACCACCACCCGCAAGCCCCACACCCCCAGGCGCCTGGGGGTGCGCAGCCGCAGTTTCAGGCCCCGCCCGGTCGCGACCGCTTCGAGGCGTTGCAGGGTGATGGTTGGGGCCGCCCCTGGCAACGGGTCCGGCGCTGACGCGGGCTTGGTCACGGCCGGTAGGGCTCGGCGGCCAACACCGCCGTACAGGGCAGGGCGCCGTAGAGGTGGGGAAAGCACTCGCCGCTGGCGGCATCGGCCTCCTCCTTCACCACGACCCCGGCAGCCGCCAAACGATCCGGATCGATACTGAGCAGCCGCACCGGGCCTGCATCGGCATAAAAGCGCGCAAAGGTGGCCGCGATTTGGTCGGCATGGCTGGCATGGATGAACCCCACCTGCTCCAGGCCCAAACCCCTGGTGGAACGCCGGTAGACCCCGCTCTCCTGGGCCTGCCGCCATTCGTGGGCCAGGGCCAGGTGATAGAGCCAGCGGGGCGAACGCCAGGGTTGGCGAAAGGCGTGGGGCGGAGCCATCACTAGCGCTAGTTGGGGCCCCGATTCAAACCGCTGCAGCCAACTGCGCAGGGCCCCAAGCCCCTCGGCCGCGGCGAAGCCGACGGGGTCGGCCAGCCGGAATTGGCGCACGAACGGCAGTAGCGCCCAATCGGCCAGCGAGGAATCGCTGCCCAGTAGCCAGGGCCCCCCTGCAGGCAACCGGGCTGCCTCCAGCAGGGCGTTCCAGCTCCGCAGGATGGCGAGGGCCGCCTGGCGATGCCCTTCGCGGTCTTGGTCGCCGTAGCGGTTGGCGTACTTGAAGCGGTCGAGGTGGTGCTTGAAGGGGCCGTCGTTCTCGGCAATCAGTGCCGCGATCAGCTGCCGCGGCAGCGTCTGATCAAGGCCAGGCCGATCGCGCCGCAACCAGTCGTGGGGGTCGGCCTGCTCCAGGGCCCAGGTCATCAGCGCCAGACTCTCGCTGAGCAGGCTGCCATCCGGTTGCTGCAGCACCGGTACGGTTCCCGGCGGCCAGATCTCCAGCAACTCAGGGGGCCTGGCCTGGAGATTGACCTCCCGCACGGCTACCTCCAGGCCAGCGGTGGCGATCGCCAACCGGGCCCGAATCGCATAGGGACAACGCCGAAAGCTCCAAAGCGTCGGTAGCGCCGCGTCGCTGGCTGGATCGGGCGGCTCGCAGCGGGCGGCGCTACCGCTAGGGCTTGCGGCTGGGCGGCTCGCCTCAGCCATCGGCGGCCGCCGCCGGCGGGGGAAAGACCCGTCCGATGTGGGCTTCGCCGCGGCGGCGGGCCAGGTCGATCTGGCGCTGGCGCTCGCTGAAGCGGGCGCGATCGCTGGCCTCGCCGCGGCCGGCGCAGTGGCGACAACTCACGCCCTGCTGGAAGCTGGGCAGGCCGCGGTCCGCCACCGAAAGGGGCATGCGGCAGGCATGGCAGAGGCTGTACTCGCCGGGCTGAAGCTGATGGTTCACCGCCACCCGCTGGTCGAAGACGAAACATTCACCCTGCCAGCGACTTTGCTGCGGTTCCACCTCTTCGAGATAGCGCAGGATGCCACCCTCCAGCTGCTGGACCCCCCCAAACCCCTGCTGCAGCAGGTAGGCCGCGGCCTTCTCGCAGCGGATGCCACCGGTGCAGAACAGCGCCAGCGCCTTGGGACGCCGCGCTTCGACCAGCGGGCGCAGCTGCCGCTCCACCCAGTCCGGGAAATCCCGGAAACTCTCGGTGCCCGGATCGAGGGCGCCCGCGAAGCTGCCCACCGCCACCTCATAGCTGTTGCGGGTATCGATCAGCAGGGTGTCGGGCTGCTCGATCAGGGTGTTCCAGGCCAGCGCTGGCACGTAGGTGCCAGCGGCAGCGGTGGGGGTGAGCTCCGGTAGGCCGATCGTGACGATCTCCCGCTTGAGCCGCACCTTGAGGCGGTGGAAGGCTTGGTGGGCGGCGCTGTGCCGTTTGAGGCTTAGATCGGCGAAGCGTGGATCGGCCAGCAGGACCGCCAGCAGAGCCTCCACCCCCGGCTCCGGGCCACTCACGGTGCCATTGACCCCCTCCGGCGCCAGCAGCACCGTGCCCTTCACCCCCTCCGCGTGGCCCACCGCTAGCAGCTGCTGGCGCAGGGCTAGCCGTTCAGCCTCGGCCAGGGGGGTAAACCGGTAAAAGGCCGCTACCCGCAAGCTCATCGCAGCTCGACCAGCTCCAGGCGCACCCCGGCGGCCGCCAGCAGCTCCTGGTCGGCCGCCACGGCGGGATTGCCCGTGGTCAGCAGGGTGTCGCCGTAGAAGATCGAATCGGCTCCGGCCAGCAGGCAGAGGATCTGGGCCTCGCGATTGAGCTGCTCCCGGCCCGCACTCAATCGCACCCGGCTGTGGGGCATCAGGATGCGGGCGGTGGCGACCATGCGCACCAGGTCGAGCGGATCCACCGCAGCCAGCTCCTGCAGCGGGGTTCCCTCAACCGGCACGAGGGCATTGATCGGCACGCTTTCGGGATGGGGGTTGAAACCAGCCAGCACCTGCAGCAGCGAGGCCCGGTCGGCACCGCTTTCGCCCATGCCGATGATGCCGCCGCAGCAGAGCTGGATGCCGGAGCTGCGCACCCGTTCGAGCGTTTCGAGCCGCTCCTGGTAGGTGCGGGTGCTGATGATCGCGTCGTAGTGCTCCGGGCTGGTGTCGAGGTTGTGGTTGTAGGCGGTCAGACCGGCTTCGGCCAAGCGCATGGCTTGGGGAGCCGTGAGCATGCCGGCGGTGACGCAGGCTTCGAGGCCCAGGGCGCGCACGCCCCGCACCATCGCCAGCATCGCCTCAAAAGGGGCGCCGTCTCGGATTTCCCGCCAGGCCCAGCCCATGCAGAAGCGGTGGGCGCCAGCGTCGCGCGCCATCCGGGCCCGGTTCAGCACCGATTCCACCTCCAGCTCCAGCTCGGGGCGGCCGCCTACGTCACTGCTGTGGTGCAGCGACTGGGGACAGTAGGCACAGTCTTCCTGGCAGCCCCCGGTTTTCACACTCAGCAGCGAGGCCAGCTGCACCCGGTAGCCCGGGTTGGCGATGCGGTGAACCTGCTGCGCCTGCCAGAGCAGGTCCACCAGCGGCAGCTCAAGCAGGGCTTGAATTTCCTGATGACTCCAGTCGTGGCGGCTGAATATCGGGCTGATCATCGGATCGATTCCACGCCTCCAAAGCGGCGCCTGCGGCCTTGGTAATCAAGCAGGGCCGCCAGCAGGGCGTCACGATCAAAATCCGGCCACAGCACATCGGTGATGTGCAGTTCGGCGTAGGCCAGCTGCCAGAGCAGGAAGTTGCTGATCCGTTGTTCGCCGCTGGTGCGGATCAGCAGGTCGGGGTCGACTTCGCCGGCGGTATGGAGTTCGGCCGCGAAGCGGTCCTCGTCGAGGGCAGCCGGATCCAGTTCGCCGCGGGCGGCCTGTTCAGCGAGGCGGCGGGCAGCCCGCACCAACTCCCGCCTGCCGCCGTAATTCGTGCAGACATTGAAATGGATGCCCGTGTTAGCGGCGGTGCGGGCCGTGGCATCGGCGATCAGCCGCTGCAGGCCCTCGGGCAGTTCCTCCAGATCGCCCAGGAAGCGGATCCGCACCTGCTCGCGTTCGAGGGCTTCGAGTTCGCGGGCAAGCACCCGCTCAAACAAGGCCATCAGGAAGGTCACCTCCTCGCCGGGCCGGGTCCAGTTTTCGGTGGAAAAGGCGTAGGCGGTGAGGGCGGAAATGCCCCAGTCGCTGCAGAGGCGCAGGGTGCGCTTCAGGGCTTCCACCCCGGCCCGATGGCCCATCACCCGCGGCAGGCCCCGCTGGCGAGCCCAGCGGCCGTTGCCATCCATGATCACCGCCACATGGCTGGGCAGACGCTCGGGATCGAGCTGCCGCGGCAGGGGCAACCTTGGCGAAAAGGGGGTGGTCGCCAGGGCGCGACTCATCCGCGGGCCTCCGGCGGGTCGGCGACCACGCTACGCCCCGTTGCAGCCGAATTGGCCGCCGCCGCCAGGGCCTCGGTGAGGAGGTCGTGCAGACGGCTACTGGTAATCGGCCTTTCCAATTTGCCCTGGCTGGCCAACGAGAGGGTGCCTGTCTCTTCAGATACCACGACACAGAGACAGCGGTCGAAGCGTTCGGTGAGTCCCAGGGCGGCCAGGTGGCGGGTGCCGAACCGGTTCGGACCCTGCCGGGAGAGGGGCAGAATCACGCCAGCGGCCACCACCCGGTTCTTTTGGACCAGCACGGCGCCGTCATGGAGGGGGGTGTCGGCGGCGAAGAGGTTGAGCAGCAGATCCACCGAGAGGCGGGCATCGAGATGGATGCCGGGGTTGAGGAAATCCTCCGGGCGCAGGTCGCTGCCCACATCCAGCACCATCAAAGCGCCGCGGCGGGATTGGGAGAGGCGGCCCGCCGCCTCGGTGAGCAGGTTCACGGAGCCGGAGGCCAGCTGATCGCCGCTGCGGTCGGCGAAGAGCACCCCGATCCGGCCGGTGCCTAGCAACTCCATCAGGCGGCGCAGATCCCCTTGCCAGAGGATCGCCAGGGCCAAGCTGCAGGCGAGCACCAGGGCGTCGATCAGCTTGCTGGTGAGGGGCAACGGCACGTAGCGCTGCACGAACCAGGCCAAGGCCACCAAAAACAGGTAACCCCTTAGCAACCACAGCGTTCGGGCCTCGGTGACCCGCCCGAGCAGGAGCATGCCGATGAGTCCAGCAACGACAAGATCCAGCAGCGGCAAAAGAAAATCGCTGGGCGGCTGCCAGATCACTGGGGAGTTGGTGGAGGTTGCGGGGGGTCTGGCGTCGCGCGGGCTTTGCCTCTGGCACTAAGCCATCAGACTTAAGGTAAATGCCCTAAGCGGGAGGGCACCACGTCGTAGCGCAGTAGGTCTTCCGGCTGTTCCCGCCGCTGTACCAGCTCCGCTTCGCCGTTATTCACCAGCACCGCCGCCGGGCGAGGAATGCGGTTGTAGTTGGAACCCATCGAGGCGTTGTAGGCCCCTGTGGCAAACACCGCCAGCACCTGGCCCGATTCTGTCTGTGGCAGGGCCAGGTCATGCAGGAGTACGTCGCCAGATTCACAGTGCTTGCCGGCCACCGTCACCAGGCCGGCCGAATCTGCCAGGGGCCGTTCGGCCAGCACGGCGGTGTACCGGGACTGGTAGGTGATCGGGCGGGGGTTGTCGCTCATGCCTCCATCCACCGAGACATAGGTGCGCAGGCCGGGGATCTCCTTGCGGCTGCCTAGCTTGTACAGGGTGAGGCCGGCCGTAGCCACCAAGGAACGACCAGGCTCACAGAGCAGGCGGGGCAGGATGAGGTTGCGCTCGTGGCAGGCGGTTGCCACGGCTTCGGCGACGCATCGCACCCACTCCTGAATCGTTGGCGGGTCATCGCTGGCCACGTAGCGGATGCCCAAACCGCCACCCACATTGAGATCGGAGCAGGGATGGCCCAGCGAGCGGGCCAGGGCTAGGGCATCGGCCATGACCGCCGCCAGGTCGCGATGGGGATCAAGCTCAAAAATCTGGGAGCCGATGTGGGCATGCAGCCCATCCACATGGGCCCAAGCACAGCCGGCCAGGTGGCGCAGCACCGGCTCCAACTGGTCAGGGTCGAAGCCGAACTTGCTGTCGAGATGGCCGGTGCGGATGTAGTCGTGGGTGTGGCATTCGATGCCGGGGGTGAAGCGCACCATCAGCCGCACGGGCCCTGGTCGACCGGGCGCCAGGCGGCTGAGGATGGCCAGATCATGCCAATTGTCGAGCACCACGGTGACCCCGTGGGTTAGGGCGAGTTCCAGCTCCTGCTCGGATTTGTTGTTGCCATGCAGCACGATCCGCTCCGGGGGCACGCCGCCCTGGAGGGCGGTGAGCAGCTCTCCGGCTGAGACCGCATCCAAGCCCAGCCCCTCGGAGGCCACAAGCGCGGAGAGGGCAAGGGAGCTGTTGGCCTTGGAGGCGTAAAGAGCCAGGGAGGGGCCAGGGTAGAAGCGCTCGAGGCTGTCGCGGTAGGCCCGGCAGGTGCTCCGCAGGGTGGCCTCATCCAGCACGTAGAGCGGCGTTCCAAAGGTGACGGCCAACTCCTCCAGCCTGCATCCACCGACCAGCAGCCGGTCGTGTTGATCGAGGCTTGTGCTGAGGGGGGTGAGGTTGCGATTGGGACTGGAGCGATCCGCGTTGGGCTCAAAGGCTCTGCCGTTCGTTGCCTCGGCCCGCTCAGCTCCGCTGGGGGAGGGGCCGGCGCTGTCGGGGGCGGAGGTGGTCACCATGGCAAAAAACGGGCGATGAAATGGACGGAATTGGGGCGGACATTGGGTTGCGCTATGGCTTGGCTGGCTGACCCGATGGGCCTGCCTAGCGCGGCTCCAAGGCGGCCTTGCCCCGCAGAGACGGACCGATCAGCAATCGTAGGGACCCCAACCCCCAGCTCCAGCCGTGGATCCTGAAGCCCGCATCGAGGCAGGCCCAGCCCCCGCCCTCGCCTTGGACGTAGCCGCAGCGCAACTGGGGCCACTCCATCCCCGCGATCTGGCCTCCTGCCTTGCCCTCGACCGGTTGGCCCTCGGCGGGCTTTGGAGCCAGGCCCAGTGGGCCCGGGAACTGGCCGAGGAGGCCAGGCCAGGCGTGGGGATCTGGTTGGAGGGCCGGTTGGTGGCGATGGCCTGTGGCTGGCTGGTGGTGGATGAGTTGCACATCACCATGGTGGTGGTGGATCCGGGGCATCGCCGCTGTGGGTTGGGGCGCTGGCTGCTGACGGCCTTGCTCGATCAGGGCCGTCAGGCCGGTGCTCGCCACGCCACGCTGGAGGTGGCGGCGCCGAATAGTGCCGCACGGGGTCTTTACGGGGGTGCTGGCTTCCTGGAGGCCGGCAGGCGTCGCGGTTACTACCGAAACGGCGATGATGCCCTGGTCGAATGGCTACGGCTGGCGCCTTAGTCGGTGGTACGGGAAACCGGCGGTTTGTGTTGCATGAACCGTCCATCTTGCTGGTTTCTTTTATGGCGAAATTGCCCAGAACCCTCTCCAGCAAGGGGCCAGCGCAAAAGGTGCCAACAGCGACCACCATGCCGCTTCGATCCTGATAGGTTGGTACCACTTGCACCAGGCCCCGGCCCATGTTCGAGCGGTTTACCGAAAAGGCCATCAAGGTGATCATGCTGGCCCAGGAGGAGGCCCGCCGCCTTGGTCACAATTTTGTTGGCACTGAGCAGATCCTGTTGGGGCTGATCGGCGAAGGCACCGGCGTGGCTGCCAAGGTGCTGAAGTCGATGGGGGTGAACCTCAAGGATGCCCGGGTGGAGGTGGAGAAGATCATTGGACGGGGCTCCGGTTTTGTAGCCGTCGAGATTCCCTTTACGCCGCGGGCTAAGCGGGTGCTGGAACTTTCTTTGGAGGAAGCCCGCCAACTTGGCCACAATTACATCGGTACAGAGCACCTGCTGCTTGGCCTGATCCGCGAGGGTGAAGGCGTGGCTGCCCGGGTGCTTGAAAATCTCGGTGTCGACCTAGCCAAGGTGCGCACCCAGGTGATTCGCATGCTCGGCGAGACGGCTGAGGTGGCTGCTGGCAGCGGCAGCAAAGGTTCTACCAAAACCCCAACCCTCGATGAGTTTGGAAGCAACCTCACCCAGATGGCTGTCGAGACCAAGCTTGATCCTGTGGTCGGCCGACACAATGAGATCGACCGGGTGATCCAGATCCTTGGGCGTCGCACCAAGAACAACCCGGTTTTAATCGGCGAACCCGGTGTGGGTAAAACTGCCATCGCCGAAGGCCTGGCCCAACGCATCACCCAGGGGGATGTGCCCGATATTCTTGAAGATAAGCGGGTACTCACCCTCGATATCGGCCTCCTTGTGGCTGGCACTAAATATCGTGGCGAATTTGAGGAAAGGCTTAAGAAGATCATGGAGGAAATCCGCTCTGCCGGAAACGTGATTCTCGTGATCGATGAGGTTCACACCTTGATTGGTGCGGGCGCTGCCGAGGGTGCGATTGATGCCGCCAATATCCTCAAGCCGGCCTTAGCCCGCGGCGAACTCCAGTGCATCGGTGCTACCACCCTCGATGAGTACCGCAAGCACATCGAGCGGGATGCTGCCTTGGAACGTCGCTTCCAACCGGTCATGGTGGGTGAGCCGTCCGTGACCGACACGATTGAGATTCTTCGCGGTTTGCGGGAGCGCTATGAGCAACACCATCGGTTGCGGATCTCAGATGAAGCTCTCGTAGCGGCCGCCACCCTCGGTGATCGTTACATCTCTGACCGTTTTCTGCCCGATAAAGCGATCGACTTGATCGATGAGGCTGGCAGTCGGGTTCGCCTTTTGAACTCCAAGCTTCCTCCGGCGGCTAAAGAGGTGGACAAGCAGCTTCGAGCGGTTCAGAAGGAGAAGGAAGATGCCGTTCGCAAGCAAGATTTCACCAAGGCTGGGGAGTTGCGAGATAAAGAAGTGGAGCTGCGTGAGCAGATTCGCACCATTCTCCAATCACGCCGCGAAGATGAGTCATCCTTGCCGAGCTCTGATTCCAGCTCCGAGCCAATGCCTGCTAGTGGTGAATCCAACGTTGCTGAGGTCTATAACGAGGAACGCACCCCTGTGGTGAGCGAGGAGGATATTGCCCAGATCGTGGCCTCTTGGACCGGAGTACCAGTCCAGAAGCTGACCGAAAGTGAATCGGTCAAGCTGCTGAATATGGAAGAAACCCTGCATCAGCGCTTGATCGGTCAAGACGAAGCTGTTAAGGCCGTATCCCGTGCCATCCGTCGAGCCCGCGTCGGATTGAAAAATCCGAACCGGCCGATTGCCAGCTTCATCTTTTCCGGTCCCACCGGCGTTGGCAAAACCGAACTCACCAAAGCTTTGGCGGCGTACTTCTTCGGCAGCGAGGAGTCGATGATCCGCCTCGACATGTCCGAATTCATGGAGCGGCACACCGTCAGCAAGCTGATCGGTTCGCCTCCAGGTTATGTGGGATTCAATGAGGGTGGACAGCTCACCGAGGCTGTACGGCGTCGTCCCTACACCGTGGTGTTATTTGATGAAATCGAGAAGGCCCATCCTGATGTTTTCAACTTGCTTCTGCAGTTGCTCGAAGATGGCCGTCTTACCGACTCCAAAGGTCGTACGGTTGACTTCAAAAACACTCTGATCATCATGACGTCAAATATTGGCTCGAAGGTGATTGAAAAAGGTGGCGGTGGACTTGGATTTGAGTTTGCTGGTGGCGATGCCGAGGAGACAAACTACAATCGTATTCGTTCACTCGTCAATGAAGAGCTAAAGCAATATTTCCGGCCTGAATTTCTCAACAGACTCGACGAAATTATCGTCTTCCGTCAGTTAAGCCGCGACGAAGTGAAAGAGATTGCTGAAATTATGCTGCGCGAAGTGTTTGGTCGCATGGCTGAGAAAGGTATCCACCTTTCAGTCACCGACGCCTTTAAGGAGCGCCTTGTAGAGGAAGGCTACAATCCAAGTTATGGCGCCCGACCACTGCGGCGTGCGGTAATGCGGCTGTTGGAAGATAGCCTGGCAGAGGATTTCCTCTCTGGTAGAATTGGTCATGGTGATTCTGCTGTAGTTGATGTTAACCAGGAGAAGCAGGTTGTGATCCGCAAGCAAGAGGAACCTGCCCTGCTGCCTGAACTGGCTGGAGCTACAACATAACCAAACAAGATAGACGTTGATTCGATTAGATATTAACATATATATAGCGTAATTTATGGTGTTAGATTTTGTCCCCTTTGACCAAGTTAGGCTGTATGTTAAGGCTAGCACGTGCCGACTAGATCTATGCGGTTAGATTGCTGGATTGGAGGACAGCCTGTAGTCGTAGTATGAACAAGGAGACAGGCTTCGGCCTTAATTGCATAAAAAACATATATTTGCTAGGATTGAAGACCTAATGATTCAACGATTGCGCCACTGGTGTGGCTGTGCTATGTCCATTTTATTGATTATTTTAGATGGATTGAATCCAAATGGTCTCTGGATTAAAGAGTTTGCCTATCCCCTGGGCCAGACTTGTTTTCGGGTCTACTGATTTTGTCTCCTGCGGAACCTGGTTTTTTGATCAATGGTGCCAATGGATCTACTCCGGGAAGGTTGCGATTCTGGCTTATTTTTGTGATTCTGCTGATCCCAGCAGTGCAAAAAAGAGTGCTAAATTAGTCTTCTGTCTTTCTGGATTTGCAGGCGGCTGCATAGCCGGACAATCCCATGATCGAAGTTGGCGTGTAGCTAGCTTTGATTGCCAGGCCATCCTCTCAGCCCAGCAGCATGCCCCCGCTCCCCCGCCAACATATGCCACTGCCTGCCCATCAATGTTGATAACCCGCACACCATGAATTTGGCGAAAGATTGGCCCAGGCGGGAGCGAAACTGCTAATCAGCTGGGCTGGTGATTGAGCGTTAGCAGGTTCACGGGGGTCATCATGCCAACAATCAACACCTAGTGAGCGGATTGAGTTGATTGGAACTGGTCAGGAAAATAGGAATCCCATGGAGGCTCAAGCTATGGCAGCAGCGCTTGCTTGCCTCCAAGCCGGCGCTCCTTTTCAGCCGGAAACCCAGAATTTGGCTAGCGGTGAGGAGGTTGCGAATCGATGCCTGGCGGAGCACATCATGGACTTGCTTGGGCAAGCGACATCCGCTTCGGATCAGCGACATCTGCTTCGGGTTAGCGGCGGTGGCGATCCCGGTGTACCGATCAACTGGCGTGCCGAAATTTCCGGCCTGCGCTTGCTTGGTTTCGAACCTCAATTTGAACTTGCCGATTCCATAGGCGATGCCATACGCCGGTATCTGCTTTGGTGCCAGTCTGTCTAGACGGGCGGGCCTTGATCGGGCCTCGCCTGCAGCAGCGGCCCCTGCTCTGAGCAAACGCTGGCGGCGCCAAGGCATTCTTATCGTGCAGCCAACAACGGCTGGCACCCTCCATGCCCCCCACCGTCTCCCAGCACTCCCTGCCTTCCCAGCACTGCATAGCGCCGGCTCTGGTGCTGCGCGGTGACAACGTCTGGCCGCAAGCCATGGCCACCATCACCAGGCTGGGGAGGCGCCCCCTGCTGCTGGGCCGCGGTGCTCCCACGGCGCCGCTGCGGCAGCAGCTGCTGGTTTTATTCGAGGCGGCGGGTCTGAAGCCGCTCTCCGCCCTGCTCCAGCACGATTGCTGTGAGCAGGATCTGACGCAGCTCAGCCAGTTGGCCCCAACGGCCGCCGGCCTAGGGGGCTGCGACAGCGTCGTCGCGATCGGGGGGGGCAAGGTGCTCGATGCCGGCAAGTTGCTGGCCCAGCGCCTCAAGCTGCCCTGTGTGACCGTGCCCACCAGCGCCGCCACCTGCGCCGGCTGGACGGCCCTGGCCAACCTCTATTCACCCCAGGGAGCCTTTCTGCAGGACGTGCCCCTAGATCGCTGCCCCGAGCTGCTGGTCTTCGATCACGCCCTCGTGCGCCAGGCACCGCTCCGCACCCTGGCCAGCGGCATCGCCGATGCCATGGCCAAGTGGTACGAAGCTTCGGTGAGTAGCGGTGCCAGCCAGGACGGCCTTGTCCAACAGGCCGTGCAGATGGCCCGTACGTTGCGGGATCAACTCCTGCTGGAGGGCGAGGCGGCCTTGGCAGCCCCCGGCGAAGCGGCCTGGCAGCGGGTGGCCGAGGCCAGCGCCCTCACGGCCGGTCTGATCGGTGGTCTCGGCGGTGCCCGCTGCCGCACCGTGGCGGCCCATGCCGTGCATAACGGTTTGACCCAACTGCAGGCCAGCCATCAAAGCCTGCACGGCGAAAAAGTGGGATTTGGCGTGCTGGTGCAACTGCGGTTGGAGGAACAGGTGGGAGGCAACCAACTGGCAGGCCAGGCCCGCCGTCAGTTGCTTCCCTTTTTCCGTGCCCTCGGCTTGCCGCTCTGCCTGGCCGATCTGGGGCTTGCCGCGGTCAGCCTCTCCGATCTGGAGGCGGTCTGCGCCTTCGCCTGCCAGCCAGGCTCCGACCTGCACCACCTGCCCTTCAGCGTCACCCCGGCCGACCTGCTGGCCGCCCTGGTGACGACCACCGCCGAACGGCAACCGGCATGACCCAGAGCCAGCCAGTTGCCGATGGAGAGTTCCTGATCAGCGCGGCATCCACCGACCTGCTCGATCCCCAGGGCCGCAGCCTGGCCGCTGCGGTGCAGTGGTGGGAGTTAGGAGGCCTGCCGCATCGCTGGCCGGTGGCGGTGCTTGGTGAGGGGCCCCCCCTGCTGCTGCTGCACGGCTTTGACAGTTCCTTTCTGGAATTCCGGCGGCTGGCGCCCCTGCTGGCGCCCCACCATCGGTTGCTGATCCCCGATCTCTACGGCTTCGGCTTCACCCCCAGGCCCGCCGACGGCACCTACTCCCCTATGGGGGTGCTGGCCCACCTGGAGGCCCTGCTCGTCGCCTTGAAGGCCCAACCGGGCCTTGACGGTCCGCTGGGGCTGATCGGGGCTTCGATGGGGGGAGCGGTGGCGGTGGAGCTGGCCCGTCGCCAGCCCGATCGGATCGGGCGGCTGCTGCTGCTGGCCCCGGCCGGTCTCACCGGCCGCCCCATGCCCCTGCCGCCCCTGCTGGATCGGCTGGGGGTGCGCTTCCTGGCCCTGCCCGGGGTGCGCCGGGGGCTTTGCCGCGCCGCCTTCGCCAACCCCGATGCCGATGTGGGGCCAGCGGAACTGGAGATTGCCTCGCTGCACCTAGCCAGTCCTGGCTGGGCCCCGGCCCTGGCCCGCTTTGCCCGTTCCGGGGGGTTCGCCGGCTGCGGTCATCCCCTGCCCCCGCAACCCTTGCAGGTGCTGTGGGGGACCAACGATCGCATCCTGCGGCCCGCCCAGAAACGGGCCGCCTTGGCCCTGATCGGGGAGCGGCTGCAAGAATTGGCCGATTGCGGTCACCTGCCCCACATCGATCAGCCCCAGGCGGTGGCGGCATGCTGGCTGCAGACCTGAACCCCAAGCCAGCCATGCCAATGCTCCCCTTGGCCACCGAACGCCCCAGCCAGCCCAGGGGAGCGCTGGGCTGGCTGCATCGACTGACGGCGCTCCTGGCTTCCCCCCTGGCGCTGATCTTGAGCTTGACCTTGATCCTGCAGGCTCCGGGGGTGGCCCAAGCCTCGTTATTTCACCTAGCGGGGCCGCCACCGCCGGATCTCGGCCTGGGCCCAGCTGGGCTTTCGCCCTGCCCCAGCCCAGCCCATTGCGCCCGCGAGAATTGGGAGGTGGCTGATCCGGGCGCCGCCTTGGAGCGATTGCTGCCGGCGGTCCTAGCGCTTGAAGGGGTGCAGATCGTGGAAACTGGCGGCGGTTATCTCCACGCCACGGCCAGCAGTCGGATCTTTGGCTTTGTGGACGATCTGGAGCTCCATGCTGCACCCCAGCAGGGCGTGATCGAGGCCCGGTCGATCTCCCGGCTTGGGGATTCCGATCTTGGCGTCAACGCCCGGCGGCTCGCCACCCTGCGCCAGGCCCTGGGAGCGGGCTGAAGCTTGGTCAGCCTTCGCCGCCTTCGCCGCCCTCCCCGCCTTCGCCGCCCTCCCCGGCTTTGTTGGCGGGCTGATCCCCAGGCTTGGGCTTGGCGGGGGCTGGCTGTTCCGCTGCAGGGGGTGTTTTCAGCCCGGGCTGGGCTGCTTCACCGCCCTCGCCGCCTTCGGGCCCCGCTTCGGGCCGATGGCTGCAGCCGCTGCTGAGGGCCACCAGGGCTGTGCTGGCTAGAAAGAGGGCGATGCGGGAGCGGGCCAAATTCAGGGGACCATACCGGTTGCCATTCTTGGCGCTGGGGCCAAGCTCGATCGCCGGGAATGGCACCGATCTCTGTGCCATTTGTAACCACCCTCGGCTTGTGCTCCCATGCGTTTCGTGCTCGATCAGTTGCTCGATTCCGCCGTCCTTATCCAGCTACGGCAGTCGCTGCTGTCGTCCGAAGCGCAGTGGCGGCCCGGCCAGGAAACCGCCGGTTGGCACGCCCGCCACGTGAAGCACAACCGCCAGCTGGAGCGGAGCCACCCCCTGCACCAACGGCTGGCCGCCCAGGTGAACGCGGCGCTGGAGGCCCATCCCCTGTTCCAGGCGGCGGCGCTTCCTGTACGGATTCACGGGCTGCTGTTCAGCCGCTCGGGTCCGGGCGAAGGCTACGGCCGCCATGTGGACAACGCCTTCATGGCCGGCGGCCGCGCCGACCTCTCGTTCACCTTGTTTCTGAGTGATCCCCACGCCTACGAGGGGGGAAGCCTGCTGTTGGAGGCGCCGGCTGGGGAGGAGGCGGTGCGCCTGGCGGCTGGCAGCGCGATCATCTACCCCAGCACCTTGCTGCATCGGGTCGAACCGGTGCAGAGCGGCGACAGGCTCGCTGCGGTGGGTTGGGTGCAGAGCCGGGTGCGTGATGCCGACCATCGTGAGCTCTTGTTTGATCTCGACACCGCCCGCCGTCACCTGTTCGAGCGGCAGGGCAATCGCGAGCCGTTTGACCTGATCAGCCGCAGTTACACCAACCTGCTGCGCCGCTGGGGTGATTGACCCGCCAGCATGGCAATAGCTTCGCTGCTGTAGCCAGGCACTCCCAGCCCTTCTGTTCGCACCTCCTAGCCGCCCTGCCAATGCCGGAACCCTCCGCCCCGATCGTTCCGATAGCCGAGTCCGGCCTCAACCGTCGCGCCGTGTTGGCCGCTTCCGCCCCCTGGCTCGGCGCCCTGCTCAACGTGCTGCCCGGCCTGGGCGCCGGCTATCTCTACCAGCGTCGCTGGCCGGCCTGGTGGATCACCACGGTCCTGGCCAGTGCCTGGTTCCTGCTGGGCAGCCGGCTGGCACCAGACCCCAGCGCCGCCGATCCCCGCACCGCCCTGGTGGGGGTCGGGGGGCTGCTGCTGCTCGCGGCGATCAGCGTGGTGGAGGCCTTCCTGGCAGCCCGCCGGGCCCGGATGGATTAATGCGCCCCGCCCTGGCTGCGTTTGATCCCGTGGGCCCTGAACCGCCGGGCCGCGATCTGGTAGGAGAGCCACACTTCTAAGCGGGTGCATGGGCACGATTCCACCGACTCCAGCTGAACCGCCACCCCCGGCGGGCCCCCTGCTGGGACTCCTGTCTCGGGGCCTGGAGCTGTGGCTGCGGCAGCAGTGCGAGGCGATCGAAAGGCTCGATATCCAACTGCAGGGTTCGGCTGCCCAGTTGGTGCTGGGTCGGTTGGAGGGGGTGAGGCTGCTCGCCCGTCGCGTGGTGTTTCGCAAGCTGCGCTTCGACCGGGTGGAGCTGCGCAGCGGCCCGATTCAGATCCGGACGGGGGGCTTGCTGCGGGGCCAGAGCCTGCGCCTTGAGCAGCCCTTTGCCTTGCAAGGCACGGTGGCCTTCACCGGCGATGACCTGGGCCGCTCGCTGGCAACCCCCGAATGGCGCAGCCTCGCCGATGGTTTGGCCGAGGAGATCCTGGGTCTGAGTCCCCTATCGGGGCTGCGGATCCAGGAGGAACGCCTTGTGCTGAGTGCCACCGGCGCCGGCTCCCCAACCCCCGTGGAGCTGGCCACGGATGTGGAGGCCGTGGCTGGTCGGCTCGAACTGCGCAGTGTTGATGGCGGACCTGTGGCCCGCTTGCCAATGGATCCATCGATCCGGATCGAGAGGGCCTTCCTCGCCGCTGGCTTGCTGCAGCTTGAGGGGGAGGCGCTGGTCTCCCCCTGATCCAGTCCCAGCTACCCCTGCGGGCCGGTTGGCTGGCATGGTGAGCAGAGTGCGCCGATCCGCTGCAGTTCCATGGCATGCCCTGACCTACAGCCACGGTTCGAGCCGAAATCTGACCGAATCGCCCCCCTCGTTCGGGTCGCTGCATCCCCCCCAGCCCGGCGACTCGCGATCGGTTCCACACTTGCTGCCATGCTCTCCATCGGGCCGGGCTCGCTGGTGGCGGCAGGCCTGCCAGCTGGCCTGGGGGCAGAGCCAGCGGTAAGCCCAACGGCGCCAGCGGCACAGCCAGCGGTAAGGCCTGCGGCGGACCAAGAGCTGCCGGTCCCCCGCTTCGACCCCCAGCTGGAAGCGCTGATCAGGGCATCATCCCTGGCCTGCGTCAACGCCCTAGTCGCCCGCTTCCAGGTCGAAGCGGCCAGCGTGGAGGTCTGGTTAACGCCGGGTCTCCGCATCGCGATCGAGGGCGGTGAAGCGGGCCTGGCGAGCTTGAGAAGCAATGGTCTTGCCTTCGGTTGGATGCTGCCGGGCCGACCGGCACCGGCTCCGATCGGCCTCTGCCGCACCAAGGGCAACGGCAGCGTGATCGCGATCGAGCAGCAACCAGACTGACGCCAAGCGCCTTGGGCTAGCCCCGTTGCAGCAGTGGTACCACCAGGGTGACTAGCGAATAAACCACCGCAGGCACGAACAGGTAGCTGTCGATGCGGTCGAGGATGCCGCCGTGGCCCGGGATCGCATCGCCGGAGTCCTTGAGGCCCGCATCCCGCTTCATCATCGATTCGGTGAGGTCGCCCACCAGGGCGAACACCGACACCACAACCCCCAGCAAACCGCCCAGCACACCGCCCCACCGCCACCCCAACCACAGCCCGCCGGCGGCCCCGACCAGCAGGGCACAGGCCATCCCCCCCAGGGCCCCTTCGACGGTTTTGCCTGGGGAGATGGGGGAGAGGGGATGGCGCCCCCAGCGCCGACCAATGGCGTAGCCACCAAGGTCGGTGGCCACGATCAAGAAGCAGGCCAGCAGGGTGAGAGCGAGGCCACTGGTCCAGGGCCAGCCGGTGCTCGGCAGGGTGGTGTTCGTGAGCGAGGGGGCCAGGGCTGGATCGGCCAGGGCCCGCAACTTGATCCAATGGCTTGGCAGATAGCCGAGATAGAAGAGGCCGAAGATGGAGGCCGCGATGTCAGCGATCGTGCCGGTGCTGGGCTGGAGCAACAGCCAGCCACAGATCACCGCGCCGCTGGCTGGCAGCACGGCGGCCACCAGGTCGGCTGCCACCTCTGGCGCGAACCAGCCGCTGCCGGCCGCCGCCTGGGTGCAAAGCAGCAGCAGCTGCACGGCCACCAGGGTGGTGCGAATGGCGGGGCGAATACCTTTGAAGCGGGCCATGCGGAAAAATTCCAGCAGAGCCAGGTGCACGATCACCCCCACCGCCAGGGTGAACCACCAGCCCCCGAGCATCACCACCAGGAAGCCGAAGCCGCCCGCGGCCCAGCCACTGGCGAGTCGGGCCAGGGATGTGGCCGTGCGGGGACGGGGAATCAACGTTCGGCTGCAATCACGAAGAGGGGTTCGGCGGCCGCGAGTTTGGCTTGGCTACCGCGGCGTTGCATGCGGTGCACCGTGGCTTGCACCACTTGCACGTCATGGGCTCCCAGCTGGCCGAGGGTATCGGTGGCATCCACCAGACCCTCCAGGCTGACGGTACTGATCACCAGCCGACCATGGTTTTGAAGCGCCTCCCAGACGGCTCGCAGCACATCGCCCAGGGGCCTGCCCACCTCGAGCAGCACCCGATCCGGCGGGCCGGGGAGCCGGGGTAGGTCATCCGGGGCACGGCCGGCGTGGATGTGGAGGTTGGCGATGCCGAAGCGGCGCCGGTTTCGTTCCAGCAGCTCGATCGCTTCCGGATCCCGTTCCAGGGTGTGCACCGCTCCAGCGGGCAGCAAGCGGGCGATTTCCAGTGCCAGGGCACCGGTGCCCCCACCCACGTCCCAGACGAGCGAATCGGCCCGGGGGCGCAGGTGGGCCAGCAGCATCACCCGTAACTCCATCGGGGTGGGGCTGAAGCCAGGGGCGTCTTCAAAGGCGGCATCGGGCAGGCCCGGGGTGACAAAGTCCCAGCCGAAGGGAAGGGAGGCCGGGGACAGGGGGTTCAGCCGGGGCCCGTTCTGGCTCGCTGGGTCGTTCTGGCTCGCTGGGGGGGGGCAGCCGGGTTGGGTTGCGTCATCGGCCCTTGTCCTATCCCCCCCCTGCAGTTGTGGCCACTACCATCACCGTATCAGCGATCTGGCCTGGCCAAAGGGCCCTCTGCTCCGCCAGCCAGGTGGCCCGGGCAGCATCGATCCTTTCGCCGGGGATCAGTAACGGGATGCCTGGGGGGTAGGGGCAGAGCGGTTCGGCGGCGATGCGGCCGGCCGCCTCCAGCAGCGGCACCGCTTCGGCCGCAGCCCGCCAGGCCTGGCCCAGGGGTAGGGCCGGCCAGCCCAGCAAGGGCAGGGGTGGGGGGCTGAATGCAGCCAGGGCTGGCCCGCCGATCGATTGGCGCATCTCCAGCAGCCGCCGGGGTAGCAACCGCTCCAGCCTCGGCGGCGGCTGCAAGCCCAAACAAAAGGTGAGAGCTCCAGGTTCGGGCAGCTCGGCGACCACCCCCCGCTGCAGCAGCCAAGCATCGGCCTCCGTTCCCTGGATCCCCAGCGGCGCGGTGGCCAGCACCAAGCGCAGGGGGTCGTCGTTGGCCACCAGGGGCAACCCCAACGCCGTCAGGCGGCGGCTCAGTCGTTCGGCCCGCCCAAGGGCTCGCCGGCGCTGCCCTGCCGCCGCGGCGCCCTGGCTATGGATCAGGGCCGCGGCTGCCGAGGCGAGCAGCAGGGCACTGGGGCTGGAGGTTTGGAGCCAGAGCAGGCTGCGCTCCAGGCTGGCCGGATCGATGCGCCCCCCCTGGGCCAGCAGGGCGGCGCTCTGGGCCAGGCCGCCGGCGGCCTTCTGGAGCGACATCACCACCAGATCCGCCCCAGCCGCCAGGGCCGAACCATCGCCATGGGCTTGATCGACCAGCAACGGCAATCCGCCAGCACCATGGCCATGGATGGTGGCCACCAGGTTGGGGAGATCGGCCCTGAACCCCTGGTAGGTGGGATCGACCAGCACCATCGCCACAGGGCGCAGTGGGGCGGCGGCCGCCAACACCCGCTCCAGGTGGACGTTGTTGGGGGGCAGCCAGAGCCCCGTGCGGGGATCGAAGGGGAGGTCGAACAGGATCGGTTCGATCTGGCCCAGCACGCAGGCATGGAGCAGGGAGCGGTGCAGGTTGCGCGGTAGCAACACCCGCTCGCCCGGAGCGGCCAATGCCAGCAAGGCGGCCTGGAGCAGGCCACTGGCACCGTTTACACCGAACCAGCAGCGCTCCGCCCCCAGCAACGCTGCGCAGGCCCGCTGGGCCTCGGCCACGGCCCCCTCCGCCTCGAGCGGCCCGCCGAAGCCAGGCAGTTCGGGTAGATCCCAGCTGCCGGGGGGACGGTGCAGCAACTTGCGCAGCTCTGGCGCCAAGCCGCGGCCGCGGCCATGGGCCGGCAGGTGCAGGGGTAGGGCCCCATCCCGGCCGGAGCTGTGCAGTCGCCGAAACAGGGATTCGCCGGGGCGATCAGCCATGGCCGCGACCGCGAAGTTTCTAGAGTCTGGCCACTCCGCGGCCTGCCCCTCCCGACGTTGCCTTCCACCGCCAGCCCGGCCGCCGTAGCCGCCATTCCAGTACAGCCTTCAGGAGCACCGCCGCCGCCGCTTCAACCCCCGGCAGAGCCGCTAGCTACCGTCCGCGGCACCAGCCCCGAGCAAGCTCCTCCCGGCTACGACCCCCAGGTTGATTTCGGCTGGTTACTGCTGCGCCCCTGGATTTGGATCAGCCGCCTGCTGGTGGTGCTCTGGCAACTCGGTTGGCTGGCGATCCATCTGGTGGCCCAAGCGCGCAGTCCCGATCAGCGTGTTCAGCAGCAACTGGCCCGCCGTATCCTCACCACCCTCAGTGGTTTGGGTCCGTGTTTCATCAAGGTGGGCCAGGCCCTCTCCACCCGCCCAGATCTGCTGAAGCGCGAATGGCTGGAAGAGCTAACCCGCCTGCAGGACGACCTGCCACCCTTCCCCCATGCCGTGGCGCTGGCGCTGATCGAAACCGAGCTGGGAGCGCCGGCTGATCAGCTGTTCGCTGAGTTTCCCGACTTTCCGGTGGCGGCCGCCAGCCTGGGCCAGGTGTATCGGGCCCGGCTGCACGACGGCCGCTGGGTGGCTGTGAAGGTGCAACGGCCCCAGTTGCCCTTCGTGATGCGCCGCGATCTGGTGATCATCCGAACCCTCGGGGTGCTGTCGGCCCCCTGGCTGCCCCTGAATCTGGGCTTCGGCCTCGGCGCGATCATCGATGAATTCGGCTCCACCCTGTTTGAGGAGATCGATTATCGCCGCGAGGCCGATAACGCCGAGCGCTTCGCCGGCCTGTTCGCTAACCACCCGGAGGTCACGGTGCCGCGGGTGGAGCGCAGCCTCAGCAGCCGCCGGGTGCTGACCACCCAATGGATTGAGGGCACCAAGCTTCAGAACCGGCGCGAGCTGGAAGCCAACCATCTCGATCCCGCCGCCCTGATCCGTACCGGTGTAATTGCAGGGCTGCAACAGTTGCTGGAGTTTGGCTATTTCCATGCCGACCCCCACCCTGGAAATCTGTTCGCGCTGCATGGCAGTACGGCTGGTCTTGGCCATGTGGCTTATGTTGATTTTGGCATGATGGATTCGATCAGCGATGCTGATCGAATCACCCTAACCGGGGCGGTTGTGCACCTAATCAACCGGGATTTCGATGCGCTGGCCAGGGATTTTATGGCCCTGGGTTTTCTGAATCCCAAGGCCGACTTGGCCCCGATCGTGCCGGCCCTCGCCGAGGTGCTTGGCGGTGCCCTGGGCGAGAATGTGGGCAACTTCAACTTCAAGGCGATCACCGACCGCTTTTCGGAGTTGATGTATGACTACCCCTTCCGCGTACCGGCCCGCTTCGCCCTGATCATTCGGGCGGTGGTGAGCCAGGAGGGCCTGGCGATGCGGCTCGATCCTGATTTCCGCATCATCCGGGTGGCCTACCCCTATGTCGCCCGGCGCCTGCTGGCCGGGGATACCGCCGAGATGCGCGAGAAGCTGCTCGAGGTGATCTTTGATCGAGACGGTCGCCTGCGGTTGGAGCGGCTGGAAAATCTGCTGGCGGTGCTGGAAAACGATGGTCCCAGCTTCGATTTGCTCCCCGTGGCCCGCGATGGCCTGCGCCTGCTATTGGGCCGCGAAGGCGGCAGCCTGCGCCAGCGGCTGCTGCTCAGCCTGGTGGCCAACGATCGCATCCACACCGACGATCTCCGGGCGCTGCTGACCCTGCTGCGGCGCACCTTCTCGCCGCAGCGGCTGACCAGCGGGCTGCTGGCCAGGTTGAATCCGCTGGCGGCTTGATGCGTAGCAGCGCCAGCCTGCAGCGGGCCCCAGGCTTCTTCCCCCTATGGTCGGCTCAGTGATGACGTTGCCGCCGATGCTTCTCGCCCTCTCCAGCCTGCCGATCGCCGCCGGGGCGGCGCCCCTGCCCAGGCACCTGGAGGAGGGAGCGTTCGCCGTTGCCGGTGGCCTCTACGGCGATCTCGATGGGGCCGACATCCTGTTGGAGTTCGCCCAGTTTCAGCAACCTCCCTACCTGGTCGCCGGCATCGGCTTGGCGATCGGGGTGGTCTGCGGTCTCACCTTCTCCAAATTGGTGCAACAACGGCTAGACGCTTGGAAACAAGATCGCCTGCCGTTACTCCCCCTGGCCAGGCTGGAAACGGTGCTTCCCTGGATCGGGCTGCTGCTGGGGGTCACCCTGTTCATCGGCGGCAGCCTGCAGGTGTTTGGTTTTGCCAGCGGTGCGGCGTTTCTAGTGGCCTTTCTGTTGTCTCTGGCAACAGCCGGGGCACTGTGGGTGCAACTGGTACGGCTGATGCAGCAGGTGGAAGCCGGCAACTTCAAGGCCGTTGATTTCGATAATTTTGATGAATTCTTTTAGGAATCTTTGCTCGGTGGCTGAGCCGGAAATCCCCGAAGAAGATCTTTTGTTGAGATCTATGTTTGAAGCGATTCAGGGGGCTTCTGAGGGTCGCTGATGGCAAGATCAGTGTTTGCCAGATGTTTTAAGCTGAACTCTATTTGTATTCGACGAATAGTCATGGACCAGTGCTTCTAGGCCAGAATTGCTGGGTCCGAATTGTTTTATCTGAATTATTTGATCTGCATTGTTTGATCGCTGCCTCTGGAAGCCCAAGCTCCAGCGGCACCCGGCCATCGGGTCTGATCGCCTCCGCGGGCCTGGCTTGAGAGCGAATGCTTGGCATTGCTGATTTTCGAGCTGCTTTGATCTGGATTTTTTGACCTAGTGGGCGCCGCCCATCGGCTTAGCGGTCATAGGGTTGGTTGCGGCTTGATAAGATTGCATTTATCATTGTTTTAACCCTAGAATCCCAGGACTACTGTTACTCTTTGCGGGCTGCTTGTCGCGCCCATGCGTCTGGCCAATTCATATTTTCCAGGCTGCCAGGGCCCGCTCTGCCGCCGGCTTGGTCGTGTCGCAGTAGTGCTAACCCTGGCCCCAGTTGGTTTGCCGGGGCCTAGTTGCGTCCCCTCCAGCAAGGTCCTGATGGTTGACTTCGCCGCTGGAGCCGCCATCAGCGGCAGCCTCGGCGGCATCCCCTGCAATGACGCCAGCCGGGGCCTCTCCCCAACCCAGGATGAGACCCTAGTCGCCTATAGCATCTTGACGATTCCCCAGGGCATGGTCAATCTTTGGTCGCTTGCTGCTAATCCAACGCTGCGCCTTCAAGCCAATGGCAGCCTGCTGGAGGCTGACCTGGTTTGTTTGCATCACCGCCAGCGTCTTTCTTGAGAAAGTCACCGGCGTCTACGGCGCCACCGAATTGCAAACCAAGCTTCAGAGACCGTTGCATGTTGTTAGTCTTTCGGTTTTTGAAACCCACACCTATGCCACAACTCTGGGTTCCTTGATTATCAGTAGCCCCAGCAGCAACTCCGGCAGCTTTCGCCTGCAGCCGCCGGCGGCTCCGGTGCCCCTGGCGCTGCAGGGGGGGCAGATAGCTCTAGCTGGAGCCGCTAGCTGCTCCGCCGGTGGTGATCCAGCGGCGGAGCAGTCCCCAACCAAGCCCCGGCTAGTTCACGGCCAGACCCGCTCCTCCAGCGTGATGGTGTTCCCCGCAAAGGCGCTCGAAGGCAGCACCCGGCCGACATGAATGGCTGTTGCTGCCTGAGTCTGGACCAGATGGTGGGCTAGGGCACGGCGCTCCCGGCCGCTGAGATAGGCCCAGGTGCTGCGCGGTAGCACCATCAGCGTCTCGCCGTTCCAGTCGCGGTACAGACCCTTGCGGTAGGTGGCGCTGCCGTCGGCGCTGCTGCCTGCCAGGCTCCAGTAGTCGCACGCCTGGCTGAGCCGGGCGGCGATGTCGCGGCCCAGATCGGCTGGGTCCCCGTCCGTTGGCTGGGCTGCACCGCCAAGCTGGCCGGGCTGCCCTGGTTGGGCTCGATCCAGGCTGGGGAGCGGGGCCGGCCCAGGTGCTAGGGCTTGACGCAGGGGCGCCGGCGGGGCCAGCAGACCCCGGCCCACCAAGACCAGCCCCAGGCTGGCGCTGATCACGCCCAGGGCAGCCAAGCCCAGCAGACTGAGGCCTAGGCGCCGGCTGGTGCGGGGAAAGGCTTTGACTCCCCCGATCAGGGCCAAGGGCCAAACCAGGGGGTGGAGGCAAGCCAACAGCACCAGGGCCATGGCTCCACCTCGGCCGGCCTGACGCCACCAATCGGCGCGCTGCTCAGCCGCCAGCCTGGTCTCGTGCTCCCGGAGCAACTGCCGATCCTCCTCGGTGAACCAGTGACCGAGGCGGCGGGCCTCCTCCAGTTCCTTTTCCAGCCGGCGTCGCCGTTGGCGGGGGGCTTCCTGGCCAGGGCCGATCAGCCCGCCCAGCGACCGCAACAGACGACCTGAACTTCCAACCAGGGACATCGAGAGCTTGAACCCCGTCGCCAAAAGCTCAACCTATGGCCCTGTCCCCCAGCCGCGAGGTGCGGATCCTCCACCAGGCGGACGCCAGCGCTCAAGCCGCTAGGTAGGCCTGCAATTCTTGGGAGCGGCTGCGGATTTGCTCGAGGCCGCGCCGTTCGAGATTGCGCGTTTTGTCGCGGCTGAGGCCCAGGGTGCGGGCAATGCTGGTGAGGCTCATCGGCTCCTCGCCCTCCATGCCATAACGCAGCCGCAGCACCCGGCCCTGCAGTTCTGGCAGCTGCTCTAGCAGCGCCCCCAGATCGCCCCGCAGGCACTCGGCGGCCACCATCTCGTCCGGCCCGGCGCCCTCGCCGGCCAGCAGATCGATCAATTCGGTATCTTCTCCATCGCCCACCTTGGTTTCGAGGCTCACCGGCTGGCGGGCCCGGCAGAGCAGATCCTTCACCTCCTCCTCGGGCAGCTCCACCGCCAGCGCC
>CAIOGZ010000034.1 GCA_903858015.1 uncultured cyanobacterium
ACCTCGGGCAGGGGGAGCAGCAGGTCGAAGAGTTCGGTATCGGGGCTGTCGGGGGCCACGCCGATCAACTGGGCATCGCGGGCCTTGGCTTCCTGGGCATTGGAGAGAACCTTGTCGAACACGCTACCGGGCACGGCGATCGACACCACCGGCACCCGGGCATCGAGCAGGGCGATCGGGCCATGCTTCATCTCGCCGGCCGGGTAGCCCTCGGCATGGATGTAGCTGATCTCCTTGAGCTTGAGGGCGCCCTCCATGGCGATCGGATAGTTAATGCCCCGGCCCAGGAAGATCACATCCTGGGTTTCCGCAAACAGGTGAGCCAGGTCGGCGCAGCGTTGGTCGTGATCGTTGACCAGGGCCTGCAGCAGGGCCGGCAGGGCGCGGATCCCCTCCGCCAGACGCCGCAACGCCTCGGCCGAAGCGAGCGGCGCCTCCGAGGGCCCCGGACTGCCCGGGGGCGGCGTGGCGCCGGCGGCGCGGGCGGCACGGGCCTGGAGGCGACGGTCGGCGAAGGAGAGAGCCAGACCGTAGAAGGCCAGCAGCTGGCCGAGGAAGGTCTTGGTGGCCGCCACCCCAACCTCGATGCCGGCGCCGATATCCAGAATGTGGGGCACCAGCCGCCCAAGCGAACTTTCTGGCCGGTTGGTGATCCCCAGCAGGTTGGGGGCAAAGGCGGCATCGCCATGGGCAAGGCGCCGCTCCTGTTCCATCGCCAGGGCGGCCAGGGTGTCGGCCGTTTCACCCGATTGGGTCACCCCGATCGTGAGGGTGCGGGGAACAAGCGGCGGCGGCGCATAGCGGAATTCGCTCGCGTAGAACACGCTGGCGGGGATTCCAGCCAGCTGCTCCAACAGGTAGGCGCCCACCAGGGCCGCATGGCGGCTAGTGCCGCAGGCCAGTATCTGGATGCGCTCCACGCCCTCGTACACCGCGTCGTCGAGGGGGAGGGCCACCAGGGCATCCGGGGGGAGATGGCGGGCCACCCACAGGGCTGCCGTTTCGGGCTGCTCGTGGATCTCCTTGAGCATGAAGTGGCGGAAGCTGCGCTTGTCGGCCACATGCTCAGTGCCGCTCAACAGGCTCGGCGTACGCTGCACCCGCTGGCCTTCACGGTTGTAGAGCTCGATTCCCAGCGGCGTCAGCAGGGCCACCTCCCCATCTTCGAGCGGCAGGATCGTGCGGGTGAAACCGGCCAAGGCGGGGGTGTCACTGGCACAGAGAAACTCCCCTTCACCCAGGCCGATCAACAGGGGCGCCTGCCGGCGAGCCACCACCAAAGCACCGGGCACTTCGGCCCAGACGACCGCCAGGGCATAGGCCCCATGCAGCCGGGGCAATACCTCTTGCACCGCCTGGAGCAACAGGGCAGCCGTGGCCGCCTCCCCGGCCGCCAGCAGCTCAGCAAGGCGCCGCGCCACCAGGTGGGGAATCACTTCGGTGTCCGTATCCGAGCGGAACACCACGCCTGCGGCTTGCAGCTGCTCGCGCAGGCTGCGGTAGTTCTCGATGATGCCGTTTTGAACCACCGCCAGTCGGCCGCTGCCATCGAGATGGGGATGGGCGTTGCGCTCCTCTGGCTTGCCATGGGTGGCCCAGCGGGTGTGGCCGATGCCGCACAGCCCCGGGGCCCCCTCGGCCTCATAGCGGGCGGTGAGATTCACCAATTTGCCTTCAGCCTTCAGACAATGCAGGCTGCCCTGGCCGTGCTCCACGGTCACTGTGGCGATCCCGGCCGAGTCGTAACCGCGGTATTCGAGCTGGCGCAGGCCATCCAGCAGTTGGGGTGCCGCCTCGCGCGAACCAATCAGGGCAACGATGCCGCACATAGGGGGACGAGGGGCGCGCAGACGGGGACGGGGCGCCTCGCAGGGGGCGCGCCAGTGAGCTTATGGGCGGATGGGCCCAGACCTACCGCAAAGCGCGATCCTTGGCCGGCCCGGGCGATCGGCAGGGGCGATTCGACTAGAAGATCCGCAACGAGGATTGGGAAAAGTTTAGCTAAAGGTTTAGCTAAAGGATTAGCTAAAGGATTGGCAAAAGGTTTGGCAAAAAGGAGTTGCGAAGAGGAGTTGCGAAGAGGATCCATAACGAGAGTCGTCAAAGGCCGAGCAGCAAAGCCGACCCGCGATGACGACCTGCAAGGACGAGCCGCAAGGACGATCAAGCATGAAGATCCACAAGGCGGCTCCGCCCAGCCGGAACCGGGACAATCCCCAGGTCTGGAAAAAGCCCAGCCGTTGCCGATGGCTCGACAACGACTGGGCCTGGCGGGGGCTGGGGTGGGTGGCTGGGGGGGAAGGGATCTGAGCGCCTGCCGAGATCCACGTCCCGCTGCCCCCAGGCTGGCTTCAGTAGCTCAGACCCATCGAGCGGGAGGTTTCGTCACCTAAATAAACCCGGATGCTGAGGAAGTCGGTGGGGCAGGCGGTTTCACAGCGCTTGCAGCCGACGCAGTCTTCGGTGCGGGGGGAGGAGGCAATCTGGCCGGCCCTGCAACCGTCCCAGGGGACCATCTCCAGCACATCGAGCGGACAGGCCCGCACGCACTGGGTGCAACCGATGCAGGTGTCGTAGATCTTGACGGCGTGGGACATGAGCGCTCGAAAAGGCCGGCGTGGGCTCAACGTACCCACCTCAGCCCAAAGCCAGCTCACCGAAGCGCCAGCCCGTCACCCTTGTTCATACGCCGGGCATCGCGGCGGGGCCCCAAGGGGTTGACCCGTAGGATGCGACCTTCCACAAAGCGGCCATGTCCCAGGAAGCGATCTTCGAGAAAGTCCGCTCGATCGTTGCCGAGCAGCTCAGCGTTGAACCTGCGGAGGTGAAGCCCGAGTCGAACTTCCAAAACGACCTGGGCGCCGACTCGCTCGACACCGTCGAACTGGTTATGGCCCTGGAAGAGGCATTCGACATCGAGATCCCCGATGAGGCCGCCGAAGGCATCCTCACCGTCGGTGATGCCGTCAAGTACATCCAAGACAAGCAGGCCTGAGGCGTCCATGGTGGAGGGACTCCGCCGCGTCGTCGTCACCGGCCTGGGCGCGGTCACACCGATCGGCAACGATGTCGCTGCGTACTGGGAGGGCCTGCGCACGGGCCGCAACGGCGTGGCAGCCATCACCCTGTTCGATGCTTCACGCCACGCCTGCCGTTTCGCCGCCGAAGTCAAAAACTTCGATCCGGTCGGCTGGCTAGAACCGAAGGAAGCCAAGCGCTGGGACCGCTTTTGTCAATTCGGCGTAGTGGCGGCCAAGCAAGCCGTCGCTGCTGCCGGACTGACCATCGATGACACCAACCGGCACCGCGTCGGCGTCGCGATCGGTTCCGGGGTCGGTGGCTTGTTGATGATGGAGAGCCAGGCCCATGTGCTCGCCGACCGGGGCCCTGACCGGGTGAGTCCCTTCTGTGTGCCGATGATGATCCCCAACATGGCCACCGGCCTGGCGGCGATCGCCCTCGGCGCCAGGGGACCCAGCACCGCCGTAGCCACCGCCTGCGCCGCCGGCTCCAATGCGATCGGCGATGCCTTCCGCCTCATCCAGCTCGGCCAGGCCGACGCGATGGTCTGCGGTGGTGCCGAATCAGCGATCACTCCGCTCGGGGTGGCCGGCTTCGCCAGCGCCAAGGCCCTCTCCTTCCGAAATGATGACCCGGCCAGCGCCAGCCGGCCCTTCGATCTGGAGCGCAACGGCTTCGTGATTGGCGAAGGCGCCGGCGTGCTTGTGCTCGAAAGCCTGGAGCACGCCAGGGCCCGCGGCGCCACGGTGCTGGCCGAGCTCGTGGGCTACGGCATGACCTGCGACGCCTACCACTACACCCTCCCGTCCCCCGGAGGCGTGGGAGCGGCCGAAGCCATCCGCCTTGCCCTCGCCGATGGCCGCATCGATCCCCAGGACGTGGACTATGTCAATGCCCACGGCACCAGCACCCAGGCCAACGACAGCAACGAGACCGCCGCCATCAAAACGGCCCTCGGCGACCACGCCTACCGGATCCCGGTGAGTTCGACCAAATCGATGACCGGCCACCTGCTCGGTGGCAGCGGTGGCATCGAAGCCGTGGCGGCCGTGCTGGCGATTGGCCACAACCTCGTACCCCCTACGATCAACTACCGCACGCCCGATCCCGCCTGTGATCTGGATGTCGTGCCCAACCAGGCCCGGGATTACCCCGTTGATGTCGTGCTCTCCAACTCCTTTGGGTTCGGCGGCCACAACGTCTGTCTGGCATTCCGCCGGATGACCTGAGCGCCGCCCCGCGGCACCCATCCCATCCCCGGGAACCACTCCCCCACCGTTACCCGCCTAGTCCCACCTCCCCCCCCCGAGTCCCCATGGTCGCCGCTACTACCACCTCGGTCGAAACGCTCTGCATCAACAGCATCCGCTTCCTGGCAGTTGATGCGATCAACAAGTCGAATTCGGGCCACCCGGGCCTGCCGATGGGCACCGCGCCCATGGCCTACGCCCTGTGGGACAAGGTGCTGCGCCATAACCCCAAGAATCCAACCTGGTTCAACCGCGATCGCTTCGTGCTCTCGGCCGGCCACGGCTGCATGCTGCTCTACGCGCTGCTCCACCTCAGCGGCTACGACTCGGTAACGATCGAGGACATCAAGCAGTTCCGCCAGTGGGGCTCCAAGACCCCCGGCCACCCCGAAACCTTTGAAACCCCGGGCGTGGAAGTCACCACCGGTCCGCTCGGCCAGGGTATCTCCAACGCCGTGGGCCTGGCGATCGCCGAGGCACACCTGGCGGCCAGCTTCAACAAGCCCGGTCACAACCTGGTGGACCATTACACCTACGTGATCATGGGCGATGGCTGCCACCAGGAGGGCATCTCCGGTGAAGCCGCCTCCCTGGCCGGCCACCTGGGCCTGGGCAAGCTGATCGCCCTCTACGACGACAACCACATCACGATCGATGGTGACACTGCCGTGTCGTTCACCGAAGATGTGCTGAAGCGCTATGAAGCCTACGGCTGGCACGTGCAACACGTGGCCGATGGCAACCATGACGTGGCCGGCATCCAGCGGGCGATCGAAGCGGCCAAGGCCGTCACCGACAAGCCGAGCATGATCAAGATCACCACCACGATCGGCTACGGCTCCCCCAACAAGGCCAACACCGCCGGGGTGCACGGCGCCGCCTTGGGGGCCGAGGAGGCCGCCCTCACCCGCAAGGCCCTCGATTGGAACTACGGCGAATTCGAAGTACCTGCCGAGGCCTATGACCAATGGCGCCAGGCGATCGAGCGCGGTGCGGCCGCTGAATCCGCATGGAACGCCAGCCTGGAGGCCTATCGCGCCGCCTACCCGAACGAAGCCGCCGAGTTTGAGCGCCGCCTGCGGGGCGAGCTGCCCCAGGGCTGGGATGCCGGCCTGCCCAGCTTCACCCCCGCCGACAAAGGCCTGGCGACCCGCCAGCACTCCTACAACGCCCTCAACGCCTTCGGCCCCCAGCTGCCGGAGTTGATCGGTGGCTCCGCCGACCTCACCCACTCCAACCTCACCGATATCAAGGGGGAGAAGAGCTTCCAAAAGGGCGCCGAAGCCAACCGCTACCTCCACTTCGGGGTGCGGGAGCACGCCATGGCGGCGATTCTTAATGGCATCGCTTACCACGGCAGCGGCCTGATCCCCTACGGCGGCACCTTCTTGGTCTTCGCGGGCTACATGATCGGCGCCATTCGCCTCTCGGCCCTGAGTGAACTCGGAGTGATCTACGTGCTCACCCACGATTCAATCGGCCTCGGAGAAGATGGCCCCACCCACCAGCCGGTCGAGACCCTGGCCAACCTGCGCGCGATCCCCAACCTGCTGGTGATCCGTCCCGGCGACGGCAACGAAACCATCGGTGCCTACCAGGTGGCCGTGGCCAACCGTAAACGCCCCACCGTGCTGGCCCTGAGCCGTCAGGCGATGGCTAACCAGGCCAATTCCTCCGCAGCCGCTGTGGCCAAGGGTGGCTACATCCTCGAAGACAGCAACGGCAGCCCTGACCTGATCCTGATCGGCACCGGTACCGAGCTCGAACTGGCCACCAAAGCCGCCGCCGTGCTGCGCGCCGAAGGCAAGAACGTGCGCGTCGTATCGATCCCCTGCGTCGAGCTGTTCGAAGAGCAGGACGCCGCCTACCGCGAATCGGTACTCCCCGCCGCCGTGCGCAAGCGCTTGGTGGTGGAAGCCTCCAGCTCCTTCGGCTGGCACAAGTACACCGGCTTTGATGGCGATACCGTCTCGATCGACCGCTTTGGCGCTTCGGCTCCAGGCCCAGTGTGCCTCCAGGAGTTTGGCTTCAGCGTGGACAATGTGGTCGCGAAAGCGAAGGCGCTGGGCTGATCCCTAGCCAACGCCTACAACAACCTTGCCCCACCCTTGGTGGGGCATTTGTTTTGAGGAGCCTCCAACAGCCAAGCCAAACAGTCATACCAAAAGCAATGCCAAAAAGTAGTATCACACCACAAGTTCGACGCCTAGGGCGATTCACCGTTGCGGGCGGCCTCAACACCATCATCGGCACGCTTGCCATCTTTAGCCTACAAGCACTTACAAGCAATCCAAAACTTTCGAATTTCATAGGCTATGTCATTGGAGGAATAGCGGGCTACTTTATTCATGCTCGCTACACGTTTTCGGCATCATTCTCCAAGCGAAGCTTCGCAATCTTTGGCTGTGTAGCGGTCATCAGCTTTCTGGTCAACCAGCTTGTACTCAGCTATGCCCTTAGATTTTTTACAGCCCTGACTGCCCAGGCGCTGGCCGTTCTCAGCTACGCTTTTGCTAGCTATGTACTGCAATCTCGCCTGGCCTTCCCCGACGATAGCAAAAAAGCCTCTGATCATGCTAAATTAAATCAGCTCCGCTGACCTGGATGGATTACGAACAAGTTAGAACCCAATTCGACAACCTTGCCGAAGTCTACTCCGAAGTCACATCCAATCAGCATGCTTTTTTCGACTCCAATACTCGCTACCTACAAGAATACAAAGTTGCGGTCGCTAAGCAACTAGTTCAAGATCCGACAACAGTTCTTGACTACGGTTGTGGCATAGGTCTTCTCCAGGAGTTTCTCGAAGGCTATTACCCCAAAGCTTCGATCTACGCAGCGGACATTTCTCAAGATTCCCTATCCCATCTGCGACGCCGCTTTCCCCAAACCAAAGTCCTTGATTGTGAGGCGGCACTTCAACAGTGCTTTGACCTGATCGTGGTTTCATGCGTGTTGCACCATGTACCCCTTGATGACCGGGAATCCTTGGTGAGCAGATTGGTGAAGGCACTCAACCCTGGGGGCAATCTATTGATATTTGAGCACAATCCACTAAATCCTGTAACTCAGCACATGGTAAACACATGCCCGATTGACGAAGATGCCATTCTGCTTCGCCGCTCGGAATGCAAGCGGCTGATCAATCTCTGCGACGATGCAGAAGTCAAAAAGAGTGGCTACACATTGTTCTTCCCTGGCATGCTAAAAGCACTTAGGCCTTTCGAGAAGTGGATGCGCTGGCTGCCTGCGGGAGGACAATATTTTATTCTGGCAGGCAAGAAATAAACGGAAGCTGCTCGGATTGCTAATACAACTTAGTCCCACTTCGCCCTTCCCACATTCTCCTCTACGTGATAAAGGGGTCGCCGCTTAACCTCTTTGTAAAGTCGGCCCACATACTCCCCAATAACACCAAGGCACAATAGTTGGGCCCCACCCAGCATCACAACAATCACGATCATAGATGCCCAACCATGAACAGTACCCCCCATAAAGTAAGTAAGAACGGTCCATAATATTCCAGCCACAGACAAGCCAGCCAAAATCAGCCCCATATAGGTAATCAAACGCAACGGCTTGTGCGAGAGAGAAAAAATGCCATCGACCGCAAGGGATAGCGATTTTCTAAACGGATACTTTGTGACGCCTGCACGCCTAGCCTTTCTTGAGTAATACGTGATAGCAGTTTTATAGCCGAGTTGGGGGATAATGCCACGCAAAAAGAGGGATCTTTCTTGGTAGCGGAGCAACTCAACAAGAACGCGCCTTGATAGCATGCGAAAGTCGGCATGGCCTGGGACAATTTCTGCACCCATCAACCGCATAAAGTAATAAAAAGATCTGGCGAAGAAGCGCTTGCTGACCGTATCTGTTTGCCGCTCAAGGCGCACGCCGTAAACGATATCACTACCGCTAAGATAAGACTCCAGCATCTGGCTGCAAACATGAATATCATCCTGAAGATCAGCGTCCACGGAAATACTCACATCCACTGTCTGGGCTACAGCCTCAAGACCGGCAATAAGTGCAGACTGATGGCCCTTGTTGCGGGAAAGGCGAAGCCCACCGATGCATTCACTCGTGGCGGCAAGGGACTCAATCAGGGCCCAGGTGGAATCCTTACTGCCATCATCTACGAAAAGGATACCGGATCTGGAAGGGTCGCAAAGACCAGCAGCAGCCATGTCCCGCAACTCACTGAGCAAGCATGATGCAGACCAATCAAGAACCTCTTCTTCATTATAGCAAGGAACAACGAAGACAAGAGAGGGGATGGATCGTTTCACTCAGAAAAGGGCAATCGACAAATTGATGGGGCCACTCTTGGCTATGGCTGATGTGATACATGCAACTTTACCAAAGTATCATAGAGCAAGTTGCTCGCAGCGGATTCTGGAATCCTTGCCGCCACCGAAGTAAAATTATTACTGAGCCCCTGCCCTAGGGCGAAGACCTTGGCTTCTCGAATGGCTTTGTACAAGCCCTCCCTCTTTGGCCCACAACGGCAGCCGCCCATGAATCCGATATCAACCCACCCATGAGCTGCGTGCTCAGCTTTCAGTGGCGCCAAGCGCCACCCGAGCCTTCTGCTCCGCTAACACCTGCTCTAAGCCCTCCAAATCCTGGTCGGTGATCTTGGTCTGCATCGGGCAGTGCTTGGGACCACACATCGAGCAGAACTCAGCTTGCTTATAGATATCGGCCGGCAAGGTTTCATCGTGGTACTCGCGGGCCCGCTCGGGATCCATCGAGAGATCAAATTGTTTGTTCCAATCAAAAGCGTAGCGGGCCCGGCTCAGCTCATCGTCGCGGTCGCGGGCTCCGGGACGGTGGCGGGCAATGTCTGCGGCATGGGCGGCGATCTTGTAGGCGATCAGGCCGTTGCGCACATCTTCAGGGTTGGGCAAGCCCAGGTGTTCCTTAGGGGTGACATAGCAGAGCATCGCTGTGCCATACCAGCCTGCCATCGCGGCGCCGATGGCACTGGTGATGTGGTCGTAGCCGGGGGCGATGTCGGTGACGAGCGGACCGAGCACGTAGAAGGGCGCCTCGCTGCACTCCTCCATCTGCTTACGCACATTGAACTCGATCTGGTCCATCGGCACATGGCCCGGCCCCTCCACCATCACTTGCACATCGTGCTTCCAGGCACGGCGGGTGAGTTCACCGAGGGTTTTGAGTTCGGCAAGTTGAGCCTCATCGGAGGCATCATGCAGGCAGCCGGGACGCAGCGAATCTCCCAAGGAGAAGGTGCAGTCATAGCGTTTGAAGATCTCGCAGATGTCATCGAAGCGGCTATAGAGCGGATTCTGCTTGTGGTGATACAGCATCCATTGGGCCAAGATGCCGCCCCCGCGGCTCACGATCCCCGTGATCCGCCCCTTCACCTTGGGCAGGTGCTCGATCAGCAGGCCAGCGTGGATGGTTTGATAATCCACCCCCTGCTGGCAGTGCTTCTCAATGATGTGCAGAAAATCATCTTCGGAAAGTCTTTCGATCGAGCCGTGCACGCTCTCCAGGGCCTGATACACGGGTACAGTTCCGATCGGCACGCTAGACGCCTTGATGATTGCCGTGCGTACTTCATCTAGGTTGACGCCACCGGTGGAAAGGTCCATCACGGTGTCTGCACCGTATTTTATGGCCAGATGCAACTTCTCAAGTTCTTCATTGATGTCACTGGCATTGGGCGAGGCACCGATATTGGCATTCACCTTGCAACTGCTGGCAATGCCGATCGCCATCGGCTCAAGGTTGGCATGATTAATGTTGGCCGGAATGATCATCCGGCCCCGGGCCACCTCCTCCATCACCAGCGATTCGGGCAGCTTCTCCCGCCTCGCCACATGGGCCATCTCTTCGGTGACCTCGCCGCGGCGGGCGTAATGGAGTTGGCTGACATTACCGCCGCTGGAGATCGCGTCGCGACGCTTCTCGATCCAGGCAGTGCGCATGACGGGTACGGCGAAGGACAGGCTGGTGACGGAGGAGCCCCGTGGGCGGGGGAGCCTCGCTGGCGGTCGGGCCGACGGCGGCGGCCGGCCCTAGATGCACGCAGAACTGAGTTCGACCGCACTTCCCTGCGCCGGCATGACCCGGATCAGGTTCGGAGGGTGTGATCTCAGCCCTGGGGCCCTCATCGGTGGCTGCAGTGGAAGGCAACCTGAGGACCGGGCACCCCTAGTGACCCTTGCAACCTAGCAAGGCCGTAATCCCTTGCAGGGTGCAGCAGCATGCCCGCTGACCCAATCGTCTGCCCATCAACCGCAACCGCAGGCCAGAACAGCGGGCCGGACCGGCAGCCAGCCCGGGCCAAGCGGGGAAAAGGGCCAGGCTCGGTGGGGAAATCAGCCCTGCAGACCGTCGAGGGCTGCAGCCACAACACGGTGATCCGCATCGGCCTGCAGGCCCACCAGCAGGGCACGAAGCTGGCCGTCGCCTTGGTCCTGGCGCAGCAGGCGACCCAGGATCTCGGCACCACCCACCCGTACGCTGCCATCGCCATCGTTGAGCGCCAACAGCGCCAGCTCCAACAGCTGATCAGCGGCCATCAGGGGCTGCTCCGCCAGGGCCGAAAGGATGCTGCAACGCACCAGCCACTGACCATCGCACGCAAAGGCCGCCCGCAACGGCGGCCAGGATCGCTGGACGCCATAGTTGGCCAGGGCATTGGCGGCCTCCGCCCGCACGTTGGCGTCAGCATCGTGCTGCAGCGCTTGGAGCAGGGCTGACCAGCCAGCCTCGCTGCGCTTCAATCCAAGGCCGGCACAGGCCAGCGAGCGCACCAGGAAGGGCTCCTGCTCCAGCCCTAGGAGCAACAGGGGGATGGCCTGCTGCTCGGACAGCTCCCGCAGACCCACCAGGGCGGGCATGGCGCGGCTCGGATCGCCAGAAACGATCGCCTGGCGTAGCAGGGCGGGATCCGGTCGGGAAGCCGCAGCAGGCTCGGCATCGGAATGTCCCATGGCCGTCGTTGGGTGGCATCAACAGATCACCCCAGTGAAGCAGCACAAACTCGGTGACGAACCAAGCCGCTAACGCAGCCCTCCCAACCCAGCAGAGGCCTACGGCAGCGGTGCTCCTGCAGCAGCTTGAAACGCGTCGCCGCAATAAAAATATCCGACTCAAAAGCGGAAGGATGTATAATTTGGTTTTAGGCGATCTCTTTGGAATCGATGCCCTAGCTGCCTTCCCGTTGGGATCCACCAGCATGGGTGGAGGGTGGATCGTGGTGGAGCTTCGCCTGCTGCAGGCAGCATTCGATTTCGCAAAACTTTTGCAGCGCACCTTTGCAGTATGCTTTATTTTTTTCAGAGCCCTCCTCAGCCTTCGCCGCTAAATTCGAAAATCTCGACGAGACAGTCTTGCCAGGTCCATGCTTAGGGAATGATCGGTTGCAACCGCCGCCAGTGGGATCAGCAATACAGTCAAAATCATCTCAGCTCCAGCCGGGAGCAAAAAAGATGCGGTTGCTGCGAGCCTGCAGAGCGATCGGAAAAACAACGAGAGCCCTGGGGAAGATTCACTTCCAAAACATCTCAACCCTACGATCTCATCCGCAAACAAGGACAAAAACTGCCCATGCATCCACTGCGGTCCAATGCAATACAGAGCCCAACTAGACTATTTGCATGCACCGCAACATTACCCCAAACCAAGCTCAACCCGAGGATCGCTGCTGTCGCAGCGACAGCAACATCTGGCGACGCCGATAGTGGCGGCGGAAACCACTGGTGAGCAGCAAACTAATTCCAATCAATAGGGCTGGCAAGGCCTGCCAGCGAGAACTGCCCGGACGATGCAACAGGCCCACCAAGGACAAGATGATTAACATCGGTGAGGCTAAGGCCAACATCGCCACAAGGCGGCGGGAGGCAAGGGCAGGAGCTGCCAACTGATCACCCTTCAACACGGCGCTGCCATCCAGCGCAGCAGGCTCAAGGTCAGCACACGGATGCCCACCGCTAAGCAGCCCTCGTCGGGCGAAAAGGTATTGCTGTGCAGGGGGGTACAGCCCTGGGGTCCCGCCACCCCGAGCCGAAACATGGTGCCACGATGGCCCTCCAGAAGTTCGGCAAAATCTTCGGCGCCCAGGGATGGCTGTTCCAGCCATTCGACTTGGGCCTGACCAAGTAGGTCCACCGCTGAAGCTGCCACCAGCCGGGTGAGCTCAGGATCATTGTGAACGGGCGGAGCGATCCGGCGGTAATGGACCCGGGCTTCCCCACCATGGCCGCGGCATAGGGCATGGACCGTGTCTTCAATCCAGCCGGGCAAGCGCTCGTGCACCTGGGGATCGAGGCAGCGCACCGTGCCGACTAGGCGGACATGGTCTGCGATCACATTGAACGCCTTCCCCCCTTCGATCTTGCCAAAGCTGACCACAACCGGATGGAGCGGATCAAGCCGACGGCTGATCGCCTCCTGCAATCCACTCACCACCCGCGCCGCGATCCAGATCGCATCGGTGCTCTGGTGGGGACGGGCGCCATGGCCACTCTCCCCCAGCACCTCGATCTCCAGTTCCCCGGCGGCGGCGGTGAGGCTGCCGCTGCGCACCCCCAACCTGCCCACTGCGATCGAGGGGAACACATGCACCCCGAACAGGGCCGCTACCCCTTCCATCGCCCCATCGGCGCGCATCCAACCGGCCCCCTGGGCCGTTTCCTCGGCCGGCTGAAACAGCAGCCGCACCCGGGCGCTGAGCTGGTCGGCCATCGAACTCAGCAGGGCAGCCACCCCAAGCCCCAGCGTGGTGTGGATGTCATGGCCGCAGGCATGCATCAGGCCCTGCTGGCTTGAAGCCCAGTCCAGACCGGTGCGCTCCTCAATCGGCAGGGCATCCATATCCACCCGCAGGGCCAACAGTGGGCCAGCCAGCGGACCCAGCTCCGCCACCACCCCCGTGCGGCCAACCCCCTCGCGAACCTCCCAGCCGTAGCACCGCAGCTCACCGGCCACCAGGGCTGCAGTCTGATATTCGTGGCCGCTCAGCTCCGGGTGTCGGTGAATTTGGCGCCGCAGCTCAATCAGCCGCGGCAACAGCTTCAGCAAGGTCGCCTCGAGCCCTAGGGCTTGCCATTGGGGCTGAGCAGGCGGGGCAGAGAATGTCGGCGGTTGGTGGGATGTCAAGCGGCGCTCACAGACCTACAGGATCATTGCTGAGACCAAAAATCTAGGAGAAACTGAGCTCCAACGACACCCAGACCAGCTACAAGAGCATAAGCGACTGAAGCGAGAATCAAGCGCCACAGAAAGCATGCTTGACATCGGGGCAACCAACCTGCGGCACACCCCGCCTTTGTGCATAACCAGGAAAGGAATAAAAACATATAAAAGCCCACCAAAACAACAGGAAAGCGATCAGGTCGATGGATAAAAGATCCCTGAAAAACAGCCCTTTTAATGCCAACCATACCAGCAACAAGCCAAGACTCAGCCAATCCGAACCATTCCAATCAGTCCTCTGACCTGCAGCCCTGCTGACCTTCCCCAGGGGCTGCTGGTAGTCGTCTGCGGTCCATGCCTGAACCCCTTTCCAACCGCCTGCCTTGCCGTTCCCGGAGGCCTAGGCGCCCCCTTCACCGCCGATTACGGCTGGCTTACCCATGGCAAAGCCTCACCAACATCGCCCAGCTCAGCCGCCCAATCCCACCGAACTGGGCCCAGCACTGCGCCTAGCATCGGTGCTTGGATCCAAGGCCAAAAACCGACGCAGAGCCTCGACCGGTCCAGGCGGCCAACGCCGGATCGCCAACAGCCAACCAGAGTCCCGATAGCGGGAGTCGAGCCCAGAGGCTGCCGCCCAGTGGCTTTCCGCTTCGCCAGTGGCACCCCGCTGCCATAACAAGGCCGTGAGGCCAGCCCGGGCATCGGCGAATAGGGGATAGCGGCGAATCACGGAGCGCAGCTCCCGCTCGGCCCGATCCAGATCGCCCAGCTGGAAGGCCGCCAGGGCGGCGCTGGAGCGGGCCATGGCAAATCCTGGCCGGGCCAAATCGGCAGCCACAAAGTTATCGCGAGCCGCCTGCCAATCGCCGCAGGATCCCTCCACATTGCCAAGGTTGTAAAGGGCAGCTGCATCGGCTGGACGCCCCGCCTGCCGATCCCGCTCCAAAATCCAGCGATAGTCGGCAGCGGCCGCCTGCCAGCGACCCAGGGCCTCCTCAGCTGTGCCGCGGTTCAAGTGGGGGTCAGCTTGATCGGGCTCAAGCTGCAGGGAGCGATCCTGGTCAGCGATGGCGGCCAGGGGATCGCCCAAGCCGAGCTGCACGTTGCCGCGGTTGCTCCAGGCGGCCGCATCGTTGGGCGCCAGCTCCAGCACCCGATTCCAGAGGGGGAGGGCGAGCTCGAAGCGGCCGGCGCGGCTGGCCGCCAGGGCCTGCTGGAACAGACTAGCCAGGGAAGCTGATGCCTCAGTTCCGCCAGGGTCCAAGGCCGGTGGGATGGGAGCGAAGGCGGCGGGGATGGCTGGGGCGACCCCAGCCGCGAGCAGGCAAGGCGTGGCGATCGCCCCAACAGGGCCCGGCTGGGCCAGGGCGGCCACGGGCTCCAAGCCCACCAGCAACAGCAGACCCAGCAGCAAAGGCAGGAGCAGAAGCGACCGTAGGGCGCGGCAATTCATTTCTGGTGCCCGCCTGGCGTTGCCATCGCTGCCACAGCCGCAACGTGGGCCCGACCCGCCTCCGTAACGATCCGACCCCGGGGGGTGCGCTGCAGGAAGCCCAACTGGAGCAGGTAGGGCTCCACCACCCCCTCGAGGGTGGTCGGATCCTCGCCGAGGCCGGCCGCCAGGGTTTCCAATCCCACAGGGCCGCCGCCATAGCCCTCCAGCAACAACGCCAACAAGCGCCGGTCGCTGGCATCGAGGCCGCGAGCATCGACCCGATGCAGGCGAAGCGCCTGATCGACCAGCTCGGCACTGATCCGGCCATGGCCCCCCACGGCTGCCACATCGCGCACCCGGCGCAACAGCCGGTTGGCGATGCGGGGGGTGCCACGGCAACGGCGCGCCAGCTCGAGGGCGGCGGCGGTGTCGAGCTGCAGGGCCAGCAGGCCAGCGGTGCGCTCCACGATGGCCTGCAGATCGCCGAGCTGATAAAACTCCAACCGCTGGATCAAGCCGAACCGATCCCGCAGCGGCGCACTCAAGGCACCGGCCCTGGTCGTAGCCCCCACCAGGGTGAAGGGGGCAAGGGGCAGGCTGCGGGTGCGGGCAGTGGTGCCCTTACCCACGGTGAGGTCGAGGCGGAAGTCCTCCATGGCGGGGTAGAGGATCTCCTCGGCCACCCGGTTGAGCCGGTGGATCTCGTCGATGAACAGCACCTCGTGGGGCTGGAGGTTGACCAGCAGGCCGACGATGTCGCGGGGGCGCTCCAGGGCCGGCGCGCTGGTGATGCGGCAGCGCACCCCCAACTCCTCGGCCAGCACCAGGGCCATGGTGGTCTTGCCCAGGCCAGGGGGCCCATGCAGCAGCACATGATCGAGGGCTTCACCGCGGCTGCGGGTGGCCTCGACGGCGATGCCGAGCACCTGCTTGAGCTCTCCCTGACCGATGTAGTCGGCTAGGCGGCGGGGCCGGAGCGAGTCTTCGCGGCCGGGACCGGCAGCATCAGACGCATCCGCCCCAGCGGCCTCGGCAGGAGCTCCAGCAGCGGGCTGCAAGAGCCCTGGCCCGGCAGCGGCGCTGCCCTCGCCAGGCCCGGCAACGGGATCCACTAATCGGCCGGATCCAGCCCGATCGGGCCTGGAAGCGGGCCCGATCGGGCTGGGGCCAGCCCGGTGTTGCCGCGGCCGGTCCGATCCGGAGGAGATGATCGCCATGGCTGGAGGGTACCGGCAGCTGCCTAGGGTCGGAGCAGCGCGGCGGAGCGGAGCAGCAGCATGGCCAAGGGCCCCGGCAGACAAGGAGCCAAAGCCAAGGGGGATCCAGCCAACCGGCTGCTGGCCGACAACCGCTTTGCCCGCCACCAGTACGAGATCCTCGAAGGTCTCGAAACCGGCATCGAGCTACTGGGCACCGAGGTGAAGTCGATCCGGGCGGGCCAGTGCAACCTGCGGGATGGCTTCTGCCTGATCCGCAACGGCGAACTGCAACTCCACAACGTGCACATCTCGCCCCACAGCCACGCCGGCCGCTTCTTCAACCACGAACCGCTGCGGGTGCGCAAGTTGCTAGCCCACCGCCGCGAGATCGAGAAGCTGCGTACCGCCCTTGAACAGAAGGGCCTCACCCTGATTCCGCTCAACCTCAAGCTCAAGGGGTCGTGGATCAAAGTTACCCTCGGCCTCGGCAAGGGCCGCAAGCTCCACGACAAACGCCATGAGGAGAAACGCAAGCAGGAGGCCAAGGAGGCCCGGGCTGCGATTGCACGAATTTAGCCGCGATTACAAGGATTTAAGCGACAAAATTAGGCGGCAGGTCCAAGGGATAGAACTTGCTGACCTTGGCATGGAGACGCCACCTACGCAGCGAAAAGCCTGCGATCAATTGCGATAGCCAGGGCTATTGCTAAGGCTATAGGGCTAGGGCTAACTTTGGCCGCAGGAAGGAAAGAATTGGATCCGGCAAGAATTAACTCCATAGGCCTCCCCCATGCCAAGACTAGATAAGTTTCAGCGCCCCAGGGGCGGCAAGCCACCAAGTCGGCCCCTCGCCAACGGCCTATTGCGGGGCAAACGCGCTAGCTGGAGACTCGACATTCTTGAACAGAAAAGCCAGGCCAGAAAGCTAGCTGCATGGCCCTGAATATGCCCGCAAACCTTGGGCCTCTATCTCGGTCCAAGGGACCCTCTGGCAGGCCAGCCGGTGAAGTTCAAGGATTGGCCGCAGGGGACTGGGCCGGCGCTGGATTGGGTTTGGGGTTGGGATTGGGATTGGGGGCCGGTTCGGGAGCCTGGGGCGGAGCCGCTGGATCGGGCCTGCTGCGTAAATCCTCCCCGGGCTGCCCTGGGCTGGGCCGCACCGGACGCTCAAGGGCAGCTGGCGAAGGTTGGACGGTGGGCTCCGGATCTGGCACCGCTGGTGGTACCGCTGGTGGTATTGCCGGCGGACTGGCCGGTGGGCTGGTCGGTGGGCTGGCCGACGCTGCCGGATCTGGAGCCACCGGCGGGTCTGCCCGCAGCGACAGGCTGATGCGCGCCGGTGCCACGCCCTCGTTGGTGATGAGCAGTTGCACGGGGGAGGCCTTCTGCTGGCCCAGGCTCACCACCCGCAGCGGCCCGCGCGGCGCCAAGGCAGAACCATCGGAGCCAAACACAGCCATCTGCAGCAGGGGTGTGCCATTGACTCCCAAGGCCAAGCTGTGCCCGGCCGGCAGGCGCACGGCGAACAGGCGAGCGCCACTAGCCGGCACATCCGCAGCCAGCACCTCCGTGACCTGGGAACGCAGCTGGATGGGATCAATCCGCAGGTTGTCGAGGGTGAGTTCCGCCGCCGCATACCAGAGCTGGCGGAAAGGCTCGGGCGGCATCCGATCGCCGGCCTGGCCTGGCAGTAGCGCGGTGGCACTGCCGGACACCAGCTGGGCCAGGACCGAAGAGCTCAGCCCCTGGGCCAGCAGCGCTTGCTGGCGCTGCTCCCAATCGATCGAGCGGAAACTGCCCAGGCGGCGCCGCAGGGGCAGCGGCAGTTGTTCAACCCGCGCCAACCACTCCTGGGCCTGGGTGTTCCAGACCTTGCGGAGCGGGGCATCCTCCAGGGAGTCTCCGGGGAGCTTTCCCCTACGTTCGGGATACTGGGCCATCAAACTGGTGTCCACGAGGTTGAGGAACCAGCCCCGATCAATCTGCAGGGCCCGCAGGCGGTTGAGCAGTTGCTGGCGCTGATCCACCTCGGCAGGAGGCAGGCTTGGGGGCGCCTCGACGAGCGACTCCGGCAGGCTGGGCCGTCCGCGACTCAACCACCACCAGCCAAGCGCCGTACCGATCACGGCAGACAACACCAGGGCGATCAAGACCGGCCACAGACCGCCCTCAGCCGCCTCCTCCTTCTGGACGGCAGCCATCTCCCTAGGCCGGGGGGAGGAGGGGGGGCTCAAGGCCGGTTGCGGAGCGGGCGGACTGGGGGGGCTGGGCAGGGTGGTCGGGCTGGAGGGGAAAGCCCCGAGGCCTGGGGCCGGCGCAGGCTGGGCCGCTGGCCTGGAAGGGGCTGCGGCAGCAGCTTGGTCCAGGGCCGATCGAGCTTCCAGCTGCCCTGGCTGGGGAGCGGCAGCCTGGGGCACCAGCACCACGGTGCGGTCGGCCCGGGGCACCGGACCGGTGCTATCGGGCATCGCCAGCGCCTGGAAGGCGGCAAGGGCCTGGGCCGCACTGGCAAAGCGGCGGCCAGGATCCCGACACAGCAGTCGTTCGAGCTGCTGGCGCAGGGCCGGTTCGGCCTCCAGCGCCACCGGCCAGCGCCAGTCGAGCGTGACTGGATCGAGCAAGGCGGCGGGCTCTTCGCCGCTGAGCAGCACCAGGGCGAGCACCCCCACGGCGTGCAGGTCCATCCAGGGCTGAACGGGATCGCCCCGGGTCAATTCAGGGGGTGCGTAGCCGGGGGTTGTGCCTGGCAGGTTCGAGCCCAGAGCCAATTCGCCCCCCCCGGCCAGGGAGGGAACGTTGCGCAGCAGCCCGAAATCGAGCAGAACCGGCAGTCCATCGCTGTCCCGCCGCAACAGGTTGGCCGTACTGATGTCGCCGTGGAGCAGGTCCTGGCCATGCAGGGCCACCAGCACCGGTAGCAACTGGCGCAGCAGCAGCAGCACCTCCCCGGCGCCAAATACGAGCTGGCGCTCCCGGCGAGCCTCCAGCAGCTGGGCAAAGCTGCGGCCAGCCTGCCAGTCGCGCACCAGCCAGAGCCGGGAGCCTTCTTCGATCACGGCGCCGAAGCGAGGCACCTGGGGATGGAGCACCCCCTGCAGGCGGGAGACCAGGGCCCGCACCAAGGCGGGATCCCGGTCTGCAGGCAACTGGCGCAGGGCCACGGGGGCGTCGGCGGCCAGCCCATCAGTGGCGAGCCAGAGCACCCCCTGGGCTGGGGATTCGGATAGGGCCCGCTCCAACCGGAACCGGCCGCCGATCGGTTGGCCTGGAGCAGCCGGGGATTCTTTCATCAAACCTGGGGCGCGGCTACGGCCCCGGCCAGGGAGTTGGCCCCCTGCTCGGGCTGGCGCAGTCCCCGCCCCCCCAGCCAGGCGCGGTCGTAGAGGCGGGAGCGATAGCGGTCACCGCCATCACAGAGCACGGTCACGATGCGGTGACCGGGCCCAAGCTGGCGGGCCGTTTCCACGGCAGCGGCCACATTGATGCCCACCGAGCCCCCCAGAAAAAGGCCCTCCTGCCAGAGCAGACGGTAGATCGTGTCGAGGGCGTCCTGATCGGCGATCCGCACGGCGGCGTCGATCGGGGCACCCTCCAGGTTGGCGGTGACTCGGCTATTGCCGATTCCTTCGGTAATCGAGCTGCCCTCGGAACGGAGCTGGCCGCTGGTGGCCCAGCTGTGCAGGGCACTGCCGTGGGGATCGGCCAGCACACAGCGCAGCCGCTCGCTGCGTTCCTTCAAGAACAGGGCCACGCCGGCATAGGTGCCGCCGGTGCCGGTGGCGGCCACCCAGGCATCCAGCCTGCCGCCACACTGCTCCCAGATCTCCGGCCCTGTGGTCTCGAAGTGGGCGCGGCGGTTGGCCAGGTTGTCGAACTGGTTGGCCCAAACAGCACCTGGGGTTTCGGCGGCAATACGGCCGGAGAGTTTTACGTAGTTGTTGGGATCGGCGTAGGGCACGGCCGGCACGGTGCGCACCTCCGCCCCGAGGCTGCGCAGCAGGCCGATCTTTTCGGCCGACTGGGTGTCGGGGATCACGATCAGGGCGCGGTAACCGAGGGCGTTGCACAGGTGGGCCAGGCCAATGCCGGTGTTGCCGGCGGTGCCCTCCACCACGGTGCCGCCCGGGCGCAGCTCGCCGGAGCGCTCCGCCTGCCGCAGAATCCCGAGCGCGGCCCGGTCTTTGACCGAACCGCCGGGATTCATGAATTCGGCCTTGCCGAGGATGTCGCAGCCGGTGAGTTCGCTCAGGGCCCGCAGCCGGATCAGGGGGGTGTTGCCCACGGCGGCGCTAAAGCCCTCGCTGATCCCCCCCCAGCGGCTGGCGGCGGCGGGAGGGGTCATGGGGTCAGAGCTGCTTTCAGAGATGCTGCCGCCCATGCCTGCTGGCCTGTCGATGAGTGGATGCGTGCTCGGATCGTAGGGAACTTACCTTGGGTCCCAGCCTCGGACGGACGGTTGGATGGGTTCCTCAACCCCAAGCATCCCGCTGCCCCCAGCCCTTGGAAGTTCCCGACCTGGATCGCTGGGGGCCAGACTCCGCCAAGTGCGGCGCCAAAGCGAAGTCCTGATCGCTGGGCTGGAACCGGAAGATCTGGGCCTGCAAGGCATGGCCCATGCCAGCCCGCCCAAGTGGCACCTGGGCCACACCGCTTGGTTCTTTGAGGAATTCCTGCTGCGGCCGGCCCTAGAGCGCCCTGACGGCTGCCTGGCCTACGAACCGGCAGACCCCCGCTGGCGTTACCTCTTCAACAGCTACTACGACGCGGTGGGGGCCCGCCATCCCCAGCCCCAACGGGGGCAGCTGAGCCGCCCGCCGATCGCGGCTGTCTTGGCCTGGCGGGAGCGCATTGGCAGCGGTCTAGATCAGCTGCTCGCCAGCCTGGACGAGCAACCGCCCGCCAGCGCCGCCTCCAGCCTGGCGCTGCTGGAATTGGGGCTGCAGCACGAACAGCAGCACCAGGAATTGCTGCAGATGGATCTGCTGGACGGCTTCTCGCGCAATCCCCTGGAACCCGCTTACCACGAGGGGCCCGCAGGGCCTGAAGCGGCCTATGAACGCGGCTGGAGCCGAGGCCATGGCGCCAACGACGGGATGGGCCGCCAGGACGCTGGCGGCGAACCGGGCTGGCTGGCCCACCCCGGCGGGCTGGCCATGCTCGGCCATCCAGGCAGTAGCGGGGGGGGGACCCCCGCTCCCTTGAACCCCTTCCACTTCGACAACGAAGCGCCGCGCCACCAGATCTGGCTGGAGCCCTTTGCCCTCGCCAAGCAGCTCGTCACCAATGCCGCCTACGCCGCCTTCATCGGCGACGGTGGTTACCGCCGGCCGGAGCTGTGGATGAGCGAAGGCTGGGCGGTTCGGCAGCAACGGGGTTGGCAAGCGCCCCGCTACTGGAGAGGCGCGGATGAATTCACCCTGGCCGGCCGGCGGCAGCGCCAACCGCTAGCGCCGGTGCGGCACCTGAGCTGGTTCGAAGCCGATGCCTTCGCCCGCTGGGCCGGGGCGCGGCTGCCGAGCGAGGCTGAATGGGAACTGCTCGCCGCCGCCGCTGCCCTGCCCCAGGCCCATGGCCTGCTTTGGCAGTGGACAGGCAGCCCCTACCGCCCCTATCCGGGCTTCCGAAGCGCCCCAGGGGCGGTGGGCGAATACAACGGCAAGTTCATGAGCTCCCAGTTCGTGCTGCGGGGCGGTTGCTTCCTCTCGCCTGCGGACCACGCCGGGCCAGAGCGGTACACCTACCGCAACTTCTTCCCGCCCGCGAGCCGCTGGATGGCCAGTGGCCTGCGGCTGGCCCGGGACGGTGCCTGAGCCCGCAGATCCCCGGCCCCAGCCCGGAGCTCCCGGCTGCGGCAATCGATCCGATGCAGACGATCAACAGCGATGCATACGATCAACATCGCTGCATACGATCAACACCGATCCATACGATCAACAGCGCTGCATCCTTTCAACTCGCCTCAACGCAACCCAACTCCCACCGCTTGAAGCTCCAACCTTGAGACCAGCGTTCATTGACCTCCATCCCGCTGCAGCGGACCTGGAGCAGCAGGTGCTGGCCGGCATGGCCAAGCAACCACGCCAGCTGCCGGCTTGGCTGCTCTACGACGCCGAGGGCTCCCGCCTGTTCGACGCGATTAGCGAACAACCGGAATACCACCTCACCCGTACGGAAACGGCCCTGCTGCAGCACCACGCCGGGGAACTGGCCCACCAGCTGGGCGAGGGCCTGGGGTCCAAACCAGTGCTGGTGGAGTTTGGGGCAGGCAACCTACGCAAGGTGGGCCCCCTACTTGAGGCCCTGCAGCCGGCGGCCTACCTCGCCCTCGACATCAGCGCCGACCACCTGGCCCCGGCCTGCCGGGCCCTGCAGGAGCGCCATCCCACCATCCCGGTGCTTGGCATCTGCTGCGACTACAGCCAGCTCCAGCAGCTGCCGCCCCACCCCCTGCTGGAGGGGCGGCAGCTGCTGGGCTTCTACCCCGGCAGCTCCCTGGGCAACTTCGATCCGGCCCAGGCCCAGGCGCTGCTGGCCCATTTCGGCCAACTGCTGGGCCCGCAGGGCAGGCTATTGATCGGCATCGACCAACCCAAGCAGCTGGCCCAACTCGAAGCGGCCTACAACGACGCCGCCGGGTTTTCGGCCGCCTTCGCCTTCAACCTGTTGCACCGCCTCAACCGCGAGCTGGCCGGCAGCTTCAACCCAGCGGCCTTCCGCTATCAAGCCCGCTGGGAGCCCAGCGACAGCCGCATCGCCATGGCCCTGGTCAGCCGCCAGGCCCAGGGCGTGGATCTGGCCGGCCGGCGCTGGAACTTTGCCGCCGGCGAGCCCCTGATCACCGAGTACAGCGTCAAGTACACGCCAAAGGCCTTCCTGGCCCTGGCCGCCGGGGCGCTTTGGCGTCCCCTAGGCCGCTGGAGCGACGCCGCCGATGATCTTTCGCTCCACCTCCTGGCCCAGGCAGACTCTGGGGCAAACCAAGCCGGCGCCCCGGCCGACGCAACGATGCCGATCCAATCCTGCAGCGGAGCCAACCATGAGCCGTGAGCAACAGCGCCAGGCGATGCGCTCGGTGCGGGAGGGGCTGATCGAGGAACTGGAAGCGCTCTACCGCCAGGCCTTTGACCGGATCTCCGAGCAGGATCTTGGCGAAGGCGCCATCGCCCGCCTCACCCAGCTGTTGCTGCGCTCCCGCGAGGCGGCGATCACCCCCTTGCAGGAGGAGATCGAGGCCCCCCTGATCACCCGCGCCCCTGAACCATGAACCGCTCGAACTGGTTAGAGGAACTGGAGGCCCAGCTGGAGCAGCGGCTGGAATCCTTTCTGCGCACCAACCCCCAACAGGAGGCCCTGCTGGCCGAACAGGAGCAGCGGGACAAGCAGCAACGCCTGCTAGGCCAGCGGCTGAAGCTCCGCCAGGAGGCGGAACTGCAGCGCCAGGGGCTGTTGCGGCTGGCGGCTGAAATCCGTCAATGGCAAGAGCGCATCACCCGGGCCCGCAGCGCTGGGGCCAACGATCTGGCCGGCCGCGCTGGGGCCCACGTCACCACCTTGATGGAACAGGGCCGCAGCCGCTGGCAAACCCTTGGGGAACTGGGGGAAAGGTTTGCGGGCGTGGAACGGGAACTGGCGGAGCTCAATGGAGCGGCCCCAGCGGCCGCAACTAGCGCCGCGGCCAACAACGGCGCTGACCAATCCGCCCAGGGTGAGATGGCCGATCTGGAGCGGGCCTGGGCCAGCTTCGAATCCCTGCAGGATCTCGAAGCGCTGCGTCGCCGCCAGCAATCCTGATCTCACCCCATGGGCTTTCTGCTGTCCAAGCTGCTGCCGCAGCTCGTCTATCCGCTCGGAGCGGCCCTGCTACTGCAACTGCTGGGCCTGCTGGGCCGGCGGCGGCGTTGGGGGCCTGGGCTCTCGGCTGCGGGGCTGGCCCTGCTGTGGCTGGCCTCGATGCCCTGGCTGAGCCGCCAGCTGGTCTGGGGATTGGAGGAGCAGGCGGTGCGGCTCTCACCGCTGGAGCTACCGGCCGCCGATGCGGTGCTGGTGCTCGGTGGTGGCTTGCTGCCGCCCCTGGCGCCGCGCCGGGGGGTGGAGGTGGGCGACGCCGGCGATCGACTGCTAACCGGCGTCGACCTGATCAAGGCGGGCAAGGCACCCTGGCTGGTGGTTTCCGGCGGGCGGGTGAGCTTTAGCGCCGACGACCCGACGCCACCCGAGGCCAGCTACGCCGCCAGCCTGGCCGTGAAGCTCGGGGTACCCGCCGAACGGATCGTGCGCAGTGAAGGCCCCCGCAACACGGCCGAGGAAGCCCAGGCCGTGGGCAGCATCGCGCGGGAGCGGGGCTGGCATTCATTGCTGCTGGTCACCAGCGCCACCCACCTGCCCCGGGCCACGGCCACCTTCCGCCGCCTTAGTGGTCTGAAGATCGTGCCGGTCGCCTGCGACTTTCAGCTGCCCAGCCGCAGCAACAGCGGCAAAGCCACCCCCGAAAGCCTGCTCCTGGATGTGCTGCCCAACACCGGGGCCCTGAACTCCACCACCCAATCGTTGAAGGAATGGCTGGGGGTGGCGACCTACCGGCTGCGGGGCTGGCTCTGAACGGACTTACTTCTTGGGCAGCGGCGGCACCAGACTCACCCCCTCCGGCGGCGGGGTGGGATCCGGATCGGCGATCAGCATGTGCTGCAGCACGATCTCGGGCCGCTCGCTATCGCGCCAGCGGATCCGATAGGCCGGCATTTTGGTGCCGCGGCTGGTGGTCTGCTCCACCGCCTCCATCACCCAGCCGCGGCGCGAACGCCCCTGGGGGTTGCGCTTCACCACCGCATCGGCGTGCTTGAAACGAAATCCAACGCGCTCGCCGCTCATGAAAAAGAGTGTCCCGCTTGGGGGAATGCCTTCACAGACCCATTATCCCATTGCGCCTGTCCCGCCCGCCTCATCCACCGCTGGGGGCAGCCTCGGCGCTGGGGCGGATTCCCTCCGGCCGCAGCAGGGGGAAGGCGATCACATCGCGGATCGAGGGGCTGTCGGTGAGCAGCATCACCAGCCGGTCGATGCCGATGCCGAGGCCGCCGCTGGGGGGCATGCCCACCTCGAGGGCATGGAGGAAGTCTTCATCCACGGTTTGGGCCTCGGGGTCGCCGGCGCGGCGGCGCTGCTGCTGGGCCTCCAGGCGGCTGCGTTGATCCACGGGGTCAATCAGCTCACTGAAGGCATTGGCGGTTTCGCGGCCCACGATGAACAGCTCGAACCGCTCCACCAGCCCCGGCTTGCTGCGGTGGGCGCGGGCCAGGGGCGAATTCTCCACCGGGTAATCGAGCACAAAGGTGGGCTGGATCAGCGTTTCCTCCACCCGCTGCTCAAAGGCCTCCACCAGCAACCGGCCGAGCGAATCGGCGGCGGCCGGCACCTCCAGGCCCGCCGCGGCCATGGCGGCGGCGGCCCGGGCGCGACTTTCGGCCGGATCTTGGCCCGCGAAGCCTGTGAAATCAAGGCCCGTGGCCTCCTGCACCAGCTCGTGCATCGTGGCCCGCCGCCAGGGTGGCGTGAGATCGATGCCGCTGCCCTGGTAGGTGATCTCGGTGCCGCCGCAGACCTCGCGGGCCGCCGCCACGATCAACTGCTCGGTGAGATCGATCATGCCGAAGTAATCGGCGTAGGCCTGGTAGATCTCCACCGAGGTGAACTCGGGGTTGTGGCGGGTGCTCACCCCCTCATTGCGGAAGATGCGGCCCAGCTCATAGACCCGCTCAAAGCCGCCCACCAGCAGCCGCTTGAGGTGCAGCTCGGTGGCGATCCGCAGGGTGAGGGGCAAATCGAGGGCGTTGTGGTGGGTTTCGAACGGACGGGCATCGGCCCCGCCGGCTTCGATCTGGAGCACGGGGGTTTCGATCTCCAGGAAGCCGCGCTCATCGAGCCAGCGGCGCATCGTGCTCACGATCCGGGCACGGCGGCGGAAGGTTTCGCGCGTGTGGGGCGAAACGATCAAATCGAGGTAGCGCTGGCGGTAGCGCTTCTCCACATCGGCCAGGCCATGCCATTTATCGGGCAGGGGCTGCAGGGCCTTGCAGAGCATCTCCCAGTTGCGCAGCTTCACCGACAGTTCACCGCGGTCGGTGCGCTTGAGGCTGCCCTGCACGCCGATCCAGTCGCCGGCATCCACCAAGGTGGTGAGCTGGGCGAAAACCTCGGGGTTCTCGGGATGGGCCGCCAGCAAGCTGGCCTTGTCGATATAGAGCTGGATCGAGCCGCTCTCATCGGCCAGGGTGAAAAAGGCCAGCTTGCCCATCACCCGCCGGGTCATCACCCGGCCGGCCACGGCCACGGGCTGGTCGCGCTCCTCGCCGTTGGCCAGGTCGGCATGGAGCTGCTGCAGCTCGGCGGTGCGGTGGCTGGGCTTGAAGCCCAGGGCGTAGGGGGCCCGACCGAGGCCTTCGAGGGTGCGGGCTTTCTCCAGACGGGTCTCGCGCAGATCCGACAAGGCAGCTGGGGGAGGGAGGGGGTTGGGCCCATCCTGCAGGAGCGCGGGAGGATGGTCAGCGCTGGTTCAAGCCAGCTCCCTGGATCAAGCAGCCCAGCCTTCAGCCCACCGCAGCCATGGCGGCGTCGGCCATGCGCTGGGAGGCGTAGCCGGTGCCGCGCACGGTGAGGATCAGCTCGGGGTTGCGGGGATCGGGTTCGAGCTTGCCCCGCAGCCGGGCCACGTAGACATCCACCACCCGCAGGTCGGCGGCGCGGCGGGGGGGATAGCCCCAGAGCTGCTCAAGGATTTCAGCGCGGGGCACCACCCGTCCGGGCTCGCGGAACAGCAACTCGAGCAGGCTGAATTCGGTGTAGGTGAGGGCGATGCGTTGGTTGTCGCGCGTCACCTGGCGGCGATTGGTGTCCACTACCAGGTCCCCGAGCCGCAGCACACCGCTGCCGCTGGGCAGCTCGCGGGGCTCCGTGCTGGCCGAGCCCCGCCCCACCCGCCGCAGGATGGTGGCGATGCGGGCTTCAAGCTCCTTGGGGCTGAAGGGCTTGGGCAGGTAGTCGTCGGCGCCGAGATCAAGGCCGGCCACCCGTTCGGTGATCGCATCGAGGGCCGAAAGGAAGATGATCGGCACACAGGATTCGGCCCGCAGCCGGCGGCAGACGGCAAAGCCATCCAGCTTCGGCAGCATCACATCGAGCACAACCAGATCGGGCTGCTCCCGATGGAACAGGGCCAGGGCCTCCTCGCCATCCTCGGCACAGATCACCCGGTAGCCGGCCATTTGCAGCCGCATCACCAGCACCCGCCTGACCGCCGGTTCGTCATCCACCACCAGCAAGGTGGCCTGCGGATCACCGCCCCGGCCCGGGGCAAAAGCGGGGCCGGGGCGGTCGTCGCCGCCGTCGATCGCTGCCTGGTCGACGTCCATCCCTGGGTGGTCAACGAGGCCAACCACGGGCTGGTCGCAACAGGCCTCCGCTTCCAAGTGGTGGGAAGCTTGGGGGCTAGCGGCTCCGTTGGGGGAAGACTCTCCCTGGGGAGCCTGGTTTGCGGGCTTTTCCTCCAGGGAAAGGGGCATGGGCGGAGTGCCGAAGGACACTAGTGAAGAATCGCAACCTTACCTGGGGGCGGTGGCCTTGGTCAGCAGCGGAAGGGTTATGGGGCAAGGGGTCTGGCAGATTTAAGCTTTTCTACGGAATCCCTGCTGCCGCAACTTCCTAGGGCCAGCGAGCCTCTGCGTAGCGATTCCACTGCCGTTCGGCCTCAGCCAGGGCAGCATCGCTGCTGATTTGGCCCAGCATTGCTCGCTGCAACTGGGTGTAGAGGATCGATTGCAGCCGCTTCACGCCGGGAGTGGCCGGCACCAGCACCCGCGCCTGGGGGAGGTTGTGCACGGAAATGGCCCGGGCCTGCTGCACCAACGCCTCCTGCCGATCGGCGGGCGGAGCGGCGCCAGGGGCCCAGGCCAGATCCTGCTCCAGCTGCTCCAGGGCCCGCCGCGATGAGGGCAGCACCCGCGCCTCCCGGGCGAAGGCGAGCTGGTTGGCGGCATCGGTGAGGAACAGGGCGAAGCTGGTGGCTTCGGCGGCCATGGGGCTCTGGCGCGGCACCACCAGGTTCATCACCGCCACGTTGGTTTGGCCGCCGGGGCCGGTGATGGGAGGGAAGGGAACCGTGGTGGCGGCGATGCCGGGGGCGTTGGTCTGAAGGTTGCGTAGAAAATCGGGGCCGCTGGCCACCTGGGCCAGGTCGCCGGCCTGGTAAAGCTCGATCGCGCGGCGATAGCCCTGGCTCACCACCTCCCGGGGCAGCAGGCCGCGACGGTAGAGGTCGGTCCAGAAGGCAAAGGCGCGGCGGCCGGCGGGGCTATGGAAGGCCGCCCGCTGGCGCTGATCGAGCAGCTGCACCTCCATTTGCACCAACGACTCCAGCAGCTCGGCAGAGTCTTCCGGCACTACGGACACAAACAGCGCATAGCGGCCGGTGCGCCGCTTGATCGCCTCGGCGTAGGCGGGCACCTCCTGCCAGCGGCGCGGCGGGGCGCCATAGCCGGCCTGGTTCAGCAGCTTGCGGTTGGCCAGGGTGAGGCGAGTGGTGAGGTACCAGGGGATGGCGAACTGCAGATCGCCCTGCCGCCCGGCCCGCCACACCGCCCCTAGGTAACGGCCGGATGCATCGGCAGGCAGCACCGTATCGAGATCCAGCAGTCCGCCCTTACTGGCCAGGTTGGCGGCGAAGGGGGGGTTGAGGTTGACCAGGTCGGGCGCGGTGCGGGCAAACACGGCCGCCAACAACTTGCGCTCCACCGAGCTCCAGGGCACGTCGATCCAGCGCACCGTCACCCCCGGGTGCTGCCGCTGCCAGGCCGCGATCACCCGGCCCATGAAGGGCGAAAAGCGGGGGGCCAGATCCAGGGTCCATACGGTGAGCTGGCGGGGGCGGCCCGGCTCGCTGCGGGATCCCGACCTCGGGATGCCGCCCCCAGCGCAGCCCGTGCAGACCAGCAGCAGCAGCAGGGAGATGGCACCCCGCCAACGCAGCCCTGGGCCGCCAGCAGCCTGCCGCGGCGCCGGAGGGGAAAAGCCAAAGGCTTGCGGCCGGACCCTGCTCTGGCTGTCCATGCTCTGTCTGACCCTGCTCTGGCTGACCATGGGCTGTCGGACCATGCTCTATCCCCTCAGCGGCGCGAACCGCCGCCAGCCTGCTGCCGCCACAGCAGCAGCTGCAGCGAACACAGCACCGGTGCCAATAGCCCGGTGAGCAGCATGCGGGCCAGCAATACGTGCAGGCCGGCGCCAGCCAGATCGGCCAGGTGCCAGCCGGGCTGGGCCAGCAGGGCCGGATCGATGCCGCCGCTGGGCCCATGGCCGCTGCCAACCGCGAGGCTGCTGCGCAGGATCCACTGCAGCATCAAGGTGAGATCGAGCAGCAGGCTGCCCAGCATCGCCAGCAGGCCGAGGTTGAAGCTGCGCTCCACCGGTGTGCCCAGCCGCCCCATCCGACCCCACCACCAACCCAGCAGCACCAAAGCCGGCAGCTCGCTGACCCCACTGGGATGGAGGGCATCGAGCAGCAACCCCAGCACGGCCCCCGCCACCACCCCCGACAGCGGCCCATCGACCAGGGCCCAGGGCAACAACCACAGCACGGACCAAGCGGGCCCAACCTCCGCCAACCGGGGCCAGCCTGGTGCCGCCAGGGTGAGCAGGGGCACCAGCAGAATCGAAGCGGTCAACCAAGGCTGGCGGGAAAGCAAGGCCATCACGGCGCCAGCAGCTGCACCCAGTCGACGGCTCCCACCGGCGCAGCGAGCTGGACCACCGCCTCCGGAGCCGGATCGGCGCTGATATCCACCGATTGGATCACACCGACCGGCAGATCGGGGGGCACCAGGGTGCTGGCCGGAGAGGTGGTGACCAGATCGCCGGCCAGCACGCCGGGATCCTTCTCAAGGAAGCGCAGCACCGGCCGCGGCGTGCCCAGGCCGGTGAGCAGGCCGTGGTGGCGGGTGCGACCCACCCACACCCCGACCCGGCTGGCCGGATCGGTGAGCAGGGTCACCCGGGCGGTGCTGGGGGTGACGCTGGTCACCAGGCCGATCAGGCCACCCGGGGCCAGCACCGCATTCCCTTCCCGAACCCCCTGCAGGGAACCGCGGCCCAGCAACAGGGTCTGCCACCAGCCGGCGGGATCGCGGGCGATCACCGCCGCCGTGGGCCGCTTGGGGCTGGCCTGCTGCAGGCCAATCAACCCGCGCAGCCTGGCGTTTTCGGCCTCCAGGGTGGAGAGGCGGGCCTGGTCCTCGAAGCGGCGGGCCGAACGCAACCATTCGGCCTGGGCAGTGCCTGGCCAAAAGGGTCGGCTCAGTAGGGCGTAGGCATCGGCCAAACCAGCACCCTTACTGAAGCGAACCGCCAGCAGGGCCAGCGCCAAAAGCAGCCAGGGCCAAGCCTGGAGCAAGGGCAGCAGGGTGATCGGTCGGAGCCAGCGGCGCGCCGGCATGGTGTTCAGATCGCCTGGCGAGCGAAATCGGGGGTGTCGAGCACCCGCTCGAGGCGCTTGTAGTCTTCTAGCACCATGCCGCAGCCATTGACCACGCAGAGCAGGGGATCCTCGGCCACGTGGGTGAGGATGCCGGTTTCGTGGCTGATCAGGTCGCAGATGCCGCGCACCATGGCACCGCCGCCGGCCAGCATGATGCCGCGGTCCACGATGTCGGCGGCCAACTCGGGCGGGGTGCGCTCCAGGGTGCGCTTCACGGCCTCCACGATCACATTGAGTGGTTCGGCCATGGCTTCGCGGATGTCACCGGCGCGCACATTGATCGTGCGGGGCAGGCCCGACAGCAGGTGCAGGCCCCGCACGTCCAGGGAGGTCTCGTCGTGGGCGTCGTCGGGGAAGGCCGAGCCGATCCGGATCTTGATGTCTTCGGCGGTGCGCTCACCCACCACCAGGTTGTGCACCTTTTTGAGATAAACACCGATCGCTTCACTGAGCTCATCGCCCGCCACCCGCACCGATTCGCTCAGCACGGTGCCGCCGAGGCTGAGCACGGCCACCTCAGTGGTACCGCCGCCGATGTCGACCATCATGGTGCCCACCGGCTCGGTGACGGGTAGGCCCGCACCGATGGCGGCTGCCACCGGTTCATCGATCAAGTGCACCTGCCGCGCCCCGGCCAAGCCGGCCTCCCGCACGGCACGGCGCTCCACGCCGGTCACGCCGCTGGGGATGCCGATCACCAGACGAGGGGCGATCACGCCGCGGCCCTCGTTGCCCTTCTGGATGAAGGTTTTGATCATCTGCTCGGCGGCATCGAAGTCGGCGATCACGCCATCGCGCAGGGGCCGCACGGCGCGGATATTGCCAGGGGTGCGACCGAGCATCATCTTCGCCTCATCGCCGACCGCCATCGGCACGTTGCGCTCCAGATCGATGGCCACCACCGAGGGCTCCTGGAGGACAATGCCCCTGCCCGAGACGTACATCAGGGTGTTGGCCGTGCCCAGGTCGATGCCAATATCGCGGGAAAACTGGAAGCGACGGAAAAACACGGAGGACTGCCGGGGCACAGGGCGGATCATAGGCGGCGCCTGAGCTCAGCCCCCGGGGGCGGCCAACACCGGCCCTGGCCTGGCGAGCCGGCGGCAGCCTCAGGGGGGACGCAGACAAAGCTGCGGCGGCAGTCGCCCAGAAAGCCCCGCCGAGAACGCCGCCGCGGCAGGCTGGGACAACGGCTCGACGACGCTGAGACAGCCGGTGGAACCATCAGGACGTGGCTCCCACCAACCAGGGGGTGCCGCATCATGGATCCAACTTTTCCAACCACTCCTATGGGCGTCAACTCCATCACCTTGGTCGGCCGGGCCGGCCGCGATCCCGAGGTTCGCTACTTCGAATCCGGCAGCATGGTGGCCAACCTCACCCTGGCGGTCAACCGCCGCAGCTCCGGCGACGAACCCGACTGGTTCAACCTCGAGATCTGGGGTAAACAGGCCCAGGTAGCGGCCGATTACGTCCGCAAGGGCTCGCTGCTGGGGATCATCGGCTCCTTCAAGCTCGACCGCTGGACCGACAAAAGCAGCGGCGAAGAGCGCAGCAAGCCCGTGATCCGGGTCGATCGCCTCGAGCTGCTGGGCAGCAAGCGCGATGCCGAAGCGGGCGGCGGCTTCGGCGGCGGGGGCGGCTTCGGCGGCGGCGAACCCAGCGAGGAGGAAGTGCCGTTCTGAAGCCCTGGCTCCCAGGCAAACGCGGCGGGATCGCCCGTTTGCCTGGGAGCTGCCCCAACCGGCTGTGCCCCATCAAGCCCAGCACCCCTGCTGAGCGCGCCTAGAACTGCGCAACCCAAGCCACACAAAAGGCCGAAGACCAAGTCATTATTGACAATTCCCTCAATCGGCTTAACGAACGTGAACGCCCACCTCCAGTCAGGGCCCAAAGCCCAAGCGGCGGCTCTCAGCGCCAAGTGGGGGGGCAAACTGATCCGACGGAGGCGAACGGCTTTAACGGACTCGCTGTAGAAGACGCAGGCAGCAATGCGATCAGGCCCCGGTGGTTGCAGTGGCAGGCCGTGAACTTTCCTGATAGCGGGCCTTTCGATTGAGCAATTCCAAACTCATCCTTTCTTCAGGAGGTCCCGCTTTGATAGATGCATAAACCATGGCAACTGCAACCATAGCAACTGCCAGCCCCAGCTCGCCCTAGCCAAGCCGGCGGGCAGCGATGAAAACGGAATTGCCCACAGGCAATGTGATGTGCTTACACAGTGCCCAGTATTCCAATGATGCCATAGACCCACAAAATGAATCTACCAGTGGATGAAAAGGCTTAACATCACTAGTGGGGTTTGCGGGAGTAAAAATCTTGCGCTGAGCAAGGATTAGGGGGAAGATTAACATATTAGCGTAACTACTCAGGGTCAGCTTGAAGCCAGCCTTGATGAGCAATGCCACAAGCTCACTACGGCGGAAGCGATGCCTAGTGTCGTTTATCTCATCGTGGTAAGACCACGCCCATTGATAGGCCGCCACATTAAGGGCCAAGATTCCGCCAGGCTTAAGCACTCGAGCAAATTCTTGCAAAGCGATGGATCCATCTTCGATCTGACTGATTACATCCGCAGACACAACCGCATCAAACTGTTTGTCGGGAAATGGTATTTCTTCGATTGAGCCTTGCTTGATCGGCGCGGAAGTTTTAGTTTGGGCGAAGGCGCAAGCGACAGGCGAATAGTCAAGCCCGCTAATCTTCCATTGCGGCCCATATGCTTGCAGGGCCTTAATCAAGCCCCCAGTGCCACAGCCGGCATCAAGAATGCTGGCTTCTCTGTTGGCAAGCTCAGCCAATGGAAGCAACATACGCCGATTGAGAGCCTTAAAATACCACATTGAATCTTCAACTTCAGCCAGCCTTTGGAGTTCATCTGCCTGCATGTTCTGGATTCTATATTCAGGCTGAAGATACTAGATAATTTAGTCCAGGCTTGTGGTTCAGGCTTGGATCGAAACAGAGGGAAATGATCCCGATTGTCACCGCCACCACCGGGGGGACTCAGTCGGAATCCCGGCCCCGCTTCCAGACCCGCAGGCCTAGCCAGGCCGCCACCGCCACGATCAGCAGGGCCAGCAGCTTGTTGACGATGCCCTCAAAGGGCTTGATCAAGCCCAGCAGCTCGGTTCAGTTGCTGCCCAAGGCCCAGACAGCGCCGGTCAGGGCCAGCCGGGTTATCAAGTGGCACGAAGCCACCAGGAGCGCCATTCAGCGGGCGCCCCTTTTGCTTTGCCTTTCGGATTTGAACGCAGCGGGAGGTCTACCAGCAGGGCTGGGCATAAAGACCTCTCCGAGACCCAAGCCTCAGTGGCTGTCCTGCCGATTCCTCCAGGAGCGCAGCCCAAGCCACACCCCGAAGCCGAGCACGGCCAGCACCAGCAGCACCTTGATCACCTTGGTCACCGGCTCAAGCCACACCTCCACATTGGTGTAAGCCTCACCGAGCCCAAAACCCGCCAGGGTCAACATCAGGGTCCAGATCAGACTGCCCGCGGTGGTCCAGATCAGGAAAGGCACGAACGGCATCATCTCGATGCCGGCCGGCACCGAGATCAGGGTACGGATGCCAGGGATCAGCCGCCCCCAGAAGACAAGGGCGGTGCCATGGCGGTTGAACCAGGTGCGGCTGCGCTTCAGCTCCTGGGGGCTGATGCCGATCCAGCGGCCATGGCGCTCCAACCAGCGCTCCAGCCGCTGCTCGTTCACCAGCCGACCGATCCCGTACCAGGGGAGGGCGCCGAGCACCGTGCCCAGCAGCCCGGCCAATACCACCGGTACCAGGGCGAGCTGGCCGCCGCGCACGTAGAAGCCCCCCAGGGGCATGATCAACTCAGAGGGAATCGGCGGGAACAGGTTCTCCAGGAACATGGCCGCGAAGATGGCGGCATAGCCAGACGCGGGATTCGCCTCCACCGCCGAGCCGATCAGCTCAGGAAGCTTCTGGACCAGTTCGAAGGCCAAGACTTAGATCTCCATTAACGGGAACGATGATTAACAATAGTGTGCTGGCATGGGAGCCAAGAGCCTCGACAGCGCGCAAGAGCTAATCAAGAAAAACATAAAACCAAATAACACTTCCACAATCAGGGCCCGAAATGCAACCGATCGCAGCTCAAGAATCAATTGGATAGGGATTTACACAGGAGCACGCTTCGAATCTTCCTAAGCATGACTCGCTTACGGCGTAAATTGCGATATCAGATCAAGACGGATGAGAACACTGATCAGGCCTGGCTATGCCGGAGAATTGGGCTTAAAACGCAGCGGACATTCGGCAGAGCAGACCATCCGCAAGCTCTAGCCCGAAGGGCTTCTGCTTTGCAGTAGAGCGACGACTGGATGATCGACAAGGCGAAATTCAACTTGCCCCTGGCCCAAGCACGCAGAAGCCGCCAGGGGCATGATCAGCTCCGAGGGAATCGGCGGAATCACGTTTTCCAGCACCATGGCGGCGAAGATGCCCAGGTAGCACCATTAGGTGACCCACTGCTCCACGACGGCATTGAGGGAGTGCAGCATTGGGGCGGGTCGGGCAATGATGGAGAATTCTGGCCGCCGAGCGGCCTTGCCTGACGAGTGTGAAGGGACGTGACCCGTAGCGCCAAACGGCCCATCCGTGGGCCCATCCGTGGTGGCCGGCTGAGCACGGCGGGATGGCGCTTGCCAAAACGCTCCGTATCCCCTGGGCCAGCGCCCTTGCTCAGGATCGCGAGCAGCGCCCCATGGGCAGGTCCGCCAACCGCAACGTCATGGTCGCTGCGCCGGCAATGACGGCTGTGACAAACTTTGAATCAGCCCTGGCCCCCACCACAACCAACAGGACATTCGGAAACCATGCCCTATTCTAAAGCCTATGCCTTGAGCAAATTCCTTCCCCCCAAGAATTCGCTTACAACACATCGTTTACGGCCTGAGTTCAATTTGAGGCCCCACAGGCCGAGGCAACCGCAAGCATGGAAGCAGCCATGACTCCCTTTGTATCCATAGTCATCTGCTCGCGAAATAGGCTGCATTCCCTAAAAAAGTATGCATTGCCATCAATTGCCAAACTTGATTATCCTTCTTTTGAAGTGGTGATTGTCGACGACTCCTCCAGTGATGGTACCGATGAATTCTTGCGCCATTATTGCAAGCAGCATCACAACATAAGGACGATCAGAAATGAGCAGGCTAAAGGCCTGTGCAACGCCAGAAACGTGGGCGTCATCAACAGCAGGGGCGAGATCATTGCCTTTATTGACGATGATTGCGCAGTCTTCCCCAATTGGCTTCATGAACTTGTCAACGCTTACACCGATGAGAATATAGCCGTGGTGGGAGGAGTGAGCTTCAAAAGGGAGGGGCCAGAAATTTATATGGACAACAAGCATGTATGGGGATGCAACATGTCATTTCGCGCCTCTATATTCAACCAATTTCGCTTTGATACGGGCCTGAAGTACTCCCACTATGCCGATGAGACAGACTTAATTGGCAGAATTCTGGCCCATGGGTACCTGAAGGTGATAGCAGACAAGGCCCTGGCGAATCACTACGTCGAGGATGCGGCCTACCGAAAGCAGGTTCCCTTAAGCGCCTATCTCAATTACCACTATCTCAACGCCAAAAAGGAGGACCTATGGGGTTACTACAAGTATGTCCTAACCCATTCATTAAAGCATGTGGCCATCGTCGAATATGGAATCAACTTTAAGGGCCGGAAGAGATCCTTCATCGCCACATGGAGCGATGCGATCGGGAAGGCATTGTATTACCTCTATGTTTTTTTGCTGGAAATTCCGATTGCAGCAAAAATAAAGCACGGCAAAGAGGAAAGATTGTTTTCCAGCCATGGCAAACGCCCCTAGGCCGGCAGGCAACTTGATAACCAGAAGGCGGCTGCCATGCCCTCCCATACAAAAAACCCCTCCCAATCAGAAATTGGGAGGGGTCAAAGGGTTCAGACCGCAGAATGCTCAGTAGCGGTAGTGCTCGAGCTTGTAGGGCCCCTCAACCGGCACATTGATATAGGCGGCCTGCTCGGGGCTGAGCTCGGTGAGTTTGGCACCGATCTTGTCGAGGTGGAGGCGGGCCACCATCTCATCGAGGTGCTTGGGCAGCACATACACCTCTTTGCCGTACTGGGCACCCTTGGTGAACAGCTCGATCTGGGCCAACACCTGGTTGGTGAAGGAATTGCTCATCACGAAGCTCGGGTGGCCGGTGGCACAGCCCAGATTCACCAACCGGCCTTCGGCTAGCAGCAGGATGCGATTGCCACTGGGCAGGATCACATGATCCACCTGGGGCTTGATGTTATCCCAGGGATACTGCTTGAGGGAAGCCACATCGATCTCGTTGTCGAAGTGACCAATGTTGCAGACGATCGCCTGATCCTTCATCTGGATCAGGTGCTCGTGGCGAATCACCTGGAAGTTACCGGTGGCGGTCACGAAGATGTCCACATCTTGCACCACGTCGTTGAGGCGCACGACGCGATAGCCCTCCATCGCCGCCTGCAGGGCGCAGATCGGATCGATCTCGGCGATCATCACAGTGGCGCCGAGGCCCCGCAGGGACTGGGCCGAACCCTTGCCAACATCGCCGTAGCCCATCACGAGGGCCACCTTGCCAGCCACCATCACATCGGTGGCGCGCTTGATGCTGTCGACGAGCGATTCGCGGCAACCGTAGAGGTTGTCGAACTTGCTCTTGGTCACGGAGTCGTTGACGTTGATCGCCGGGAAGGGCAGTTCGCCGCTCTTCTGGAGTTGGTAGAGGCGGGCCACACCGGTGGTGGTTTCCTCCGTAACACCTTGGATATTGGCGTAAATGCGGGAATAGAAGCTCGGATCCACAGCCAGCTTGGCCCGGATCGACTTGAACAGGGCGATCTCCTCTTCGCTGCCGGGGTTGTCCAGCACCGACAGATCCTTTTCGGCCTTGGTGCCGAGGATCACCAGGCCGGTGGCGTCACCGCCATCGTCGAGGATCATGTTGGGGGTGCCACCATCGCCCCACTCGACGATGCGGTGGGTGAAGGCCCAGTATTCATCAAGGGTTTCGCCCTTGTAGGCGAACACCGGAATGCCGGCGGCGGCGATGGCGGCGGCGGCGTGGTCTTGGGTGGAGAAGATGTTGCAGCTGGCCCAGCGCACCTCGGCGCCGAGGGCGACCAGGGTTTCGATCAGAACGGCGGTCTGGATCGTCATGTGCAGGGAACCGGCGATGCGGGCGCCCTTGAGGGGCTTCTCCGCGCCGTACTTGGTGCGTAGGGCCATCAGCCCCGGCATCTCGGTTTCAGCGATATTGAGCTCCTTGCGCCCGAAGTCGGCCAGGCCGATGTCGGCGATCACGTAGGAGCTGGTGGCCTGCAGATGGGCGTAAACGTCGAAGGCCGCAGGGCTTGTGGGTGTTGCCACCATGGATACGAACACTCCCGACTGGGAGGACGAAGGGTTGGGAAAATGGATCTGGACTGAAATTGCTGCGGAGTCGCCGAGGCTTCGGGCTCGCTTAGGGGGAATCTACAGGAATGTCACAGATCGATGCGAAAGCGGCGGCCAGCGGCGATGCTGCCCCACGGCAGAGCTGGCGACTGGCCGATGCGGCCGCCACCGCCGCCCTGGGCGCCGAGCTGGCGGCGCGGCTGCCCAGCGGTGCCACCCTGTTGCTGCGGGGTGATCTGGGGGCCGGCAAGACCTGCCTGGTGCAGGGGCTGGCGGCGGCGCTGGGCATCCGGGAGCCGATCACCAGCCCCACCTTCGCCCTGGCCCAGCACTACGGAGGGCAACGGCCGGATGGGTCCGCCACGGCGCTCGTCCATCTCGACCTTTACCGGTTGGACGAACCAGCCAGTGCCGATGAGTTGTTTGCCCAGGAGGAGGAGGAGGCCCGCGCCCTGGGGGCCCTGCTGGCGGTGGAATGGCCGCAACGGTTGAGCCTGCTGCCGGCCTGGGCTTGGCAGCTGGAGCTGGTCTTAAGCGATCGGCTCGATCCGGAGGCCGGGCGGCTGGGGTGGTTGCTGGCGCCGGATTCAGGGCCGTAACTGCGGCAGGCGCTGGTACAGCTCGGCCGTGAGCTGCTCGCGCCGCTGCCAGAGGCTCCGATACCAAGCCTCCCGGGCGGCGGCCTGGTGCTGCTGCAGGCGGGACGCGGCCACCCACTGGCGGGCGCGCAGGCCCATCGCCCGCGCCGCGGCGGGATCGGCGAGCCAGGCTTGGAGGGCGGTGCTGAGCTGCTCGGTGGTGCTGAACAAGCGGCCGGTGTCACCCTCCCGCAGGCTGCCGCCATAGACGATCGGGCTGGCCAGGATCGCCAGGCCGTGGCCGCCGGCCTCCAGGGCCTTGAGGTCGGATTTCATCCGGTTGAACGGCGTGTCGGCCAGGGGCAGAAAGGCGATCTGGCAGGAGCCCAACAGCCGCCGATAGGTGGCGTAGTCGCAGGTGGGGGTGAACTGGCGCGAGGGGAGCTTGAGGGCCTCAAAGAAGGCACGGTCGTGCACCACTTCCACGTGCCAGCGTTCCGGTGCGGCGGCGAACACCCCGTTCAGCGCCTCGATCCAGGGCGCCCAGTCGGCCTCGCGGTTGAGGGCGCCAAAGAACAGCCGCAGGGGGCCTTCGCCCGGCGGCGGCGGCGGGGCTGGCAAGGCATCCAGGGCATTGGCGAACACCGCCACTTCCGGGTTGTGGGATCGGATCGCCGCCGCCAGCGGCTCGGTGGACACCTGCACGGCGTGGACCCCCCGGAACACCAGGTGCTGATGGGCGGCGATCGCCGGCCAGCGGTCGGGATCGTCGTCATACTCACTCACGATCACGTAGCCATTGCGCAGCAGCAGGCGCAAGCGATCAAGGGACTCGGGCAGGGTCAGCATCGGGCGCTGCCAGATCAACAGCCGCGGCAGGGTCGAATCCGCCCGCAACAGCTCCAAGGAGCCCTGGGAGACGCGGGCCGTGATCGAGGCTTGGCTGGTCAACGCCCGCAGCGGCTGAAGCATGCGCACATCCACCATGCCGGCCTGGGGGCGCAGGGTGAGGCAGTCGAGGTGGAGGCGGGGGCGGGGGCGGCGGCTGGCCCGCAGCACGTATTGGAGCGGGGCGACGCCGGCCAGCAGCTGCTGCCGATCCACCCCCAGGCCAGCCAAGGCGGGCTCCAGCTGGCGCACAAACGCCTCGGCCTGCTCGGGTTGAAAGATGCGCGGCGCCAGCTCCTGCAGCTGCAGGCCACAGCCAGCCACCAGCTCCCGCAGGCTGTCACGGGTGAACCAGCGCAGATGGGTGCGGTCGAACAGGCCCTCTTCGGCCAGGGGCCAGCGGCCGTGGAGCAGGTTGGCCAGCACCGACCAGTGCTGCACGTTGGGAACGCAGGCCAGCAGCACCCCCTCATCGGCTAACAGGGCGGCGTGGCGGCGCAGGGTGGCCCAGGGATCCTTCAGGTGCTCGAGCACATCGCCATAGATCAGGCAATCGAGCGGCGGCAGCTCCGGCAGGGCCAGCTGCGGATCCTCCGCATCGGCCCGTAGCACATGGTCCAGCCGGCCGCTGGCCAGCCTCGCCGCCGCCTCCACCTGCTCCAACCCCACGTACACCACCTCCGGCCGGATCGCCTTAAACGCGGCGCCGAGGGCACCGGCTCCACAGCCCACCTCCAACACGGCGCGGGCGGTGACAGGAATGCGCTGCAACAGATCGGTGTTAACCCTGTCGTAGTAGTCGGCAGCGGCGGCCATGGGCGAAGAGGGCGATCCTGCCCCGATTGCAAAGCAACTTAGGCAAGCTGGTTGGGCGGCATCGGGCTCCGGCTCAGTTGTCTAGTTGCTGCTGACTAGTTGCTGCTGACGAGTTGCTGCAAAAACCGGGCTACCTGCCGAGCATCGGGCTGGGGATCGATGGCGCCGGCGGCGGTGCAGGTGAGGGCGCCGCAGCCGGCGGCAAAGCGCAGGGCCGCCTCCAGCCGCTGCTGGGCACCGCCCGACTCCGGCTCGGGCCGCAGTAGCTGCGGCTGGGCGCAGAGCTGATGCAGCAACCCGGCCATGAAGGCATCGCCGGCGCCGGTGCTATCGACCACTTCGATCGCCAAGGGCTCCAGCCAACCGCAGCGCCCCCCCAGGCACCAGCGCAGCGGCGCCGCCCCATCGGTTACACACACCGCCGGCCGGCCGGGCAGAGCCGCACTGATGGCAAGCGGATCCTGGCTGGCAAACAGCCAGCGGGCTTCCTCGGCGGCGCACTTGAGCAGGCTGGCCCGCTCCAGCAGCGGCCAAATCCGCGCCACGATCGGAGCGGGCGGGGCACTGCCGGGGGCCAGGCCCCAGAAGCCAGGCCGCCAGTTCACATCCACGGCGAGGGCAGGCCGATCCAGGTCGATGGGGCCGCAAGTGGCGCCCGGCAGCAGCTCCAGCAATCCCGCCAGGGCCGCCGCCGAAGCCGGCGACGCCAAGGGCAGGGTGCCGCTGAGCAGCCAACGGGCTCCGGCCAGCAGCGGCGCAGCGGCCGTGGCTAAGGCAGTGGCATCGAGGGCCTGGTCGGCGAAACCGGCCCCCCGATCGCCGAGGAAGCCGCCAAAACTGCGCTCCCCAGCCCGATCGCGCTGCACCAGCACGGTGCGGCTGGGGCGGAGCGGGTCCCACTGCAGGGCGCTGGTATTCACACCCCGCCCAGCGAACAGGGTCTGGAAGGCCGCCCCGATGCTGTCGGTGCCGAGCCGACCCGCAAAGGCTGCGGGGGTGCCAAGCCGGGCCAGGCCGCAGGCCACGTTCGCCGGGGCACCGCCCAACCGGTCTTCGCAAGCATCGGCCGAACCGCCGTTGCCATCGCCTCCGCCCGGCTCCACCCCCAGCGGCAGCAACCGATCCAGCAGGGCCTCGCCAAAACAGAGCACCAGCGGCGGCAGCCCAGCCAGCGGCGGTGGCAGCCCTGCAGGCGGCGGCGTTGGGATGCCCATCAGGCCGACAATCGATTCTCCCCAACCTGGAGCGATTCGGTGGCGGCGGCAGCTGGAACAATCCCAAGTCGCTGCCGCAACGCCGCGATGATGCGGGCGTTGGCGGCCGGAAACGGATAGGCATCGAGCCCGGCGGGCTCCACCCAGCGCAGCTGTTGGCAAGCCAGCGGCTGGGGCTCACCGCCAAGCCAACGGCAGAGGTGCACCACAAAGCGCAGTTTTTTGTGGCTGTAGGCATGGTCCAACACGATCAATTGCTCACCCACTTCCACCTCAATCGCCAGCTCCTCGGCCAGCTCCCTGGCGATCGTGGCGGCGATCGGCTCGCCTTGTTCTTGTTTGCCGCCGGGAAATTCCCACAGGCCACCCAGCAGGCCCTCGTTGAGCCGCTGGTCGATCAGCACCCGGCCGGCGCCATCGAGCACCACCCCCACGCCGATCACCTGATAGGGCACGGCGCGGGGGGCATCCTTCACGGGGTACTTGGCGGGATCGCCGGCAGCGTAGGCAGCGCAGGGGCCCCGCCAGGGGCAGCGGCCACAGGCGGGATGGCGAGGGATACAAAGGGTGGAGCCGAGGTCCATCAGGGCCTGGTTGAAGGCCCGGGGCCGCTGCGGATCGAGCAGGGTGTCGCTGAGCCGCCAGAACCGGGCCAGCTGCCGTGCCGGTGGCAGCGGCGTGGCGATCAGCCGCGCCAACACCCGTTTGACGTTGCCATCCAGGATCGCCGCCGGCTGATCGAAGGCCGAAGAGAGGATGCTGGCGGCGGTGCTGCGGCCCAGGCCCGGCAGGGCCTGCCAGCCGGCGAGGCTGCGGGGAAACGGCGCGGCGGCCATCGCGGGCGAGGCTGGGGCGGTCGCTGCACCGATCGCTGCGGCCGGGGTTGCGGTTCCGGTAGCGGGGCGCTGCTGGCCGTGCTGGGCGGCAGCAGCCACCAATTGCCGCCCCCCCTGGTGCAGCCGCCGGGCACGGGAGTAGTAGCCGAGGCCCTGCCAGAGCAGCAGCACCTGCTGCTCCTCGGCCGCCGCCAGCAGCTCCAGGCTGGGGAAGGCCGCCAACCAGCGGCGCCAATAGGGCAACATCACCGGCAACTGGGTCTGTTGCAGCATCACCTCGGCCACCCAGATCGGATAGGGATCGAGCTCGATCCCATCGGCGACAGGGCCGCCATCGGGCCCCAACTTCCAGGGGATGCTGTGGCGGCCATGCCGATCCCACCAGCCGAGTAGCGAGACCCGCAGGTTGGGAGCCATGGCCTCCAGGCCCCGCTCCGGATCAGCCGCAACCAAGGCATGGGGATGCAGCGAAGCAGACCGAAGCCCAGCAGCAAGCGCGCCTGGTAAGGCTAGAAGGCCCTGGCTGGCCCCGGATCGATCGGAACTCGTCGACAGGCCCAGTGCGCTGGTCCCGGTCTCCGATGCGCTGCCCACCGCCCCAGATCAGCTGTTCCACCCCAGCATCGCAAGGCTGGACGCGCGGCGTGCCGGTTCCGCATTTTGGATGGCCGGTTGTTCCAGGGCTGGCCAGCGGCCCGCATGGCGAACTCCGACCTACACCCCCAGCAGCTGAGCTGTCCAGATCCGGTCGCTGCCGTGGCAACGAAGGGCCAACTCAACCTCCAAGACCCCAGGCACCCGGGTCGCAATCGGGCCACCGCCAGCGCCCTCAGCGCCAAGCTGCAGGCCGGTGGGCAAAGAAAGCCAGATTTCTCCATACAAAAGTTGCTGAATCTGCCGACCAACCCATAAAAAATCCAGCCCGCTGATCGTCGACGCAACCTTTGCAATCACCGCCACAGGAAATGACCGCATCTACGCCCAGGGAAGGATTAGGCGCGGGAACCCGCTCCAGACACCTTCCCGCAGCACTTACAATTGGACGGCATAATCAACATTCCCTCCCTAGGGCTCTCTCAAAAAGTCACCCCCCGCGCCTTATTGCACCGCTGACCCAACTGACGCTTAGCGCTCTGGTTACCTTGGGCGCCAGCGACCTCGGCGCGAACCTCTACGCTGTTTAACCTCTCTTACAACAACGGCACGAGTTCTGCCAACGGCCTTTTGGAGACTGCCGACATCGGGGGAGGCTCGTAGCATGCCACCGGAGGTGGACTAATCGTAACTGGGCCCAACCCTGGCTCGTACACACTAGACAGGCGGGCCAAGCCTTTGCCAGAATCGTTAACAGATGTCCTGATCAAGACAGCAAGCCAATTCCGGCCGTCGACCCTCTTTTGAGCATGGTCGGACCAGGATTCAGCATTGGTAGATTCACTCTTATCATTTGGGGCAACCCTGCTGGCAATTACCCCTTCTGGCGTTCGAATGCGAATGGCTATAGGTACACTCGCACTGGGCCCGCCACAACCTCGGCCACCCCAATCACTCCCCCCCAAGCTCCCTTCCCAACTTCGGTGCCGCCGCCGCGTTCGGTAGCACACGTATCCGATGCCTTGGCGGGATCAACTTGCTGGTTGAACCAAGCCATCCTTGATTCTATCCACATCAATTGGCTTGCCGCGAGGTCTAGGAGCGTCAAGTGCAACAAGAAGTCGCTGTCACCCGCCTGACGCGAAGCCGGCATTTTCGAAGTGCCCTTAAACCACGATGCTCACCAAATGCCGGCAAAGCTGATGCATCCAGCCGACAATTCCTTATGAATGCCATGCAAATTTCGAACCCCCCTTAGGGTACATGCAAAGTCCTAGCCTGATTGAACCACAACATTTCATTGCGGGCGCCTTGAAAAATCCGGAATCTAACCGTTCGCCCAACGCGAGCAAGCGTTGCCGAAATGGGGCCGCTTCCAACTCACAGGGGTAGGTTTATCAATTGTTCGAGGCGCCCATCGATCGCCAACCAGCAGAGCCCGATTTCAATGGCTCTCTGGATTGATCATCAATCAACCTTTCTATCCAACTGCTACCCTGTACCTCCCCCGGCTTGGAATTCCAATTCCCCTGAATTTCGGATACGGTGGCCTTCTAGAGAAATCTCCTTAACGTGCAAGCCAAACCTTCAACCCCTGATACCACATCAGGCGCCCTTTCGACTTTGCTCGCCGCCCTGTCGATCGTGCTGCTCGTGATCTTCCTGGCCTCGATCCTGACCACGGCCCTGCCGCCCAAGCCCCTGGAGCCCCAGTGGCAATTAGCCCTGATCGCAGCCTTGATCAATAACGGCTCCCTGGCCTTGGTGGGTGCCCTGCTGACGCCCTTGGCACTGTGGATCAATCCAAAAAATATGCGGCTGCGGGCTCGCCTCAAGGCCTGCCGGCATTGGGCCCTGGCGGCCGCCCTGGGGTTCCTACTGCTGATCCCCCTGCAAGCCGCTGCCGGATGGAGGCTGTTCAACTCGATCACCAGTAGCCAGGAACAACAGGGCAGCCTGTTTGCCCAGAAGCTCTCCGGACTGCGGGAGGCCATCAACAGCGCCAGCAGCCAGCAGGATCTCCAACTCAAGCTTCAGAAGCTGTTTGGCAACAATGCGGGCCTTACCCCGGCACAACTGAACACGCCGATCAACGAACTACGCCAACAACTTCTAAGTCAAGCGGAGCAGGCTTCGAATCGGCTACAGCAGCGCCTTGAAGCCCAGGCCTCGCTCAAACCCGACCGCTTGATCAGGGAAAGCCTTCGGATCGCCATTTCCTCTGTGGCCTATGGAGTTGGCTTCGCTTTTCTGGGCGGTGCACTGCCACGCAACAGCAAAAAAGGTGGCATTTTTGGTTAAAATTTTCAACTTAAGTCGCCATATTCTATTTGCTTATCTATCCATTCGGCCTGCCTGACCCTTCTAGCCTGTTTACCCATCTACCCCATAAACCCATCTACCCCATAAATCTAACTGGCCAAGTGGGCCTATCTGCGCCCAGCCGAAGCCAGCATCGCTCAGCCAAAGCCCCCCGGGCGCGGGCGCGTGGTCGAAAGCGACACGTTAGCCAGCGGGGCGGCGATGGCCTGCGGGGTGGAGATAGCCAACGGGGTGGAGATAGCCCCAGGGGCTGGGTTTGCCGCGCCCGCCGGCGGCCCTGGCACAGCCACCACATTGAAGGCAATCGACCAGCGCTCCCCCTCGCCGCGGAACGGCGCCACAGAATGGGGCTGCCAAGCTGGAAAAACGTAATAGTCCCCAGGCTGCGGCAGCACGTAGTGGGCCATGCCGGTGCGAAAGCTCTGGATATGCCACTCCTCCGGCCCATGCAGGCACAGCTGGCCATCGAAGCTGCCGGCGCGGATCTGGGGGGGCACCTGCAGGTACAGCACCCCCGAGAAGCTGCCGCCGTGGGTGTGGGTGGGGTTGTAATCACCGGCCCGCTGCACGTTGAGCCATAGCTCGATCATCTGCAGGCTGTAGCGACCCGGGGTCCAGGGACCGCGGCCCTGGGGCGGCTGGCGGTCGATCACCTGGCGGATCCAATGCTCGCAGGCCGGCAGGATCACGGCCCGGCAGAGCTCGGCGGCGGCGGGTCGGTCGGGGCCCAGCTGGCGCTGCAGGGCCAACTGACCGGCCAGCTTGGGGGCTGCATCGGGGCAGGAACCGGGGTCGGCCAGCACCGCCGCGGCCATGGCCTGGAGATCAGCCAACAGCGGCTCGGCAAGCCGGCCCTTGAGCAAGTAGCGGGGAAAGAGCTCCAGCACCTCCATGCCAGCCGCAACTGAGGGCTCCCCAGGGGCAGGCGCGGGGGGCACGGCGACCATGGCGACAGACTCGGAGCTGGGGAAAGGGTAAGCCGGCTGCCTTGGTAGGGGGCCGGGCCTCAACAGGCCACGTAGGCCTGCATCGCGGGGCTGAGGCGACGCAGACCCGCCAGGCCATCGCGCTCGAGGTTGCGCACCCTGTCCCGACTGATGCCCAGGATGCGGCCGATGCCAGTGAGGCTCATCGGCTCCTCGCCCTCCATGCCATAACGCAGCCGCAGCACCCGGCCCTGCAGTTCTGGCAGCTGCTCTAGCAGCGCCCCCAGATCGCCCCGCAGGCACTCGGCGGCCACCATCTCGTCTGGCCCGGCGCCCTCGCCGGCCAGCAGATCGATCAATTCGGTATCTTCTCCATCGCCCACCTTGGTTTCGAGGCTCACCGGCTGGCGGGCCCGGCAGAGCAGATCCTTCACCTCCTCCTCGGGCAGCTCCACCGCCAGCGCC
>CAIOGZ010000035.1 GCA_903858015.1 uncultured cyanobacterium
CCGGGGCCACGCCCACCTGCTGAGCGATCAGCAGCACCAGTTGCTCCAAACGAACGAGGCGCTGCTCCAGGGCCTGGAGCTCAGCAGTACCAGCCTTCCCCGTGCCCCCCGTCCCCTTCCCACCTGAAGGGGTGTTGGTCTTGGGAGGGGGCAGCAGGGACAGAGGCGGCGGGCCGTTGGGATCCGCCAGCAGCAGCCCCACCATCACGTCCTTCCGGGCGCGCTTGGCCACCTTGATCCCCCTCTGTGCGCATAGCTCCTGGAGGACATCGCCTTTCAGGGCCAGCAGCTGGGCTTCCGTGGCGGGGGCGCCGCCCTCGGGCTGGATCAGGGCACGGGGTTCCTCGACCGCGGTGGTCCCATCGCCCAGCTCTTCCGCCAGGCCGCGATAGAGCCGGGCATCGGCCTGGGCAAGCTGCCGCAGGGTGGAGCGGAGGGTATCGGCGATTTCACCCATGGTCGTCGACCTCTTTGGCTTGATCCTGGGGCTGCGGCTGGCTCCCGTTCGTGCTGACGTCGATGGGCCCCGGCACACCGTCCCCAGGCGGTGGGGTTGTCGCGACTGCGGGTCCGTGGCCGTTGCCGCCTGGTGGGCGTAGCGGCGGCGTGCCCAGCAGATCCTGGGACTTATTGATCAGCTGTTGCTGCTTCTGTTTGAGATCGCCGAGGCGGTCCTTGGTGCGGCCCCAGCGATTGATGAAATGAATCACGGCCCGCATCAGATCGCCGAGATAGCCGCCGCCTTGAAAGGTATGGCGCCCTTTCTTATACCTGCTAAAGCCATTCACCAGATCATCGCCGGCATCTTCGATGTCACCGGCGATGGCCGTCACGATCTCCAGGAGCTCGTAGAGTTCCTGGCGTTGGGGCAGGTCACGGCTGGCCAGGGCCGTGATTCGTTGCTTGAGGAGGGCGGTTTCATCCTTGGCCTTGTTGGCCAGGCGCCGATGCTGGGCGCGGCTGCGCATCAGGCTGGAGTAGCAATTCCTCAGCTCCAGATAGGTGCTGTTGAGCACCTCACGTTCCAGTGGTTCCGGATCTGGTGGGAAATCAGAGGTTGGGGGCAGGAAGACCATGCCAGGCAGCACATCGGCTTCCATCTTCCGAATGCAGCTGCAAGGTGCGGCGATTCACCGGAGGCTGGATCTATTCGTGTGGTGAATAGTTCTGGCATCACCCCGCGTGGCGACTGAGGCGAGAGGGGTGCGGAAGGAGCTGCGGTTCCGCGGCAATCTTCACAATGTCGCTGGAATCGTCCGAACAAAGCGGAAGCAGTCCGCCCAAGGCCGCAGGCTCGCTCCCGGTCCCCAGCCCCGGGCACCGGCTCAGCCCGGCGCGTACACCGCCAGGGCGGCCTGCAGCCGCTCTTGATGCTCCTGGCGCAGCTCCGCCGGGGATTCGATGCGGATGCCGGCCCCGAAGCCAAACAACCAGTTGCGCAGATCGATGTCGCGCTCCACGGTCCAGGGAGGCAGATCGAGTTCCACCGGATAGGGGTGGGTGTCGCTGGGGCTGCCGGGCTCCAGCACGTGCGGCGCGTTGGGGTGATGCCACCAGTGCTCACCGGGCAGAGGCCTGGAGAAGCGGGTGTGCTCGATCGGGTAGCGCTGGAGGCCCTCGCGAATGAAGGCAAAGCACCAGCCCTGGCAGCAGAAGCGCAGCGTCACCAGCTGCTTGGCGCGGATCCGGGCATTGGGGCTGGCCAGCCGCAGCTGGCTCTTGAGGTCATGGCCGAAATAGATGCCGCCGCTGTGGTGCAACAGCAGCTCCAGGCGCCGCAGGGCCTGGCTGTGGGCCTCGTCGCTGCGCCGGTTGCCCCGTTCGCTGCGGCGCAGGGCCAGACGG
>CAIOGZ010000036.1 GCA_903858015.1 uncultured cyanobacterium
GCTGTCGATGCCGTCGCTGATGACCGTTGCAAGGGAGAGTCATGACCCGCCGCTGACGCGGCCGGCATCGGCTCCCCCATCGCTTCCGGGTGGCTCACTTTTGGTGTCGGCGCTGGCTCAGTTTTCGATGTCGGCTGACAAGGAGAGCCAACCGCTGCCGAAACCCATGTCAAGCAACATCGAAAACTGAGCGCTGGTCCAGTTTTCGATGTCAGCTGACAACCCAAGCAGAAGCGCCGATACACCCCTCGCAGGCGCGCCCTGTTCGCTGAGCACCAGGAGCAGATCGAACACAGTGGCTGGAGAGCGAAGCCTGCATGAAAATGCCTCCGAGATCCTCAGGCAGCTCATGGCGCTGGCTCCGGGCCGTTACCACGAGGGTCAGCTGCGCTCAATGGAGCGGCGCGTCAAGGAATGGCGAACAGCGCGAGCAGAGCGGCTGCTGGGGTCGATGCTGTCAGCGGAAAAGGCGACGCAGACAGAGGAAATGACCAATCCTGTCGCGACACCAATTGGAGGTAACAATTAATGATGCAAAGCGCTGGCTCAATTTTAGCTGCCGGATGACCAATGATCAGCCCAGGCTTGTGAGGGGTTCGCTTCATGGTGCTTCTCCAGCCGAGCCTAGCCATGAGAAAACCTTTTATAAGGACTTGATCAGTTTCTGGGCCCCAAGCGGCTGCCGTTTAGGTGCTAAAAAATAATTCCGAACCACCGATGCTCTTTCCATCGATTGAGGGCTTGAATACCGTTAAAGGTTGTTCCTGATTAGCTCCTCTAGAATATGAAGATCGCCATAAAGTGGCGAGGCGTTTCCATGGCATAAGCGAACTGCGTCTAGAGCTTCCAAGACGTTGAGCTTCCGGAGGCGGGCCAACAAACCCACGGCAACAAGAGGAGAGCGTTCTTGTCCAGCAAAGCAGTGCAGATAGGTGGCTGGTTGTTGATCTATGGTCATTTCAACCTGATTTAAAGCATCATTGAGTCGCTCTGGAGTAAGCACCTCTTGACAGCGGTGGTCCGGCAAGGGAACTCCCGCATTCAACCAACTTGAAGGTGGAGCCACAAACAACTCTTCCCCCGGATAACAACAACTAAAGCGACTTCTAAACCCAGCCTCTTCTAGTCGTTGCCAGTGCATTTGTGTTTTTGGTATTGGACCGATTGCGAGCTTACCACTTAAAATCCAACTATAAACAAATGGCCGAGTTTCTTGCAAGGAAACTGATTTAGGTGGAGAACTTTTTCCGCTCAGCAGACGCCCAATGAGATTCATTAGCCACTCCCGATTCGATTGGATTGAAAACAGTGGTTATACTTCATTTTCCTTCTGAACTGACTTGCAAAGTCGAGCGCAACGAACTTGTTACACGTCGCCAGAGCTCTTCTGACATTGATTCATTACCTTTGTAGTTCCTGACACTAATGAGAACACACTGGTAATCACGATTTTTTCGCAATCCAAGGAAGGATTTGATTTGAGCATCTTTTCCATTACTAATGCTGTCTACTAGCGGTCCAAGCTGATCACGGGTAACACCGAAGCCTCCAGTAAGGTCAGATTCGGCCACTACGCAAGTTTGTCGTGCGTGCCGTTTAAGGATCAATCCTGTGGCGGAGATTGGTCTTGTAGAAGAAAGTTTACGATTTTCAAGTCTTAACTCTGGATAGGATTTCCCAAGAAAAGCTGCCTGGAAGTTGAAACGTTGTTTTACAGTTCCTCGCATCACTCTTAGTTCAAACTTATTTGCAATCTTAACACCAATCACCTTTGATGTTACCAGTTCGGCGCTGCGTCGAGCAGGTAGATCTACTAAGCGATCATGGCTTAATCCGATTTTATCTAGAGCCTGCTCTACGGTATTAAACTCTAAAGGCTCAACGACAGGCCAAATTGGCCACACCATGGCTTTGATCGCTGCTGCAGAAGCCAAGCCAGCCAAAGAAAAATATAGTAATCGAAGCCCTTGGAGTGGCAGGTATGAATTTCTCATGGATTTTCCTCATCAAACCCTTCAACGGGTAAGGGAGGTAGTTCTCTTTCCAAGAAACGCATGTAGAGCAAGCCGAAGACGAATACAGCAACTCCAGAGAACAACAGAGATCCAAGATCGTCATGAAAAAACTTGAAGAGTTGTGATTCCTTGCCACTCCCATTCGCCGTGCAGAGCGCTAAAACTGCTATTCTAATTGTGTTGCTCGCAAATCCTACGACTGGTGCAAGGGTGAATATCGCAACCTTCCCAAGGAAGGATCTCAAAGGGAAAGCGAGCTGGAAGATAATGGCGATGCAAACAAGTTGAGCGATCATATCTACGCCATTGCAGGCAGGCAGAACTTCTACACCACCACCAGGAAGGTAGACCGTGCGATTTTTTACAATATTTTCAAATCCAAGTATCCCTAGCCAGAAGGAACTCGCATGAGCAGTGAGTATACTAAGCGGCGCTTCTGGGATCAACTTCATAACAACATTAAATACTGGCAGCATAGCGAGACAAAGCATGGAATTCTTGAACTCAGCAATTTCCGATAGCGGCCTGCAAAGCAAAGCTAATGAGATTCCAGCTATTGGTGCCAAGATAAAAACTATACCATCCCAGTGTAGTACTACAGAGCTGCGTACCAACACCCAGACCAGCACAATGCCGCCAGCTATCATTCCCAAGATTCCAGGGCTTGGCTCAAGATCCTCCAATTGATCTTCCATGCAAATGAGCGCACCCCCCCAAACCAAAGCCGCGAACACCGTTATATGTTCATTTTGACTACTTTGAAACACAGATAGATTTTGAATAGCAACAGCAGCTGACAGAAGTAGCCAGAGATTTCGAGGAGTTGCGGGAGGTATTTGAGAGAACCGCAGATTCAATCTTGCAGGAAGAAGGCGGAGAAAATGGGTCATGTCTGATCGAATTTGATTGGGTTAGGTTCTTTCTAACGACTGCCCACGCGGCTCAGGCACGTAGGTGGTTGACTTACTTTGAGCATCGCCATCAGATTGATACTCTGGAACCAACAGCTTTAAAGTCGCCATTGTTTTTTCTTCGTCCCAGCTTCTTAAGGCTTTATCGAGTTGCCTTACCAGTGAGTCAAGTTCCGAGGAGTTATATCTTGGCTCTTTTGCTTTTCTAATCAAAGGGTGAGAAGTTGGCTCGTCCTTCGCGCTAATTAAAAGTTCTTCGTAGAGCTTTTCTCCAGGACGGAGTCCAGTGAACAGGATCTCAATATCGCCATTTGGATTTTGTTTGTCAATCACCCGAAGGCCAGACAATTCTATCATCTGTCTTGCAAGGTCTGCGATTCTAACTGGTTCGCCCATGTCGAGTAAAAACAGTTCACCGCCCATGGCCATGCCGGTCGCCTGAAGGACGAGCTGGACGGCTTCGGGAATCGTCATAAAATAGCGGGTTATGGATGGGTGTGTAACGGTGATGGGCCCACCTTTTGCAATCTGTTCGTGAAATAGGGGAATCACGGAACCGGAGGATCCCAAAACGTTTCCAAATCTCACCATTGACATAATTAACTTTTTCCCTTGCTGTGCAGCTGCCGCATCTTGGATGAGCAATTCACAAACGCGCTTGCTCGCACCCATCGCATTGGTAGGGCGAACAGCTTTATCTGTAGAAATTAAGGTTAGCCGTTCAACGGAGGTTGCTCTCGCAGCTTCAATAACTGCTTGTGTGGCCCTAAGGTTGTTGGCAATACCTGCGCAGAGATTGGCTTCAACAAGCGGAACATGTTTATAAGCAGCTGCGTGAAATATGGTCTGTATGCCATGGGTGCGACATAATTGGATTAGCCTATTTGCGTCTCCACTATCTCCAAGAACGGCTATAATTGGAGGAGCCCCTTCAAGTGCCAACAATTCCTTCTCAATACGATAGAGGGCATATTCGCTTAGGTCTAGAATAACCAGGAATTTTGCCTGCTGTTCAATAACTTGTCGACAAAGCTCACTTCCAATCGAACCCCCTGCTCCCGTGATTAAAACTCCTTTACCAAACACACTTGATTTAAGCAAATGTGGATCTGGCTTACTTGGCTCACGCCCAAGTAGGTCTTCAATGCGCACAGGTTGAATGTCGCTGACAATACTTTGACCATTTGCAAGCTGGGCAAGGGATGGGATCGATAGAACTTCGAGTTTAAGATGGGTAAGTTGATCTACTAGGAGGCGCTTTCGATCCCTCGAGACCGATGGCACTGCAAGCAAGATTTTATCTATACCGTATTGATTAATCAAGCTTGGAAGGCGTGTTGGACTGTAGATACGAAGATTTTGGAGAGTTCTGCCATGCAATTGATCATCATCATCGAGAAAACCGATGATTCGAAAGCGACGATCATTGCGAAGGGCATTAAGAAGGCTCATCCCAGAGTACCCAGCTCCGTAAATTAAAGTTGCATTGGAATCAGGAATGGGAGCATCACGATTCTTCCTTCGATCGAGTTGCCTGATCAATATGTCTCTAAGCACAATTCGACCACCAATAGCACCGACAGAGAAAAGGAGCCAGTAGAGGATCCAGAAAGACCTTGGCGGTTGGGTGCCACCAATCAGGGTATTGACAAGCAGTAACGCCAAAACCATGATCAAGGATCGTGGCATCAACCCATAAAGTGAGTAGCTCCCGGCATAGCGCGTCAGCCCTTGATACCAACCGGAAGACAGCAATACTGATAAGCCAATAATCAAAGCGAGCCAAGGTAAAAAACCAACGGAGCTGATCGCGGACGCCAGGCTCTCCTTTTCGTGCAGACGTAGGGCAAAGGAACCGTAGAACGCAGCAAGAATTAAACAACCATCGAAAGCAACCAGATAAATGCGACGAATTAGCACCGAATTATAGGCGATTCTGGGAGAGTTGCCATTGCTAGTTTCCACGTTTCCGTCAGTGCTCTGCTTAGGCTGAGTAGACTCGCTTCCTCTTGGTATTCGCTTTTTAGTAGCGTCGGAAGCAATCACTGTTTTCGGTTGAGTGTGGTCGATGGGAGTGGTCTTTGTCCAAGTTATCGTCTAAGTATTCGCTTTTGGGGCCTGACTTTGCTAACTCCTGACATGAATACATGTAGACTGAGCAGATCGGTTGTATTCGGAAAAGATTTGAAGCTTGAGCTCGGCTGGGCGGGTGGCGGTCTGGTTCACTGGGGATGGAGGTTGAATGCGCAAAACACTTGGTTCATACAGTGCTGCTTGTGGGTTGCAGGGATATCCAATGTAGTTGATTTTGGGCCTAGTTAAGCGCTATCATATCACCCTACACCATTTTTGGCTGAGCGCCTGAAAGGTAGCGCTTGAAAACGGTCGAGACCCATTCCAAGCAGAAGTTCCGCTGCAACAAGGGGCATGATTGCGGTCGAGCCGCCGTGCACCCGGGCCAGTGCCAGCAGCATTGTAGCCCCTCCATACAGTCGTGCTACTCGGCCATGGGGCCAACCCGCTTGCTGGAGCCGCTGAAACAGATGCAGGCGGTGGGCCTGGAAGATCGGCTGGCCTGCTTGGAGCCTGCGCAAGATGCATAGGCAGGCATCAGCCAACAAGGGGAAAGCCACCAATAAAAGGGAAAGGGCGCCCCAGGCCGTGGTTTGCTGGAGCACCATGCCGGCAAAGACTGCCCCCAGCCAGGTGCTGCCCACATCTCCCATGAAGACCTTGGCCGGGCTCCAGTTCCAGGCCAGGAACCCAAGGAGGGCCCCAGCCACCGGCCAGAGTCCAGCGGCCAGCATCAAGATGGCGCCGCACAGAGCCACCAGTCCATCGAGGCCATCCATGAAATTGAAAAAGTTGATCACGGCGGTGACCGCGACCACCACCACAGGTAAGAACCAAAGTGGCAGCGGCAGGGGAGTAATCGCTACCAGTGCAACCGCTGTTGCCAGTTGGACGGCATAACGCAGGGCGGCCGGTAAATCGTAGCGGTCATCCACCATGCCCACCACCGCAAGAGGAGCGCAAAGCAGGGGAATCCAGGCTGTGGCGCCGGTGCCCATCCAGGCGCTCAGCAAACTGCCCACCAGGACAAAAGCGATCCCCCCCCCCTAGGGGTGGGTATCTGGTGGGAACTGCGGGCATTGGGCTGATCCAGCAAGCGTTGGCGAAGCAGAGGAATCAGCGCCCAAAGCAAGACCCAAGCCAGCAAGGTAGCCAATCCCGCTTCAGCCAAGCGGGGGAGAGAATCGCTAAGCCCTGGAATGGCGACTGTCACGGCTGGCATGCAGGACTTACATGATTGGTCTTGGTCTTGGTCTTGGCGCTGGGCGCTAGGGGAGCAACCGGGAAGCGCTGGGGGGCTGTGCCAAGAATGGAATGGGCCTTCGGGAAGTCCGCCAGGTTGGCTTCGATGCGCAGAACAGCCTCGAATCCCTTGGCGGAGAGTGGTAGCAATGGCGCTGTCAGAAGATGGAAGAGGCGGTTGGGCAGTGGTAGAAGCCGACAGCGGCCGACGGGATCCCGTTGATCAAGCAGGAGGACCGCCTCCCGCAGCCGCTCCAGCATGCTGGCGTAGCTGAGGCATTCATCCCCTCCAAGGGCGGTGCGCCTGGGCGCTGCATTGGGCTGGTCTACCAAATGCAGGGCCACTGCAGCAAGTTGGCGCGCGTGAATCGGCTGGCGCAGCCCTGTTTCGGCCGGAATCGGTAGGACGGGTAGGCGTGCCATTAACTGCACCAGTCGACTGAGATTTTGATCGCCATATTCTCCTGCCTGCCCATAAATCAAGCTTGGCTGCAGGATGCGGCAGCTGATTCCCGCCGCATTACTGCAGGCCTCGATCGTATCTTCCGCCGTAGCAAGCCGCCGCACCAGGTCACGATCGAAGCGGTTTGCGGCAAAGCGCTTGGTCAGTACCGATGATGACGAGCAGGCCACCACACCGCAGAGGCTGGGCTTGGGATGGATGTTGGAACCAGAAGCTGCCAGTAGGGAGGCAAGGAAAGGCGCCAGGGACCAGATGGGGGCAAAGCTCACCACTACGGCATCCGGACGGATCAGGCCCGCCGGGGGGGCTGGGCTGCCCAGATCACAGCGCAGGAAATGCTCGGGGGGCCAGTGGGCGGGGCATTGCCGTCCCGCTACCAGCACCGAGCGCCCAGCCGCAAGGTTTAGAAAGGCCGCTCCGCTCGGGGTGGTGGCGCCGAATAGGACGATGGGTCGGTTGGCTGGGTTCATGGCTAATGCTCAGCTGCTTTGAGCCGGCTGACGATCCGCTGGCTATAGCGCATCAGAAAAGGGAACCACCAAAGCCAACCGAAGGCCCTGCGGTAGGCCCGGCGAACCTCCTGGAGACGGCGGCGCGTCTGCTGACCGCTCACCCCCCCGTCCCCCATGTGGACCAACTCCAAGGAGCTACGGCACACCCTCAGACCCGGATCGGCGGAGAGTTGCAGAAAGTAGTCGAGATCGGCAGAAAGCCTGTAGCCATCGGCATAGCCCCGCAGCCGCCTGCGGGCTCCAGGCCCAATCAAGGTGGCCTGATGGGGAGGGGTGGAACCCAGTAGGAGGGAATGGCGGTAGCTGCGACGCCAATGGAAGGAGGTACGACGTGATGCCCGAGGGGGGCAATCTGCGGCGATCTGGTAGTAGCGGCCTTGGCATACCAATAGATCTGGGGCAAAGCCGCTGGCGTTGCAACTCGCCAGACTCGCCTGCAATTGGGCCAACACGGTGGCATCGGCGGCCCAGTCGTCGCTTCCCCAGAATAGAAGCCAATCAGCGACATCGGCCAAGGCGAAACCCTGGTTCATGGCGCCATAGATTCCGACTTTGTCGGGATCTTGGCGTCGCCATTCGAAACGCGGATCAGAGTTACAGAGGTCATCTAGCCAGCGGCGATGATCAGCAGCGCTGCCACCATCGATAAATGTGACGCGCCAGTGGGGGAATGTTTGCTCCCGCAAGGAGGCCACGAGCCGGGGCAGCAACAGGTGGGAATCGCGGGTCGGCACAATTAGGCGGAGCGGAAAAACCGGCTCTGAACTCTGCAAGAACCCGTTGGCGCTGCCGTTCGGTTGTATCGGCATCAGCCCAGTGCCCATCAGCCTTGCCTGCGGATTAGCACCGGTCCGAGCACCAGCACATCCATTTTGGTTCGAAGGAAGCAATCCAGCGCCTGGCCTGGTGTGCAGACGATCGGTTCATTCTCGTTGAAGGAGGTGTTGAGCACCATGGGCACTCCGGTGCGGGCTTCAAAGGCACGAATCAAGCGGTAATAACGACCGTTGCCAGCCTCACTGACCGTTTGCAGCCTGCCGGTGCCATCGACGTGGGTAACGGCTGGGATCTGGGCGCGTTTGGCTTCGCGGATCGGATAAACCTGCATCATGAACGGCACGTCACCATCGCGTTCAAACCAGTCCGGCACCGCCTCCCGCAGCACCGATGGGGCGAAAGGGCGGAAGGATTCGCGACGTTTGATTTTCAGATTGAGGATGTCCTTCATGTCGGCCCGGCGGGGATCCCCCAGGATGGAGCGGTGGCCAAGGGCCCTTGGCCCCCATTCCATCCGACCGTCGAACCAACCGATCACGAGTCCCTCGGCAATGGCGGCGGCAACCTTGTCGCAGAGTTCGGTTTCAGCGGGGCGTTCGATCGTGCAAGCTGCGGCCTCAAGGGCGCTGGTACTGGCCGGGTCGCTCAGCAGGGTTTCGATTTCATCCGGAGCTGCTTCGCTGCCCAGGTAGGCATTCAGCATCGGTTGGCTGCGGGCTTGACCAAGGCCGTGCCACACATCCAAGGCCGCACCCAGGGCACCACCCGCATCTCCGGCAGCGGCCTGCACATACACCTGACGGAAGGGGGTCGACACCGTGACTTTGCCGTTGGCCACGGAGTTGGCGCCGCAGCCGCCGGCGATGCAGATGTTGTCGCTCGGATGCAGGCGATGCAGGGCCTTGAGCAGGTGGAAAAAGGCTTCTTCGTACATCACCTGGGCGGAGCGGGCGATGTCCATGTGCTGCTGGGCCAGGGGCTCCTCGGCTCGACGGGCTGGTCCCAGCAGGGTTTCCAGGGCCGGACTCCAGTGCTGGCCAACGGTGGGGATGCCATTGCTCCATTGGTGGGGAAGGTTTTGGCCGGCATGCTGGAACCAGCGCAGATCCAGCCGGTAGGTGCCATCGGGCTGCAGCCGTACGATCTGTCGCATTTCCTCCATCCGGGTGGGTTGACCGTAGGGGGCAAGACCCATCACCTTGTATTCATCGCCGTAGTGGGGAAAGCCGAGGTACTGGGTGATGGAGGTGTAAAAAGCGCCAAGCGAATGGGGAAACCAGATCTGGCCGTCGATCGTGAGCGAATTGCCAACGCCATAGCCCCAGGCTCCGCTAGAAAAATCGCCGAAGCCATCCACCGAGATCACAGCCGCCTCGGGAAAAGGGGAGGCGTAAAAGGCGGATGCCAAGTGGGCCCTGTGGTGTTCCACGAAGTGGAGTTCGGCCCCGATAGCTTCTCCCGGGAAGGCGGTGGCGAGTTGCTGGGGCAGGCCCGCCCGCTCCCGCTTGTTGCGCCAGCGGGCCAACAGGAATCGGGGATCTGGGCGGCTTACGGCGGTGTAGAGGAGTTTGCGGAGCCGGTGGGCCCCCGGCAAGGAATTGATCGCGATATGGTCGATTTGGCCGATGGCCACCCCGGCATCGGCGAGACACCAGCGGATCGCTTCAGTGGGGAAGCCCGCCCAATGCTTGATGCGGCGAAAGCGTTCCTCTTCAGCTGCGGCAAGGATCTCACCGTCGCGGATCAGAGCCGCAGCAGCATCGGCGTGGAAAGCGTTGATCCCGAGGATGAGGGTCATGGGTGTTGAAGGTCGATCGCCAAGTGGTCACGAAGCCAGGTCTCCAGAACCATGAGGTTCCAGCGCCGGTACCAGGGACTCAAATCCAGGCCCGCTGGGGTGGAGGGTACCTGCAGATTCAAAGGGGAGGCCGGGTCATCCAGCCAGAGCTGGAAGGGGAACCTGAAACCCTGTTTAGGGCGGTTTTTAAACCACTCCGGCAATTCAGGAACGCTGGCCTGGAGCAGGGCTTTACCCGGGGCTAGCCGCAGGGAGGGAATGATCGGGCTCAGCTGTCGCTGCAAGGTTGCGTCCACGAACGGCAGGCGCAGTTCCAGGGCCGAGGCCATGGACATCACATCACTATCAGGCAGGAGCTGGTTGCGCAGGTAACGGCAGCCCTCAAGCCAAGCCACGCCATCGGCTGGATCGAGCTGGATCGGCGGTTCGTCTGCGGCTCCAGCAAGCGCAAGTCGGACGGGATCTGGCGCGGGCAATCCCCAGTGGCGCAACAGGGCAGCCACTTCCGATGGGGTGAATTGCCCCCGCAGGCAGCGATGGGCTGCCTGCAACGAGGCTGGGCTTGCCAGGAATGTCGCCAATCTCTGACCCTTCTGCCGGGAGCCCCATGGGGATCGCCGCAGAATTTTTGCAGTCAGGGGGCCGAAGGGGCCCAGCCGCCGGCGCCAGCGGAACAGCCTGGGTACGGTGCGGAAACTCGGGTAACCACCGAACAGCTCATCACCACCGAGGCCCGAAAGCGCCACCTTCAGGCCCCGCTCCCTGGCTAGGCGGGACACGCACCAGGTGTTGAACCCATCGATCGATGGTTGGTCTTGGCTGGCCAGGAACTGGGGCAGCCAGGCGCGGGCCTGCTCGGCGTGGAGGGTGAGGGCGGTATGTTCCGCCCCAAACAGGGCCGCGATCCTGGCGGCGGGTTCGGATTCATCGAAACCTTCGGCGCCAGGGTCATCGAAGCCGATTGTGAACGTGTGAAGACCTGGCGGGGCGAGGGCGAGCAAGGCCGCTGAATCCAGGCCCGCACTCAGAAACAGCCCCACTGGCACATCACTCACCATGTGGGCCGCCACCGAGTCCCGCAGGGCGGAGCGGGTGAGATCGACCGCAGCTTGCCGATCGCTGATCACGGTGGGGTGACCTTCGCGGCGACGCTCCGGCCCCTGCATCAGGGTTTCGGGAAGCGGCATCCAAGCTGCGGTCTTGATCGCACCGGCTTGCCAATGCAGCCAGTGGCCCCCTTGCAATCGCTGCACGCCGGCCACCAGGGTGAGGGGCTCGGGCACGGATCCGCTGGCCAGATAGGCGGCTATCGCCTCCGGATCGGGCTGGCGGCGGATGCGGCCGCTAGCTAGCAGGGCGCGCAGCTCCGAAGCGAAGGCCAGTTCACCGCTGGCACCCCGCCAGAAATAGAGAGGCTTGATGCCGTGGGGATCGCGGGCCAGCAGGGCCGTGCCTTCCTGGCGGTCAAACAGGCAGAAGGCGAACATGCCACGCAGATCGGCCAGCCCGCCCCTGCCCCGACTGGCGATCCAGCGGAGCAGCACCTCGGTATCGCCGCTGCCTTGGAACCGTTGCCCCTCGGCCTCTAACCTGGCGCGCAAGCTGGCGTGGTTGTAGATCTCGCCGTTGAAAACGATCTGCCAGCGACCACAGGGAGAGGCCATCGGCTGGTGGCCGCTGGCGGAAAGATCGAGGATCGCCAGCCGGCTCTGCACCAGGCAGGTGAGTGGGTCCTCCCAACTGCCGGCGTCATCCGGTCCCCGGTGGGCGATGGCGGGGCCAACCCTCTGGGCAAAGGGGCCTGGTGGCGCCCCCAGTAGCCCGGCGATGCCGCACATCAGCTTTGCTCCGCCATCGCCCTGGCCAAGCTTGGCCAGGTAGCCCGCAGCTGGCTGCGGAAGGTGGCCCGGGCGGCAGCTGGACTGGCCTGATCCTGCACCCAGCCCAGGGCGCCGCTCGCCAAGCGGGCCCGGCGGGGGCGGTCGGCGGCGATAGCGGCGATGGCGTTGGCCATGGCCGCTGGCTCGGCATCCACGAGCTGGCCGGTGCGCTCAGCCACCACATATTGCTCTGGCCCTCCACAACGGGTGCTGACTACAGGCGCACCGCAGGCCATCGCCTCAAGCGCCGCAATGCAAAGGCCCTCCTGGTGGGAAGGAATTACGAATAGATCCAGGCTTTGCAGCAAGGACCCGAGATCGCTTGGGGCCAGGGGGGGATAGCAGCGAACCTGGCCGCTGATGCCGAGTTGCTTCAGTCGGGGTTGGAGCAGCTCTAGGTCCTTTTCGCCAGCGAGATGAAGCTCTACCGGTTCGCCTCGAGCCTGCAGCAGTTGGGTGGTTCTGAGCAGAAGATCGATGTTTTTGCGTGGATCGCCGTAGCGGCCGGCAAAGCCCAGCCGCCACGGCACCACCGCGGCAGGATCGGGATGGAAGGTGCAGGTGTCAACGGGCATCAAAAGAACAGCGTCCATGGGCCGATCGGCAATCCTTGCCAGAGCGTCGGCGGTGTACTGGCTCAAGGCCATAATCCGGCCGTCGGGGGAACGCAGCACCTGGCGCTCCAGGCGACGTAGCACCGGTCCGTTCAGGCGTTGATCAAGCTGGCGCCGGGGCCAGCTGAAATTCCGTACCCGGTTGGCTCGATCCGCCTCCCAGGGGGTGGCCACCCAGGCCAGGAAAGGCAGACCGAGGCGGGCATAGGGCAAGGCGCACATGGGATTTCCGGTAACCGAAAGATGCAGCTGGCAGCTGGCGATCAGCTCACGCCAAGCCCGGCGGGGCAGGTAGTGGGTGAACTCCAGCTCCGGCAGCCAGCTGCCCAGGGCATGGGCTTCGTGGCCGCCATAGGCCGTTTGCCGCAAGCCAGCAGGGCGCCGCCCGCTGGCCAAGGCGTGGAGCGGTACAGACAGACCGGGATGTTGGCTCCAGGGGGCATACCAGGCGTAAATCGGCTCGATGCCCAACTCCTGCAGCAGCCCACTGATGCAGCGGGTCATTGTGGGCACACCGCCATCGATGGGTTCGATCGTGCTGATCAGGGCCCGCAGCCGGTGTCCGCTGCTCATCCCTGCAGGAAGTCGAAGAGCTCTCGGTTCTCCCGAACCCAGCGGATCAAGTCACGAACGCCATCGCTCACCCCAACTTGGGGAGTCCACCCCATCAGCTCCTGTGCCTTGCGAATGTCACAGACGAAAACCGGTTGATCTCCAGGCCGAGTAGCACCAGAGCGCGGCGTGATCGTGAGCGAGAGCTCCTCCTCAAGGAACCCCAGCAGATCGCGCAGGCAGAGGGTGTTAGAGGGTCCGCCACCGATGTTGAAGGCTTGGCCACTCACCGTGCTGCGATGGTTCCAAGCTGCTTCATAGGCCCGGGCTAGATCTTGTACGTTCAGAACGTCACGCGTTTGCCAACCGTCACCGTAGAGGGTTATCGGCTTGCCCAGCAGGGCGGCAATGCTGAACCAGGCCACCCAACCCTGGTCTTCGATGCCGAACTGGCGAATCCCATAGATGCAGGATTGGCGGAAGCTGCAGGTCTGTAGGTCGTAGATGCGGGCGTAATCGATGGTGTACTGATCGGCCACGCCCTTGGAGCAACCGTAGGGGGAATGGAAATCAAGGGGCTGGTGCTCAGGAACACCCAGGGGAAGGCTCTGGAAGACGTAGCCATGGTCTCCTCTGACCACGGGCACGGTTTCCATTCCTCCATACACTTTGTTGGTGGAAGCATAGAGAACGAAGGCCTCTGGTGCTTGCAAGCGCACAGCCTCCATCACATTGAAGCTGCCGAGCGCATTGATTTCAAAATCTTCGCGCGGATTAGTATATGAAGTGGTCACTGCCACCTGGGCCGCCAGGTGAAGCACCATCGAGGGTTTTAGCTCACGCATGACCTTGGCTAGGGCTTCAAAGTCACGGATATCGACCTGATGGAAGGCGATCTCCGGTCGCTGCTCCAGCAGCCAAGCCAGATTTTTCTCGGTGCCTCGGCGGGAGAGATTGTCGAGGATCGTCACCATCCAGCCCCTGGAGGCGAAATGGATGGCGGCATTGGTGCCAATGAAGCCGGCACCGCCGGTGATCAGGATCGAAGGCATCGATCGGAAGGGATGGGTGACGATGGATGGAACCTGGCGAGCGTAAGCGGCATCGTGATCAATTCTTCAATGTTGTCCGGGAACCGTTGGATCAGCTTGATGGTCAAGCTGGGGTACAGCCCTGGTTGCCGCTTGGATTCGCTGGCGGCGGCTGCGCTGCTCTCCAAGCCACAACAGCAGCAAAAGCTCGGCGTAGGTGCGCTGCAGCGCGTAGGTCAAGCCTGCCCTGCCATCGAACAGGCCACCCCGCAGCACCAGGCAGAACAGCAGGGCAGCCAGGGGGGCTAGGGGGGTGTGCTTGCGCAGTCGATCGATGGGGGACAACCGTCCGCTGGGGGTGGCCAGCAAGTTGGCCGCTTCAATCCGAAGGTACTTTTGTTGGGAGGCAAGCCAGCGATCCAGGGGTTTGCGGTCGTCGTGGAGAATCGCCAAATCGAGGCTAACCACTTTGCCACTGATCCCAACACGGTGTCCATGGCCTTCGTCTTGGTAGCGTCCTTGACGGGTGCGGTATAAGCATGTGCGTGGGGGTAGCAGCGAGCCCCGGAGGGGTTGGCCGTCGATGCAATAACGGAAGGGCAGGCTGTAGCCAGCCAGGTTCTCCCGTTCGGCTCGCTGCAGCAAGGCCGGCATCGCGATCGGCAGCTGCGAGGGAACGCCGTAGTCGGCATCGAGGCTAAGGACCCATTCACTACTGATCTGATCGAGGCCGAAGTTGCACTGGCTGGCGAAGCTGTCAAAGGTTCGATGCAAAACTCTCACGTTGGGACGGCTAGCCAGTATCTCAAGGGTGCCATCGGTGCTGCCGCTATCGATCACTAGAACTTCTGGAACCCAACTCAGGCCTGCCAAGGTGCGCGCGATGTTGGCGGTTTCATTCCAGGTGAGTAGCAGGGCTGTCAGGGGCAGCCGGGGCAGCGAACGGAACGATTGCAGCCTGGGCTCAAGACTTTCTTTCATGGCACAATCTCGGAGGAACTTTGGGTCAGGCGCTGCAATCGCTGTTGCTCCAGAACTTGCAACCGCTGTTGTTCCAGCAGTTGCCATTGAGCCTGCTGGCGGGCGACCAGGGTCGGGATGGCAAGAAAAGCACCAAAACCGAGGCTAAGAAGAATCAGGATAAACGGATCGGAGTAGACTTGAGCAGCAGAAAAGAAGAATAGAACATTGGCCATGGAAAACGAGACCAGGCCCAGCAACAGGAAAGACACTTCGGGCTCAAGCCAAGGAAGAAGCTTAAAATTACGACGAATAGAAAGAAGAATCATGACCACAATGATCCCTCCAATGATTAAGCCTGGTAGGCCAAGCTCGGCTGCGATCCTGCCGCCACCTCCTTCGACGGAATAGGAGAGACCTTGAATCGAATTACGCTGATATACATCAATTTTAATGTTTCCCAGGTTTGCTCCAGCCCCGACGCCCAAGCCCAGTCCCTGGGAAACTTCAAGGGCTCGTTGCAAAGCACCGATCCCCTGACCTTGGAAACGCTCAAAGATTGCATCCTTAGCGGTAGCAGCACGGTTGAGGTATAGATCAAATGAATCACCTTTGGAGCTGATCATGAACAGGGCGTAGCCTCCATAGGCCATAGCGGCACCACCAAGGACACTCGAAATCACCCTTTCCCTCGAAGCGGCGGATGCCTTGCGGCTAAATAGGAGTAGGTAGATAGCGGTGAAGACCAGGACCAAGACCACGGCCTTGCGGCGGCCGGTAGGGATGGTGAGGTATGTGAATGCTGCTGCAAGAACAATTAGGCCGAGCTGGTTTGCTGACTTTTTGTCGGCACTGACCGCGAGGGTAATTGAAAAGCATGCCGCTGCGGCGAAGTGCCAAGCCGCGATTTCGCTGGTTCTCCACAGACCTGAAATACCCTGCGCCGAAAAACCTTCGAAGGTGATTTTAATACCCTCTCCCACTTCACTGAGGAGCGGGTTGCTCATGCCCCTAAAGCTTAGCCAAGCGGAGACCGCATAAACAGATGCCATGACTAGATAGATTTTAATGATTTTCTTCAGGGTTTTGGGGTCGGATCCCACCAGATAGCCCGCCCAAAGCCCAATCGCTGGAGCTATGTAAAAGGCAGCCCCAAAACCCATAAGCTGTAAATTGCCAAAGCGCATCAATGAATTAAGGGACTGTACTCCGATCAACAGGAAGTAGATCGGAATCCATTCCTGGATTTGGGGCACCGTCCAAAACATCGCACGTAGACTAGTGGTTCCATTGGCTTTTTCGTACATCACTATTAGGGTAAGGACGAAGGCGATCAGAACCAGCCCCACCATGAGACTGGGCTGTCCTGGGGTGATCTTCCGCAAGGGATCCTGGAGGAAGCCGATCACGACTGTCACCAGTAACCCGCCGCGCCAGTTGCCATCTAGCAAAACGAGGGCGAGGCCTCCAAACATCAGAACCAGCAGAAGGCTTGTCATGGAATGGCTTTGAATGTGGGTCGATTTTTATTTAGACGGGCGGCTGATCTCGTGCCTCGGGAAGAGTCTAGAATGCTTGTATAGTTTGAAGCTAGGCTGCTGGCGATGGCTGGCCAAGCGAAGTGCTCTGCTGCAAGCTTGCGGGCCGCCTCACGGGTCGCCCCGTTGGGGCCGCCCAGGGCAAGCATCAGGGTTGAGGCCAGTTGGGGCGGCGCACTTTCGCACACCAGTCCGGCTCCGGCCGCCTGCACCATCTCGGCTACGGCCACCTGGGGAGAAAGGATGGCAGGTGTGCCTGCCGCCAGGCCTTCCACCACGGCGATGCCGAAGTTTTCGGCAGCAGAAGGCAACACCAGCCAGTCGGCAGCTGCCAGCTCCTGGTCTTTCAGCCTTCCCTCCACGTGGCCAAGCCAGAGGCAGCGGCTTGCGATTCCAAGCTGGCTACTGAGTTCCCGCAGCTGCTGTTCATAGCTGGCTTCCCCCCTTCCGGCGATGCGCAGCTCCCATGCCGCCTGCGGCCGTTGTTGTGCGACCAGGGCTAGGGCCTCTAAAAGTCGTTCAAGCTGCTTTTTAGGGTGCAAGCGTGATAAGAACAGGAAGCGAGTGAGCCGGCGGTCTGCCGCATCCGATTGGTTGGCCCCCCTTGGCTGATGGACGCTGAGCTGAACCCCAAGCGGCAGGACCAGGGCAGGGGGGAGCAGCCCCAGGGGGCGAGCCTCATCCCGTTCGGCAGCGGTTGTGTAGTGGAGTGCGGCGGCTCCCTGCAGGTTTCGCTCTTCCACCAAGCGCAGCATCCAGCGTTTGCGGCCTTCACTTTGGGAAAGGCTCCAGGGGCTCAGCTGACCGATGGTCCGCACCAGGTAAGGAATGCCCGCATGGCGTGCTTCGCGCATCGACCAGGTGGATGGGAAGGAGAAAATGGCATGCACATGCAGCAGGTCGTAGCGCTGGATGTGGCTTGATAGCCACTGGACTAGGCCTGGGGAGATCGCGAATTCCCTGAGGGCCTGAACGGGCGGACTCCAACGCGGAAAGGCAATCAGGGGCACCCCATGGCGATCAATCCAGCGTCCCGTGGGCAGGGAGGGATCTAAGCCCGGGCCGTGGTCATTGGTGGTGAGGATCGAGGCATCAACCCCCTGGCCGCAGAGGGCTTGGACCATTTCCTGGACGGCCTTGCTTGGGCCGCCCCGCAGGGGGCTGATCGAGGGGATCACATGCAAAACGCGCAGTGGGGCTGTCATGGACCTGCTGATCTCCCCATCACGCGCCTGACCGCAGCGCCGATACCGGAGGCAGCCGCCTCAATCGTGAAGCCCTGGGTCACCCTTTCCTTAGCCGCTTGGCCCATGCGGGTACTGGCCACCGGATCCAGGGCCATCCTTGCCAAGCAACCGGCCAGGGCCTGGGGATCGCGGCAGGGGTAGATCAGGCCGGTCACGCCTTCAACAATCAAGTCTTCCTGGCAGCCCACCAGATCACTGACCACGGCGGGCAAGCCGCAGGCCATCGCTTCATTCACCACCAGACCCCAGGTTTCGCCATGGTCTGAGGGCAGCACCAGACAGTCGCTGGCGGCGTAGGCCGCCGCAATTTCCGATTGGTTGAGGAAGCCGGCGAAGCTCACCGGCAGCGCGTTGGCTTCGACCAGGCGGCGGCATTCGCTCTCGAGGTTGCCGCTCCCCACGATCAGCAGGTGAACGGGGCCATGGGCCTGGGGGGGCTGGTTCTTGAGCAACCGCATGGCCTCCAGCAGATCCTGCGGCCGCTTTTTGTCCTGCAGCTTGCCGGCAAAAAGAAAGCAAAAGGCCTGCTGGGGAATCCCCCAGCGCTGGCGGAGTGCCTGCCGCTGACTGCGCTGCTGGGCGGCCTGGGCGCTGAAGCTGGCGTTGTCGATGAAGTGGGGTGAGGCAATCAGGCGATCGGCGGGGACCCCATTGCTCAGGTACCAACGGGCATTGGCCTTCCCCACGGGTAACCCCACGGCCACGCCGCCAAACAGGCGTCGATAGATCTGATCGAGGAGCCAGGGCCGGGGTCTAGCTCCATTGGAATCCATGCGGAGGATCACAGGGATCTTGAGCAATTGGGCCACCAGATGCACCTGGACCATGCCGAGGAAATGCCAGCCGGTCAGGAAGATGGCGTCCGGCCGCTGACGGGAGGGGCCCCAGCCAAGTTCGATGAAGGGATTCGCTAGCCAAACCCCGCCGTAGCCGCTGGTAATGCCTTTGCCTCGGCTACTGCGGGCTCGGTGCCATGGGTAACCCTCCAGCAGGGGGACATCCCAGGTGAATTCAACTCCAAAACCCAAACCCTGGGTTCGGGCGTCTGGCAGGGAAAGATAAACGAGGTCGGTAGCGAGGCTCGGATCCGCCGCCAGGGTTCGAAACAGAGGCGTGTGGTACTGCACCGGATGGCTACCCACAATCAGCAGCCTGGGGGCCCGGGATGCCAGCAGGGCAGGGCCGCGGCCATGGAGCTTGAGGGCCCAGGCCAGGCCCCGCAGTTCGGCCACCAGGGTGGCTGGGATCCACCAGGGGTGGCGCAGATGGTGGCGGGTACGCACCGATTGCAGGAGGGCACGGAACGATCCCCCGCAGGCGGCGGCGGCCCTTCGGGTGCGCAGCAAAAAGTAGTAGCGGCCCACGGCGTGGTCGGGCTGGAGCGTTGTGAGGTGTTCGCCGTAGCTACGGGTGCCGCCCTGGCTGGTCTTGAGATGGTGAATCAGGGCATCGGGTTCGTAATGGATAGGAAGACCGGCGCTGAGCCAGCGATGGCAGAACTCCGCCTCGAAGCGGTAGGCAACCTTGACAAAGTTGGCGTCAAATCCTCCGATCTCCAGGGCGAGTCTTCGGGGCATCGAGACGTTGCAGCCGATGAACTCTTTTACCTGTTGACGCTTGAGGCTATTGAATAGGAAAATAGAGTCATCAGGGTCGGGCTTCCCCTGATGCCAGGTTTGCAGAACCCTGCCCGCCACCAGCGCCTCGGGAACCGCTTGGGCGGCCCGTTGATGGGCCACCAGGAGCAGGGGGTCCGGAATGATGTCGTCATCGACGAACAACACCCTTTCGCCTCTGGCTTCCAGCAACGCTCGATTCATCGCCGGGGTGATCGCTGGTTTTGGCAAACGAAACCAACGCAGCCGACCCTCCTGGTGCCAGGCCGCCAGCTGCAACTCTGTTGCTTTGTCGTGCCGGGGGGTCTGATCGACCACCACCACCTCCCAGGGCGGTGGATCAAGGGCAAACAAAGCGTTCAGGCTGTCGACCAGCACTTGATCACGGCCGTAGGTGACAATGGCGACGGTGATCCTCATCGAAACCCTGTCAACTTAAGCCTCGCCTTCCAGTGCCAGGGGTTGAGTTTCAACGCCTGGCGCAGATAGCTTCGAGCCAAATCTGGATGCTTGGCAAGCAAGCAGGCTCCGATGAAGTAGGCGCCCTCGGCTTCCCGCAGGGGATTGCTTGGAGCATGACGGCAACGATCGCTGAGCGCTTCCGCCTGGGCCAGCCAGGGCTGCTCGGGATCACCGGAGCGGCGGGCTTCGGTAGCCCCCACGATCAGGGCATGGAACTGTTGCTGTTCCTGGCGGCGACTGCCGCTGATCGAACCTGGCGAGAGGGTTGCCTCATAAAGGAGTTCAGGTACCACCAGATGGGGCCCCAGTTCGACCATCCGGCTCCAGAGATCGATATCCTGAGCATAATAGAAAGCGGCGCGGTAGCCCCCCGCCTGGTCGTAGGCGCTGCGGCGCATCATCACTGATCCGTGGTAAGCAGGGCCGGTCAAGCCATCGGCCAGGGTTGTTTCGTCCACGGTGTTGACGGCCGCGGTGACTCCCTCGGGCACCACCAAACTCGCGTGGGTGGAGCATAGGCTGGCCTCGGGATGATCCTGCAGGCAGGACAGCTGCCGGGCCAGGCGACCGGGTAAGGATCGATCCCCACCTGCGTCTTGGCGAGCGATGAAGGAGCCCCTGGCGAGGGCGCAGCCTTCGATCAAGGATCGGGTAAGGCCTTGAGAGGGCCGTGTGAGCACGCGAAGGCGGGCATCCCGCCCAGCCAGGTCCGCCAGAATCTCTCCGGTGTCGTCGGTGGAACCGTCGTTCACCACCACAATCTCAAAATCAACCCCGCTTTGCTGCGTCAGGGAGGCCAATGTCCAAGGGAGAGAGTCGGCGCTGTTGCGCACCCCCATCACCACCGAGACGAGCGGCGAAGCCAATTCAGTTGGCATGACGCCCCCCCCGCAGCTTTGTGAGCAAACCATGAAGGTAGACACTCAGGCGGGCAGCCCCGCACCAACCGAGCAGCTTGGCCAAGACGCGATACAGACGATATTCGAGGCTTGCTCGGACCTCAGGGGTGGACGCCTCCAAGGCGAGTTGAAAGAGGTTGCGGGATGGCCCCGGGACCCCAGCCAGACCGCACTGGCGGCTGAGCAGGAAAGCGGAACGGGAGAAAAAACGCATCTCGTTGCTGTCGTTGCTGACACCCGCCTGCCTGGCGCAATTGAAAAGGGAGGCTTTGGCCATGGCTCGGTGGGCCAGTTTGCGGGGATCCTCGCAGCCCCGATCGCTGAGGTGGCCTCCTCCCAAATGAATGCGGCGTACAGACACTTCCATCGGTACCCAGGCTAGGGCAGCACCTGTGGCGCCAGCACGCCCGTCGTATTCCCAATCCTCCTCATTAATCCAGCTACGCCAAGGACCGATCTGGTCCAGCAGCGCTCGGCGATAGAGCGGCGAACTCGTGGTCCACCAGCGCTCGACAAGCAAATAAGGAAACAGGGTGCGGCGCACCATACCCGTCGCCCGCATTGGGCCCTGCCGTTGAACGGGCCGCAGGGCGTGATTTTCTTCCAGGCTGGGGCCGTAGCAGATCTGACACTCGGGCTGACGTTGGAGGGCCTCCACCTGGGCTGCGAACTTGGGCGGTAACAGCAGGTCGTCGGAATCCAGGAACTGGATGAAGCTGCCCTTAGCCTGATCCAATCCCCGCTGCCGGGCGGCTCCCGGTCCTGCATTGGCCTGGCGAATCACAAAAATTGGGATGCTGCTGAGCCGGGCTAGTTCGTCGGCCACGGCTGCTGTGTCGTCGGTGGAGCCGTCGTCCACGATCACGATCTCGATCGGCCGGTAGGTCTGGGCCAGCACGCTGGCCACGGCCTCCCTCAGGAGAGCCGGGCGGTTGTGCACCGGGATGATGGTGCTGACCAGGGCAGGGTCTCGCGCTGGGAAGGCCATTGAGGGATCAGGTTCCATGGTTGGTTTCACTGGACCGATGCCGCAACCTTTGGATGCGTTCTTGCGCAGGGAGCTGGAGCATGGTGCGGGCCCGCCCGAGGTTGGGATTGTCGCGTTCACCTTTCAGTGGTTGGCTGCGGTGCCAGAGGTGCACGATCGGTTCATAGCCCCAAGTCCAGGTTGGCAAGGTGAGGCAGCGATCCCAGAACTCATTGTCTTCCCCACCCCAGCCCCTGAAATCCTCATCCATGCCACCGAGGCTGGCGTAGGCCTGGGCCGTGATTGCCATGCTACCTCCAGCCTCCAGATTTTGAACAATATACTCGGCTGGGCGAAGATCAAAGGCGGCCGTAGAATTAATTACCGCTTGGCTATGGCCCTGATGGAGGTAAAAGATAAACCGCTTAGGATTCACGATCTGGTAACCGGCGCCGATGCGCTGCAGGATTCTTTGGGCGTAACCTCGGGGCACCAACATATCGTTGTCATGGAGTAGCAATACCCCTGAGCGGGCCTCCCGGGCCCCGACATTAAAGGTATGGGAGCGGTTGTAAGGCGCCCCTGGATTAGGCAGGGGCGCATGGATGTGGCGGACCCAAGCGGGCAGGGCGGCAGCGATCCGGGCGGTGGTGTCCTGCTCAATCACCAGACATTCCAAATGAACCCCTTCTTGGGCGGCCAGGGATTCAAGGGTGGCCAGCAGCAGGGGCAAGCGTTCGCTGCCCCGGTGGCCGATCAGCACACTCAGATCGGGGTCGCCGCTGTGGGGGTTAGGAGCGCTGCGCCGTTCTATTGGCGCATCCGCCAAGCAGCGTTGCAGCAGGCGTTGCCCGAGTCTGGACTGGACCAACGGGGCATGCAGGCGTGAGGTGTAGGCCCAGCAGCAGCGATAGCCGCTGCCGTCAGGCGCCGGCTCCAGGCTTTCGCTGCGATTGGTCAAGCCGAGATAGCGGCGCGACCGTGAACGAAGGGCCCGTTCCCAGCGCCAGCGATCTTTCAACCACACACCAAGCTGTTCCCGTAGGGCCGGGCGACTTGCTTCACTCATGGCCAGGGCTGCGGCGATCTAGCCCTGCGGCTAGCTCCAGCAGGGCGAGCGGGGCACTGGAAGGATGGCCGCTATGGGGCCATTCGCTGCCGGCCTCGCGATGGCGAAACCGCCTGCCTAAAAATCGCCGCAGCCGTTCGGCCGTTTCCACACCGAGGCGGCGATCGAGGCCGCCGGCAGCGGCAAGGGGGGGGGGGCAAGCCCGGCGCTGGCAGAGGGGCGAACTCCAAGACGGTTTGAAAGGCCTGCATCCAGGCCGCCAGGGAAGCCTGACGCGAATAGCGTTGTTCCACCAGATCGGAACCGGCTGCAGCCAATTCTCGCAGCAGGGCCGAATTTGTGAGCCGGGACAGTTGGCAGGCTGCTTCCTGGCCATTCGCGACAGGAAACAACAGGGCCGTCTGGTTGTGAACAAGGGCTGCCTCGACGCCTGATCCCACGTAGCGGCTTGCCACGACCGCCATCCCAGCGGCCATCGCCTCCCAGGCCACAATCGGGCCGGTTTCCCATTGCGATGTGATCAGCAGGGCTTGGTTGCAGTGGTAGACCCGATCCTGGAGCTGCTGCCGGGTGATCGGTCCGGTGAAATTCACCTGGCCGCGATCAATCCAGGTCGCCAAGGCCTGGTCCAGATTGGTGCGTTCTGGGCCATCCCCGGCGATGGTGAGGCGAAATGGCGTGGCCAGGCCATCGAGCGCTGTAAGGATAGGAGCGATGTCTTGCACCCGTTTCTGCTCCCTCTCCAGCCGACCCACCCAGGCGATCTTTAGCTCATTCACATTGCCGTTGGTTAAAGTCAAGCCAGTTGGTTGCCGCGATGGGACAAGGGGACCAGCCCTGCCGTCCAGGGACACCCCATAGGGGGCATAGAGCACCCGGTCGCTGGCGATGCCCCCCAAGTGCTTGGCCAAGGCAGCGCTCAGTCGGTTCGTCACCACCAAGCCGTCGAGGATATCGTGGTGCTCCTGAAGATCTGCGAAGTATTCGGGTTCGATGGCGTGCAGGGTCATGACCAGCTTGCCGCGGAAGTCCCCCAGTTGCCTAAGCCTGCGGACCGCAGGGAACAGCGACGCGATATTGACGCCCACAACGAGATGCTCCGGATGGGCACGCAGCAATCGCTCCAGGGCGTGGATGCGTCCCACGGGACTGCCGCTGGGATTTCGAAATGGGATTGGTTGGAGTTGGGGGTAACGCTCGGCATAGGGCCGAAGCTGATGGAGCGCATCGTCTGGAACGGCGACCGTGACCGCTGCGCCCAAGGCCCTCTGGCCAGCCACCAGATCCGCAAGCCAGTCCTGGACGCCCCCAAGCAGATAGGCCGATGGAGCAACGTAGAGAAGTTTCACGTCGGTCGATCGGGGTAAAGCACGGACCCCCGCCATGCCCCAGCCGGGATCAAAGGCAGCGCGAAGCAGGTGACGGGGCGTCGGGCCCGCACGTGGGTTTGGATTTGCTTAATGAATACGCCTTGATCGGGTGGGCATTCCTGCCATTGGTCGGCGAAATGGGACTGGTTGGCCGAGGTGTACTTGCCCCAAACCCGCCCGGAGATCTGATCAAAGGAGGTGGTCTGAGGTTTGTGATCTTGATGGCGCAGATAGCCGCAGAGGTGATTGCCAATCGGCACGCCAACCAGGCCAGCTCGCGCGGTGTAATCCATGTCCTCAAAACCGATGCCAGGAAATCCGGGGTCGAAGGCCCCCACCCGGTCCAGGGTGCTGGGGGCGATCACGAAGTGCGACCAAGAACTGTTGATCAGCTCGAGTTCCACCCTCGACCAGGGGAAGGCTTCTGCCCAGCGCCGCAGCCATGCATGCACCCGTAGATCATCGTTGAGGATCAGCAGGGGCCTGGGCTGGGGCGGGGCGGCCAGCATGGCGTTCCAAAGGGTGGTCAGGCCATGGGCTTGGTCATGGAGAACGAAGTGGTGGTGCGCAGGAGCTGATTGGCAGATCTCCCGCTCGAATCGCTGCAGATAGCGCGATTGGGACTCGGCGCTGCCATGGCCATTGACAGCGATGGTGAGCGGCACCTCTGGGAAGATCCGGCTGAGGGATTGATAGAGAGGCTTGAAGAAGCTTTCGTAGCGTTCGCTATAGGTTGTCACACCAATCGCTAGAGCCTTAGAGAGGTCGAGCCTGGGGGGAATCAACGATGAAGGGATCCTACGCCGCAACATCCAAGAGGCTTGCCGGGCGCGTACGTATAGTTGATACTTGAGATTACCCGTGGAAGTCACAGAAGAGGAGGTATTCAAGGGTTCAGGTGGCTTGGATCGAGGCGATCGCTTGGCGAAGCCGGGGATAGCGTTCAGGAGGCATAATGTACTCACCGAAACAGCGGTAGCAGTTCTGACGCATGCGGTCAAGATTCTGGCCTATGTGCCGAATCGCAGCCAGGAATTCATCGTAGTTGTCGACCAAAACACCGCAGTCGTACTCTTCTATGAAATGGAAGCTTTCCTGACGGCTAGCGATGACGGGAACTCCCATGGCAATAAACATGCAAAGGCGATTGGAGCTGGTGCCCATGTGTTGGAACTGAGGTGCCGGGTTGGTGTAGATCGCAAGGCCAATATCGAGAGCCACTGCAGATTGCCAGGCTTCCTGCCAACTTAAGCGCTCTTGCTGCAGGTAGAGGCGTGCATCGAGGCCAAGCCGCTGGAGTAAAAACAGGCAAAGGGGGCTGACGGCAAGGGGTTGAATCACCGCATGCAGGCTGGTTTCTTCCTGGAGGGCTTGCACCAGCCAATCGGCTCCAGCCGTGAGGTTGAAGGCCCCCGAGGAGGCAATGACCAAAGCCTGCTCCGGCAACCCCCAGCGGCGGCGAAGCGAACTGCGGATGGCGGGATCGGGCGGAGGGGGTTGGTGAAAACAGCCGGGGTAGACCACCACGTCAGCCTGGGGGGCCAGGCCGGCATAGTCCTTGAGCAGGGCCACCCGCGAATCGTCGTTAACGATGGTGAAGCGGGCCCGGCGCATCGCCCAACGACAAAGTTGTTTCCAGCGTTCCGGACTATTGCCGCGATAGGCACCCGACTTGATTTCATCGACCAGGGCAAAACTGGGTTTGCCGTTCAAAGCAGCCAGCAGCCCTACAACGGCAAGGGGATCCTCACTGGTGCCGGAGAAGCAGTCGAACGACCACCAGCGGGGATCGAGCAGATGACGGCTGAGCCAGCGGTTGGAATATTCGGCCCGATGGGTCTGTACGTTTGATCCGTAACCGGATGGATCGGCCGGTGTTCCTGGGGAAAAGACATGCACCCCATAGCCGCAGCTGAGCAGGGCTTCGATGATGGCGCGGTTAGGGGGTGAGTAAAGCAGCTCCGGCACCAGGAGGAAATGGGCGGCCTTGGGCTGGCGTCGCCGTGGGGAGCTCAGCATGGCTTCACAGGGCGGTCGGAATACGGACAGTGCGGAAGTCCCTAGGGAGATCCACCGTGCCGGCCCGGTAATCCGCAAGAAAACGCTGGGAGTAGGCGTTGATGAAGTCGGCCGGGAATTCCCGGCGTTGAGATGTATTGGGCGGCTTGGTGGCATCCCTGTTGGACGTGGCTACACGGTCGTACCAGTTGTGGTAATGGGTAATCTGACCATCGATGCCGTAGAAGTTACCCAATCCATAGCGGAGATAGCCGAGCTCATCAGTCCAAAGGGTAGTGCTTGGATCAGGGCTGAATAAAGGTCGAGCCTCTAGATTGGAGACGTAGACATTCATCGGTTGCCAATTGAGGCCGCGTTGCGCCAGCCGGAGGGGAATGTTGTGGGTAACGTGGCTGCCGGAAAAATCGAATTCTCGACGAGGGAAAGGCATGCGAAAGCGTCGACGCCAGACAAAGCGCTGGGCCCTTCGCAAACCTTCGGTAGTAAACAACATAAAGGAGCTTTCCGGCATCCCTGCTCCAAAGGGACGGGTGAGCGGGCCGCAGCCGACATCTTCAGGAGAAATCAGCACGGTGCTGCCTGTCAATTTGGCCGTGCAACGCTCCAACCAATCGGAGGCCAGCAAAATCACATCGGCATGGAGCAACAGGGTGTATTGACCAGAGGATCGTTGCACTAACTCCTGCAGAGCTTCCGGCTGCGTGCAGCTGCGAACCAGGACTTCAGCCCCAAAGTCACTGGCGATCTTGGCGGAAGCGTCGGTTGAACCGTTATCAAGTACGCATATATGTATATTTGCGGCATCGGTGGTGCGGCGTAGCGAATCAAGACAGGAGGGCAAAAAGAGCTGGCTATTCCAACTAGTAATGCCAATGTAAAGAATGGGTGACGTCATGACCCTGGTTGACCCTGAAGCGGGAAGGCGGACAGGCGTTTGAGCAAGCGTACAGGCATACTGGCATGGATGCGATTCAGATAAGCCTCTGTCGAGGCACGGTCTGCCATCAATTCGGCAACCTGCTCCCTGAGGGCCTGATGGGCTCCATTCTTGGCATAGACGTAGGCAAGTTCTTCGGTTGCTTTATTATTCTGCTTGACGGTTTTGGCATCGGGATAATATCGCATAACCGCCAGCTTTTCTTTAATCATAGCCGCCTGGCTGATTCGCGATAGACGAAACCATAGATCATAGTCCATAAGCAGGTGCAGCTGCTCATCCACCCCACCCGCTTCTTGCCACAGACTTCGGGTCCAAAAACAGCATTGCTGCATGACCCAGCGATCGTATTTCCAGTTCAACATCGTTTCTTCCGTCATCGGCAGGGGAGGGATATGGCGGAGAAAGTGGTGATCTTTGCTGATTACATCACCGGCACCAACAGCAAAACGAACCCTGGGGTCTGCCGCAAAACAGTCAGCCACGTGATGGAGTGCGCCGGGCAAAAAATAGTCATCTGAGTTTAACCAGCATAGAATATCACCGCTAGCCAAGCGGAAACCCTTGTTGATGGCATCTGACTGACCCCTGTCGGGCTCAGAGACTACGGCGCAGATATGGTCTCGATACCGATCAACCACAGCCATAGTGTTGTCGGTACTACCACCATCGACGAGTATGATTTCAAGGTTTGGGTAGTCTTGATGAATCAGCGAAAGCAAAGTGTCTTCGATCATATCCCCCTGATTCAGGGTTGGGACGACGACTGAGAAGCGAGGTGGATTCTTCATTGCTATGATCCGTTCTGCTGCCTCGAGAGCTTCTGCCGCTGGATTAGCGGCAGACCATCCATATAGATGGCTGCAGGCAGTGCTAACCCCATTGTTGGTTCGAGCCATGCTCATTGGTTCCGATCCGAGAGGACCTGTTTCCAGCGTGCCATGGTGAGCAGAAAGGCAAGACTACGCGTTCTATCCGTACCAGTTCTGTGCTCAGCAAGGATTGACTTAACAGTGGCCGGATCGATCAGGTCATCAATCGCGGCAAGGTTAGACGTCAGGGAGTCCTGAAGCTGCTCTTGGCGGTACCAACCACTGCTGCGGTCATAGGTAACGTAAGGAGTTCGTCGCATTAGCGATGTCCAATAGAGCGGTGGTGCTTTGGTTAACATGCGATTTGGGTCAAAGCCATTTTCTTCAGGGAATTCAAGCAGCTCCGGACAGTTTTGCTGAATCGCATAGCGGTGCCAGTTGGACCCCAACTTCCAGCCTGGTTTAAGATTCCAGATTGCCTCTAGCCACTCTTTATTGTGAAAGGGCGATCTCCACTGGCTAGATGCCTGGTACATTGCGATACCGTTGGCATAGAAATTGGGTACCCGTTGCTCAAAATAGTAACGAGTTAATCCTGGCAGGAAGGAATTGTGGCAGTAGGTTTTCAGCCTGCTAGCGCGGGCCGCAATCCCATTCTCTTGGAGTTGGGCAGCAAATTGAGGAGCTAGACCTTGCAGCTCATGGGATAGAAATGTGGGGTGGCGGTGCAGTTTTAATCCCCAGAAGCGGTTGAGGGCTTGGCGTGGGTATTGGTCACCAAGACGACCTAGCTGGCCACGATCAAAATAATAAGAGCGGGCAAACTCACCGAGGGTGCCAACAAAGAAAGTACTGCCGCTTGGTATACCGGCTTTCAGAGGGTAGAGATAGGTGTGCCAATGCCAGGCCGTCTTGGTTCCGTTGGTAAGACTGGATACTTCATGCCCATGGGCAAGAAAATCGTCGAGATCAATCCTTACCAGATCATGCTTCAGTCCGAAGCGGCTGGCAATAGACCTTGCCACGCAGACATCAGAGCACTCATCGGTGCCCATGGTGATCAGGTGGGGCTTGATCCCTTGCCTAAGCAAGGAACTAAGGATCACACGCGAATCGAAACCCCCCGAGAGGGATAGGTAAGGATTCGAGCCAGATATCCTAGCGACTTCATCATTAAGAGCCTGAACAGCTCGGGCTGGATTTGGCACTTGGGTACCGAGCGAATCGATAGCCGATCGTGAGTCAATCCTTAATTGGCCGCTGTTAAATTGCAGCAGGCTACCTGGCGGAACACGTTTGATATCTGGATGGAGAGTCGCGTTATTTGTGAGATTTTCGAGTTGGCATAAATCGCCAAGGGCTTGCCAATTCCAGGTCCAGTCGAGGCGTGCGCGTTGGAGGATGTCTACGATCCGACGACCATGAATGAAGCCACTTGACGAATTCGCCGCCCAAGCATAAAAGTAGTGCATCGCCCCAATGGGAGATGTTATAATGGTGCAATTGCGACCTTCCTCGAATACCAAGGTGTATTCGCCGCGAAGCTGACGAAGCCGCTCGAACTCCTGCCTGGCGGCCAGCTGGAGCAACTGTTGATGGTCTAGATCGCAGTAGCCATGGACCGTGAGCTTGGTGGACTCAGACCCTTGGGAGCCAGGAGAGGGGTTTGGACTGGAAGAAAACATCAACGGCATTTAGGCGAGTTGGCGTTGAGAGACGTTGGGTTCCACATCATTGCATGATCATCGGATCAGGTGATCGCGAGAGCCCATCTGACCTGCGAAAACTTGCTCAGCCAACGGCAATCTAGCAGATGTCCGCAGCGCAATGCATTGATCATGGCAAGGGTCATTCAAGGCCTGCAAGAGCTTGCTTCGCTCACTATTAGCGATCCGTCGTTATCGACCCGGGGGATTCTGGCTTGCAAGCAGAAGCTAGCTTGACTTGCCTACCGGAACTGGCTGCATAGTAACGGATTTGGCAAACGACGCAGTAAATGTCCGGCAGATTTGCAGCGCCTGCAACCTATCTCCGCTCAATCCTACTCCAGTCTTTGCAGAAATCGACTAGCGTTGATCGATGGGCTGAGAACGGCAAGACTGGGTCGAATGGAATGAAATCCTACGACAAGAAACAACAGTGTAAAGCTCCGAGCTTCAAACTAAGTTGTTTGCTGGCAATCCAATATAGATTTAGGATAGATTGTTGCTTGATGCCGCTGATGGGGCCAAATTTGGAAGTCACCTGCTCCTGTCACCTCTAGTTCCCATGGATGGTAAAATCGCCAGTTTTCGTCGAGGCCAATGGCTAATGTTTGGCCTGGTCGCGATCTGGACGGGTTTGGCCTTGGCCATGGATCGTCCCTATCCCGCTTTGAGACTGCTATCAAGCCAGCAGCAGGACTGGGGCCCCTTGGATGCACGCTCCCTCGCCGTGGTGATCAACAACGAGGATCCTCTGAGCGAAGCGATCGGCACCTATTACCAACGCTCTCGCCAAATCCCTCCTAGCCAGGTTCTGCGCGTTCGCTTCTCTCCAGGGCGTACGAATCTCGATCCAGCGCGTTTCGTTGCAATCAGGCGCCAGTTGCTGCGCCAGACTCCTGCCCATGTTCAGGTGTATGCCCTTGCCTGGGCTCAGCCCTACCGGGTTGGCTGTCAATCGATCACCAGTGCCTTCACTTTTGGACTCCATTCCCGTTGGTGCGCTGTTGGATGCCGAGTTACTCAGGTGAGTCCCTATTATGCCAGAGGTGACGTGGATAGACCATGGGATGTCTTGCGGATTCGGCCCTCCATGCTGTTGGCGGCTAGCTCGGAAGCGAAGGCAAGATCCCTGATCGATCGCGGTTTGGCGGCCGATGGCACGGCACCACCAGGTACGGTGTATCTTCTCAATACTAGTGATTATAAGCGTAGTTCTCGCCACCAGGAATTTCTACGAGCCAGCCAGATGTCCATTCCCGACTTAAGGATAAAACTGCTAGATCAGGATTTTTTAAGCTCGGCACCTGACGTCATGGGGTACTTCACCGGTCTTGCCTCTGTTCCAGCGATCGCTACTAACCACTACCGTCCTGGTGCCATTGCAGATCACTTGACGTCCTTGGGTGGCCAACTTACGGATAGCCCCCAGATGAGTGCCCTACGCTGGCTAGAGGCCGGAGCTACAGCAAGCTATGGCGCAGTTGTTGAGCCCTGTAATTTCCCCGCTAAGTTTCCTGATCCGGGCTTATTGTTATCTTACTACAGACGGGGCGACACCTTGATCGAGGCCTACTGGCGCAGCGTAGCGATGCCAGGCCAAGGGGTATTTATCGGCGAACCCCTAGCCAGGCCGTGGTCACGGCCCAAGCCAGAAATCCTTAACTTAAGTGGCGTCGCTGGTGCCACCTCCAGGCATGATCAATGATCGTGTGGAGCTCTGGGTACCTGGGCCGCCAGCCCAGTTCGACCCGAGCCCGCTCGGCACTGGCCACCAATTGGGCAGGATCGCCTTCCCGTCGCTTGGCAACATGGGCAAGCAGACCCCTACCCGTAACCGATTTAGCAGCCTCAATCACTTGTTGAACAGAATAGCCGGTGCCGTTGCCAAGATTGTAGATAAGTGGTTCGTTGGGCAACTCGTTACGTTCCCGAAGTCGCAACAGTCGCTCTAATCCCAGAACATGTGCATCGGCCAGGTCACTGACATGAATGTAATCACGAATACATGTGCCATCGGGGGTGGGATAATCGTCGCCAAAAATTTGCAGATAGGATTCTCTACCACTCATGACATCGAGCACTCTGGGTATCAAATGGGTTTCTGGGTCGTGGTCCTCTCCGAGGTCTCCATCGGGGTCAGCGCCAGCGGCATTGAAGTAGCGGAAAATGACGCTAGGGAGTCCATAGGCTTTGCAGAAATCACGTAGCAAGTGCTCTACCATCCATTTGCTGCGACCGTAGGGATTGATCGGTGCTTGGGGATGACCCTCGGTCATCGGTATGCTTTGGGGAGGACCGTAGGTGGCACAGGTGGATGAAAAAACTATCGGGATTGGATGATCACCTCCAACCAGTGCTTCCAATAGGGTGAGAGTATCGCCCAGATTGTTGCGGTAGTACTTGGCCGGATCCGCAACCGATTCGCCCACATAGGCATAGGCTGCGAAGTGCAAAACGGCTTCAATCGTTTTAGCTTCAAAGACGCTGCCAACGAGGTCAGGATGGGTTCCCTTCAGCAGTGGTTGCAACACATCAGGGTTGCCAACTTGTCCGTTCACCAGTGGGACGCCTAGAACGTCGCGCACGATGTCCGCATGGCCGTAAACTAGATTATCAAGCACTAAGGGTTGATGCCCAGCCCTTGTGAGGGCTCGGACAGCGTGGCTACCGATGTAACCAGCTCCACCTGTGACTAGAACTCTCATAGTCGAACCTCATGACCTGACAACTGATGCTGAACGTAGTCGAGAATCGTTGAGCGAAGACCTTGTTCCAGAGGAATGCTAGCGGACCAGCCCAAGGCGGAGAGCCGGCTCACATCTAGAAGTTTGCGGGGGGTGCCATCTGGTTTCGAACTATCCCAAACTAATTTTCCGCAGTATCCCACACCATCTGCCACCAGTTCGGCTAGCTCACGAATCGACAGATCCTTTCCTGTGCCGACGTTAAGGAACTGGGTTTCTTGATCGGAAGGCCGCCAGTGTTCAAGGCAAAAGACTACCGCATCAGCCAGGTCATCGACATGGAGAAATTCTCGACGTGGCGTACCGGTTCCCCAACAGGTCACCGTATCGGCATTCCCGGATGCTGCTTCATAAAAGCGGCGGATCAGGGCCGGTAAGACATGGCTATTAACGGGGTGGTAATTATCGCCGGGGCCATACAGATTTGTTGGCATCAGACTAATCGCATCAAAGCCATGCTGAAGCTTCAGGGCGCGGCATAGCTGGATTCCAGTGATTTTGGCAATAGCATACCATTCATTCGTGGGCTCAAGGGATCCAGTGAGCAGGGAATCTTCCCGAATTGGCTGGTTAGCAAATTTAGGATAGATGCAGCTGCTGCCAAGGAAGAGCAATCTTTTTGCTCCATGGCGCCAGGCTGTTTCGATGACATTATTTTGGATTTTTAAGTTGTCGAGCAAAAAGTCGGCAGGGTAGGTGGCATTAGCATGAATCCCTCCCACCCGTGCAGCTGCAAGAACGACTACATCAGGTTTATTTTGTGCAAACCAAGCCGTGGTGGCGGAGGGGTCCCGCAGGTCAACTTGGTCGCGATTAGCGGTGAGGAGTTGTCCGTAACCACCGCTCTGGAGTCGGCGCACAATCGCGGAGCCTGCCATGCCACGATGGCCGGCAACGAAAATGCGGTCGGTAGGGCTGAGTAGGGTTTCCATAATTAAATCTAAGATACTTGAGGTGGATTTTCCATAGAACCGACCACTTTAAACCCTTCCCTTAACAGCAGGGCTTCTTTCGCCGCTTCTTCGCGGTCAGCCTTTACCATTTCTGTCACCAGTTCTTCCAGGGTTATTTTTGGAGTCCAGCCCAATTTTAACTTGGCTTGGCTTGGATCGCCAAGCAGGGTTTCCACTTCGGCAGGCCTAAAGTAGCGGCGATCAATACGTATAACGATGGCTCCAGTATCAACTCTAGAGCCTGTTTCATCGATTCCTTGACCAGTCCATTGAATCCCCCCCCAACCGAGCTGGGTGGCCGTTAGTTCAATGAAATGGCGCACCGATTCTTGACGACCTGTTGCAATAACAAAATCTTCCGGTTTTTCCTGCTGTAACATCAGCCATTGCATCTCGACATAGTCTCTTGCATGGCCCCAGTCCCTGAGGGAGTCGAGGTTACCCATGTAGAGGCAATGATCCAGGCCGGCATCTATCCTGGCAAGGCCACGCGTGATTTTTCGGGTAACGAATGTTTCGCCGCGACGGGGGCTCTCATGGTTAAATAGGATACCGTTGCAGGCATACATGCCATAGGACTCCCTGTAATTTATGGTTATCCAGTATGCGTATAATTTCGCGACTCCGTACGGGCTTCTTGGGTAGAACGGGGTTGTTTCTTTTTGGGGAATTTCCTGGACTAGACCGTACAGCTCGGAGGTGGAGGCTTGGTAGATGCGAGTTTTGTTGATCAGGCCAAGAATTCGCACGGCTTCAAGAATGCGTAGCGTTCCTAGCGCATCTGAATTGGCCGTATATTCCGGACTTTCAAAGCTGACTGCGACGTGACTTTGGGCGCCAAGATTATAGATTTCGTCTGGCTGAATTTGCTGGATGATGCGAATGAGGTTGGTAGAATCGGTAAGGTCTCCGTAGTGGAGTACCAGACGGGGATCCGATTCGTGGGGGTCTTGGTAAAGGTGGTCAATTCTTTCGGTGTTGAAGCTGCTGGATCGCCTTTTGATGCCATGAACAATATAGCCCTTTTCGAGCAGCAATTCCGTTAAGTAGCTACCGTCTTGCCCCGTTATGCCAGTAATCAGAGCTGTTTTTGTCATAAAGCGCTGGGTTCAAGCTGAAGGGCAGGTGGAGTTGGACTAGGACTTGAAAATTTGTTGCCTTGCCTAAATCGTTGGCTACAGATCCCAGATCCTCGGTAAAAAAAAGCCCATCGACCGGGCGATCGACGGGTTGGCATGGGCTGGATGCAGCATGCAGATCGAAGAAGTGGGGCAGATGGGTTCTGGGTGCATGCAAGTTACACACCAGATAGATTGGCGGCCAACAGAGCCGATCAACTCAATTAAAGCACATCTGGACCAGGCTACAAACCTTTGCATGACCCAGGAAAGGGTTGGGGCCGAAAAACAGCACATACTAGTACTTCCTCAGTTCTCAGTCGCGCCGTCCACCTCCCTGAAGTGCAATGATGAGGCGGAGCACAAAAACGAATAAGTTAATATAAGTCAGGTACATACCTAGTGCGCCAGATAGGTACTGGTCGTCACGATAGGCCCTTGGCATAGTGTAGAAGTCCACAAATGCGGCTCCCACGAACAGAACCGTGCCAAAACCAGCAATCAGCAGTTCAAAGATTCCGGCTGAAAACACTGCCGGCGCAAAAATGCTGCCTACAACCTGAATCAGCATGGCCAAGATCAGGCCTACAATTCCCAAGCCGACTGCCCCTGCAAGGGCTTGGCCCACACTGTCGCTCATCCTGCGGCCGATCACCGAGGCGGCGATGAAGGTGAGGCCCGTGGCCAAAGCCGCTGTGCCAACGGCACCGATTCCGGCGCTGGCGATGGCGTAGCTGACGATGCCACTCAACGTGAAGCCGGTAAGCAGGCTGTAGGCGGCAAGCAGCGGCAGAGCCGTTGCGTTGTCGCCCTTGTTGGCCACGTTCTGGGCCACGAAGAACAGGATGAAGTTGCCAATCAAGGCCACCCAGAACAGGGGCATGAACAGGGCGGCGTTGCTGGCCATCAAGGCCAAGCCGCCCATCACGCCGGCGGCGGTGAGAACCATGCCCCCGCCCACGTAGGGAAGGGCACGGTTCACTACGTTGGGGCCTACCAAAGAGCCATGGTTGGCCTCCCGGATGGCTTGCTGGAAATTGCTGCTGGCCGGCATGGCTCAGGCTTGGCGAACTGGAACCATTTTGCCAGTTCTGGCACCGCCAGAGGGCCATGATCCGTTCGGATCTCCCTATGGGCTCAGGGGTCAGCAATGCTGGGGGCGCCCCCGGACCCTAATGGGCTCGCGGTCGCATCGAGCGTAGGCCTGGACCAGCCGCTGGACGAGCGGATGGCGCACCACATCCGCATCGCTGAAGCGGCAAAGGGCCACGCCCTCCACCCCATCCAGGACCTCTGCCGCCTCAACCAGGCCGCTTATCTGGCCAGCAGGTAGGTCGATTTGGGTGGTGTCACCTGTCACCACCATTCTGGAGTTATCGCCCAATCGGGTCAGCACCATGCGCATCTGGGCACAGCTTGTATTTTGAGCTTCATCCACAATCACAAAGGCATCGGCCAGGGTGCGGCCCCGCATATAGGCCAGCGGAGCGACCTCGATCACCCCCTTCTCAAGCAGCTGGGCTGTGCGTTCCTGACCCAGCAGTAGATGTAGGGCGTCGTAGAGCGGACGCAGGTAAGGATCAACTTTTTGTTGAAGATCCCCGGGTAGAAAGCCCAAACGCTCGCCGGCCTCAACCGCAGGCCGGGTCAGTACGATTCGCTCGACCTTCCGCTCTTGGAGCTGGCGCACCGCCTGCACCGTGGCTAGGAAGGTTTTGCCTGTTCCTGCCGGTCCTAAGGCCAGGGTGAGCGGATGGTTGTTGATGGCCTCCACGAAGGCTTTTTGTTTGAGCGTTCGGGCCCTCAGCACCCTGCCATTGGATTGGGTGGCCAGGACCAATCCGGTCAAAGCACCATGCTCATGAACCCTGCCCGTATCGAGGGCCGTGAGCGCATTTTGAAGGTCCACCGCGGTGAGGGGTTCCCCCTGTTCGTACAGAGGAGCGAGGAGGCCAAGCAGCCTTTTGACGCGCTCGGAGGCAGCAGAAGTGCCCTCGATATGCAAGTCGATGCCTCGCAACACAAGGCGGACGCCGGTCAAGGCTTCGAGACGTCTCAAGTTGGATTCCCCCTCCCCAACCAAGCACAACGCCGCTTCGACGGACGGCAGGGCAAGGGTGGCGGCGGAGGGCTTCAGGCCTCGGTTGCGACAACGGGCTCGGCATCTGGGGCTGCCGAGGCGGCGGCTTCGGCTTCGGCCTTGGCCGCTGCTTCAGCTTTGGCTACTGCTTCAGCCTCGGCTGCTGCAGCGGCCTCAGCTTCCGCTTTGGCCTTGGCTTCGGCTTCAGCCTTCTTGGCTTCGGCTGCGGCAGCCTCACGGGCGGCCGCCTGTTTCAGCTTGCCAACCACTTCGGCCGGGCGAAGGGTTTTGGTGAGCAGTCCACCTTTTTCAAGCAAAGAGCGCACAGTATCGGTGGGCTGGGCGCCCTGGTGGAGGCGGCTGCGAATCGCCTCGGCGTTGAGGCGGGTTTCCTTGGTGCGGGGGTTGTAAAAGCCCAGCTCCTCAAGGGGGAGGCCATCGCGTCGCGATGTGCTGTTGGTGGCCACGAGGCGGAAACTCGCTTCCCGCTTCTTACCGAACCGCTTCAGGCGGAGCTTGATCATCGTGGCCTTGCCGGTAGGTGTCCAAACGACGAGCTTAACCCCTCGCCTGCTCAGGGCTCTCCGAAGCCCTTGCGTTTCTTGCTCGGCTTCGGCGGCTTGCGGGGGGTGGCACCCCCTGGTTGGGTCCCGCCTCCAGGCATGCCCTGTCGACCGCCCAGGCCTGGGAAACCGCCCATGCCCGGCAGGCCACCGCCCATACCTGGGAAGCCACCGCCCATGCCCGGCAGACCCGGCATGCCACCACCTCGGGTCATCTGCTGCATGAAGCCGCGCATCTTCTGAAAGTCGGCCAGCACCTTATCAACATCGGCAGGGCTGTGGCCGCTGCCGGCGGCGATCCGGCGGCGCCGCGAAGGCTGGGACGCCAGCAGTTCGGGTTGCTGGCGCTCGACCTGGGTCATCGAGCCAATCATGGCTTCGATCTTTTTCAGCTGTTGCTCGCCTTGCTTGAGCATGCCGTCATCGATCTTGTTCATCCCTGGGATCATTTTCATCAACCCCCCCAACGAGCCCATGCGCTTGATCAGGCGCATCTGCTGCAGGAAGTCGGAGAAGTCAAAGCTGGCCTCCTGCAGCTTCTGTTGCATCTTGGCGACATCGGCCAGTTCGACCTCTTTGGTGGCCTTCTCCACCAAGGTGAGGACATCACCCATGCCCAAAATGCGGCTGGCCATCCGCTCCGGGTGGAAGGGCTGCAGCGCCTCCACCTTCTCGCCCGTACCGATGAACTTGATCGGGGCGCCGCTGACCCGGCGGATCGAGAGGGCCGCGCCACCCCTGGAATCCCCGTCCAGCTTGGTGAGCACCGCCCCCGTGATCCCCACCTGCTCGTGGAAGGCCCGGGTGAGTTCGGCCGCTTCTTGACCGATCATGGAATCCACCACGAGCAGCACCTCATCGGGGCTGCAGGCTTGGCGGATTCGAACCATCTCCTCCATCATCGCCGGGTCGATCTGAAGCCGGCCGGCGGTGTCAACCAGCACGGTGTCGAAGCCTTCGGCTTTCGCCTTGGCGATCCCGGCTGCGGCGATCGCCTCGGGCCGTGCTTCGCTGCCCTGGCTGAACACTTCGACGCCGATCTGGCCGCCAAGGGTGACCAGCTGGTCGATGGCCGCTGGCCGGTAGACATCAGCGGCCACCAGCAGGGCTCGGCGACCCTGCTCCTTGAGATGGAGGCCAAGCTTGGCGGTGGCCGTGGTTTTGCCAGCACCCTGCAAACCTGCCATCAACACCACCGTGGGGGCCCCGGCTTTGCCAGCCCCAGCCAGGGGAGCGTTGGCGCCACCCATGGTTTCCACCAACTGTTCATGCACCAGCTGGATGAACTTCTGGTCGGGGCTGACGCCCCTCACCACTTCGGCCCCCACCGCCTTACGGCGGACCTCCTCAACGAACTCCTTGACCACCGGCAGGCTCACATCCGCCTCGAGCAGGGCGCGGCGCACCTCCTTAAGGGCCCCCTCGACGTTGGTTTCGGAGATCGCCCCCTGACCCCGCAGGGTTTTGACCGCGTCCTCAAAGCGCTGGGAAAGCTCGTCAAACATGGGCTTGGGGCTTGGGGTGGGGGGTGATCAAAGGGGGCTCAGCGGGCTGGCCCAAACGACGCCAGACGCCAACGGTCGCCATCCCTGCCGAATACATAAACATTGCGCAGGCTGGTGGGCTTGGTCTGGTTGACCTCCTTGCCGGCCCGGTTGGTTTTATCGCTGTAGCGGAGATCGGCCACCACAGCGATGCGGTTGGGGGAGCGTTCCTGAATCGTCAGGTTTTCAACCTCAGCATCGATCGTTTGGGTCTGGCCCAGGCCCTGATCCCGCTGCCGATCGCTCGCCAGGCGCCGCAGGGGCCCCTCCCGGACGATGCGATCGAGGCCGGCAGGCTGGTTGGCTCCAGCCAGCACGGTGGCCTTGGCCCCTAACCAGGCCTCAAGCAGGGCCTTGATCTCGGTCTCATTGGGTTCGGCGACGCTCAGGGGCAGGACTGATCCTTGCTGAGCTGCGGCCCTGGGGGGAGGGGAGGGGCTGGCCGGAGCGGCCGCAGGTTGGGCGGTGGGGAGCTTGGCTTGGGGTCGAGCCGTGCCGCTAATCCCTTCGCTGCCAGCCCTAGAGCTTGTCGCTGGCGGGGGCGCCGGCTGCGGTACCCGGCCGCGTAACAGCCAACTGCCCAACATCAGCAGCACCCCCAAGATCGCCAGGCTGGGGATCAAGGTTCCAGCAGGCCTCCAGCTGCGCATGTTGGCGAACTGGCGCAGCGTTCCGATCCCCCAGCCCAGGGGCACGGACTCGCCATCCTCCCCCCCGTTGACCTCAGGATCGTGGTTGGCAGCAGCGGTTGGGATGCGCCAGCCAGAGCTCTCCAGGGGCCCGTCCGGGAACGCCAAGCCAGCGTCGGCCCCAGCCGCCCCAGGATCAAGGCCTGGTGGCTGGAGATCGTGGAAGCCGGAACCAAAACCGGAACCCAAGCCGGAAGCGAATCCCGAACCGAACCCGGAACTGATCCCGGCACCCAATTCAAGCCCGGCGCTAGCCGCGTTCGGATCGGCGCGGATCCCTGGATCGGAACGGCCCGCTGGAGCGTCGCTGAAGCTGCGGCCCCGGCGGCGGTCTTCCCGTTCCACCCAGGCCACCACATCGCGGTCGCTGAAGTAAGCCTCCAGATCGGCGTCGGCCTCCAGGTCCCGGTATCCGGGCAGCACATCGCGGCTCAGCCAATCTCGGCACCAGGCGCAGAGCCTGCCTAAGGGCTCCTCGCTCTGGTGGCTGGCCCAGAGTTTCAGCTCGGGGTCGGCGCCGGCTTCGAAGCGTTGGATGGCGCCATCGACATCCCCCAGCAACAGGTCGAGGTTGGCGAGCAGGGGGTCAATGCCGGCCCGGGCGCTGGCTTGGAGCCGGTCGCGGGCGAGCGCGATCCGCTCGGGTTTGCGTTGGGCGAATCCCGAGGCCGTCAGGGCGATGCTGCCGAGGAAATTGGCGGCGCCGGAGCCCTGCTTGGACCAGCGGTCGAACAGATCGAGCTGCTCCTGCACGGTGAGGAAGGAACGGATCTGCTTGAAGAAGGGCTGGAAATCCTCTGGGGCGAAGCCCTGATCGGCCGTGCCTTCCAAGCCACCGCGGCGCTGGACCAGCTGCTCGAGCAGGGTTAGTCCCTCCTCCCGTTCGTGGATGGCTGTGGGATCTCGGCTCAGCAGGTCGAGCACGCGGAACGGGGTGAGGGCATCGAGCTCGACCTGGATCCGCTGCCTCAGTTGCGGCAACTGGCCCATCCGCTGCAGCAGCTGCAACCCCTGGTGGAGGGTGCGGGCCGCCACTTCAAAGTGGCGTTCGCGGCGGTACTCCTCCGCAGCCGCCAGGGCCGCCTCCCCGGCCAGCAGGGTGAGATCGGCTTCGCGGCCGCTTCCCAGGGCTGGGGCTTGGGGGGGCTGGAGACAGCGACTGGCCAGCAGGAAGGTTTCGAGGGGCTGGCCGGCCTCCAGCAGCAGCAGCAGCCCGGCCCCCTCCTGGCTGGAGGGGACGTCCAGGGCCGGCAGCATCGGTACGGCCAAATCGGCCAGGGCGGTGAGATCGGATTCGTAGGCGGCCCGTCGTTCGTCGTTGCTCAGGAGCTCGGCGCTGGCCCGCAACAGGGCGGCTCGGGCCTGGAGGAGCTCCTCGGTGTAGCCCTGCTCCGGTGTCCGATCGAGCCGCAGCTGGAGGGTCCGGAGCACCGTCTGGACATCGGTCGCCGGGCTCACGCCCAGCAGCCTGAAATGGTCGAGCGGCAGATCCAACCCCATCGTCTCGCCGGGCTCCGAACTCTAGTCATAGGCACCAGACTCTAGTCATAGGCATTGGTTTTGACCGTTCTGTGCCAACGGACCTCGTACAGTCGCTCCTACGTCCCGTAATCCCGATCGCCATGACCCAGGAATTGACGGCGGCCCGGGCCGCCCAGTCCAATGGCCAAGCGCCCCATCGCCAAGCGGCTGTCACGAGCGGTACGGCCTCCCCAGACGCCGGTAGCCATGCCGAGCGCCACTCAGCGCTGGATCCGGCCGAGCGGGCCCCGGTGAGTCGCGAGGAGGGCCTGCTGCTCTACCGGGACATGACCCTGGGGAGGCGGTTTGAAGATAAATGCGCTGAGATGTACTATCGCGGCAAGATGTTTGGTTTTGTGCATCTCTACAACGGTCAGGAGGCCGTGAGTACGGGGGTGATCAAGGCGATGCGCCAACAACACGATTGGTTCTGCAGCACCTACCGCGACCATGTGCATGCCCTGAGCTGTGGCGTTCCCGCCCGGGAGGTGATGAGTGAGTTATTTGGCAAAGCCACCGGTTGCAGCAAGGGCCGGGGTGGGTCGATGCATCTTTTCTCACGGGAGCATCACCTGCTGGGAGGGTATGCATTCATCGGCGAGGGAATACCCATTGCCCTCGGGGCAGCTTTCAGCAGCCGCTACAAGCGTGACGCCCTTGGTCAGGCCGATAGTGATGCCGTGACCGCAGCCTTTTTCGGCGATGGCACCTGCAATGTGGGCCAGTTCTTCGAATGCTTGAACATGGCGGCCCTCTGGAAGTTACCGATCCTGTTTGTGGTGGAGAACAACCGTTGGGCGATTGGCATGGACCACAATCGCGCCACCAGTGAACCGGAGATCTGGCGCAAGGCGGCGGCCTTCGGCATGGCTGGCGAAGAGGTGGATGGCATGGATGTGCTGGCGGTGCGGGCCGCCGCCCTGCGGGCAGTGGAGCGGGCCCGAGCCGGCGAAGGTCCCACCCTGCTGGAGTGCCTTACCTACCGCTTTCGCGGCCACTCCCTGGCCGATCCCGATGAGCTGCGGGCGGCGGCCGAGAAGGAGTTCTGGGCCCAGCGGGATCCGATCAAGCGACTTGCCAGCGATTTGATCCAAGCCGCTTTGGCCAGTGAGGCTGATCTCAAAGCGATCGAAGCTGAGGTGGATGCCGAAGTTGCCGATTGCGTTGCCTTTGCCCTTGCCGCTCCTGAACCCGACGGCAGTGAACTCACCCGTTACATCTGGGCGGAAGATTGATCGGAATATTAATCTACAAGACAGAGGGCAATCGTTGGGTAATGCCGCGTAACTTGCGCAATGCCTTGAGCTCCACCTGGCGCACCCGCTCGCGCGAGACTTCCAGTTGCCGACCGATCTCCGCCAGGGTGTGTCGCTCCTGACCATCCAGGCCAAAACGAAGCGTTAACACGTCCCGTTCCTGTTCCGTGAGGTGGCCTAGCCAGCGGCCAAGTTGCTCCTGGTGCATGCCGCGCTCCACCTTGTCGAGGGGCTCTTCGCTGCTGGCGTCGGCGATCAGATCCCCGAGCTGGCTGCGGCCATCTTCGGCATTGACCGGCGCGTCGAGGCTTGACGTGGTGAGGGATTGGCGCAAGAGAGAATCCAGTTCGTCGAGGGGCATGTTGATGGCCTCGGCTATTTCTTGGCGGCTCGGCATTGCCCCAAGTTTGTGGGCAAGTTCGAGGCTTACCTTGCGGATCGTGGTCAGCCGCTCACTGAGGTGCACCGGCAGGCGGATGGTGCGGGACTGGCAGGCGATGGCCCGGGTCATGCTCTGGCGAATCCACCAGAAGGCATAGGTGGAAAATTTGTAGCCGCGGGTGGGATCGAACTTTTCGACGGCCCGCTCCAAGCCCAGGGAACCTTCCTGAATCAGATCGAGCAGCTCCAGCCCCCTGCCCTGGTACTTCTTGGCGACGCTGACCACAAGCCGCAGGTTGGCACGCATCATGCGTTCCTTGGAACGGCGGCCAATCTTGATGATTTTTCGTTCCTGAGCGGAATAATCGTCGCGCCCTGCTTCGACCATGCGCATCATGATCTGAACTTGATTGCCTAGCTCGATTTCCTCGGCTGGCGTGAGCAGGGGCTCCCTGCCGATCGAGGTCAGGTACCAGGTGATTGAGTCGGTACCTCTGCGGCTGGGGCCGTCGCTCGTACTGACGGTGGATGCGGTCACGGGGTAGCCGCAGAATGCGTCAATTATGAGGCCATATCAAAACCTGGATCGGCTTTTTAAGCAAGGCTACAGCTTTGGTTCGCGATTCAACACCTCAATCGAGATCTGTTCGCAACCTTCCCGAGGCGATCTGGTATCGCTAGTCTTTAGCTGGGAATTGAACAGCATCCAGCCCGCAATATTCGCCATTTCTTCCCACTTCTTTGGATTGGGACCCGCTTTGTTGGCTGGCGTGGGCTAGCTGGCGGGCGATCGCCAGGGGGGTGGCCCCACCGGGACCTAGCTCGCGGGCGCAGTGACAGCCAGCTTGGGCGTGGTCGAGGGCGGCCACGGCCAGCAGGCTGCCATCGACCAGGCCGCTGGCCAAAGCCCGGGACCCCAGGCCGGCCCCATAGCCGGCCAGCACATCGCCGAGACCGGCCCGGGCCGCCTCGCCGCAGGCCCGCAACAACTGCCAGCGCCGTCCATCAGCCGTAGCGATCACGCTGCGGGCGCCTTTGAGCAGCACCGTTGCCCCCGTGATCTGGGCCGCTGCGGCGGCCGCTTCCAGCGGGGGCAGCCCCCCGAGGTCGGGGAAAAGGCGCCGGAATTCGCCCGGGTGGGGGGTGATCCAGGTTGGGCCTCGCCGCTCCTGCAGCCAGGCCGGGTTGAGGCGGTTGAGCCCATCGGCATCAATCAGCACCAGCCCAGGGAAGCGCTGCAGCGGCTGCCACCAGTCTTCCCGCCCAGCCATGTCGGCTGGGGCCGCCAGGGAGGCGGTTGCTTGGGTGGTGGCGGCGCCAAGCCCTGGCCCCACGAGCACCGCATCCAGGCGTTCAAAGCTGGCGGCGCCGAGGGGGTCGTTCTCCAGCACCACATGGGGGTGCTCAAGCCAGAGGCCGGCGGCCATCTCGCTGGGAACGGCTGAGCGCAAACTGCCGCAGCCCGATGCCGTTGCGCCGGCCAGGGCCAGGTGGGCAGCGCCCCGATAGCGCTGGCTGCCGGCGATCACCAGCAGCCTGCCCCGTTCGTATTTGCCGGCGGCGGGATCGGGCTGGGGCCGGGGGGCCGTGCAGCGATCCCCTTGGCCGCCGCCGGGGCCGCCCAGGCCCAAGGGTTGGTGGGGAGGGAGTTGCTCCAGCAACAGCTGGGGCAGCCCCAGGTCCACCCGTTCCAATTGCCCCACCCAGGCCAGGGCCGGATCCTGCACCAACCCCCGCTTCCAAAGGCCAAGGCAAAGGGTCAGATCGGCCCGCGCCGCCGCCGATCCCAGCAACCGGCCGCTGTCGCTGCAGAGGCCCGTTGGCACATCGATCGCCACCAGCCCGCGCTGGGGCCGGCTGCCCCTGGCCGCCAACAGGGTTTCCAGGCTTGCTCCCGGGGCACGGACCTGGCCATTGCCAAACAGGGCATCGATCCAGAGGGCTGGATCCGCGGCGGCGGGGGGCGCGGCGAGGATGGGGATGCCCAGCCAACGGGCATGGTTCCAGTGCCGTTCGGTGAGCGGCTTGCGCCGTTCGAACGGGCACCAGATCCGAACCGGCACCCCGGCCAGGTGGAGTTCCCGGGCCACCACCAGTCCATCGCCGCCGTTGTGGCCCGGCCCGACCAGCACAACCACGCCACAGGACGGGATTCCGCCTGGCTGGCGCCGCCCCCGCAGGGCGAGCAAGCGCTGGCTGAGGGCCAGGGCGGCCTTTTCCATCAACGCCTCCACCGGCAGGCCGCTGGCGAAGAGCTTCGCTTCCAGGGCCGCCATCTGGTCGCCGCTGACCAGCAGGTGGTCGGCGTCGCGGGCGGGCCAGGGCTGGAGCTCGGCGGGATCGGGCCAGGGGGACACGGCGGCCCGGAGCAGTTGGCTTCCATGATGGGGCTGGCTTCCATGATGGGAAGGAAGTCGATCGTTCAGCAGCCGCCTTCCCGTCGTTCTCCCCAGCCTCCGGTGACCACCGCCCCCTCCCCTTTCGCTGCCGATGGCTCAGCCGCCACCGCCGCAGGTACTGCCTCTTCTACAGCTGCAGCTACAGCCACAGCTGCAGCTCCCGCCACCGCTGCCGCCGCCGCCAGCCTTGAACGGCTACGGCAGTGGCCGGGCGAGCACAGGGTGGTGGTGGGGCTCTCCGGCGGCGTGGATAGCTCGCTGACGGCGGCCCTGCTGGTGGAGGCGGGCTGGGATGTGGAGGGGCTGACCCTATGGCTGATGAGCGGCAAGGGGGCCTGCTGTGCCGAAGGGCTGGTGGATGCCGCCGCCATCTGCGACCAGCTCGGTGTGCGCCACCACGTGGTGGACTTCCGCGAGCAATTTCAGCGGCAGATCGTGGATTTTCTGGTGCAGGGCTATAGCTCCGGCATCACCCCGCTGCCCTGTTCCCGCTGCAACCGGGAGGTGAAGTTTGGTCCGATGCTGGCCTGGGCGCGCTCCCAGCGGCAGATCGGCCGCTTGGCCACCGGCCACTATGCGCGGGTGCGCCACGCCGCTGGCAGCCAGCCTTTGCCGGTACCTGGGGATGGCCGCGGCCGCCATCAGCTATTGCGGGGCCTTGATGGCCAGAAGGATCAGAGCTATTTCCTCTATGACCTACCCCAATCTCTCCTGGGCGAGCTGGTATTTCCCCTCGGCGAGATGTGCAAGAGCGACACCCGCCTAGAGGCGGCGCGGTTTGGGCTTCGCACCGCCGCCAAGCCCGAAAGTCAAGACCTCTGCCTGGCCGATCACCATGGATCAATGAGGGCCTTCCTGGATGCCTATCTGCCGCCGCGCCAGGGCGAGATTGTGCTTCAAGACGGCCAGGTGGTGGGTCAGCACGATGGCATTGAGCACTTCACGATCGGCCAGCGCCGCGGCTTGGGTGTGGCCTGGCAGGAGCCCCTGCATGTGGTGCGGCTGGATGCCGCTTTCAACCGGGTGGTGGTGGCACCGCGGCAGCAGGCGGCCCGCCTGGGCTGCGGGGTTGGGGCCCTGAACTGGGTGTCGATGGCGCCACCCGAGCAGCCCCTGGCGATCGAGGTGCAATTGCGCTATCGAAGCGCCCCTCAACCGGCCCTGCTGACGCCGCTGCCAGCCGTAAACGCAGCCGGTACGGATGGCCCATCCGCGCGGGTTCAACTGGAGTTTGCTGAACCGCAATTTTCGATTACGCCAGGGCAGGCCGCCGTATTTTATGCCGGCGAGGTGGTGCTCGGCGGCGGCTTGATTGAGGTTTGATCAGAGCTCAATCCTGAGGATCACGAGACCAATACTGGGGAGTCAGCTTGTTTTTGCTCGGAGCGGAAGCGATTCATGGCCGATTCAATTACAACGTGCATGTCCATATATTTGTACTCTGAAAGCCGGCCTCCGAAGATGTGGCTGGGCAGCTGGGCGGCTCGATCCCTATAACGGGCATAGGTATTTTGATTTTGCTCGCTATTAACTGGATAGTAGGGGATGCGGTCGCTATCGCAGTCCTGGGGGTATTCGTGGGTAACTACCGTGTAGTCGGATTGACTGTTTTCGAAGTGCTTGTGCTCAATCGTACGGGTGTGGGGCACGGAGTTGTCGCAATAGTTGATCACCGCATTGCCCTGGTGATTGGGATAGTCAAACAGGGCGTGCTCAAAGCGCAAGGATCGGTATTCAAGGCGACCATCATCGTGACCAAAGAACTCATCAATGCAACCGGTATAAACCGTTTTGCCAGCCAGGGAATCAAAGTAATTTCGCTGCTCGAGATAATCCGTATTCAGCCTAACTTCAATGCCTTCCAGCATGCGACTGAACAGCTGCGTGTAGCCACCAATGGGTATCCCCTGGTAGCGGTCGTTGAAATAGTTGTTATTGAAGGTGAAGCGAAGAGGTAGGCGCTTGATGATGAAAGCCGGCAGTTCCCTGGGGTGGCGACCCCACTGTTTTTGAGTGTAGTCTCTAATCAAAGTGGTATAGATATCGGTGCCAACAAGTGAAAGGGCCTGCTCTTCAAGGTTGGCTGGTTCGCCTCGGAAGCGTTGCGATTCAATCCTTTCGCGGGCTTGATCGGGGGTATGGACTTGCCAGAGCTCGTAAAATGTATTCATATTGAAGGGCAGCGAATAGAGACGGTCGCCGGAAAAGGCCTTGGGCGAATTGACATAGTTATTGAAGTCGGCGAAGCGATGCACGAAGTCCCAGACGACTTTATTGCTGGTATGAAAAATATGGGCTCCGTAACTATGAACGTTGATGCCATGCCTGTTCTCAGTATGGCAGTTGCCGCCAATGTGCGGACGTTTATCAATGATCAGGCAGCGAAAACCCGCATCGGTGGCTAGCCTGGCAAAGCTGGCGCCATACAGACCACAGCCCACAATCAAATAATCGTAGGCCTGAGCGGCGTCGGCATGGCCATCACCGCGATCGCGCTGGGAATCCACAGGGTTCGAGCGATCGCCTTGGAATGAAAGCTAACATGCAAAACCCTTAGCCTGGGCTGGGCTGGCTGGCTGGCTGGACTGGCTGGCTGGACTGGCTGGCAAGCTCCCTGGCTTCGGCTTGGGGCTTGCACCGGGGCGCCGAGCTGGGCTTGTTGCTCGCTGCTGCCCCCCTGGCGGCGGCTGCGCTGCGGATTTGGTCGTTGGCCTTGGCTGGGGCAGGGCCCAACTCTGGTCGTGGCTTTTGTGATGGACCGGTGTCACGGGCCAGGAGCGCGCCGCCGCCTTGGGGGCCAGGGTTGGGTCAGCACCAATCATGACTGCTAAGATCGAATCATGACTTGCCTGGCCAACCAGATTGGCATCGAATATAATTTGGCTGCGAACTCAAAGCAGGCCAGCTTGCTTGCTGACTGGCATCGTGATTCACGCAATTCAGCTTTGCCCATCCAGGTTGCCCGTGAATTCCTGTCGCTGGGCGCCCGATCAGATCGCGACAATTAATCTTTACTGAGATGGGCAAACCGCTTTGTCAAATTGTTTCGAGTGATTATCTTGACAAGGATGTATACCTTAATATCCGCTGCTTTTACCTTGCCGCTGGCTATCGCTTGATCCCAGCTTCTCGCCCCAACCCTGAAGCTGATCTGCTTGTTGTTTTGCGCGGCGACAACGGCTCGGAACAGCGTGATTTTCGAGGTGAAATTCATATTTATGACTACGTAAAAGAGTACCTCGTCGATTGGCAGAACCGCTATCCCGTTGCCTCCCGCCTTGTGGTGGTGTCGCTGGCGGCATCCTCGCTTCAGCCTGCGGTTGCTACCGCTGGCGCCTACGGGAAGCCAGCGATCACGGCGGTGGATGCCTATTTGCCGGTGATTCCTGCCCTATGGAGCTCGGCCTGGAGAAGCAAGCAGCGCAAGCCTTTGCATGTCTCCAACTTTAAGCGGATGGGAGACGATGCTTATCAGCAGGATCTGCTGGCCCTGATTCGCTCTGGAGCGGTGCAAGCTTTTGGTTCCAAGTGGGATCTGGTTGGAGTACGTACCCATCCACTAAGTTATCTGCAGGCTAATCGGGTACTGGCCGCAGCGGCCAGCTGTTTTGGTCTGATGTGGCCCTACCAACGGGGGCGAACCCTCTCGGGTCGGATGTGGCAGGCACCCCTGAATGGCTGCTTTGTCCTCACCGAAACCGGCACTGACATTCTTGGTTGTCCTGGGGTGATCGAGCGCCAGGCCTTTGATGCCAGCTCAGCTTCGCTTGCCTTTTCGGATCAGCGCTGCCGCCAACTGGCGATCGAAGCGGCGGCTTTCTGGGAGGCCCACACCCGGGGCTTGGCCGCTTTGTTGGGGATCGATCCGGCCTTGCCCCTCGCGGGGGCAGCCATCCGCCGCCAGCGCTGGCTGCTGCTGGGGTGGGATCTGGAGTTCCGCCGTCAGCGCCTTTGGGGTGGGCTGCTGGATCGCTTCGATCCGCCGATCATGGCGGTTCGGCGCAGGCTGGCCCGCCTGGCCCGCAGACTTGGTCTGCGCTCCAGTGCCAGCAACGATCGCCCTGGCAGCCATTGAGCAACTGGGGATGTTCGTTGGGCTGACTACTTGCGCTTACCAATAGGGATCGCTGCTGAGGCTCACCTGCAGGGGCCGGTTGCCCGTGGCAGGAATGCTGCTGATGCAAGCACGGATCACGTTGCCGTTGACTTCGATCTCGCAGGCGCCACAACTGCCCTGGCGGCAGGCCGTTGGGATCAACTGCTGGCCGCGGCGGGCCGCCTCCAGCCACGACTCGCCCGGGTTGGCGTCGCTGCGGCTGCCATCGGGCCAATGGATGGCGATGCTGGCATCAGCCATCGGCTTGGAGCAGGGGATCCAGGTTGACGTGCTGTTCGAAGGCATCGGCCAGCCGATCGAGCAGTTTGGCCCGCTGGCTGCCGTGGTTCTGCTGGCGTTCCGATAGGGGGGGCAGTCCCCGCCGGTGCCGCAGTTGGTTGAGCCAGCGGCGCCGCCAGCCGCCGTGTTCAAAGACGGCGTGCAGATAGGTTCCCGCCACGGTTCCGCCCTGGTCGGTAGCTTGCCACCAACCCAGATCAGCTGCAGCACTCAGCCGCGCCGCCTCAGCTGACGGCCCATCTCCCAACCATTCGCTGCGGCCATGGTGCAGTTCGAAGCCTTCGACCGTGATGGCCTCTCCAGGCGGCCATTGCATGCCGACCTGCCTCTGGGCCAGCCGTTTGCTGCGGTCGTAGATGGTCCGCAACGGCAGCAGGTCGAGGCCTGCGGCGGCGGCGCCAAGGCTGGGATCCTCTCCCCCCCCCTGGCTGCCCTCCAGGCCCAAGGGATCGAGCAGCTCGCGGCCCAGCATCTGCAGGCCGCCACAGATGCCAAACACACTGCCGCCGCTGGCCACATAGCTACTCAGTTGCTGGTCTAGCCCCACCTGGCGCAGGCAGGCCAGATCCCGCAGTGTCTGCTTGCTACCAGGCAGCACCACGGCATCGGGTTGGCCGAGCGGATCGCCCGGTTTGATCCAGCGCAGCCGCACACTGGCCTCGGCTTCGAGGGGATCGAGATCGGAGAAGTTGCTCAGCGAGGGCAGGCGCAACACGGCAATGCTGAGGTCGGCAGGGCCCTGGCGGGGCTTGCGCTCCAGCAGATCGAGCGAATCCTCCGCTGGGAAGAGCTCCTCCAGCCAGGGCATCACCCCGAGCACCGGAATGCCCGTTTCCCGTTCCAGCCAGCGACGGCCGTCCTCGAACAATTCGGATCGTCCCCGGAAGCGGTTGATCAAAATCCCCCGGATCAGGGGCCTCTCCACCGGCCTCAGCAGGGCCAGGGTTCCGACCAGCTGGGCAAACACACCGCCCCGTTCAATGTCGGCCACCAACAGACAGCGGGCGCGCAGGTATTGGGCCAGGCGCAGGTTGGTGAGATCGCGGGGCTGCAGATTCACTTCCACCGGGCTGCCGGCGCCCTCCAGCACCAGCCGCCCGCCCGGATGGCAAGCCTGGAGTTGGGCCAGCCCGGTGCGGATCGCGGCCCAACCGGGACGGAACCAGTCGCGGTAGTAGAACTCCGCCTGGGCGATCCCCACCGAGCGCCCCAGGTGGATCACTTCGCTGCTGCTGTTCCCCTGGGGTTTGAGCAGCACCGGGTTCATGGCGGCGATCGGCTCGAGCTCCGCCGCCCAGGCCTGCATGGCCTGGGAGTAGGCCATTTCCCCACCCTGCGCATCCACCCAGGCGTTGAGGCTCATGTTCTGCCCCTTGAACGGCAAGGGCTGTTCGCCGCGTCGCTTCAGCACCCGGCAGAGGGCTGCGCTCATCAGGGATTTGCCCGCTCCACTACTGGTGCCAAGCACCATCAGCGGGGTGGGCGAGCTGGGGGCCGGTGGGCTCAAGGGGCGGGGCTCAGAACCGGGGCCGGTGGCGCCGGAAGTTCTCCTGGATCCTCTCGCGTAGGCCCGCCCGGGGGATCTCCCCCGGCCAGCGATCGAGCACCTGCCGCCCTAGGGGGGTGAGCCGCACCCGTTCGGTGAGACCCTGGCCATCCACCTCCCGGCGCAGCACCCCGAGCCGGATCAGCCAGTTGAAATGGGCTTCGGCCCGCTCCACACCAAAGGGGGCAAACACCAGGGTGGGCCAGTCCTGGCGGCGGCAGAGCTCATTGCTGCTGATCGGTTGGTGTTTGAGCTCCTCAAAGAAGGCGCGGCGAAACGGCAGGCAGCGCAGCGATAGGCAGGCACGCTCTAGGGCGATGGCGTCATCGCTTGCGGGGTGGATCGACACAGTTTCGGCTTCGATGGACTGAAAATTCAATTGAGCAGAAGATTCAGCAGAAGAATCAGGAGGAGAAAAGATGATCGAGCAGATCCTGCTTCGTTTCCCCGGTGGATCGGGGGCTGGCGCTCGGAGCCAGCCAAGCCCCCCCCAGAGCTTCGCTGCGGCCGCTGCGCTGCCTGGAGACGGCGAGCATCAGGCCGGCCCAGCGAAACTGCACCTCGTTGGCCCGCTCCGCCACCAGCACCGGCCAGCGGCCGCTGGCATCGTTGAGCACGAGCAGCGTGCCCCGCCGCTGGAAGCGATATAGCTTGCCCCCGCCCAGTTGGACGAGGTAATCACCGCCGGAGCCTGCGTTTTGCCGAGAGAGCCGGCAGCTGCCGCTGAAGATCGGTTGGCTGCGCTCGACCAACTGGCAAGGGCGCTCGCCATTCGTGGACGGGGGTGGCAGTTGGGCCAGCCCAGCCAAGCCAAGGCCGCCTAGGCCAAGGACCCCGAGGCCTAGCAGCCCTAGGCGCAAGATTCCCCGGCGCCGCCAACTCAGCGGCCAGCATTGCCAGCCGCGGCGAAGCCGCCGCTGAACTGGTTGCAGCTGGTGGGCCATCGGCATCGGGCTGTCGCTGGTTGGAAGCTAGCGACTCCCGGGGCAGCGCCCCGTTGTGGCAAGTTGCCTGCATCGTTGTTGGCCTGGCGCCATGCTTCTGCTGGCTTCGGCCTCTGCGGCCCGTCGCCGTCTGCTCAGCCAGGCGGGGATCCCCCACCGGGTCAGGGTTAGTGGCTTCGATGAGAGCGCTCTGGTCGACCCCGATCCGATCCGCCAGGTGGCACTGCTGGCCCAGGCCAAGGCCCTGGCGGTGGCGGCGGCGGCCGGCCCTGACCTGCTGGGGGCCGACGGCACCCCCTGCCAGGCCCTGGTGGCCTGCGATTCACTGTTGAGCTTCGAAGGCGAGCTGTTTGGCAAACCGCGGGACGCCGCGGAAGCCACGGCCCGTTGGCAGCGCATGGGCGGTCGGTGGGCGGACCTGCATACGGGCCATTGCTTGCTGCTGGCAGGCGAGCCGCCCCATGGTCCAAGCGAAGCTTCGAGCCGGCTTGAAACCGTCACCACCAGGGTTCTGTTCGCAGCGCTTGATCAGGAAGCCATCGCGCGCTATGTCGCCAGCGGTGAACCGCTTGCCTGTGCCGGTGGATTTGCCCTTGAGGGCCGGGGCAGCTTGCTGGTGGAAAGGCTGGAAGGCTGTTATACCAACGTGATTGGGCTGAGCATGCCCTGGCTGCGGCGATCGTTGCCTGGGATGGGGCTGATCTAGGGAGCCGTGGGCAGGGGGCTTGACTCCTTGGTGCCCCGATCGGGAGCTTGGCGTAGCGCCAAGGATCTACCCCTAGGTTGTGTAATCGGCGTTGATGCGCACGTATTGATCGGAAAGATCGCAGCCCCAGGCCAGCGCCGTGCCGGGGCCAGCGCCCACCACGAGGCGGATCGCCACGGTGTCGCCGCTGGCGGGATCGCTGCCCAGGTAGGTGCCGGCGGCCCGATCCCGCATGTAGTGGCTGGCGGCTAGGCGATCAAAGGCCAGCGGCTGGCCGGCGGCCATCAGCTGGTGCTGCCCCAGCCAGAGGGCCACGGCCTGCGGATCGAAGGGCACCCCGGCCCGGCCGGCGGCGGCCACGATCCGGCCCCAATTGGGGTCGCGGCCGTGGATGGCGCATTTCACCAGCGACGAGCCGCAGATGGTGCGGGCGATGGCGCGGGCGCCAGCCTCATCGACGGCGCCTTCCACCTGCACGGCGATCAGACAGGTGGCACCTTCACCATCGCGGGCGATGGCGCGGGCCAGGTGTTGGGCCACCGCCGTCAAGCCGGCCTCCAGGGCTGCGACGTGCTCGGGGTCTAGGGGCTCCCCGGCTGCAAAGGCCAGGAACGTGTCGTTGGTGCTGGTGTCACCGTCCACGGTGATCGCATTGAAGGAGCGCTCCACCACCCGCCGCAGCATCGCCTGCCACTGCTCCGCTGGCACGCCGGCATCGCAGCTGAGGTAGCCCAACATCGTGGCCATCGTGGGGTGGATCATCCCCGACCCCTTGGCCATGCCGCCGATCCGCACCCGGCGGCCGCCCAAGTTGGCCTCCAGGGCGATTTGCTTTTCCACCAGATCGGTGGTCAGGATCGCCCGGGCCGCCGCCGCGCCGCCATCGCGGGCCAGGGCCGCCACCAGGGGATCGAGGCCCGCCACCAGGGTGTCGATCGGAATCGGCACGCCAATCACGCCGGTGGAGCAGATCAGCACCTGCTCGGCCGCCAAACCCAGCCGCTCGGCCAGGGCGGCGGTGGCCGTGAGGCTGTCGGCCAGGCCCCGCTCGCCGGTGCAGGCATTGGCCTGGCCCGAATTGGTGAGCACCGCCCGGGCCAGGCCGCCACTGGCCGCCAGCCGCTCGGCGCAGAGATCCACGCAGGCGGCCCGCACCAGGGAGGTGGTGAAGCTGCCGGCGCAGACCGCCCCCTCGGGGGCCAGCAGCAGGGAGAGGTCGGGCTTGCCGGAAGCTTTGAGCCCCGCCGTGATCCCCGCCGCCAAAAAACCCTGCGGGGCGGTGAGGCCGCCGGCGATCGGCTGCCAAGGGCCTGGGGCGGAGGCGGGAGCAACCACGGCGAAGCGGGCAAAGCGGGCTGGGGCCATCCTCCCGTGCGCCGGGCTGGCCCGCTGCCACCGCCTGCCGGGCTGAACCAGACTGGCGCCAACGCAAGGGGGGAGTGCTCGGTGAGCAGCGACGAGCGGGCCGCGGCCCAGAGCCAGCCAGGGGGCGCCCCCAGCCCCGCCGATCTCGAAGCGATCGCCCTCTGCCATCGCCTGGCCGGCACCAGCTTCCCCTGGGACATCACCCGTTCCCTGGAGCTGGCCCTGCTCAAAACCTTCTGCGTGCCCTCCATCTCCGGCCTGCTCAGCCGCACGGGCGAATTTGAACAACGGCCCCGCAAGCGCTACGACGACACCGGCCTGATGGTGGCCGAGCTGTTGCGCCACGGCCCCAGCAGCGAGGCCGGCGCCGCCGTGATTGCCCGCATGAACCGCATCCACGGGGCCTTCGCGATCAGCGACCGCGACTACCTCTACGTGCTCTCCACCTTTGTGTGTGAACCGATCCGCTGGCTGGCCCGCTACGGCTGGCGGGCCCTCAGCGTCGAAGAGGAGGAAGCCCTGTTCCGCTTCTGGGCTCTGGTGGGGGAGCGCATGGGCATAGCGGCCATTCCCGCCACCCTGGCGGAGCTGGTGGCCTTCAACCAGGCCATTGAAGCCGAGCTCTTTGCTAACGCCCCCAGCAACCGCCGGGTGGCCGACGCCACCCTCGCCATGCTCCTGGGCGATTGGCCGGCTCCGCTGCGGCCAGGGCTGGCGAGGGTGCTGGGATCGCTGCTGAGCGCTCCGGAGGCCGCGGCCCTGGGCTGGCCCGAGCCGCCCACGGCGCTGCAGAGGGCAGTGCTGCTGGCTCTGCGGCTGCGCAGCCGCCTGGCGGGCCTCTCCCAGCGGCTGCGGCCGCCCCGGGGCAGCCGTTTCTATTCGGAGCGGCCCACCCCCAGCTATGGCAAGAGCTTTCAGCTGGAGCAGCTGGGGCCGCCGGCGCGGCTGGCGGAACTCAATCGGCGCCGCTGGGCCGGCCGGCAACGACGGATCGGGCTCACCGGCGGCATCGCCACCGGCAAAAGCTCGGTGGCTCGCCTGCTGGCCGATCGCCATGGCCTGCCGGTGCTCGATGCGGATCACTTCGCCCGCGAGGCCCTGGCCCCGGGAAGCCCGGGAGCCCGGGCAGTGCTGGAGCGCTACGGGGAGCGGGTGCGCCTAGGCGCTGAGGGGCCGCAAGCAGGAGAAAAACTCAGCGGCAGCCCTAGCCCCAGCAGCGATGCCGGCGTGGCGATCGACCGGGCCGCCCTGGGCCGGATCGTGTTCGCCGACGCCGGCGAACGGCGCTGGCTGGAGGCCCTGGTACACCCGATCGTGCGGCAGCGCTTTAGCGCCGAACTGGAGCGCTTGGCCGCCGCCCCGGTGGTGGTGCTGATGATCCCGCTGCTGTTAGAGGCCGGGCTGGAGGAACTCTGCAGTGAGGTGTGGCTGGTGGATTGCGACGAGGCCCAGCAATTGGGGCGGCTGATCGGGCGCGACCAGCTCAGCGCAGCCGAAGCCCAGGCCCGCATCGCGGCCCAATGGCCGCTGGAGCGCAAGCGGCCATTGGTGGATCGGCTGATCGACAACCGGGGCAACCCCCACGCCCTGGAAGCCTCGCTAACGGCACACCTCGAAGCCCGGCCGCTGTGGAGCGCCCCGAAGGATGCCCCCCCGGAGGATGCCCCCCCGGCAACGGGGCCTGATCGCCTCAGCCCTTGAGCTTCTCGATCAGGATCTGGTTGGCCAGTTTGGGATCGGCGCGGCCGCCGGTCTGCTTCATCAGCTGGCCCACGAAGAAGCCCTGCAGCTTGGTCTTACCGCCGCGGAAGGCCTCCACCTCCGCGGGGTGGGCGGCCAGCAGCTCCGCCACGATGGCGCCGATCGCCGCAGGGTCACTGATCATCCCCAGGCCGCGATCCGCCACGATCGCTTTGGCGGAGCCGCCCTTCTCCAGCAGTTCCGGCAGGATCTCCTTGGCGATCTTGCCGCTGATCGTGCCGGCCTCGATCAGTTGCACCATCTCGGCCAACTGCTCGGGCCGCAGGGGCAGATCGGTGTAGGAGAGGCGGTTGGCATTCACATGGGCGGCGATGTCGCCACTGATCCAGTTGGCCACGGCCTTGGCCTCAGCGCCGGCCGCTAGCACCGCTTCGAAGTATTCAGCCATCGGCCGCTCATCGGTGAGCACGCGGGCGTCGTAGATCGAAAGGCCCAATTGATCGGCATAGCGGTGCCGTTTGGCAGCCGGGAGTTCGGGCAGTTCGGCACGCCAGGCCTGCTGCTGCTCGGCGATCACCTCGATCGGTCCGAGGTCGGGATCGGGGAAGTAGCGATAATCGCTGGCGCCCTCCTTGGAGCGCATGCTTTTGGTGAGCTGCTTGCTTTCATCCCAGAGGCGGGTTTCCTGCACCACTGGTTCACCGGCTTCATAGGCCTTGATCTGGCGCTGGATTTCGTAATCACAGGCCCTCTGAATGGCTGAAAAAGAGTTCATATTCTTGATCTCCACCTTCACGCCGAAGGGAGCCGTGGGCCCCCTTCGCACCGAGATGTTCACATCGCAACGCAGGGAGCCCTCCTGCATGTTGCCATCACTAACCCCCAAATAACGCATGATGCGGCGGATTTCGGCGGCGTATTCGGCCGCCTCCCGACCGGTGCGGAGGTCTGGCTTGCTGACGATCTCGGCCAAGGCCACGCCAGCCCGGTTGTAATCCACCAGGGAATGGGTGCTACCGGCGAGACGATCGCTGCCGGCATGAACCAGCTTGCCGGCATCTTCCTCCATATGAAGCCGCTCGATGCCGATTGTTTTCAGATAGGTTTCTTTGCCCTTTTCTGCAACCTCCACCTCGATCCAACCATCTTCAGCGATCGGCTCGTCGTACTGGGAAATCTGGTAGTTCTTAGGGAGGTCGGGATAGAAATACTGCTTACGATCGAACTTACTGTGGGCGGCGATCTTCAAGTTCAGCGCCATCGCCGCCTTCACGGCATACTCCAGCACCTTCTCATTCAGCACCGGCAGGGTGCCAGGCAAACCGAACACCACCGGATCCACATGGGTGTTGGGGTCATCGCCAAAGGCGGTGGAGGCGGCGGTGAAGATCTTGCTGTCGGTGCCCAGCTGCACATGGGTTTCCAGGCCGATCACGGCCTCCCAGGCGGCCTGCCCCACCCCCGCGTTAGGAGCCGGGACGGCGACGGGGGCCGGGGCGGCGGCGGCCGTGGGGAGGCTGGGCGGGGCGGCGGAGGCGCTAGCCATAGGGAATGGGGGAGCGGCCAAGCCGCTGGGCTGGATCGATCCTAAGGAGGCAGCCTTTTGGGGATGGCGGTGGGCGGCGCCCCATGGGCAGTGGGCCCAGCCAATCCCCCCCCGCCTGGGGACGAGCGGGGGCCCTTGCCGGGGCTGGGCTCAGGGAAGGCCCAGAACCTCGCCAAACGCTGCCTGTCCCCCCAGGGCCTGATCCGCGGATGCCACCAGCCGCAGGCGGCCATCGGGCAGCTGCTCCACCAGGCCTTGCCGCCGCAGCCCAGCCAACGTACGGGAGGTGGTTTCGCGGGCCAGGCCGCAGAGAGCGGCGAGCTCCCGCTGGGGCAGGGCGGGAATGGGCGCGGTGGTCGAAGCCTGCGGAGCCGAGCGCTTGGCCAGGGCCGCCAGCACAGCCAGCAGACGCTGCGCCGCACTCGACTCCCGGCCCACGAAGCGGCGGTTGAGGTTCTGCAGACGCTGCGCCTCAAGCCGGGCCAAGGCCAGGGCCAGGCGGGCATCACTGTGCAACAGGGCCGCGAACGGAGCCGACCTCAACAGCAACAGCTCACAATGCGTGAGGCAAATCACATCGGCGGTGCGTCGTCCCCCGCCGAGGATGGCCATCTCACCGCAGACCTCACCCGGACCCAGCAAGGAGAGCACCACCTCCTGGCCTTCGAAGTCAATGCTGCGCACCTTGGCGATGCCGGCCCGGAAGACAAACAGCCCCTTGCCATCATCCTGCTCATGGAGCAGGGAGTGACCAGCCGCCACCTGGATGACGCGGTGCGACTCCAACAATCGCGACCGGCTAGTTTCGTCTAGCCCGGCAAAGAGCGGGCAACTGGCAAGATCGGCGGCCAGTCCGCCGCCTTGGAGCGGTGTGTCAAAATCCATTATGGGAAGTGCTAAGGCTAGAAACAACGCAAAGTTGAGCCTGAAATGTTCGGCCCTACATAAGGACAGCTCAAAAACCAGGCGTTCCGCTCCCGCCAGCCAGGAGCAATCAAATCGCTAGACTCTTTCCCGCATTATGCGATCGGCAAGGCCTGAATTCTTCAGGCCCGCCAAGCCTATGCCATTGCAGGCCAGCTTGGCTGGTGCCAACCCATACAATTTGATCAAATCCCTGGCTTAACGCTGTAGGTATTTTCCCCCTGGCTTGCCTTGGGTCTGAGCCACTACTCCCATCCACGCTTCCCCACCCCGCCGCCCAGCCCATGCCGGCTGCCAACCCTGCACCCGTTCTGATCCTCGGCGGCGGCCTCATGGGCCTGGCGCTCGCCCATGAGCTGGCCCGCCGCGGCCGGGCTGCCACCGTGCTCAGCCGCCGCCGCAACGAAGCCGCCGGTTTCGTGGCCGCCGGCATGCTGGCCCCCCACGCCGAAGGCCTGGCGGGCCATCTGCTGGCGCTGGGCCAGCGCAGCCTGGCGCGCATCCCGGCCTGGGTGGCCCAGATTGAAGCCGATAGTGGGCTGGCCTGCGGCCTCCAGCTCTGCGGCATCGTGGTGCCGTTCAGCACCAGCGGCGAGCGGGATGCCTACCCCACCGCAGCCTGGGGCCAGGGCCTCGATCGCGCTGGGCTGGAGCGGCAGATTCCGGGCATCGGCCCCAGCTGGCAGGCGGGGCTGCTCTTCCCCCAGGACGGCCAGATCGATAACCGCCGCCAGCTGATGCGGGCCCTGGAGCGGGCCTGCGTGGGCCGGGGCGTGCGCTTCGAGGAGGGATGCGAGGTGCTGGAGCTGATCAGCTCGGCCAGCGACAGCACCAGGCCAAGCCAGCGACCCCAGCTGGAGGCTGTGCGATTGCGCCGGGCCGATGGCCAGGAGCTCAACCTGCCCTGCCGGCAGGCGGTGCTGGCCTGTGGCGCCTGGAGCGCCAGCCTGCTGCCTGAGCTACCGGTGGCGCCGGTGAAGGGACAAATGCTCTCGCTGCAGGCTCCGATCGGGGCGCTGCCGCGGGTGCTGTTTGGCCCAGGCACCTACCTGGTGCCCCGGGGCGACGGCCTGGTGGTGGTGGGGGCCAGCAGCGAACCGGAGGCCGGTTTCAGCGAGGGCCTCACTCCCGCCGCTCAGCGCCAGTTGGAGCAGGGCCTCAGCAGCCTGCTGCCCGCGGCCAGCGGCTGGCCGCCGATGGAGCGCTGGTGGGGATTTCGCCCCTGCACCCCCGACCAAGCGCCGCTGCTGGGCGAGGGGCCGATCGCCGGGCTGTGGCTGGCCACCGGCCATCACCGCAACGGCGTGCTGTTGGCGGCGATCACGGCGGAGCTGGTGGTGGGCAGCTTGCTGGCAAGCGGGGGCCCCGAGCTGGAACAGCAACTGGCGCCGTTCCATTGGGGTCGCTTCAAAGCCCCCAGCCCCAGCCCCAGGATCAACCCTCCTGGCGCCAGCCCTGATCGGCCGGGGTCCAATCGCTGAGCTCGGCGGGGGTGAACCAAAGCCCGATCTCAAATTCGGCGGTTTCCGGCGCATCGGAACCGTGGATCACGTTGCGGCCGATGTTGACGGCCAGGTCGCCGCGGATCGTGCCGGGCTCGGCCTCGAGGGGCTTGGTGGCCCCGATCAGCTTGCGGGCGCTGGCGATCACGCCGTCGCCCTCCCACACCATCGCCACCACCGGACCACTGGTGATGAACTCCACCAGACCGGCAAAGAAGGGGCGCTCGCGGTGCACGCCGTAGTGGCTCTCGGCCAGCTCACGGCTGGGGGTGAGCTGCTTGAGGCCCACCAACTTGAAGCCCTTGCGCTCGAAACGGCCGAGGATTTCGCCCACCAGGCCCCGCTGCACCCCATCGGGCTTGATCGCGATGAAGGAGCGTTCGGCGGCCATGAATTCGGGGCAAGGGACTAGAACCATCGTCCGTGCTGGGGTGGCCGCTTGGCAAGCGCGGAGCGCACCTCGGTGGGGCCGGTGAAACGGCCCGGATTGAGCCCCAGGACCGAAAGCCGCGCCTGGCTGATGCCGCCGACCTTCTTGACCAGCCACCGCCTGGCTGAGCCGGCGCTGGCGACGCAGGGCGATCAGGAGCTGGGCCGACTGGGCTGGGGCGCGGATCAGCTGACCAGCTGGATTGCGAGGATCCGCTCAGCGGGCGCTGCTGTGGACGTGTTGTTGTGCGCCTGCCAGTCAGCCCAGGCGGTGCCAGTCAGACCCTGCAGGGGTGCCGCCGTTGAGCACCCGCACGATCTGCAGCAGACGACGCCCAGCGTTGCCGCCAGTGGTCGCGTTGGGCTGGGGTAAGAACCATGGCGTGAACGTAGGCAGTTCGGGGGCAGGGCACCCCCACCAGCAAAGCCCAGGTGGGCGCGGAAACCCTCTCGCACCGCCCCCCCGGGCGCCTCCCCATGCTCCTAGGGCACGAAAAACTCCGGCGGTGCGGTGCGGCGGGCGCTCACCGCAAAGGCCATCGCCATCAGGGGCGCCAGCAGCAGCACCCGCAGGCTGTCTTTGAGCAGCAGCCCGGTGGGCACCCGCGGGCCGAGCTGCTTGAGCAGGCTGGTTTCCTGCGCCTTGAGCTGGGTGAGCATATCGGCCTTCAGGGCCGGCAGGCCGAGGCGCTGATCCGCCGGCGAGAGGGGCGGGGCCTGGATCTCGGCGAGCTGGTTTTGCAGCTCGGCGAGCGTTCCGGACCGTTCCACCGCCTGGCGGAACTGGCCCAGGCGGGCCTGCTGCTGCCTGCCGGCGCGAACGGCCAGCGACTGGGCGGCCTCGAGCCCCCGCCAGGCGGCCTCAGGCCTGGGGCAGGGTGATGCCTAATGGAGGCGGTGCCAGTTGGATGCGCTTCCTCAGCATTTCCGAACCAAGGCATATTGCCACCGTTGGCCGGAGTTTGGAACTTGCTGGTGTTGTCGTTGCAAGTCCCCGTGAAAGTGATTGCATTGTTTTGCACGCCTAACACCGTCACCACATAGGCCTGGGCCGAGCCCGGGCTGAGGTTGATCGCCGCCAGGGCCGCAGCGGCGCCGAGGGCCAGCTTAAGCAATGGAGTTAGAGAGGCACGAAAGGGAGCCACCGAAGAAAGCAGTCAGGCCGTGCGACTGCCCAAGGACTACCGCTTCCGCGGCAGCGAAGTGGCCGTCAAGCACTTCGGCAATGGTGTGCTGCTGCTGCCGATCGATGACCCCTGGCAGACCCTGGAGGACGGACTGGCGGCGTTTGAACCGGGATTCGTGCTTGAGCGGTTCAGGCAGTAGCGGATCGGGGGGATCGGTCGTGAGCCCATGCCGGGGGACCAGTCGGGGCAAGGTGCGGCGCCACGGCGGGGTCAATCTCGGCCAGACCCACCCCATCCGGGGTTGCGGCCGGGCTATCGCATGCTGCGCCGAGGGATCTCGCAGCAGAACGATGGGCTTGATCCCTTCACCAGAGCAGTCGGCAGGGGAAGGTCGCCAGCGCAGGATCGAGGCTCACCAGGTGCAGGCCCTCCAGCTCAGCCTGGGCCGCCAGCAGCCGATCGAACGGATCCCGGTGCGCCTGCCTATAGCCACCGGCGTGGACGCCATGATGCAACTGCACGGCCAGCGGCTGGAAACCCTGTTGTTGCAACAGGGAAGGCAGATCCTGAAGCAGCCCTTCGGCGCCGGGAAGTTTGCCAAGGCGACTTTTGGTGGCGAGCTCCCAGCCGGAGGCGGCGCTCACAAAGATCGTGGCCGCTGGATCGTTGATGGCCGCTAGGGCGAGGGAGGAGAGCTTCTCGGGTTCCACCAACCACCAGAGCAGGGCATGGGTGTCCAGCAGGAGCGAGGGGGCCATCAAGAGGGCAACGGGGCTTCGAGGGCGTCGAGCTCCTCAGGCGGTAGAGGGGCGAGCAGCACATCGATGGGGGGAAGCTGCAGCTGACCCCGAAGCAGCCCAGGCTGCCGCCGGGGTCGATCCGTTTCCAGCGGCACCAGCCGCGCCCAGGGCTTGCCATCCTTGGCCACCAGGATCGTTTCGCCGGCATGGGCGGCGTCGATCAGCCTGGAGAACTGGGTCTTGGCCTCGTGAACATTGACGGTGCGCATGGAGGGCCCCAGGCATCAACCAAGCTTAGTCCAGATGTTGACCCATGACTGGTTCTACCTGGGTTGCCCTGTCTGCTCAGGCGGGATGAAGCCAACCTGCCGTGGCAGCCAGCCTCCCCTTCCCTACGGCAGCACCAGCCGGCCTCAGGCCAGGGGGAAGCCCAAGGCCTGCGAACCAGGCGCCCATGCACGTAGCGCGAAGGATTGAGAAAACAGGAAGGCCACCATGGGCCGGGATCGTCAGATCACTCGCCACCACGGAGCCGCCAGCACATCGGCTGTGAGCCATTCGACGCTGCTGCCGGTGTGGAGCAGGAGACCCGCTCGGGCCTTGTTGCCGTACTCGGCGCGGAAGCTGCGCAGGTGGGCGCAGTCCGCCAGTCGCGGCGATGCCGACGCCTTGACTTCGATCGGCAGCAGTTTGCCCCCGGCCTCGATCACGAAATCCACCTCCTCGCCGATGGTCGTGCGCCAATACCCCAGTTCCGCCCGAGCGACACCGGCATCGGCCGGCAGGCGCACCAGCAGGTAAGTGGTTTCCAGCAGGTTGAGCCAGCGGTGAACCGTGGGTTGCGGCAGCGCCACGTCGCGCCCCAGCTCCGTCTGGTTGAGGAGCTGCCCGAGGCGCAGGCAGGCCGCCTGCATCAGCCGGCGGAAATCCGGCAGTGAGCTGATCGCGGCCAGGTCCTGCAGGTCGCGCTCGAGATAGGTGCGCACGTAGCCGTCGAACCAGATGGCGCGCTCGGCGGAACTGGCCAGCTCGATGGCTGGTGTGGGAAAGCGATGCGCCAGCGCACGCCAATCCTCCTCATGGGCGTCCCCGCCGGCCAGCGAGCGATTCGGAAACTTGGCGCATCAAGAGCAGGTTCGCCGAACCTGTCAGCAGGAAGCGACCAGCGCTGCGGTTCCGATCGATGGCCCGCTTCACGCCGCGCGGCATCGAGCACGTCGAAGTCGTCCAGCGTGCGGTAAAGCCTTTCGCCTTGAACGAGCTGCTCGGCCAGGGTGCTATTGCCGGTCTGCCGCGCGCCCGTGACCACAACAGCCGGCATCACCGCCAACCGCTCGGCGAGGGCGCCGCTGACCAAACGGGGAAGAGCATTCATGGAGCGGATGATTTTCATTCACCACATGAATGCTTTATGGGCGGCCGCTGGGCTCGACGTGTCTTGATCGTGGCGGCCAGCTGTTTCGGGAAACCGCTGAGTTGCCCAGGCCAAGCGGCAGAGCGAGCTCCGCCACCACAGCGGTTGCCGCACAGCGACTGGAATGGTCACTATCGTTGGTATCTACCGAGGAGGGCGTTCATGGACACGGCGCGACTGTTCCAATCCGGCCGCAGTCAGGCCGTGCGACTGCCCAAGGACTACCGCTTCCGCGGCAGCGAGGTGGCCGTCAAGCACTTCGGCAATGGTGTGCTGCTGCTGCCGATCGATGACCCCTGGCAGACCCTGGAGGACGGACTGGCGGCGTTTGAACCGGGCTTCGTGCTGGAGCGCGACCAACCAGACCAGCAGCAACGCGAGCCGATCCAGCCGTGATCCTGCTCGACACCAACATCTGCATCCACATCATCAACGCCAGGCCAGCCGCTGTTCTGGAGCGCTTCAGGCAGTACCGGATGGGGGAGATCGGTGTGAGCAGCGTGGTGGCGGCGGAGTTGACCTACGGCGTGGTCAAGAGCGGCTCCAGTCGCAACCGACAGGCCCTGGAGATGTTCCTCGCGCCCCTGATCATCCTTCCCTTTGACGAAGCCGTGATCTGGGCCTACGGCGAGCTGCGCGCCGAACTCGAACGGCGCGGCACACCGATCGGTTCGCTGGACACGATGATCGCCGCCCATGCCATCCGCCAGCAGGCGCCGCTGGTGACCAACAACACCCGTGAATTCGCCAGGGTGCCGGGGCTGCGACTGGAAAACTGGGTGCCAGGGGCCTGATCAGGCCATCGCCATTGCCCTGCCCCCGCCGCAGCTGCGCTCGTGGCCGCGGCCCCGAACCTCGATCTCCTGCGGAGGTGGTGTTGTCTCCGGGAGCTGACCCCGATGAGGAGCATCAGATCGTTGGCGGCCCATCAAGCTCCCCAAGCTGCTGATCCGCGAAGCCCACCACGGCCCGCGCCACCGCCAGGGCCAGGGCGGCGAGCAACCGGTGGTAGCAAGCCTGGGCGTGGAAACCTCCCTGGCTGGCATAGGTCGCCATGGCCAGATCGCTGTGGGCCTGACGCAGCCAGGCGTGCAGACGGCCTGTCATGGCCTCTGAAGCGGCTGAAGCCGGATCGCATCGCGGCAGATCCCCCGCCACCAGGGATCGTCGCCCCGCTGACGCTGCAGCCAGCGGCCCTGGCGATCGCCAATGGCTGGCGCCTGGTGAGTTTCGATCGCGATTTCGAACGGTTTGAAGGCCTGCAGAGGCTGCCCCTGCCGTGACCCCCCGCCGCCGCGCCAATCCCTCCAGATGTGTATGACCGCTCTAAGCTCTACACATCGTCCCTGGGGCTGGGCATGCGCACCAACATCGTCATTGACGACGCCCTGATGAAGCAGGCGATGCAGGCCAGTGGAGCCCGGAGCAAGCGAGAAACCGTGGAGCTGGCTCTGCGCACCCTGGTCAACCTGCAGCAGCAGGGGGAGATCCGCGCCTTCCGCGGGCGCCTGGCCTGGGAGGGTGATCTGGAGACCCAGCGCCTGGATCACGTGATTGGCGAGCGGCAGGCGTGATCGTTGTCGACTCCTCGGTCTGGATCGACTTCTTCCATGGGGTGAGCACCCCAGAGGTGGAGCGGCTGGATGGGTTGCTCGGGGTGACGCCGCTGGCGATCGGCGACCTCATCC
>CAIOGZ010000037.1 GCA_903858015.1 uncultured cyanobacterium
CGATCATCGGCACGCCCTTCACCGCGATCGAATCGCAGGGCAACACCAGCCTTGTTCGCCATACCAGCACCGGCCAGCCCTACGCCAGCGCTGGCTCCACGATCACACCGATCAGCTTCATGGGCTCGCCCGCCAGCCCGGGTAACGCCAGCTCCACCTGGCAGATGCTAGCCGCCGAAACGATCGGCACTGCCAATAAGATCCTCTGGCGCTACAACCCCACCGGCCAATTGCATCTATGGGCCCTCGATTCCAACTGGGCCTGGACAGGCGCCGATACCGGCCTCGTGGATCCGTTCTCGAGCGCCGGCTCGAATCTCTTGGCTCAGTTTGGGGTTGCCAGCGTATAGATCTTCAAGGCAGGCAAGCGCTCAGCGAGGCTCTGGGCCTGCCTTGATCCCATGCTTGGCCCCAGGCCCGGATCGCGGCGATCGCCCGTTGCCGCTTCGCGCTGGCTGCCAACTGCGATTCCATCAACAGCCAGCCATAAAAAAAGCCCCCGTAGGGGGGCTTGGGACAAAAGCGTAGAAGCGAGGGGTCAGCTCACTTGCTTTCGGTGAACTCGGCGTCGATCACATCATCGGCGGTGCTACCGGCACTGGAGGCACCGTTGCCATTGCCACCACCTGGGCCGCCGCCGGCGGCGGCTTCGGCGCCGGCCTGCTGGTACACGGAGGCACCGGCGGCGTAGAGGGCCTGCTGCAGCTGCTCAAGGCTGGCCTTGATCGCAGCGCTGTCGTCCTTCTCGACGGCCGCTTTGAGATCGGCACTGAAGGTTTCCACCTTGGCCTTGTCGTCGGCGCCCACCTTGTCGCCGAGCTCGCCGAGCTGCTTCTCGGCCTGATAGATCAGGGTTTCAGCCTGGTTTTTCAGGTCGATCTTCTCGCGCTTTTCCTTGTCGGCCGCCGCATTGGATTCGGCATCCTTCACCATGCGATCCACCTCGTTGTCGCTGAGGGTGGAGGCGCCGGTGATCGAGATGCTCTGCTCCTTGCCGCTGCCCTTGTCCTTGGCGGTGACGCTGAGGATGCCGTTGGCGTCGATATCGAAGGTGACTTCGATCTGGGGCACACCTCGGGGAGAGGGCGGGATGCCATCGAGGCGGAAGGTACCGAGCGACTTGTTGTCGCTGGCCATCTCGCGCTCGCCCTGCAACACGTGGATCTCGACGTTGGTCTGGCCATCCACCGCCGTGGAGTAGGTCTCCGTTTTCTTGGTGGGGATGGTGGTGTTGCGGGTGATCATTTTGGTCATCACACCGCCCAGGGTTTCCACCCCCAGGGAGAGGGGGGTGACATCCAAGAGCAGGATGTCCTTGACCTCACCGGCGAGCACACCGCCCTGGATGGCGGCACCGACGGCCACCACCTCATCGGGGTTCACCGTTTGGTTGGGGTCCTTGCCGGTGACGCGCTTGACCAGCTCCAGCACCGCCGGAATGCGGGTGGAGCCGCCCACCATCACGATCTCATCGAGTTCGCTGGTGGAGAGTTTGGCGTCCTTGAGGGCCTGCTCCACCGGCACCCGGCAGCGGTCGATCAGCTTCGAGGCCAGCTCCTCGAACTTGGCCCGGGTGAGGGTGAGGTCGAGGTGCTTGGGGCCCTCCGGGGTGGCGGTGATAAAGGGCAGGTTGATCTCGCTCTGGGTGGCGTTGGAGAGCTCGATCTTGGCCTTCTCGGCGGCCTCGGTGAGGCGCTGCAGGGCCTGCTTGTCGTTGCGCAGATCAATGCCCTCGTTGGACTTGAAGCCATCGGCCAGGTAATCGACGATCACCTTGTCGAAGTCATCACCACCGAGGTGGGGGTCACCGGAGGTGGAGAGCACTTCGAAGACCCCGTCGCCCACCTCCAACACCGAGACATCGAAGGTGCCGCCGCCGAGGTCGAACACCAAGATGCGCTCGTTGCTCTTGCGATCGAGGCCATAGGCCAGGGCGGCGGCGGTGGGCTCGTTGATGATGCGCAGCACCTCGAGGCCGGCGATCTTGCCGGCGTCCTTGGTGGCCTGGCGCTGGGAGTCGTTGAAGTAGGCCGGCACGGTGATCACCGCCTGGGTGACGGTTTCACCGAGGTACTTGCCGGCGTCTTCGGCGAGCTTGCGCAGCACTTCGGCCGAGATCTCCTCGGGGGCGAACTGCTTGTTGAGCACCGGGGACTTGATCTTGACATTCGCGCCGGCCTTCTCAACCGTATAGCTCACCTGCTTCGACTCCTCGTTGACTTCATCAACACGCCGGCCGATGAAACGCTTGACGGAGTAGAAGGTGTTTTCGGGGTTCATCACCGCCTGGCGCTTGGCGATCTGACCCACCAGCTTGTCCTGGTTTTTGGTGTAGGCCACCACGGAAGGGGTCGTGCGGAACCCCTCTGCGTTGGCGATCACGGTGGGCTTGCCGCCCTCCATCACGGCGACGCAACTGTTCGTGGTGCCGAGGTCAATACCGACGACCTTACCCATGGGTTACCACCTCCTGGAGTGGATGAAGAACGGACTGAGAGCATCTTCAGCAGGGCCCCTTCCCTGCGGCCAGGCGTGGTTCCCGAACCGATCGCCGGGCGGTTGATCGAAAAAACCCTGTCTGCATCTACGGTTCAGGCCGTCAACAGGCCAGCGAACCAGCCCTGCAGCGCCGCCGACCCAGCCACCCCGATCCGTCCCGTCCCCGATCCGTCCCGTCCCCGATCCGATCCGCGCCCGATCCACTCGCCTCCGCCCCATCCGCCCCATGGCCCCCACCCCACAGCCGCCCGCCCCAGGCCTGGATCCACCGCCCCCCGCAGCGGGCAGCCCAGCCGACGCCAAAGCCAGCGGCGCCAAAGCCGCCAGCGCCATCACCAGCGGCAGCACGGCCCTGGTGGGGGTGCTCGGCGATCCGGTGCGCCATTCGCTCTCGCCGGCGATGCACAACGCGGCCCTGGCGGAGCTGGGCCTCGACTGGATCTACCTGGCCCTGCCGGTGGCCGCCGCCGATCTGGCGGTGGTGCTGCCGGCCCTGGAGGCCCTCGACTGCCGCGGCCTCAACGTGACCCTGCCCCACAAACGGGCGGTGGCGGGCCTGGTGGCGGAGCTCAGTCCGCTGGCGCAGCGGCTGGGGGCGGTGAACACCCTGGTGCGGCGGCCCCAGGGGGGGTGGCTGGGCACCAACACCGATGTGGAGGGCTTCCTGGCGCCGCTGCGGCAGGGGGACTGGCGGGGCAAGCGGGCGCTGGTGCTGGGTTGTGGCGGCAGTGCGCTGGCGGTGCTGGCCGGGCTGGAGAGCCTGGGCTGCGGCTCGATCGCCGTGGCGGGCCGCAATCCAACCGCCCTGGCGGCCTTCGTGGCGGGCTGCCGGCCCTGGCTGGCGGAGCTCGAAGCGCTGAGCTGGAGCGGCGACCACGATCCCCAGCTGCTGCAGGCCCTGGCCACGGCCGACCTGGTGGTCAACACCACGCCGCTGGGGATGGCCGCCGCCAGCGATCCGGCGGCGGCGGCCCGCTCGCCGCTGGCGGCGGCAGCCCTGGAGCGGCTGCAGCCGAGTTGCAGCCTCTACGACCTGATCTACACCCCCAGACCCACGGCCCTGCTGCGGGCGGCGGCGGCCCGGGGCTGCCCCTGCTACGACGGACTGGAGATGCTGGTGCAGCAGGGGGCGGCGGCGCTGCGGCTCTGGAGCGGCCTGGACCAGGTGCCGCTGGCGGCGATGCGGCGGGCCGCCCTGGAACAGTTGCCCCAGCCCCACTAGCGTTAGCGCACTCTCGACGCTGCCGTAGGCGGCACTGTGTCCGATGCAGGATCCCCCCCTCTGGCAACGGCTCCTGGGGGCCCTCGCCTACCTGCTCCCCTGGAGCGACGCCATTCCCTTTGGCCAGGCGCTCTTCGGCCCGCTGCCCTGGCTGCGCTGGCTCACCCTCCCGGCCCTGCCGGTGCTGCAGCTGCAGCAGACGGTGCCGCTGGGGGGCCTGGTGCTGTTCCTGGTGCTGTTCCTGGCGGTGGTGCGCAATCCCCAGGTGCCCTATCCAATTCGCTTCAACGTGCTGCAGGCGATCCTGATCGACATCGTGCTGGTGCTGCTCAGCCTGGCCTTCAACATCCTGCTGGGCCCGCTGGGGGGCAGCTTCCTGGTCCGCACCCTGCAGAACACCGTGTTCCTGGGGGCGCTGCTGCTGGTGCTGTTCGCGGTGATCCAGAACCTGCGGGGCCAAACGGCCGAGATCCCCACGGTGTCGGAAGCGGTGCGGATGCAGTTGTTCTGAGCTGGGGGCCGGTGCTGGGGGCCCGGTGCTGGGAGCCAGCTGGTGGGGGCTAGCTGGTGGGGTCGGGTGCTGCGATAGGTTGTCGGATCCGTCGCTGGCGGGCCCCGCGCCCGGCAGCCCCTGCCGCTCCTCCAGGCCTCCCCTGGCGATTCCCCCCTTTCAGGCGACCATGACGCAGCCCTACTACGAAACGATGTACATCCTTCGTCCGGACATTCCGGAGGAGGAGGTTGAAGGCCATGTGACCAAATACCGCGATCTGGTGATCGAGGTGGGCGGTGAGGTGCTCGACAACCAGATGCGGGGCAAGCGCCGCCTGGCCTACCCGATCGCCAAGCACCGCGAAGGCATCTACGTGCAGCTGAACCACAATGGCGATGGTCAGCAGGTGGCCCCGCTGGAGCGGGCGATGCGGCTTTCCGAAGATGTGATCCGCTACCTCACCGTCAAACAAGACGGCCCGATGCCGGCGCCCCGCTCCCAGCCGGCGAGCGCCAGCGAAGCTGCTGCCGAAGCTCCCGCCCTTGAGGTTGCCACCGCCGCAGCCGAGTGAGCTGGCTTAGCCGCTGAAGCTTGGCTTGAATCCACTACCAATCAGCGCCGATTGGTAGTGATCCAAATCACAGCTCTAGATCGGTAGTTTAGCTGGCTCATCGGGGCACAGTTCCCGGCAAGCCTCCTATATCTTCTAGCCATCTGCCTAGCCATTTTTCGTAGCGGGCAGTAACGGCCGCGCCACCATGGCCCAGGAGCTGGACATAGCCAATACCAAGGCTGGTGCCGGTGGCCTGAGGGCTACCAGCCCAGCTTTTTTGCTGCGCATCCCGCCGCCGCCCCGGCCCGATCGCCGGCCGCTGCAGCTGATGCCACCCGGCCTGCCGCCGCGGGCGCCGGTTGAGCAGCCCCAATCCAAGCCAAGCTCCCCGGCCAGCGCCGAAGCCACCGCCCCAGCCCTGCTCAGCCGGCGGCTGGAGAAGGAGCTAGCCGAACTGGAGGCGGAGGTGGAAGCCCTACAGCAGATGTTGCAGGAACTCCCCACGATTTTGGAGGGCAAATTCCAGGCCCGACTGCGCCAGCTACGCGATCAACAGCAGCTATTGGAGGGCGACAACCTGGCCCTGCGCCAGCGGCTGGAGGCGATCGCCCCGGGCAGCCAGCAGGAGCTGCCAGCGCTGCGGCCGCGGGGCCTGCTCCCCCCCGCACTCCGGCTGGCCCTAAAGCGCGATGCAGAACCGGATTCAGCCGCCATCAGCGATGCCGGGCCGACCATAGCCGGGTCGGCAGACCCCAGACATAGATGAAGCCCTCGGCGGCGCGGTGATCGAAGCGGTCATCGCTGCCGTAGGTGGCCATATCGCTCACGTAGAGGCTGTCGGAGCTGCTGCTGCGGCCCACCACCGTGGCATTGCCCTTATGCAGCTTGATCCGCACGCTGCCGTTGACGGTGGCCTGGGTGCGGTCGAGGAAGCCATCGAGGGCTTGCTTGAGCGGGCCAAACCAAAGGCCTTGGTAGACCAAATCAGCCCAGCTTGCCTCGATCTGCCGCTTATAGCGCTGCACATCAGCTGCAAGGGTGAGCGATTCGAGCTCCTGGTGGGCCCGGATCAACAGCAGCAGCCCCGGGGTTTCGTAGATCTCGCGGCTCTTGATCCCCACGACCCGATTTTCGATCATGTCGAGCCGGCCGAAGCCATGGCTGCCGGCTAAGGCGTTGGCCCGGCGGATCAGGCTCACCGGATCGAGCCGCTCGCCATCGATCGCCACCGGATTGCCCTGCTCGAAAGCGATCTCGATGGTTTGGGCCTGCTGCGGCGTCGCCTCCAGGGCGGTGGTCATGGCATAGACCTCCTCCGGCGGCTCCACATTGGGATCTTCCAACGCACCGGCCTCAATGCTGCGGCCGAGCAGGTTGAGGTCGATCGAATAGGGCGATTGTTTACTCACCGGCGCCGCGATGCCGCAACGCTCGCCGTAGGCGATGGTTTGCTCGCGGCTCATGCCCCATTCTCGGGCCGGGGCGAGCACCGTTAACTCGGGGGCGAGGGCGCCGATCGCCACATCGAAGCGCACCTGGTCGTTGCCCTTGCCGGTGCAGCCGTGGGCCACCGCATCGGCGCCCACCTCGCGGGCCAGCTCCACCAGCCGCCGGGCGATCAGGGGGCGGGCCAGGGCGGTGGAGAGGGGATAGCGGCCTTCGTAGAGGGCGTTGGCGCGGATGGCGGGGAAGGCGAATTCGGTGATGAACGGCTCGATCAGGTCGGCCACGATCGACTGGCTGGCGCCGGCGGTGAGGGCCTTGAGCCGGATCGGTTCGAGTTCATCGCCCTGGCCGAGGTCGGCGGCGAAGGTGATCACCTCCTCCACCCCCCACTCGCGGATCAGGTAGGGGATGCAGACACTCGTATCGACGCCGCCGGAATAGGCGAGCACCACCTTGCGGGCCCGCGGCGGGGCGCTAGCGCCGGACGTGCTGCCCTGTGCCGTCGCCGTCATCAGCGTTGCTCCTGGATCGATGCCTCCGATTGTCCCCCCTGGCCGGCGGCCGGCAACGACCAGCGGCCCAGCAACCAGAGCGCCATCAGCAGCGGCGGCAGCAGCAACAGCAGCCACACCGGCAGGGCCGCGATCGGCAGGGGATCGGGCCAGCGGCGGCCCGCCGCCACCAGGGCGGCACTGCAGGCGAGGGCGAAGCTCCACAGCAATGCCGTCTGCTGGAGCTTGCTGAGCGGCTGGACCTGGCTGAGCCGCTGGTCGTTGCTGGGGCTGGGGGCGGCCAAGGGGATCGATGCGGCGATCAGGTTAGATTGGTCGATCGATGCATCGAATGCTGCCGTGCCCTGAGCAGCGCTCTTGGCACCGCAAAGCGATTCAACCAGCGTTCGCCGGCTCGCTGTTGCCGGCACAACCCAGCCCCCCGGCATGAGCATCCTCGACACGATCAACCCCTCCCTCACCCGCTACCGCCGCGATGAGCCGGCGCCGGTGCTGCCGCTGCGGGACGAACCCGACCTGCTCAGCCTGCTGGAGGCCAGCGGCCGCCTGGTGGCCGATGAGGAAAGCGCCAGCACCGATGTGAGCACGGTGGAAGAAGAGGAGCTGTCGGCGCTGATGGGCGAGAAGGAGGATTACAACCAGCCCGACGAGCAACCCGAAGAAGACTGGGAAGATTGAAGCCCTGGGGCCCCAAACCCCCTAGCCACTGGAGCCTGAGCCGTTGCCCAGGCTTCTCAAACCGGCCGCACACCCTGACCAAAGCAGTAAAGCTGCAGTCAAGGTTTAAATGTGCGGTAACGCCCTAAGGAAGACTGGGACGACAACGTCAAGGTCCCCCCGCCATGGCCTTCTCCGACGGCAGGATCCCAGCCGCCCTGCTGGCGGCCCTGCTGCTGCTGGCCTGCCTGGCCAGCGATCTGCTCGTGCCCAACTCGGCCCTCAGCGTGCCTTTGCTGGTGGCAACCCTGGTGAGCGCGGCGGTGGCCAGCTGGGGGGTGCCGCGGCTGCGGCAGCTGAAGCTGGGCCAGGTGATCCGCCAGGAGGGCCCCCAGGGCCACCACAGCAAGGCCGGCACCCCCACGATGGGCGGCCTGCTGGTGGTGCCGGTGGGGGTGCTGGTGGGGGGCCTGACCAGCGCCAGCGATCCACGGCTGCTGGCGGTGGCGGCCGTCACCCTGGCCTACCTGGCGATCGGCGCCTTCGACGACTGGCGCAGCCTCACCAAGCGCTCCAACACCGGCCTGACGCCGCGGGGCAAGCTGCTGCTGCAGGCGGCCGTGGCGCTGCTGTTCCTGATCTGGGCCGGCCTGGGCGGTTGGCTTGGCGGCAGCGACCCGGCGGCGATCTCGCTGCCGTTCGGCTGGCTGCTGCCGCTGGGGATGTTGATCTGGCCGCTGGGGCTGTTTGTGTTTCTGGCCGAAAGCAATGCCACCAACCTCACCGATGGCCTCGATGGCCTGGCCGCCGGCTGCGGCGCCGTGGTGTTCAGCGGCATGGCGCTGCAGCTGATGCTGCGGGGCAACGGCGGCGACCCCTCCCTGGCGGCCTTCTGCGCCGCGATGGCGGGCTGCTGGCTGGGCTTCCTCAGCCAAAACCGCCACCCCGCCCGCGTGTTCATGGGCGACACCGGCTCACTAGCGATGGGCGCCGCACTCACGGCCGTAGCCCTGCTGGGCGACAGCCTCTGGCCGCTGCTGCTGATGGGCGGTGTGTTTCTAGCCGAATCGCTATCGGTGATCCTGCAGGTGTGGGTGTTCAAGGCCACCAAGGGCGCCGACGGCCAGGGCCGCCGCCTATTCCGCATGGCCCCGCTACATCACCACTTCGAACTCGGCGGCGTCCCGGAGCAGGGGGTGGTGCTGGGAATGTGGGGGGCCAGTGTGGGGCTGGTGCTGCTGGGGTTGGTGCTGCTGCCCTGAAGGCTGGGGCTGGCTGGAGGTGGCTGGAGGGAGAATGGAGGGGCTGAGTTGCGGTAATTGGTGGCTTGAGGGAATAGTGCTGGCGCGATCAGGCAGCGGGCAACTAGGGGCGCCTGCAGCTCAAGCCGAGCGTGGTGCAGAAGGCGGTGAAGCGGGCCGTAGCGGTTGAGGGCTTACCCAAATTTGGATAGATCGTGGCTGCTCAATATCTATGCAAACTCACTGAGCGGTAGCAGTGGCTGAGGCAGGGCCTGGGAACTTTGACAAGGAACACATCCAGAGATCTGCCATGTCCCCAGCAGGCAGCAAGCCGCCCGGCCTGATCCAGGGCTACCGGGAGCTGTTACAAACTCGCCACTACGCACGCCGAACAGTAAAGGCGTATGAGCAGTGGCTGCGGCGGTTTTTACGCTTTCATTCATTGCGCCATCCACGCGAGATGGGGAGCGCCGAAGTGAATGCATTCCTCACCCATCTGGCCGTGGAGGAGCAGGTCAGCGCGTCTACCCAGAACCAGGCCCTGGCAGCGCTGTTGTTTCTTTACAGGGATCTGCTGGATCGAGATCTAGATCTGGAGGGGGTTGTGCGGGCCAGAACGAGGCAGCGGGTTCCGGTGGTGCTCAGCGAGGCCGAGGTAAGGGAGGTACGGGGGCGCTTGGAGGGGGAGCCGGCGCTGGTTGCAGGCCTCCTTTATGGCAGTGGGCTGCGGCTGATGGAAGCCCTGCGGCTACGGGTCAAGGATCTCGACTTCGAGCGACGCGAGATCACCGTCCGCGACGCTAAGGGGCGAAAGGACCGAATAACTTTGCTGCCCAAAAGCCTGATGCCACCACTGCAGGAGCATCTGCTGAGGGTTCGCAGCTTGCATCACGGCGATCTGGAGGCGGGCTGGGGCCGAGTGCTGATGCCCTACGCCCTGGGCCGCCATCACCTCGATCCGAGCGTGGTGCAGAAGGCGGTGAAGCGGGCCGTAACCGAAGCCGGGGTGACCAAACAAGCCAGCAGCCACACCTTCCGACATTCATTTGCCACACACCTGCTGGAACGCGGCCAGGACATCCGCACCATTCAGGAGTTACTGGGCCACAAGGACGTGAAGACCACCATGATCTACACGCACGTGCTCAACCGCGGCCCGCTCGGGGTGCGCAGCCCTGCCGATCTTGTGTAGCAGCACGAACATGTGGTTCGCGGACCCGCAAACCACGGGTACCGTTGGGGCCCCCTTACTTGAAACCCTATGCTGGCACTGGATTCAGTCCAAGGGCCCGAGCGCCTCTGGGCGTGGTTTGCGGAAAGCCCAGAGGCAACTGGGTGTGGTTCTCGGAACCTCCCAATAAAGAGTTAGCCATTAAACCCATGCCTGTCTTCATCTCACACAAACGCGAGGACACCGAAAAGAGTCTGCTAATTGCTAAGTTCTTGAAAGAGCGCAGCGTTTACGCCTATGTGGATGCTCTCGATCCATCGCTCCAAACGACTGACGACATCACTTCCAGCTTGATGCACTACATATCGCGAAGCACTCATATCCTCGCTGTCGTATCCTCTTACACGGTGGCAAGTTGGTGGGTGCCATTCGAAATTGGTGTGGCGTCCCAAGGCAATCGTAGGATCACCACATTTGAGTTGGAGAGAGTTGCACTTCCTGACTTCTTGTCCAAATGGCCAGTCCTTAGGACCGAGGAAGATTTGAAAGACTTCACAGATATCTACAAACTCGAAGTGCCAGACGCCTTCGAAACCCGCGCTAGTGTTGGCACGGCAGCTGATGCGAATCGCTTCCATGCCGCACTAAAGAACGTCTTGCGTAAGCATCGTGCGGCGAGGCGTGGCTAAACCCCTCGGTCAACCGGATGCTCAACCAGTCAGGAAGGTAGGTTGGTAGTGCTGCGTGCTTCGTGCTCCCGCTCGTATAGAACCCAAGCCGCCGGCTTGGCGCATTGCTATTCCTCTATCCCACCGTGCTTGGTTTTGATGTCGGCAGTCTAGAGGGTGTCGTGCGGGGCCATCGACCTCAACGATTGCCCGTTGTTCTGACTGAGAATGAAGTTAGAAGGGTTCTCAGTAATCTGCAGGGCACCCCTGCCTTGGTAGCACAAATACTTTACAGTAGTGGATTGAGGCTCATGGAGGCGCTTTGCCTACGGATTAAGGATGTGGACTTCGAGAAAAACTCTATTGTGGTTCGGGATGGAAAGGGGGATAAAGATCGAATCACCATGTTACCGGAGAGCCTCAAAGCGTCGTTGCAGTCACACTTATCGAGCGTGTACGCACTGCACCAGAAGGATCTTTCTGAGGGATGGGCGCGAGTGGAATTGCCTAATGCTTTGGCAAGAAAGTATGTCAAC
>CAIOGZ010000038.1 GCA_903858015.1 uncultured cyanobacterium
CAATCACGAAAACCATGAGCAAGCAGAGGCACCGCCGGCGCAGCCAAGGCGGAACCACTCCGGAAACGACGCCCCAGACCGGGTCGGGGGTGGCTCACTTTTCGGTGTCGGAAGTGGCGCAGTTTTGGATGTCGGTTGACAAGCTTCTCGGTGTGGGGTTCACGTAACCCAGGCTGCGCCGGCCTTGCTGCCTGCTGGCGGGGCGGTGGGCTTGTCGCTGGCCCAGGGCAGCGTGACCTCCAGCCCGCTGGTTGCCGGGATGAGCAGGCTCAAAGCAACGGAGCCAGTGAAGAACATCCGCCGCGCTGGACCGGCTTCCCTGGCGCCAGTGTCAACGCCGCTGGCGTTGCTCTTGCGTTGGGTGGAGAGGTTCTGGCCATCGAGGCCGGCGAAATCGTCGTCGGCTGCATCATCGGTGCGGTCGCCCAGGCTTGTTTCACTAGGGATCAGCAAACCGCTCTGATACCAGCGGTTCGTGGGTCGATCGAGCACCTCCTCACGAAGCTCAGCCGCCTTCTCAGTGCGCCCTTCCAACTCCAGCTGGGCAAGGATGCCCGGGGTTGGGGCCACCAGATCAAGGCTGAGGGACTGGATCAACTGGCTGCGAACCTGGGCAGAGGTGGTGATTCCTTCACCAGAGCAGACGGCAGGGGAAGGTGGCCAGCGCAGGGTCGAGGCTTACCAGTTGCAGACCCTCCAACTCAGCTTGGGCTGCCAGCAGCCGATCGAAGCGATCCCGGTGGGCCTGCCTGTATCCACCGGCGTGGACGCCATGATGCAACGGCACGGCCAGCGGCTCGAAACCCTGTTGTTGCAGGAGTGAAGGTAGATCCTGGCGCAACTGTTCGGCGCCGGGTAGTTTGCCCAGGCGACCTTTGGTCGCAATCTCCCAGCCGGAGGCAGCGCTCACAAAGATCGTGGCCGCTGCATCGTTGATGGCCGCGTAGGCGATGGCTGAGAGCTTCTCGGGTTCCACCAACCACCAGAGCAGTGCATGGGTGTCCAGCGGGAGGATGGGGCCATCAAGAGGGCAAAGGGGCGTCGAGCGCGTCAAGCTCGTCGGGGGGCAGAGGGGCGAGAAGCACATCGATGGGGGGAAGTTGCAGTTGACCCCGCAGCAACCCGGGTTACGGCTGGGGTTGATTTGTCTCCAGCGGAACCAGCCGTGCCCAGGGCTTGCCGTCCTTGGCCACCAGGATCGTTTCGCCTGCATGGGCGGCGTCGATCAGCCTGGAGAACTGGGTTTTGGCTTCGTAAACATTGACGGTGCGCATGGAGGGCTCCAGGCAGAAACCTACATTAGTCCAGATGTGGGTCCATGGCTGGATCGTCCTGAGTTTCGCTGGCTGTCTTGGCGCAATCGAGGCAGAAAGCCATGGTGAGCTCTCTAGAGAAACCAAGGAAAGAAGGGATCTAGCTAGATGTAAATGAAGCCCATTCCCCCAGTCGTTTGCTACATGAACATTCTGAAGAGTTGTCCAGCCTTCATTGCTTGATCGCCTGAGTCGAAGCCTTCGCTTGTCGACCTTGATTTCTCGACCCGCCCAGCTCATGTCAAGCTTTCCAATGCGGATTAAGGTAGGCGGCTCCATTTTTATGACTAGCGAAGGCTTTCCTTTTCTTGATCGAACAATAATCCTAGGGCCCTTGATCCTCACATCCCATGTACTGAGCAATATCTTGCTGAAGAATGAGCTGCTAATGGCACGGTATTTCGTCTTGAACTGTCATTTTTTCAAATGGCGGAGCAGCCCTGGGTGTTCCCAAGATTTTTACAACCAATTGCTGTGCAAATGATGGCGTAGTTGGCTTTCGTGGCCTAGATTTGTCTCTAGAGAATGGGCGAAGCAAGGACAGGGACAGCCGAATCTGAACACCGATATCACCAAATCAATCAATTGCCTCCCCCCTGCCGCCTTTAGAAGAGCAGGTGGACATCCTCGGAAAACTAGGCAAGGGTCTTTTCCTATTTGACACTCTGGTTTCTGAGGCAGAAAAAGCGCAATAGCTTCTTGGTGAACGCCGCTCCGCCCTGATCTCCGCCGCCGTCGCCGGCCAGATCGATGGGCGGGGGCTGGTGTCTGAGGCCGAGGCTGCATGGGCAGCACCCCATCGTGCAGGCGGAGGTTTGGCTGAGCGACTGAGGATCGCTCAGGGCAAGTCCAACCAGTCCCTCAGGGCCAGATCCAGCTCGATCAGCACCTGGGGCTCCAGCTGCCCCACTACGGCTCCCAGCGCCTGGATCGGCACGCTGAACAGCTTGTCTACCATCAACTGCGATGGTTTGCGCAGGCCATTGCGTGGCGAGGGAGCCACCGCAATCCGCACCAGCGGTGCCTGTACCACGGTGCTGGTGAGCGGACAGAGCGTGACGCTGGGATGGGCCTGCAGCCAGCGGTCGGCCTGCACCACCACCGCTGGCCGTGGCTTGCCGGCATACACCCCTGGACTGGCGACGGTCAGCACCGTTCCCCGGCGCAGAGTCGCATTCAGCGCTGCCGCAGCGACCGCCTCCTCTTCCGTCATGCGGTCCAGTCGCTCCAGTCAGGCACCTGCTCGCTCCAGTTCGGGGCCTCCAGCCCAGCCAGGAGTTGCGACTGGCGGCGGGCTTCCCCATCGTCGCCGTGGCGGAGCAGGTACTGGCTGATGGCCTCGCGGATGCAGGCACTGCGGCTCTTGCCCAGTTGATGCGCCAACAGGTCGAGCCTGCGCTCCAGCTCGGGCTCCATTCGCACACCGATCACCATGGCGCCGTACGTGCAACGGTTCGTACAACAGCCTAGGTGCCTTGGCTGGCGGCGGTGCTGGCCCTGCGGTGCCAATGGCTGGACCGAATGGAAGAACGCCCAGGGGCACAGCTTGCACCAGTTGCAGCGAGAGCCCCAGATCGGAGCCGCATCATCCGACTAGCCTGCTAGCAGCGAGCAAGCAGCCCCGGGCGATGCGCACCCTCTACATCCGCCACGTGCCCGACGAGGTGGCCGCAGGGTTGGAGAAGCTCGCAGCCCAGGCGGGTCTGCCCCTGAGCACCTTCGCGCTTCAGGAGCCCACCGAATCCGCCCGGCGAGCCGACAACGCCCAGCTGCTGAACGCCCTGCCCTCCCTCCCGATCGAGCGCGCCAGCATCCTGGAAGCCCTGGCCGACAGCCGCGCCGAGCGCTGATGGTGGTGATCGATACCTCGCTGCTGGTCGATGCCCTGCTGGTGGCTGGCCCTGCCCGGGTCCGGCTGGCAAGCGACAACCTGCAGGCTCCGGAGCTGATCGATGCCGAGCTCCTCTCGGTGCTGCGCAGGCTGGTCCTGGCCGACAAACTGCAGGAAGGTGATGGCCTGCAGGCACTGGCCACCGCCGACCGACTGGGCCTGCGCCGCCACCAAATGCGCTCCCTCTGGCCCCGGGCCTGGGAGCTGCGCTCCAACCTCTCCGCCTACGACGCCCTGTATGGGGCCCTGGCCGAGCAGCTCAATGCGCCCCTGCTGACTGCCGATGCCCGCTTCGCCAGGGCAGCGGGGCTGCGGTGCCTGGTGGAGGTGGTTGGGTCGTGATCTGCCCCATCACGGCCGGGGGCCCTGGCCTGATCCGGCAAATCCCCGCAAGATCAACGTATCAATCCCGGTATCATCATGGCCAATGCCCGTCTTGAGGTCCGCCTCAGCGATCAGGTCAACGAGCGCCTCGAAGCCCTTGCCGCTGCCGAAGGGCTCACCAAGACCAATGTCTTCCGCTGAGCCTCCACCACGAAGTCGCCTTCGGGCGCGAGATCTGCGATCAGCTCGGCGCCAACGGCTGGATCTACGAGCAAAGCAGCGCCGACGCCTACGACCGCCAACTCGCCCTCTACCCGCCCGATCTGATCGCCTGGGTGCAGGAAGCCCAGCCCGCTGCCTGGGAGCTGCTGCAGATAAACCACGGCTCCAAGGCCAGCGCCACGCTGCTGGAGCGGGTGCGGCGACAGCTTGATCAAGTCGGCAGCCTCGATTGGGAAGAGCACGGTGGTGATCGGTCCTTCGCCCTCGCCGCGGGTGTCGTCGGTGATCACCCATAGCTTGCCGTGTTCAGGGGTGAGGTAGCTGGAGAAGAGGCGGCCATCGCCGCTGCGGGCGGCTTCGTTGTTGGCGGCTTTGTCGTCTTCGCTGAGGTCGCCCCAGTCGCCGGCGGCATGGCGATCGAGCAGGGCGGTGATCAGCGCGGGTGGCACGGCGGCGGCTACGGCGGCGGTGGCCACCACGCGGCCGAGGTTTGTCTGCGCGGGTGCTGGATCCAGGCGAGGTGGCGCTGCTCGCTGATCAGCCCGGCGATCGAGGGGGTGGCATCAGGCACCTGGAAGGCGGAGCGGAAGGCGCTTGACAGCATGTCGAGATCTAGCGAGGGGATGCCGGTGGAAATCGGCTTGGGGCGTTGATCGAGCGGCATCGAGGCCAGGGCGAGGCATTCACCGATGCCATCGGCTACCGAAAGCACGCTGCGGCGATCGCGGCAGTAACCGGTGGTGAGGGCCGTCGCCCCATTCACCGCCGTGCGGCAGGTCTGGATTTCGGCCTCGATCGGTCCATCGAGCTGTTGGCACTGCAGCAGTTGTTCGAGGGCGCCATAGAACACCTGCCGCGCCTTGGCGGCCTGGAACAAATCGCAGGCGATCGGAAAATCAGTCGGAGAGCAGCGCTGGGCCGAGTCGACCAACTCGGCTAGGGCCATAACGCCGTTGAGATCGCCAGCCGGCTTGCGATCCGCGCCGACTCGGTGCGGCGCTACCTCAGCCAGGCCGACCAACGCATCGGCGTGCGCGATCGCGTCCAGGCGGTGGGCTGGTGCCTCAGCCACGGCTTGATCACGCGGCAGGAACTGGATCGCCGCTACCGCCCCTGCAGCAACGGCAGCCACAGGAGCTGGCCATCGCCAGGGTCCGAGCAGCGGAAGCTGGGGATCGGCCCCATCGCCTCGATCGCACGGCAGCCGGGCGACAGAATCACCAGGTGGGAGAGGCTGAATGCCTCCAACGGTTGCAGCGGCAGCGGGATCCAGCACCCGCGCAGACAAACCTCGGCCAGGGCGGCGGGTTTGGGATCGGTACTGATTGGCAAGCCGCTGGTGATGGATAGCCGTGGGTAATGCGGTCCACCGTTATGGGCTGGCTGCTGCCATAGGTGTGGGGTGCTGCAATGATGGCAAACCAGTTGATCCGTTGATCAGGCGAAGGAGCGGCGGCAAGTGCAGCAGCAGCTTTAGATCAATTTCCTATTATTTTAGCCGTTTTGCAACACTGGGCCCAGCCTTTAATGTGCAGATTGAAGTGGTTGCAGCCGTTCCATCCAGGCTGGCTGGCATAGCCGTTGGTGGTGCAGGGACCCTGAACCGGCCGGCTACTGCACGATGTCCAAGGAAATGAGCTGCACCTTCTTGGCCGGGGGTGGGCTCACTGGCCTGGTGTAACCCAGGGCGGTGCCGCTTAGGCTTGGCACGGGATCAAGTTCCAGGGACCAGGCCCCAAGGGGGCAAACCAGATCGCGCCCATCCCTTCCCAAGCCAAACGCTGCTCTTGAGTGGCAGGCAGGAACTATAGGCAGGGACCATAGAGCGCAAGAAGAGGATGAAAGGTGGCCTTTAAAGTCGAGGAGCATGTGTTCGCTGTTGTCGCACGAGCTGCTTGGCGCCTATGGACCCAGTCGGTGCAGCGATTATGCCGCTTTCTCGCGCGGATCGGCATGGTTTACTAGAGCCTCCTTGGTGTGGCTGCGTAGTATTGAAACGCCAAGTAAGGACTGGACAACTGCCAGGCCTGAATCAACACTCAGGGCAGGGGCGTGAGCCTGAGCCAACGACTTGGCTTGATTCCTGGACTATCCAGGCCGTTCCTAAAGCTATCTGAATCTAGCCAATTACCAACATGGCCGCACAAGTCAGCTCTTCCAGCTACCTGACAAGGAACCGCATCTCCCTTGGGCCCTTTCGACCACCACCAGGGAATGAAAAAGGAGTGGCCCTTGCCATAACACAGCTAGCAGCAATCATCTCATATTTTCTTGAAAATTTATGGGGCATAACGGAGAGAATGCTCAGCCTGCTATCAGTCAATGCTTCTTTAGATATTACGCTAGTTGCCCAAGAAAGGGACAAATGGTGCTATGCGGCAGTCGCAGTCAGCATCGCAAAGTATTACGATGAGAAATCCGATTGGGCTCAATGCATGCTAGCGTCTGAAAACCTATCCGATGTGGAGAAAAAAACTTCCAAGAACTACTGTTGCGACAATCCTGAAGATGAAGACTGCAATACAGAAGGATTCATCTATAATATCGATACTCAGCAGGGAGCACTTGTTACAACCAAGAATTTTGGACAATGGATAAAGGGGCCCGCAGAAGCCTTGCCAATTTACGTGGAGATCCGCTCAGGGCGTCCCGTCATAGCCCTTCACCGATACAAGATCCAAGTTGATCCAGATAATGTAGTGGAACTTGGTCACTTCACTGTGATCTCCAAATACGATCACATGTGGCAGGCAGAACTCATGCTCTATATACAGGATCCCTGGGACAAACTTGGCTTTAAGGACAACTCCATTTCCTATGAAAAATTTAAGACCTATTGGGCTTATGATGGAATTTGGACTTATACGTACTTCACAAAAAGTAGCAAACAGGCCAAAGTATGACCATCCCAGACATCGAGCCTCCCAAGGAAGTTTGCCTAACTATTGTTAGCAGTGTGCGAAAGTTGGCTCGTAGAAAAAGTTTTCTTACCCCCCTGCTCAGGCAAGCACAACGTTCCGAGCTTTCACTCGGTGCTTCTCACCCTGTCTACGTGCTCAGTGTTCCCAACGCCTCCTCCGATGAAACTCTTGCCCAGGCAGAACTGGTCAGATGGCGGTACCTGATTTTCCGGGCAGAGCAAGCCATCGCCTGTGCGGAAGCTGTAAGGAGTGAGCAGTCAGGGAAGGAGGTATGGGCATTCCTCCGCATCGGTGAAGGCCCCGTCGTTCAAGCAACGGCAAATGCCATGCATGATGCCGAGCAGCTCCCTGAGGTGCGCGATGGTTCTTACCAGATGCGGCTTCTGCTGGTTCCGTCTCGCTCGGTAGCGGCGTTGTGGCTCAAGGATCTCCAAGGCAACCATAATCTCTTGCTGCCATTGCAGTTGCAGCCGGGGCAGCATAAACTTTCTCACCCTTGTACTGAAGCCCAATTCTTCGCTAGTCTAACCAAAGGCGATATCCGACCCTGATGTGCTTTTAACGAACGCCAATCCGATCGCTTCCGTGAACTACTGTGCCGCTCCTGCTGCCTTCGGTGACCCACCTCCAGGCAGCCAGGAAACCACTTGCATCCGCAGACGTTTCCCGGCAAATATGTTCATTCCAAGCGGTGGTGATCGGACCCGATATCCACTTATAGACACTGCTACAGATGGTCGGCTGGGCTGATGACGCCCATCGACCAGCGCTTCAGCCCGTGGGTATGGATCATTAACGATTCACCGATCCCCGCACCGCCGAGTTCGCCCGCAGTCATCGCGCTGGGGAGGGTGTCGGGCGCCGAGGAGCTGGCCATTCTTCAGACGCCGGGCTCACGCTTCTGAGCCATCGGGCCCTTGGGTGGCGGGCAGGTGGCCGGTCTTGACCCAGACCGTGCAGCCCGCCTCACTCCAGGGCCGGTGCACGCTGCCGGGCGGATTGCGCAGCCAGTTGCCGGCCGGATAGGTGCCGTGCACGTCCTGGAACACGCCATCGAGCACCAGGATCTCCTCGCCGCCGCCATGGCTGTGGGGCCCAAAGCGGCTCCCCGGGGCGTAGCGCACGAGGAAGGTGGCACGCGCCACCTCACCGCCCAGGCGATCGAGCATTCGCCGCTCCACCCCCACCATCGGGAAAGGAATCCAGGACAGGGTGGCGGTGTCCTGAACGACCCGCTCGAGGAGATCGGCATGGAGGTTCATGATGGTAATTGTGCCCAGTCCTGAGCTGGCGCTGGTTCAAGCTGGGTCCCACCAGCGGCTCCGCCCCGAGCAGGGCGCCAAAGAAGCGCCAGGCTCGCCGGAGCATCGGCGGCCAGCACGATCGAGCCCCTCGGATCCTGAGATGCCTTGGGAGCGCAGGACAGCCCCCACCACCAGCAAAGTTATGCGGCCCTGCCCAGCCGTCGCGGCGGCGTTCACCGCCCATCGCCACCGCCGTGCTGGTAACGCTGGACTGGATCCCAGGCTGATCGTCTCCATCGCGGCGATGACGCACGCTCAGCGGCAGGCGCTGAAGCGAAGGGTCGCCCGTGACACCAGGGGTGATCAGGCGCCGGCGGTTCGTCCCAGCCAGGGGCGGGTGGCGGCGTTGATCGCCTGCGGAGTCGCGTCCGGCAGCGGCTGGTATCGACCACCGCCATGGCGGGCAAGTTCCACAGCAAGGCCTGATGGCCTGTGGCTTCGGCCGGTGTCGATCACCAACAGCTCCATGCCGAGCCCCTGGATCGCCGCAGCGATCGCCCGCAGCTCCTGGCGGATCTCGGCCAGGACAACCGGCGCTGGGCCAGCGTCGGCGCTGGAAGCCAGTGAGTTGCTCAGTGTCACATTGGCCCTGCCGTCGCTGATCAGCACGATCAGGATCTCGCCCACCTCCTTGGCCCGGCGGGCATTCACACCCACCCGTACCGCCAAGGCCAGGCCGTGGGCCAGCGGTGAACCTCCGCCGCAGGGGAGCCGCTCCAGCCGCCGACTGGCTGCGGTGACAGAGCGGCTGGGAGGCAGCTGCACTTCGGCGCGCCGCCCGCGGCAGGTGATCAGGGCCACCTGGTCTCGGCTGCGGTAGGCCTGGGTCAGCAACTGCAGCGCCGCCCCCTTGGCGGCCTGCATGCGGTTCTGGGCCATCGAACCGGAGGCATCGACCACAAAGATCACCAGGGCGCCGGCCTTGCGCAGCAACTGCTTGACGCGCAGATCGTCCTCGCGCAAGAGCAGCCTCGGGCCCTGGCGCTGCCCCTTGCGGCCCCCCTTGCCCTGACTCAGGCTCCGGCGCCGGGCGCGCTGATAGGGCGCTGCGGCTCTGAGGGTGGCGTCGATGGCGATGGGGCGGATGGGTCCCCGGGGGATCAGCGGCCTCACGTAGCGGCCCCGGTCCGGCGAGGGCACCAGAGCGCCACCGCCGGCCTTGCCGTGGCGCCGCTTGCCGTGGGCGACCTGGGCCAGCAGGTGGGGGTCGAGCAGCACACCCTCCGGAGAGAACAGAAAGATTTCAGGGACGGCATCGCTTTGGGGCTGATCCGGAGCGGCCTCCGCCTGGCTGGCCTGCTCCGGCTCGGGTTCGCCGCCCGGTTCGTTCGGGGGCTGCGGGGGAGGTGGCGGTTCACGGTCCGGGGGCGGAACCAGGGCGGCGGAGCGGGGCAGTATCACCAGTTCCACGGCTCGGCGCAGATCGGCGGCCACGACCAGGCGCCGCCCCTCCAGAGCCGCCTGGGCCCGGGCCAGCCGTACGGCGAAAAGATCGGCCCGGTGCCCCTCCACCCCAGCGCGGATCGCCTCCTCCACCAGATAGCGAACCTGCTCTCCCGTGAGCTTCACCCTCCCCAGCCAGCGGCGGGCGGTGGCGACCTGCCGCTGCAGGTCGGCCAGGCCCGGGCCATGGCACCGCCAGAAGCCGACCGGATCGGCGGCCTGTTCCAGCACCCGCTCCACCGCCTCCACCCGCTGATCAAGGCTGAGGGGGGTGTCGGCGGAGAGCACCAGAGCCAGCCGATCGATCAGATGGGCCCGCACCTCACCCTCCGCCGGGTTGTAGGTGGCAATCAGCACGGGGCGACAAGGATGCTGAAAGCTGATTCCCTCGCGCTCCACCCGGTTGATGCCGGCATCCACCACCGTGAACAGAAGATTGGCCAGGCTGGGCTCCAGCAGGTTGAGCTCGTCGATGTAGAGAACGCCCCGGTGCGCCTCCGCCAGCAGCCCCGGCTGGAACACAGGCAGCCCGCGCCGGATCGAGGCCGCCACATCCACCGATCCCAGCAAGCGGTCTTCGCTCACCCCCAGGGGCACCTGCACAAAGGGCGGCGGCATCAGGATGCTGATGGGCTTGCGGCTGAGCGTGGCGCCATGGGCAACGGTGGCGTCGTCCCATGTGCCGGGATCGGCCGGATCAGCGTTGCAGCAGGAGCGGCGGATCACCCGGATCGGGGGGAGCAAGGCGTGCATGCCGCGGGCCAGCACCGACTTGGCCGTGCCCCGGCGTCCTGCGATCACGATGCCGCCCAGACCCGGATCCACCGCCAACAGCACAAGGGCCCGGCGGATCGCGTCCTGACCCACCACGGCATTGAGGGGAAACGCGGTCGGCCCGACCTCAGACGATCGCGCGGCGCCGGACAGAACGCTCACTAAGCCTCCGCCGCCACCGACACCCCCTCCAGCTCGGCATCGGTGAGGTCATAAAGGTTGCGCAGCTTGTCGATTTTCTCTTGCGGGGCCTGCCACAGGCCCCGGCTGTGGGCCTCCAGCATGCGGCCCACCACGTTGCGGAATGCCTCGGGGTTGGCCTGACGCAGCCGCTGGGCCATGGCCGGGTCGAGGGCGTAGGTGGCGGCGGCCTGGTCATAGACCCAAGGATCCTGGAAGCCGGAGGTCCCGCCCCAGCCGATCAGGGCTGTTATCCGTTGGGAGATCTCGTAGGCGCCGCCCGATCCCATCGCAGCCATCGCCTCCGCCCAGCGGGGGTTGAGCAACTTGGTGCGGTACTCCAGGCGCAGCAGCTCCTCCAGGTCCCGGGGCGTGGTGTCGCGCGAGAACGACTCGACGAAGCTGGCCGCCACCCTGCCGTCCGGTCTGATCTCCCGTTGGGCCACTTCAGCGGCGCGCTTGAGGCCACCGGTGTTGGCGTAGTACTCCTGGATATCGGTGAGGCCGTATTCCACCGAATCGATCTGCTGCACCACCCGCCCGGTGCTGCGCAGCAGGGCGGCCAACACCTGGGGCCGGGCCTCGCCCTTGTCGGCGCGGCCGTAGCTGTAGGCGTTGCGAGCCTGCCAGGTGGCGGCCAGCTCTTCGCCGCTCTCCCAGTTGGCATCGGTGACCCGGTCGTTGACCAGGGAGCCGAAGTCGCCGGCGGGATTGGAGAAGAGGCGTGCGCTGGGGTTGGGGATGCCTGCGGCGGCGAGCTGTTGGGCGTGGCGACGGATGGCGTTGCGCTCCGGCGGTTCGTCGACCTCGGCGGCCCTGCGGAACAGGTCGTCGAGCAACTCGACGATGTTCACGAAGCTGTCGCGGAAGATGCCCGACAGGTTCACCAGCACGTCGATGCGAGGGTGCTCCAGGCGGTCGAGGGGCCTCAGCTCGTAGCGCACGATTCGCCCGGTGCCCTCCTTCACCGCCTCGGCTCCCACCAGTTCCAGCAGGATCGCCAGCGATTCACCTCTGGTCTTGATCGCATCGAGGCCCCAGAGCATCAGCGCCACGGTTTCGGGCCAGGCACCGCCGTTTTCGGCGCGGTGCTTCTCGAGGATCCGCAGAGCGATCTCGCGGCCCCGGATCAGGGCGCCGGGGGAGGGCATGCGGTAGGGGTCGAGGGCGTGGATGTTGCGGCCGGTGGGCAGCACGCCGGGGCCATCGCGCAGCAGGTCGCCACCAGGGGCCGGCGGGATGTAGCAGCCGTTGAGGCCATCGAGCAGGTGCTCGAGCTCTTCCCTGCTGCGCTCCAGGAGCTGGCAGACGCGCAGGGCATCCAGCAGCCGCTGGGAGCGTTCGGCTCCCTCAGACGGGCTGGGGGCCGCAGCTTCTGCCCGGCCCGGATCCCCCTGCGGACCGCTGGCGCCAACCGCACCGACCGCGCCAGGATGGGTTCGCTCCAGGTCCGCGAGCTGCGCTCGCAGGCCCCCATCATCGCTGGCGGGCGTCAGCCGGCTGATCGCCTCCAGCAGCTCCTCGGGCAGGGCCGGGCCGACGTAGGCCTTCAGGTAGGCGAGGCGCTGCTCCGCATCTGGGGGCTGGCCGAGGGTATGGAGACCGCTGGAGAAGAGCCGGCTTTCCAGAATCTGCAGGTAGGCGGCCAGTCGCACCAGCCAGCCATCAAAAGCCTGCCGATCGACGGCGGCGCTGCCTGGGGCTGGGCAGTCGGCATCGAGGCCGCTGTCGTTCACCTGCTTGAGGATGGCTTCGATCAGGGGGGCGTTGCGTTCCGGAGCCTGGCGGTAATCGCCGATCAGATCGCGCAGGGCGATCAGCTCCCGATAGAGGCCGGCGCGGCCGTAGGGCGGGACGTTGTGGGAGACGATCACTCCGTAGCCACGCCGTTTAGCCAGCATCGACTCCGACGGGTTGTTGGCTGCGTAGATGTAGAGGTGGGGCAGGTTGCCCAGCAGCAGATCGGGCCAGGAGTAGCCGGTGTTGCCCAGCGGGGAGCCCGGCAGCCACTCCAAGGTGCCGTGCATGCCGAAGTGCAGCACCACATCCGCCTGGAAGCCATGGCGCAGCCAGCCGTAGAAGGCGGCGTACTGGGGATGGGGGGTTAGGTCGCGCTCGTACATCAAGCGCATCGGATCGCCCGCCACCCCGAGGGGCGGCTGCACACCGATCCAGACGTTCTCCAGGCTCACGCCGCCCAGCAGGCAGCGGCCCGCCAGGGTGCGGATTGGGCTGTTGCTCAGCGGTCCCCAGTGCTTCTCGATGCGGGCCGTGTGCAAGGGCCCGAGCCAGTCCCGCAGCGTCTCCATCGACACACTGGCGCCGCCCCAGTCTTCGAAGCGCTCTCCTTCTGGAATGCGGCTCACCCAGGTGTCGTTGGCCTGCTTCACCTGGCGGATCAGCTCTTCGCCACTGGCCGGCAGGGGACCGACCCGGTAGCCCTGCCGCTCCATCGCCCTGAGCAGAGCCATCAGCGAATCGGGCACCTGCAGCAGGGCGGCGGTGCCTGTGGCGCCGTAGCCGGGGGGGAAGCCGTAGAGGACGATCGCCACGCGACGCTCCGCGACCGGTTTGCGCCGCAGGGCGATCCAGGCGTTGAGGCGGCCGGTGAGCCGCCTGAGCCGCTCGGGAATCAGAAGGATGCGATCGCCCACCAGGCCGCCCAGGGGCACCGGATCGATGGCACCATCCAGTTCGGGCAGGGCGTACAGCACCACACTCTGCAGGCCGCCGATGCCCTTGCGGGTCCACGAGTGGAGGTCCTGGATCAGCAGCGGCGCAGCCACCACGTAAGGCACATCCTTGGCGCGCAGGATGCGCTGGGCAACCTCCTCGCGCCGGCCCGCCTCCATCGAGCCGGCCGGACCGCCCACCAGGGGAAAGCCGATGGTGGAGACGATCGCATCCACCTTCGCGGACTGGCGGTGGACGCCGCCGGCGCGAGCCTGTTCTGAGGCGCTGGTCATCCAGTCGCGCACGGCGATGTGACCCTCCACGCCGTTGATGAACACCGGCAGCGGCACCAGCCGGGCCGCCTCGAAGGCGCGGATCAGCTGGGGAATGTAGGGCTGCCCGGTGATCACATGTTTGCGGTAGAGCAGCAGCCCAACCACCGGCCAATTCTCCTTCTCCGCGGTGCTGCGTGGGCGCGTGCGGGCGAACCAGGCCATGTAGTCGAGAGGCGCCAGGAAGTAGCCGTCATGGTCCGGATGGAACAGGCCGAGGTCGGGCGACTCCCGCAGCGGTGGGATCAGGGCAGGGTTGAGCCCCAGCCCATGGCGGGCCAGATAGAGAAACAGGGCGGTGATGTTCTCCCTGCCGCCGCCATTCCAGTAGCGATAGAGGATCAGCCAGTGGCGCAGATCCTGGGCCCGGCGGCTGGGCAGGAAGCGCAACAGTTTCGGCCCCACCTTGAGGAAGCCGATGTAAGCGGCCAACTTGTCCTCCTCCCGCCCGCTGCCGAACCTGGCCAGCAAGGCCTGGATCGGCCGGGGCATGCCGGCGCCGCCAGCGCCGATCGTGAAGCGTCCAAAACGGGTGAGCTCCATCAGCTCGATCGCAGATTCGAACACCAGCCGGATCGGGATGGAGGCGGTGTGCCGGCGCAGCCATTCCACCTGGTCGAAATCGAAGATCAGGCTGGCAAAGAGGGCCTCGGCGCTCGCCAGGGCAGTCGCCACCTCGTCGGGGATGGCCACGAGATCGCGATCGCTGAACACCGCGATCCCCAGGCCGGGGCACTGGGCCATCGCCGCCGCGGCGGCCTGGCGGTAGAGACCGGCATTGAACACCTCGAATCCAGCCAGCAGCACGATCCGTTTCATCTCGACCTGCCGAGGCGCCATGACGGGATCCAGGTGAGGCACTCAGCGTTCAACGGCACCGGTGCCGGTGCTAATCCAGGCTGGCAACGGGCAGCCGATTCTCGACCCGGTGCAGCGCAGGGACCGTCGGATCAGCCGCATCACCGCAGCGTCGTTGCCCCGCTGTCCAGGCGGACCCCGTAGCCGCCTGGCTCGCCCGCAATGCACCCGAGCGATGGGCCCGCCAACGCGCCGGCCCCAGGGCTGCCGACCCATGGTGCAGGCGCGCCCATGACCAACCCGTCGATGGCGGCGATCACCGCCTGGCCGGTGACTGCTGAAAAAGACCAGCCCATCGGCGCAAGAATGGCGCAATGCCACCGTTGGCCGGGTGATGCAACCGAGGCCCCAAGCCTTGATGCCAACTGCTGCGCAGAAGTCTGCGGTTACGGGATAGATGGGGATCACCGGGCCGATTCCATGGCGCCAGCACTGCGGAGCGATCGAGGGGAGCGTCGCTGCAGCAGCGGATCACCGGGTTGGCTCAAGGCAGAGGCTGAAGGGTGGTTCGCAAGCCAGGGGGACAAGGCAGCCGGTCAAAGATGCTGTGCAATGCCCAGGCCAATGCCCCAGGGCAATGCAGAAGCTCCCTGCAGCAGGGCGATCACGATTGCTGGCCAAGCCCATGGATCAGGGGCCGGTATCCCGAACGGTTGGCGCTGGTTTTAGCCCCAGGGTTGGCTAGCCTGCTTTGTACCTACGAACGCTAACGATGCTGAACGGACCTGATCTCCTGGCCAAAGTCAAGGAGCTTGGCGATGTTTCCAAATCCGAGCTGGTGCGCAGCTGTGGCTATGTGAGCAGCAAGAAGGATGGCGGCGAACGCCTCAACTACACGGCCTTCTATGCAGCGCTGCTGGCAGCCAAAGGGGTGAACCTCACCGATGGCAGCAGCGGCAAGGGCAAGCCGGGCCGCTCCTTGAGCTATGTCGCCAAGGTGCTCTTCAACGGTAACTTGCTGGTGGGAAAGGCCTACACCAGCCAGTTGGAGCTCAAGCCCGGCGATGCGTTTGAGATCAAGTTGGGCAAAAATCAGATCCGCTTGGTTCCTGTCGGGGCGGCGGACGGGGAGGAGTGAGCAGGTTGGTGGAACTGGAGGGGTGATCGGTCAGCTGCATCAGGGTGTGGCCTGACTTGAACGCCGTCCAGTTCGGTTGGGTGAGCTGATCCTCCCTGATGCAAAAGGGCTGCTGCGGCGGCTCTTTTTTTATGCCTAAAGCTTCTACGCGGCGGTGCCCTCCAGGCTGCGCCCCTGGGCAAGGGCTGCGCGAGTCGGCCTGCGGGCCGACCCTTGCCGGGCGGGGCGGCCGTGGAAGGGCCCGCCGCTGCGCCGTGGGCTGTTGTGTGGGGGTAATGCGATGGCGTTCTCAAGCGCCGTGATGGGCTGGTAGCTGGGCCCGCTAAGTCGTTAGTTGTATTCGAATCAGCTTGGTAATTAAGTTGCCGAAAGAGGGCAATTCAGTCGTATTAAAGCAATAAAAAGCTTAGCCAGCCTTTCAGCGAGAAGTATTAACCTGCAATGATTGCACCTGTGGCTCAACAATAGGCGACATATCAGGTTTGTCTTTGAGCCCACCTTTCCAATTTCGTTGCTCATATCCCTGAGCCCTGTCGGAAAAATTTATGTCCTTACATGCTGCAAGTGACGAGAATTCAGGGCCTAGTCTTTCTACTTTGATGTAGTTTTCATGCAACCAGTAGCATTGCCTTAAGAGTGAGAGTTGGGCGTTTCTTGCTGTATTCTCGGCGTTAATTCTAGCAGCTTCCGACTTGGACTTCATCCAAACCTTGCATGCTTTAGTTATTTCTTGAGCGGCAAGCGGAACTCTGATTCCGCCAGAAACACCGAAATTATTAATACCTGAACTGCTTGAGGGGTAGGGTGTAAAGTATTGATCTGCCCAGTCATTCCCTGCTCCTCCATAAGCTCCCATGGCAAAGCTTGGCATGGGACATGCTACGCCACTTTCAGGGTTAACTACATCACTTCCGTATGAGGGAGAGTTGTAACCAAGAGCTGGCCCTCTGCCATAGTTTACTATTGACTGAGCATGCGAGGAGAGGGGACCCATTAAGCAAAGCCCGATATATGCGCAATAAGAATACTTGGTCGCATTGAATAGGGTGGTTGAAAGGCTTGATTTTTTGCTAGCGTTGCTGTGAGTCATCGTTGCAGTAATTAGCAGGTGGGAGTACAGGGTGATCTCTGGGCCATCGATACTAATCGGGTATAGGGGTTAATGGGCCTTCTACAATCCATTCACCGGTTTCGCGATTGCATTGTGGTCCTTCATTGGGTAAAACTTTAATGAACTTTTTTTCTCCTGTAGACAGGCTTCTGTATGAATAGATTATGGAGTCCCCTTCTCTTCCCACGGGAAAAAGCGCAGGACAAATTAAACTTATCATCTTTTTGGTGAAAACTCAAATTATTTTAAGTCAAAAAAAACTCAGAGGCATAGACCTAGGGGATGGCTGTTATTTATCTTTACATGCTATTAGCCGTAGCGGTAGGTGTTCGCTGGAGGGGCGCAACAGCATCAGCAAGTGCGTGCTGCTTTGCCCCCAATTCCGCAATGGAGAATCTGGAGCGGAGATCCCTCCAGGAGCTCCCGCCAATCCCATCAAACTGGCTACGCGGCGGTGCCCTCCAGGCTGCGCCCCTGGGCAAGGGCTGCGCGAGTCGGCCTGCGGGCCGACCCTTGCCGGGCGGGGCGGCCGTGGAAGGGCCCGCCGCTGCGCCGGGGGCTGCCTGGGTGGGGGCTGTTTTTTTGGGGGGGATTGGGGGCGCCTGGAGCGGTTTCTCGCGAGACCGTGCCGGCGCCAGGATGAACACTCCGCCAAGGGATGTGGCCTTTGCCGCAGTCTCCCTCAGGTTGCGTGCTTGCGCAGGATGCCCTCGACATCATCCAGCAGTTGGCGCACCTGGCTGTGGAAAGCCGCGCGGTTCAGGCCTAGGGGCTGGGGGTCAGCGTCATAGCGGAACTGGACCGCGTAGAGAGTCAACTGGCCGAGGGGCTGCAGCTTGCTCGTATCCACCTGGTGGCGCTCGAGCATCCGCAGCAGGCGGTTGAGGAGGCCACCGCCGTTTCCAGATCCGCGCTGGCGATGCGCAGCAAACCCTCGGCCTCAGAGAGCACCATCGAGCAACACTCCCTCCCGGTAGGCACGGCCGATTACATGGCTAAGCCAGTGGCGCCTTTGCTCGCACTCGCTGCGGGAGTAGAGCAGAAGGTCGAGGGAGACATCGGCCTGCGCCAGCTGGCCCCAGAGGTCCGCCAGCACCTGGAAGCGGTGGTGGCGTTCCACCCAGTCGTCCGGAGCTGTGATCAGAAGGTCGATGTCGGAGTCAGGCCCGGCACTCCCACGGGCTCGGGAGCCAAACAGCCGCACTTCGCTGCCAGGGATCTCCCGGCGGATGTGCACCGCCATTTCGGCAATTCGCTGCTCGATCGATGCGGTGGTTGTGAACATGGGGCCCTTCTGCTCAATAGTCGTCCGGGAACAGCACGGTGGTGATCGGCCCGTCGCCCTCGCCGCGGATGTCATCGGTGATCACCCAGAGCTTGCCGTGTTCGGGGGTGAGGTAGCTGGAGAAGAGGCGGCCATCGCCGCTGCGGGCGGCTTCGTTGTTGGCGGCTTTGTCGTCTTCGCTGAGGTCGCCCCAGTCGCCGGCGGCATGGCGATCGAGTAGGGCGGTGATCAGCGCGGGAGGCACGGCGGCGGCTACGGCGGCGGCGGCCACCACGCGGCCGAGGTTGTGGAGCATGGCTGGAAAGGCAGGGGGAAGGGAAGGCGAGGCCAGGGGAGGCCAGGGGAGGCCCCGCCGAGATGGTGACCAGTCTGGAGAGCTCAGGCGGCGCGGGCCTGGCCCAGCCCTTGGCTCTGGCTGTGGCCTTGGCCTTGGGTCTGCGTGAGGTAGTGCTGGATCCAGGCGAGGTGGCGCTGCTCGGTGATCAGCCCAGAGATTGAGGGGGTGGAATCAGGCACCTGGAAGGCAGAGCGGAAGGCGCGGGAGAAGGCAGCCAATTGGGGCGGCAGCAGGGCGCGGATGCGCTTCTGCAGGGCCTCGATGGTGGCCGGATCGAGGCGAGTCGTGGCGCCCGTGCGGGCGGCAGGAGCGCTGGTGGGGGCGGTTTGGGGCCTGGCGGTGGCGGCAGGCACCGATGCCCCGGCGGTGGGGATTTGAGCGCCATTGGCCTGGCCGTTCCTGGCGCCATTGCCGTTGCCATTGCCGCCCTGGGAGCGGGCTGGGCCATTGAAGGCCGCCGCCACCGGATTGGCCAGGGGCGAAAGCCGCTGCGCTGGCGGGCTGGTGGGCTGCTGGCGGTGGGCGGCTGGCACCGGGCTGGGGCTTGCCACCCGGCTGGGGAATTGCGGCCGGCTGGGGGCCTGGCCCTGGGGAGCACTCCTGGCTTGGCTGGGGCCTTGCCCTTGCCACTGCCCTTGGCTTTGGCCTTGCCCTTGGGCACTGCCACTCACCTGGCGTTGGCTCTTGTCATAGAGCGCCAGCCCAAACGGGTTCCCGAAGGTGATCAGGGCGCGTTTCATGGCGTCGGTTTCGGCTTCCTTGAGGGCGGATTCGTGGGCTTGGCCGAGGTCCACGTCGATGCCGTGGCCGGCGCCGCTGCCTTCTCGGATCAGGGGCAGACGGCCACCGGCGAGCACGATGATGCGCACGCGGGCGGTGTAGGTGACACCCCAGCCGGGTTTCTGCTCGCGGTTGGTGCCCTTGGCACCGATCAAGCGTTCGCTTTGGGCGACGCAGCGAACGGCGATGGTTTGGCGCTGCCAGCCGTCAAAGCCAAAGATGCGGTTGGCCTCGTTGATCACCACCCAGCTTTGGAGATAGGAAACCTGGCTGCGGCCCTGCTCACGGGAGGAGACCAGGGCGCGGTTGAGCGGAGCGGCGAGGGCGGCGCATTGTTCGGCGGAGAAGCCCGGCAGGTGGGTCGCCGCAGCGTTGGTGGGCTGGGGCTCTGGGCCCGTGGTCACTCCAGCGGTGGCATCTGTGGCGCAGAGCCGCCGAATCAGCTGCAGGGCCGTGGGGCCTGCGCTGCTGCCATTGGGGCCTGCGCCAGTGGCGCGGGTGCCATTGGGATTGGAGCCATTCGCGTTAGCGGGATCGCGGCGAATCGGGCCTGGGCCGTGGGCCGGGGCGGCGTTCGTGGGCCTGCCGGTGGCCGGGCGAGTGGAAGCTGGGCGGCTGAAAGCTGGCCGTGTGGTGGTGCTGGTCATGATCAAAAAGAAAAAGCGTGGATCGGCTGTAAACAAATCCAGGGCCAAAAGCACCCCTGGCTTGCGAATAAAAAGGGCCCCTGGCCCTCTCAGTGGATGGACCAGTTGCGGCGTTTGATGAGGCGGGCACCGGGGACGGCGGTGGCGGCGAGGGAGAAGGCGATGGGGGCGGCTTCTTCTTTGCTGAGGCCGTTGATGGCTTGGGCGATGGCGGCTTTGATGCGTTTTTTGATCGAGGTTTTGTCGGGGTTTTCGGTGGTGGTGGAGGTGATCAGTTCCGGGGGGATGGCGGCTTGGTTGTCGATCTCGATGGCATCGCTGAGGCGGCTGCTGAGCTTGTGATCGGTGAAGCGAAAGGAGGTGGCTTTGGGCTCGAGGCGGGTGAGCACCGCCAAAATGGTGGATTCGAGCGAATCGGCGCGGCTGGTTTCGGTTTTGGCGAGGGCCGAGAAGCGCTTGGCCTGGCCCTGGTGGTAGGCGGCATCACCGCGCAGGCGTTCGATCACCCAGCAGGTGGCATCGGCTTTGCGCCGGGTGACACCTTCACCCGCCGCCGGGGGGGGGGGTGTGGCACGGACTGCTCGCTACTGAGGCGCGATCAGAAATGGCTCTGGTTGATCGGCTGGGGGCCTCAGCCAAGGCACTCACTGCCCGCAGTGGGCCTTACCCAAGGTCGCAGGCGCCCGCAGCCGAGCCCAAAAAACAGAGCCACCCTGCAGCTGTCGCCGCCAGCACCGACGCCAGCGCCCAAGCCCTGCTAGTACAGACGTACGCATGAAAGAGCTGCCATGGTGCCGGTCCCCCGCTCCCGTCTGGAGCCCTCCCGTGATGAGGCGATTGCGGACTGGCCCTGGCTCAATCAAGACGTGCTCCGCTCCAGCCGCAGCCGCCAGGTGTGCATGACCTGCCACTTCTTCCGCCACCACCCCGGCCCCAACGGCATCCCGCTGCTCACCTGCCAGCTGCACCTGGGCCAGATCGCCCAGGGCGAGCACCTCAGCCACCGCTGCAGCGGCTGGACGCAGGAGCTGCACCGCCAGCGGGGCTGGGCGCCTGAGGGGGCGTGAGCGCTGGGTCTCGAAACTGGCCACCGTTCTCGCCCCGCGAGGGCTGGCTCAGAGATGGCCGCCATGTCCTCCACTTCCGGCCGCCCCCTGCTCAAACACCGCCGGGAACTATCCCAAGAGGCGGCGATCAGGCTCTGGAGTGACAAAGGCAAGGTGGGCTGGGTCTCCTGCGGTCCCCAGTGGTGAGCAGTGACGTCCGGAAGCATTTCAAGTGGAGCCGTTGCCAAACCACGGCTTAGCGAGCCAGAGCCCCTGCCAGAACAGCTGTGATCAGCGCAGCTAATCACCCCCATACGGTCCGCTGATAGCCCATGGGCTGCCCAGTCTCTCCACTGGCGCAAGATTCTGTTACATTGCTTTTGTCGGATTACCGACTTTCTATCCCGCTCTCCACGAGCACCATTTCCCGTCCTCATGACCGCCACAATCCAACAGCGCTCCGGCGCCTCGGCGTGGAACCAGTTCTGCGATTGGGTCACCTCCACCAGCAACCGCCTCTACGTGGGCTGGTTCGGTGTGCTGATGATCCCGACGCTGCTGAGCGCCACCATCTGCTTCATCGTCGCCTTCATCGCGGCTCCCCCTGTCGACATCGACGGCATCCGTGAGCCCGTAGCCGGCTCCCTGATGTACGGCAACAACATCATCTCCGGTGCTGTTGTGCCCTCCAGCAACGCCATCGGCCTGCACTTCTACCCGATCTGGGAAGCCGCCAGCCTCGATGAGTGGCTCTACAACGGTGGCCCCTATCAGCTGGTGGTGTTCCACTTCCTGATCGGTGTGTTCTGCTACATGGGCCGCGAGTGGGAACTCTCCTACCGCCTCGGCATGCGCCCCTGGATCTGCGTTGCCTACAGCGCCCCTGTGGCCGCTGCCACCGCCGTGTTCCTGATCTATCCCTTCGGTCAGGGTTCGTTCTCCGATGGCATGCCCCTCGGCATCTCGGGCACCTTCAACTACATGTTGGTGTTCCAGGCTGAGCACAACATCCTGATGCACCCCTTCCACATGCTCGGTGTGGCTGGTGTGTTCGGCGGCAGTCTGTTCTCGGCCATGCACGGTTCGCTCGTCACCAGCTCGCTGGTGCGTGAAACCACCGAAGCTGAAAGCCAGAACTACGGCTACAAGTTCGGCCAAGAGGAAGAGACCTACAACATCGTGGCTGCCCACGGTTACTTCGGTCGCCTGATCTTCCAATACGCCTCGTTCAACAACAGCCGCTCGCTGCACTTCTTCCTGGCCGCCTGGCCGGTCGTGGGCATCTGGTTCACCGCCCTGGGCGTCAGCACCATGGCCTTCAACCTGAACGGCTTCAACTTCAACCAGTCGATCCTCGATGGCCAAGGCCGCGTGATCAACACTTGGGCCGACGTGCTCAACCGTGCCGGCCTCGGCATGGAAGTGATGCACGAGCGCAACGCTCACAACTTCCCCCTCGACCTGGCTGCTGCCACCGCCACCCCCGTGGCGCTGACTGCTCCGGCAATCGGTTGATCCGAAGTTACCTAAACTACTTCGGTCCTTGATAGTTACCCTTTTTTATTAAGGTTTTATAGAAGGTCACCGGTTTAATCAAATGAAATCCCCTTCCGTTAGGAAGGGGATTTTTATTTGAACGTCGCAGTCTCAAGGCCTGAAAGACGACTCTTGGAGCGGGATCTGATGATCACTAGCCAGCGTGCTAACGATTTTGACTGGGGCGGGGCATCGCAACTGGCCCTGGGGGATTCCGCTTTTGTTGGACTGAGTTTGGGGGGACAGACTTAATCCGGCCGAAACACCGTGATGCTGGAGTTCTCTTGGTAAGAGTTTTCTGCGCTGGTATCGACGCGGAAGGAGGTCCAGGTTGCGAAGGGTTCCGGGTCAGTCGCCACAATCGGCCACTCGATCCGTCGGCCCCGGAAGGTGATGCCCACGCAAGTCAGGGCTAGGTCGTCGGCCATCAAGGACCAGAGCACATGAACCGCCTTGCGCTCGTAGGACGGGGCATCCGGCTCGAAAGGTCGCTCGGGCAGAAAGCCGGGTAAGGTTTCGATTCGGCGTTGGTTTTCCCAGCCCAGATAGGTGCCGTCTTCGGTGGGATAAAACCAGCAGGTTTCATTTTCCGCATCCCGCAATGGGAAACGATCCAGGCACTGGATGCTGGCAAGCTCGAGACGGCGGCAGGGATGGGATGGGTTGGCTGTGATCGGCTCGCCGCTCAGTTCGCCGTTCAGGACGTAAACCCCCAGCCACTGGGAGCGGGGTTCGAGGTGGGGCACCACCGCGTCGCAGAGCAGGCGCCGCCGCTCGCCGCTTGGGGGCGCCTGGGCAGGCTCCTGCTTCGGCCTGAACGGATCCAGGCCCGAGGCCTCGGCCAGGCCATGGCTGACCAGATCTTCCAGCTCACCTTCCCAGTCGTTGGGCGTACGCAGGATGCGCAAGGCCATGCCATTGCCCAGGCCCAAGCGTTGGGCTGACTCCAAGGCGACCAGGCTGGCCCCATCACTGGGCAGGGCCGACTCAGGAGCGACAACGAAGACGAGGGCGTGGTGCATGGGGGGCAATCGTCCAGAACCAGGAGCAAGGAGGCACCCGGCTCAGGGGGCCGGTTGAGGTCGATCGATCAGGTATGGCCAGGTGCCCGGCGGGTATGCCATGGCCTGGGACAGCCCCGAGCAGCAAGGCTGAAACCCCTGTGCCCGTGCCATCCTAAGGGGCAGGATCCAGAGTTAGCCTGATGCTATGACATGTTTTGTCGCCATTGCCTGGACAGGAGGCGGCGTTTTTGTGGCCGGCTAGAGCTAGGTGTCGGACCGATCCATTGAGCTCTAGCTCCAAATGGCTGAAGCTCCAAGTAGTTCAAGCTCCAAGTAGCTCAAGCTTCGATGGCCTCAAGCTGCGATTCCGCCATAGCGACCTTCCAGCTGCGCCTCCCCCAGGCTATGCCGAGCTAGCGCACTGCGCAGGGCGATCGGTGAGCTGCCGGCCACCAGCTTGAGCGGTGCATCGAGGGCGGTGAGGGTGAAGCGGTAGCGATGGGGCTGGCCTGCGGGCGGTAGGGGGCCGTAGTAGCCGATGCGAGAGAACTGGTTGACACCCCAGCAGCGCCCATGGCGGGCCCCGTTGGCCAGTTCAAGCCGGCGGGGCAGGCCCGCCCCCAGGCTGTGAATTTTGGCTGGGATGTCGAACAAGACCCAGTGCACCCAGGGACCGTCGGCCGCGTCAGGGTCAACGAGGATTAGGGCGAAGGCGCCGGTGCCCTGCGGTTCACCCTGCCAATGGAGAGGTGGCGAGAGATCTGTCCCCTCGCCGCTGTGCAGTTGGGGGATTGGGTCCCCAGCGGCGAAGGCTGGACTGGTGAGCTGGAATTCTGGCTTAGGCATGGCCGTTGAAGTGCCCCAAGCGGCGTGATGCCAGCAGCACGTTATGGGCTGCGGTCCAGGGCGGTTGATTGCTGCCTCTGACTACTGCGAAACAGATGCAACTTGAAGGGCTTCCGATCGGGCTCCGGATCGGGGCCGAGTCGGCGGGCTAGCCCAGGAAGATGCCCCCGCACCCCAGTTCATGGCTCTGGTGGAACCCACCAACTTGCTGCTGCTGGCCTGTGCCTTGGTTTATGGGCTGATCGGCGAGCCGGCCGATGGCGCCATTTTGCTGCTGTTTGTGGGGGGGATCGTGCTGCTCGATGCGGTGCAGCGGCACCGTAGCGATCGGGCCCTGGCTGAACTGGCGCGGTTGTCGGCCCCCCACGCCAGGCTGCGGCGGGCGGGCGTGGAGCTGGAGCTGGCCGCCGACCAGGTGCGAATCGGGGATGCGTTGCGCTTGGAGGAAGGGGATCGGGTCGTCGCCGACGCCCGCTTGCTGGAGGGGGTGGGGTTGTGGCTCGATGAATCCCTGCTCACGGGTGAGTCACTGCCGGTCTTGCGCCAGACACCCGGCGAACGAATTTTGGCTGGCTCCCTGGTGGCTGGTGGGCGCGGCTGGGCGGCCGTGGAGGCGGTGGCGGAGGGCACGGAGCTGGGACGGTTGGGCCGTAGTTTGGCCACGGTCGCGGCTCCACCGACCCGCCTGCAGCGCAGCACCCATCGGCTCACGGCCCGGCTCACCGTGCTGGCCCTGGCGATTTGTAGCGCCCTGACGCTGGTGCAGGGGGCGAGTGGCGGCGACTGGCCCCGGGCCCTTCTGGCCGGACTGGCCCTGGCGCTGGCGCTGTTGCCGAACGAGATTCCGGTGGTGCTGGCCCTGTTCCTGGCGTTGGGGGCCCTGCGGCTGGCGCGGCATGGCGTGCTCGCCCGCTGGCCGGCGGCGGTGGAGAGCCTGGGCAGCGCCACGGTGTTGGCCGTTGATAAAACCGGCACGCTCACGCAAAACCGCATGGCGGTGGAGCGGCTGCTCACCTGGCCGGATCTGGCCAGCTGGCACCGCGGCGAGCCGCTGCAGGAGCCCTGGCATGGGTTGCTGGAGATGGCGGTGTTGGCCAGTCGCGGTGATCCGGTCGATGCGATGGAACTGGCGATCCAGCGGCTGGCAGCAGAGCAGCTGGGCGGCAGTGACCACTTGCATCCCGATTGGCCGCTGGAGCGCGATTATCCGCTCCAAAGCAAGCTGCTGGTGGTGTCGCGGCTGTGGCGCGATGGCGAGGGCCGCGGCCACCTGGCGGCCAAGGGGGCACCGGAGGCGATCGCCGATCTCTGTCACCTTGAGCCCGGAAGGGCGAGCGGGCTGCAGCGGGCCGCTGACCAGATGGCCGCCCAGGGGCTGCGGGTGCTGGCGGTGGCCCGGGGCCTCGATGGCATCCCGCGGCATCCCGAGGCGACGGGCGCCAGCGGCGGAGAGCTAGCCGTGGAAAACCTGCACGATTTCCTGTTTGAACCGGTGGGGTTCCTGGGGCTGGCCGACCCGCTGCGGCCCGATGTGCCGGCCGCGATCGCCATCGCCCAGCGGGCCGGGGTGCGGGTGGTGATGATCACTGGCGACGCGCCGTTGACCGCCCGGGCGATTGCCGATCAGGCGGGTCTGCCGTCGGGGCCTGTGGTTTGTGGTCCAGAATTGGCAGCGCTCGCCGGCCCGGCGGAGCAGGGCCGGGAGGATCGCCACGCTCAGCCCGTCGCCGCTTTGCTGGCGACGGTGGGCCGCGTTTCGGTGTTTGCGCGGGTGTTGCCCCAGCAGAAACTGCAGCTGGTGCGGGCCCTGCAGGCCGCCGGCGAGGTGGTGGCGATGACAGGCGATGGGGTCAACGATGCGGCGGCCCTCAAGGCCGCCGACATTGGCGTGGCGATGGGCCTGCGGGGCACGGCTGTGGCGCGGGAATCGGCCGACCTCGTGCTGCTTCACGACCGCTTCAGCGACCTGGTGCAGGCCCTGGCCCTGGGGCGGCGGGTGGATGCCAATCTGCAGCGAGCCCTGGCCTACACCCTGGCTATCCACCTGCCGATCGCCGCCCTGGCGCTGCTGCCCCTGCTGGGGCTGGGCAGCGGTCTGATCCTCCAGCCAGTCCACATTGCCCTGTTGCATCTGGTGATCGATCCGGCTTGCACGGTGGTCTTTGAGGCGCTCGAAGGTCGGCCGGCGCTGATGCAAGCCCCGCCCCGCCCGCCGCAGGCGCCCCTGTTCGCCCCCCGTAGCTGGCGCCGTTCCCTGCTGCAGGGAACGGCACTCACCCTGGCGGCCCTGGTGCTGGCCTCCTGGCCCGATCGTGCGCTGGACACGCGCCGCAGCCTGGTCTTCTCCCTGCTACTGCTCGGCGGTGGTGGTTTGGTGTGGCTGAACGGCGACCGCTCCAATCCGATCACTGCGGTTGGTGCGGCCCTGGGTCTGGTGTTATGGGGCCTATTGCTGGCGGTTCCGCGGCTGCGGCTGGCCCTGGTATTGGCACCGCTGCACCCCCCTGAACTGCGGCTTTTGCTCGTTGTTACGGGTTTGGCGCTGCTGCTGGCGGCGCTGGCGGCAGCTCAGCCAACCCAGGTGCCGGGGCGCAGCTAAGGCAGACCGGCCAGGGCTGCTTCGATCATGGCGGCCGTCACAGCGACCCGTTCGATCGCATCAGCGTTGTCGAGATAGGCCTCGAAACTGGTGTAGCGGAGTAGGTGGGGATCGGCCCCGGGGGCGGCGCAGTGGGCGTTCCAATCACCATCGTCAGGGCGAACGGCGCTATAGGCGGTGAGGGTCTCGTCCCGATCGGCACCATCACCAACGCTTTCGCCGTACCAGAGGGCTTCGTAGAAGGCGGTCATCACAGAGGGAGGGCGAGGAATCGGGGGATCGTTATGCCGCTGCCAGTGTGCCCGGAGCCTGCACCCTGGTGCCCAAGCCGCAGCTTCGATTCGAGCCCTTGCCATTGTCTGCCCTTGCCAGGGTCGGGAATGCCTCAGGCCGGCCCGATCGTGGGCATCCCCGCGGCGGCTTCGGTGCCGCCCTCGAGCTGCTGCTTCAGCCTGGCAAGGCGGCCTGCGGTGTAGTCGTGTTGGGCTACCCACAGAATTGGAATAAAAACCAAGGAGAAGCCCAGGGTTGGCAGGGCCAGACCAAAGCTCAAAAGGCTGCAGATCCAGGCAGGTAGATAGGTCGGCGCAGCTTGGTGGTCGAGCAGTCCGCCCTGGCTGGCCTGCTCAACGATGGCGTGCTCTTCGAGGGTGAGGCCCATGGCTATCCCAGCAGCAAACAAATCAACTTCGCCCCAATTTCGACAGACCCGTTTAAAGCGGGCTTAAGGGAGTCGCTGGCCATCACCCGCCGGGGTGATCCAGGCCACATCGGCCGTTACCCCGCCAGCCGAAGTTGGCCTCCATTCAGAGTCAATCCTGTGGTGATGGGTCGTAGCCCCAGGGGCGACTGCTCCAGCAGCTGCCCGAGCAGCCGGCTCGGCCCTCGCTCCCAGCGCGATTGGAGCCTGCCCCGGTTTCGCCGCCGCCCGGCCATCCTGAACCGTTGGGCCATCACGCCCGCCCGCCAGCATGGTTTGGTGCTCGCCCTGGTCGCTGCTGCGGGTGCCCTGCTGTTTCTGCTGCGGCTCGGTGCCACCGGTCTGGTGGATGAGACGCCGCCCCTGTTCGCCGCCGCCGCCAGGGCGATGGCCGAACGGGGTGATTGGTTGATTCCCCAGGTCAATGGCCTGCCGCGTTACGACAAACCACCGCTGATCTATTGGCTGATGGGGCTGGTCTACGCCCTGCCTGGCCAGGCGATCTGGAATCCCCTGGGCACCTGGGCGGCACGGTTGCCCTCGGCCCTGGCCACGATCGCGGTCATGCTGACCCTGGCGGATACCCTGCTGCGTTGGCCCCAGGCCCAGCGCCCCTTGGGGCGGCTCGCAGCGCCCGCCATGGGCGCCTCGCCCGTCTCACCCATCTCCACCGACTCCCCAGCCCTCCAATCGCCTGGGGGGTTGGCTGATCAAAGCCCCGCCACCACCCTGGCCAATTCCCTAGCCGCCCCAACAGCCGCCCTGGCCTTTGCGCTGGGCCCCTTGGTGCTGGTTTGGGGGCGAATCGCCGTCAGCGATGCCCTGTTCAGTGGCTTGCTGGCCCTGAGTCTGTTGCTGGCCTGGCGTACCTACGCAGCAAGCCGCGGTCCCTGGTGGCCCACCTGGCTGCTGTTGGCGCTGGCAGTGCTCACCAAAGGGCCCGTGGCCCTGGTGCTGGTGGGTCTCACCCTGCTGTTGTTTGCTCTAGTGCAGCAGGACGGTTCGCGGTTGCGCAGGCGGCTCAAGCCGCTGCGCGGCTTGCTGCTGGCGCTGCTGTTGGCGGCACCCTGGTATGGGTTGGCGTTGCTGCGGGAGGGGGGGGCTTTCTGGCGCAGCTTTTTTGGCTATCACAACGCCCAGCGGTTCATCCAGGTGGTGAACAACCACCACCAGGGCTGGTGGTATTTCGGCGCCGTGCTCCTGGTGGCCAGCTTGCCCTATACGCCCTTGCTGCTGCTCGGGCTGTTTGAGGGCCTCAGCCCCCTGCTGGGGCGATTGCTGCCGCGCGGCTGGCCCCAGGCCCTGGCGGGCGCCGCCCCTTGCTCTAAACCCCTGCCGCCGCCAGTGCCGCGCCTGGATCCGGCCGATTCGCTGCAGCGGTTTGCCGCCTGTTGGTTGCTGGCGGTGCTGCTCTTCTTCTCGGTGGCGGCCACCAAATTGCCCAGCTACTGGTTGCCGGCCACGCCGGCGGCGGCCCTGTTGGTTGCCCTGACAGTTTCGGCGGCCGGTGATCGGGCCCGGCCGGGCCTGGGCCGCGAGCTGTGGGTCCGCCCAAGCCGCTGGCTCCGACTGGCCTTCGCGAGCTCGGTGCTGCTGCTGCTGACCATCGCCGCTGCGCTGGCCGCTGCGCCCCTCTGGGGGGCTCGGATTCAGGATCCGGCCATGCCGGGGCTGCAGGCGGCTTTGGCGAGCGGGCCCTGGTTTGCGGTGGGGGCAGCCTTGGCGCTGCTGGCCGCCCTGCTAGGCGCCGGGGCCATGGCCAGCAGCCTGTCGTGGCGCCTGCTGCAGAGTCAGCTCGTTCTGATGCTGTTCATGCCCCTGGTGTTGCTGCCCCTCTGGCAGGTGGTGGATCAACTGCGGGGGGCTCCGGTGCGGGACCTGGCGGCGGTGGTGGTGGAGCAGGGCGACCGCCAGCAACCGCTGGCGATGGTGGGTCTGCTGAAGCCTTCTCTGCATTACTACAGCCGCCGTACGGTGCTCTACGAGGGCCGCTCCCCGGCTGCGTTGGTCAATCTGGTCGATCGGCTGGAGCACGAGAGCCGGCCGGGGCTGCAACCCTCCAGGCCCCAGCAGCAGCCCCAGCTGCTGCTGGTGATCGATGCCGAAACGGCGCGTCGGCCCCACTGGCAGGGGCTGGGGGGGCAGCTGCTGGCGATCGCCGAGCCCTACCGCCTGCTGCGCCTCGATCGGCAGCGGCTGGAGCAACGCTCCCGGCAGCTGCAGGCCGGAGGCCTGAAGCCCACTTGGCGCCAGCCGCGGCCGGAGCGCTATTGAGCTGGGCTCCGTTCAGCTTCAGCAGGCATGCCCAGCTGCAGCAACTGGCGCTGGATGGCGTGGCGATTGTCGTCGCAACGCAGCCGCTGGGCCTGGATCTGCCAGAGCTGCCAGTGCTGCTGTTGTTCGCGGCCAAGCTCGGCCCGCAGCAGCGGCAGGCGGTCCAGCTTCACCGGCAGATCGCGCTCACTGAGGATTCGATCGAGCACCTGCAGATCGTGGAGTTCGCCGAGCTGGTCTTGGGCTTGGCGCAATTCGGCGATCCACGCTTTCAGGGCGCTTGAGCACCAAGGCAGCAGCGGTTCAAGGGCATAACGAGCCGCCTTGATTTGCTTGCGCAGGCCGTGCAATTCGGCAGCGGCGGGATCCTGGCAGAACCAGCCGCGATGCAAGAACAGGTCGGCGCTGAACGGGGCTTGCCAGGTGTAGAGCCAGGGTTCGAGCGGCAGCTGGCCCAAGGGCGTGAAGCGGGGCTTGTGTTGCCATTTGTGGAGTCGCGCCAGCAGCTTGAGATAGCGGGAACTGCGTAGGGCCTCGACCAGGGAATCAAAGGCCTGGGCTCGATCGCGGCCCAACCGCTTCATCGCGGCTTCCATGCTGCGTCGCTCGCTTTGCGGCAGCCGCGGTAGCAGGTGCTGTTCGAGGCGCAGCTGGAGCACATCGAGGTCGCGGCAGAGGCCGGTGCGGCGCGCCACGGCTGCGATGCGGGCGGCATCCACCGACTCCGGCAGGTCGAGGGCGGGCGCGAACTGGACCAGGGCGGTGCGCAGGCGGCGCAGGCTGACCCGAAGTTGGTGCAGGGGCTCTGGATCGCGGTCGGCCAGAACCTCAGGCTGGAGCTTGCCGAGGCGCCGGGTTTGGTGCTGGATCAGCTCCAGGGCGTAGGCGCCGTTGGTGAGTAGGGCATCGCCGCCAGAGCGATCGACCCGCACCAGGGTGCCGGCAACCTCGGTATCCATCGTGGACTCTGCTGCCGACTCCAGCGCCGATTCCGCTGGAATGGCTGCTGCGATGGCTGGGTGGGTTACGGATTGCCGATCAGCCATGGCAACACTCCAGACCAGAACGGAGGCACCTGATCAAGCTAAGTCTGCGGCCGTCAAGGCAGGGGGCAGGGGAGGCAACCGGCTGGCCGGCAATGCCCTGGCGGCTAGGGTGATGTTGTCATCCTGTTATGGGGATGACGGTGCCCAACGATTCCCACCCATTTGGATTTACCAAGATGAGCCACGCCTTTCCCCATTTCCATCCCAACCCTGGATGGACCAAGCCCGATACGACTAGTGATTCTATTGAGTCCGGTCATTCTAGCGATTCTGTCTATGCTGTTTCCGTCCCGAATCTTGCGATTACCGATACTATCGGTAAGCATTGCATCCTAGAGCTCTACGACTGTGACTGCGTCAGGTTGGATGATGAGCAGTTTGTTCGTTCCGCCATCACCAACGCCGCCTTGCGAGCTGGTGCGACTTTGCTCAATCTGATCACCCATCATTTCAAGCCCCATGGTGTGACAGGCCTGGCCTTGCTGGCCGAGTCGCATATCTCGATCCATACATGGCCTGAATCAGGTTATGCGGCTGTGGATGTTTTCACCTGTGGTGATCACACCATGCCCGAAAGTGCCTGCCGGGTGCTGATGGAGGAGTTGGGGGCAAAACGCCATGCCCTGCGAAGCTTTCGCCGCGAGACACCGGGCCAGATCGCTGCTGTGGATCGGGAGCCGACTCGATTGAATAAACCAGCGTGACGATACTGTTCTGGACTCTTCTGGGTAGGTCGTGCTGGTTAGACAGTCCTGGGCAAGTTGTTCTGGACATGTCGTAATGGCTAGACTAGTCTGATTAACTTATCGTGGGTTGGTCAAACCCAATCATCCCAGGGTTCAAGGATCGAGCTGGCACCAGATGGCTCAGCAGGGACTCCAGTTGATCCGATCAGCTGGAGACTCTGCTCGTCCCCGCCTATCGCCACTCTGATCGGGGTGTTCGCTATCACCTGCCGGGGCGATAGGGATCACCTGGCCCGGGATTTTTTCAGCTTTAGCCGACGCCATGGCCCGGGATCGCCGGCCAGGCGATGGTTGGGCCGCACCCAGTCGAAGCGGGATTCTTAACGTCCAGATCGGATGGCAAGTCTAGGTTTGGTCTGTTGCGCTCCCTTCCGATGGCTGCTCCGATCATCTCCTGTGATGCCAGCTCCCGGCGGCGCCTGGCGATTGGCGTGGGCCTGGCAGCCTCATGGAGCCTGGTGGGGTGTGGCACCAGCACCACGCTGAATGGAGCGGGGGCCTCGTTTCCTGCCGCGATCTATCAGCGTTGGTTCCAGGATCTGGCCTCCCAAGGGCTGAGGGTCAACTACCAATCGGTGGGTTCGGGCGCCGGTGTGCGTCAGTTCCAGAGCCGCACGGTGGATTTCGCCGCCTCCGACGTGCCGATGAAGGCCGAGGAGATTGCCAAGGTGCCCCAGGGGGTTGTGCAGGTGCCGATGACGGCCGGTGCGATCGCGGTGGCTTACCACCTCAAGGGTTGTGAACTCAAGCTCAGCCAGGCCCAGCTGGTGGACATCTTCCTGGGCAAGATCAGTAACTTCAGCCAGCTCGGCTGCGCCGCCAAACCGATCAAGGTGGTGCACCGTTCCGATGGATCTGGCACCACCGCCAACTTCACGGCCCATCTGGCGGCGATCAGCCCGGCCTGGAAGAGCGGCGTGGGGACAGGTAAGACCGTGAAATGGCCCACCGGCATCGGTGCCAAGGGCAATGAGGGCGTGGCGGCCCAGCTCAACCAGGTGGAGGGCGGCATCGGCTATGTGGAGGCGGCGTTCGTGAAAGAGCCCCTGCAGGCCGCCGCCCTCACCAATGCCTCCGGCCAATTGGTGAAGGCCGACCTCGCTAGCGAGCAGGAAGCACTCGCCTCGATCGATCTCGGCCCCGACCTCACCGGCAGCAACCCCAACCCAATCAAAGGCTATCCGATTGTGACTTTCTCCTGGATCCTGTTCTACCAAACTGGCAATGGCTCCAAGCATGAGGCCTTGACTAAGGCCTTCAACTACGCCCTTTCCGACCAGGCCCAGGCGATGGCTCCAGGGCTCGGCTTCATCAGCCTGCCAGCGGATGTGCTGGCCAAGGGCCGGACGGCGTTGGCCGGGATTAAGCCCTGAGCTTGGCGGCGGGGGGCCCCATGGCGATGGGGCGTTCCGTTTGCGGTGGCGGGTCGCCAGCGTTACGGGGGGTGTGGATCACGCGGCCCGCTTAACAACTGCCAGCCATCAGCAGGGAGCAGCGATTGTGACGAGAGCTAGGGCGTGAGCGGCCGGATTAGGGCGCTATGGGCTGGGCAGGTTGTCCGCCAGTCTGGTCAGCAGCAGAGCTGATCCCGCCAGAGTCCGGCGGCGGCAGTTGCGCAGTTTGCAGCCATCACCTGGGCTTATCGCCTGCATTGGCGATCCTGGGCGATGTCGCCACCCACACGGCTTTGAAAGCGTCTACATTTCCTGCACTCGAGCCCAAGCGCTCCTCCCTGAACTCGCTGCCCAGCCATGTCCTCCGCCCATCAGGCAGCCCAACGCCAGCGTTGCGGATCCCGGCGCTGCCGTCGTGGTCAGCGCCGCATCCATAACCAGGCCTGTGCAGACGAATTGCCCCGGAGTTGATCGGAAGCCCCCCTGGCTCAGCGAAGGGCGTGGCTTCCGATAGGTTGTTGTCAAAGCAAGAGGATTAAGTTCCTTGTAGTTTTTTTGAACTGTCAAAATTTGAAGAAACTGGCTGTAGGGCTGTTTGCAAATTGGTAAGCAAATCCTGCTGACTTGCTCAAAGAATAGTCCTCCTCCAGTAATAATGTCGCTGGCCTCGCAGTATTAATAGAGCCCGAAGCGCCTAGTCTCCATCTTAGATAGCTCAAAACTGGATTCTGGATGTTTGATGCTTGATGTTAGCACTTGAAGGCTAATGTTTTGTTTTTGGTTTTGATTTAGTTTGCGCGCAGGTTGTCTTCGTTTCAGTATAGCCGCTAGGATTTTCCTGCTGGCTATATCTGTATTGTTGCTGCCGGATTCTAGATAGCTGACTAGCGCGCCTAGATGTCTAGCTGCTGGCTGCATACCTACCTGCCTTCCGGCTGCATACCTACCTACTGGCTGCATGCCTATCTGGCTGCATGCCTATCTGGCTGATCGACTGACTGGATCGATCTTGGCTGCTGCCGATCGATCGTGTTGATTGGGTTTCTGGCTATTGGTTTTTACTTTTTGATTCTTGTGCCAATTTATTGGCTTCGTTTTCTGCTGTCCACCGCTCCTGAGTGATATCTCCTGATTCATATCTCCCTATTGGTTGTTTCACCTTCTCCCCTGCACCATGGCCAAGCGTCAACGCTGCATCGCTCTGCTCGGCGGAGCTCTCTCCACCACGATCATGCTCACGGGCTGCCTCGGTAATCCGCCAAGCAAGCAAGGCGCCAGCACGGCAACGGCTCCGACCACCACGGCGCCAGCCGTAGCTGCCAATGCCGATCTAGAGGTGAAGACCATCAGCCTCGGGTACATCCCGATCCTGGAAGCCGCCCCCCTGGTGATCGGGGTGGAAAAAGGCTTCTTCGCCAAGCATGGCCTGGAGGTGAACCTCAGCAAGCAGGCCAGCTGGGGCGCCGCCCGCGACAACCTGGTGCTGGGCGCCGGCGGCGGCGGCATCGATGGCGGCCAATGGCAATTGCCGATGCCCCAGATGATCAGCGAAGGCGCCATCACCAATGGCAAGAAGGTACCGATGGTGATCTTGGCGATGCTGATGAGCCAGGGCAATGGCATCGCCGCCGCCAACTCCGTCAGGGATGGCAATCTGAGCGTCGACCTGAAAACCTCATCGCCTGGCTTCTTCGACACGTTCAGCCAGAAGCAGGGCCGCAAATTCAAGGCCGCCTACACCTTTCCCAAGGCCAACCAGGAGATCTGGATCCGCTATTGGCTCGCTGCTGGTGGCGTGAACCCCGACCAGGCGGTGGAACTGCTCAAGGTGCCTGCACCGGAAACCCTGCAGGGCATGAAGAACGGCACGATGGAGGCCTTCACCACCGGTGATCCCTGGCCAACGCGCATCGTCAAGGACAACATCGGCTACCTGGCCGCCACCACAGCCCAGATCTGGAAAGTGCACCCGGAGGAATACCTCGCCGTGCGCAGCGAATGGGTGGACAAGCACCCCAAGGCCGCCGTGGCCCTGCTTAAGGGTCTGATTGAAGCCCAGATCTGGCTCGACAAGCCCGAGAACAAGGATGAGGCCGCCACGATCCTGAGTTCCCGCAAGTGGTACAACGTGCCCTTGCCGGTGCTTCAGGCATCGCTCAAGGGTCAGTACAAGATCGGCGCCAATGGCACGCCGCAAACCAATCCGGCCATGGGGCCCCTGTATTGGAACAGTGATCGAGGTGTGATCTCTTATCCCTACAAGAGCCTCACCCTCTGGTTCCTGATCGAATCGATGCGCTGGAAGTTCTTCCCTGGCACCGTCGACACCGTCGAGCAGGCCAGGGCCATCAACGACAAGGTGACCCGCGTAGATCTCTGGCGGCAGGCCGCCAAGGAAGTGGGAGTGCCTGAGAAGGACATCCCCACCGGCTCCAGCCGCGGCAAGGAAACCTTCTTCGATGGCGTCGTTTACGACCCGGAGAATCCCAAGGCCTATCTCGATTCTCTGAAGATCAAGAAGTGATCGCTCCGGGCCCACTGCTTCCCAGGCAGGTAGTGGGCTCCATTCTTTCAGCCCATCGCCTGATCCAGATCTCCAAATAGTCCAGCTTCTTTCCTTACCCTTCCAGGATCTTTCCCCATGACAACCGGCATCAGCCCCACCAGCAACAGTGCCGAGCGCACCCCACCGCAGGGTGTGGCGCTTTGGTGGAAAAACAACCGCAAAGGAATCATCTCACCCCTGTTTGGCATCGGAGGCTTCCTGCTCTTCTGGCAGCTCAGCGCCAGCCTGGGCCTCACCAAACTGGCCGGACCCCTGAGCCTGTTCACCGAGGAACGCACCCGCGATCTGCTGTTTTACCCCTTCTTCGATCGTGGCGGCCTCGATAAGGGCCTATTCCTGCACGCGATGAGCAGCCTCAGCCGGGTGGCGCTCGGCTACAGCCTTGCCGCGATCGTGGGCATTGCCGTGGGGATCGCCGTGGGGCTCAACAAGGCCCTGGATCGGGCCTTCGATCCCCTGTTCCAGTTCCTGCGCATGGTGGCGCCGCTGGCCTGGGTGCCGATCGCGCTGGTGCTGTTTCAGAACAACCAGCCGGCGGCGATCTTCGTGATCTTCATTACCTCAATCTGGCCGATCCTGATCAACACCGCCGAGGGCGTGCGCCAGATCCCGCAGGACTACCGCAACGTCGCCCAGGTGCTGCAGATGTCGAACCGAAGCTTCTTCACTAAGGTGCTGATCCCCTCGGCCCTTCCCTACATCTTCACCGGCCTGCGCATCTCGATCGGCCTGGCCTGGTTGGCGATCATCGCCGCCGAGATCGTGATGCCCGGCACCCCCGGAATTGGCTTCTTCATCTGGGATGCCTATCAGAATAGCTACGTCTCCGAGATCGTGCTCGGCGTGATCTGGATCGGTGCGATCGGCCTGATTCTCGATCGCCTCATGACCTGGCTGCAGAAACGCATCTCCAGCAACCACTGAATTCTTCTTCCCCACCATGCCGTTCCGCCCCCTTCAATCCCTGCTGCAGCCCCTGAGCCGCCGTGCCGAAGCCGCCGAACAATCGCTGAGCCGCCCTGCCAACGCCATCACCTTCCTGGTTGTGCGCTTCGTGCTGATGAGCGGCATGGTACTGGGCTTCAGCTGGTATGCCTTTCATTCAATGCCCTGATTCATCCTCGAAAAAACCATGACAACCCTCGTAGAAGTTCAAGATCTTGAGAAGAATTTCCCCCTCGATGGCGGTGGCAATTACTTGGCCCTTAAGGGAATCGATCTCAACATCCGCAAAGGCGAATTCATCTCCTTGATCGGCCACTCCGGCTGCGGCAAGAGCACGCTGTTGAACATGATCGCCGGCCTCGACCTGCCCACGGGCGGCACGGTGCTGGTGGATGGCGAAACGGTGAAGCGCCCTGGCCCCGACAAGATGGTGGTGTTCCAGAACTACTCCCTGCTGCCCTGGCTCACGGTGGAGCAGAACATCGCCCTGGCCATCGATGAAGTGATCCCAGGCCTCTCCCGCGAGCAGCGCCAGGCCCTGGTGAAGGAGCACATCGAGATGGTGGGGCTGGGCCATGCCGGCCACAAGCTGCCCCGCGAACTGTCCGGCGGCATGCGCCAACGGGTGGCGATCGCCCGCGCCCTGGCGATCAAGCCGAAGCTGCTGCTGCTCGATGAACCGTTTGGGGCCCTCGATGCCCTCAGCCGCGGCAATCTGCAGGAGAAGCTGATGCAGATCTGTAATGAGCACCAGCTCACCGCCGTGATGGTGACCCATGACGTGGATGAGGCGGTGCTGCTCTCGGATCGGATCGTGATGCTCACTAACGGCCCCGGCTCAAAGATCGGCGGCATCCTGGAGGTGGACATCCCGCGGCCCCGCCAGCGGATGACCGTGGTGCACCACCCCAGCTACTACAGCCAGCGCTCGGAGATCATCTACTTCCTCAACCGCCAAAAGCGGGTAAAGCAGTGGCAGGCCAAGCCCCACAAGGTGCTGGCCAGGCATGGTCTGGAGAAGGTGAATCTCGATTTGGGCTTCGTGCCCCTGGCGGCCTGCGCGCCGTTGGCGGTGGCCGAGGCCAAGGGCCTGTTCGCCAAACATGGCCTCGACGAGGTGAAGCTGGTGCGGGAAACCACCTGGCGCGGCGTGACCGATGGCCTGGTGGATGGCACCCTCGATGCGGCCCTGATGCCTTCGGGCATGCCCGCCTGGATGACGGCGGGGGGACACGGCGGCACGCCGATCCCGGTGGTGAGCTCCCTCACCTTGAGCCGCAACGGCAACGGCATCACCCTGGCCCGTCGGCTGGCCGAGGCCGGCGTCCACACCGTGGACGACTACCGCGCCTGGCTGCAGAGCCACAACCGCGAACCCCACACCCTGGGCATCGTCCATCCGGCCTCGATGCACAACCTGTTGCTGCGCTATTGGCTGGCGGCGAACTCGATCGATCCCGACCGCGATGTCCACCTGCAGACCCTGCCACCGGCCCAGATGCTCGCCGACCTCAAGGACGGCAGCATCGATGGCTTCTGCATCGGCGCTCCCTGGCTGGATCGGGCCGTGGCCGAAGGGCATGGCTTCACCGTGGCCGGCGACCTGGCGATCTGGCCGGGCCACCCGGGCAAGGTGCTTGGCGTACGCGAAGATTGGGCCGTTGCCTATCCGAACACCCACATCGCCCTCACCAAGGCCCTGCTAGAGGCCTGCCGATATTGCTCCGAACCCAGCCACTGGACGGAGTTGAGCGAGTTGCTGAGCGATCGTCGTTATCTGGGTATGAAGAAAGTGTCAGCCGACATCGAAAACTGAGCCAGCGCCGACACCAAAAGTGAGCCACCCGGAAGCGATGGGGGAGCCGATGCCGGCCGCGTCAGCGGCGGGTCATGGCTCTCCCTTGCAACGGTCATCAGCGACGGCATCGACAGCG
>CAIOGZ010000039.1 GCA_903858015.1 uncultured cyanobacterium
CCTGTTGTGGTGATCGCCCCCGATGCCGCCACCCGCCATGGCCGCCGCTGGGTGGTGCTTCCCCTCACCACCGAGGCCCAACTTGCCAGCAACCCCCTGGCCTATCCCCTGGCACCGTCGGCGACCAACGGGTTGCGCCAGTCCAGTTTTGTGATGAACTGATTGCCCACCACAGACCATGACGATCGCCGCCGCAGTGATTCAGGCCCTTGATCTGCAGTGCTTCGAGCCCTGGCAGCCCGACACCTGATGCCTGTAGGAGTGGAGGCAGTCTTGCTGGAGAAAGCCGCCCCGGCGCGTGGTCCGCTCTCGCGGCGCCCATAGGCTTGCCCCATGACCGCGAGCGAAAGCACCTTCGCACCCCTGCGCGGCCGGGAGCGACAGCGCTCCTTGCCTCCGTCGGTCCTCCTCCAAAAAACGACTTCCTCGCCGCTGCCCAGCTGCGGTCGTTGTCAATCCACTGGCGAGCGAACCCTAAGGCGCCTGGCGCCCGTGGCGCCCAGGTGGCGGCCAGGTGGTGACAGGCGGTGGCACTGGATCTATGGGGCGCCATCGCCACCCCTACCGCCGTGTGCAGCCACTGCCTTGCCAAGTGATCACTGGTATTCCGAGGTGTTTCGGGTAATGCCCGATTTGGTGTGTCGGCTCCTGCCTGGGCTGGCCGCCGCTGGGCCCGGCGACAGCGACAACCCTGCCGCGACAGATCCCAGCTTCAGCTCCGGTACCGAGCCGAAAACCGAACCCGAACGGCAAACCGCCTACATCTTCCGGCCGGTAGCCCTCAAAAAGGTGGCCCACCATCCCGATGGCGTGCTCTGGCCCCGCCTGCAGCCCGGCGGTAGCGAAGCGTTGCCGGTGGTGCTCCTGGAGGTTCAAATGCATGCCGATCGACGTTTTCACCGCCGCCTTGGCGCTGAAACCTTCCGCCTGCTGCAACAGCACGAGGAGGTGGCGCATCTGCAGGTGCTGGTGCTTCTCGCCCACCGGCGCCTTGCCCTTGGCACCAGCCAGCCCCTCCTGCTGCGTCGCTTCCTTGAGCATGACGTGACCTGGGTGGATCTGGCCGCCCTCGCCCGCCGCCCCGATCTCGATCCCCTGCTGGCCCTGCTCACCCTGCCGGTGCAAAAGGAGCCAGCTCTTGGGCCCTGCGCGCAGCGCATTTTGACGCTACGGCCGGATCTGATCGAGCTGATTGTGCCTATTCTTTCGGAGCGTTTTCAAGGTCTTTCACCCTCCCAAATCATGGCCACCCTCGGCATCTCCAAAGACTTCTGGCGCCACACCCGCGCCTTTCAGGACATCCTTGCGGAAGGCAGGCAGGAGGGCAGGGAGCTGGGCCACGAGGAAGGCCGCCGCCGCGAGGCCAGCGCTCTTGCCTCGCGGCTGCTGGAACGCCGGTGCGGGTCCATTGACGCCTCCACCGGCTCCCGCATCGAAGCCCTCAGCCTGCCGCAACTCGAAGAGCTGGCCCTGGCCCTGCTTGATTTCCGCGGCGCCCAGGATCTGCAGACCTGGCTGGAGCAACTGGAATCCTGAGGTGCCTGGTGTCAACGACGTAAGCGAGCGCCCCTAGGCTTCCCCCATGGCCGCCAGCGAAAGCACCTTCGCACCACTGCGCCGCCGCGAGCGGCAGAGGCGGCTCGCGGCGCTGCGCCAGCGCCTGCGCGACACCCTGGGGCCCAACGATTGCAGCGTCTGGCTGTACTCCTGCGGAGAAGCCTTCGGCTACGGCTCCCTGGCCCGAGGCGATTGGGATGGCTTCTCGGATACCGATCTGCTGGTGGTGGCCGCCAACCAAGACGCGGCCGAACGGGCTGCCGATCAACTGATGGAAGCCCTGGTGGGTGATGACCTGCTGGCAATTGATCAGGAGCGCTGGCAGGCCATGGCCAGCTCCCCCTCGCCCCACTGGCGGGCAATCCGCTCCCAGGCGATTCGCCTCTATCCGGAATCATGAACCAGGCGCGACCCACCGCCTGGTGGCGCCAGGCCCGCAACGACCTCAATCTGGCTCCGCCCCACACCCATGGCCCTCTCCAAGCTGGTCGAGGTGCTGGACCAACAAGGGATGGATGCCTCGGGTCTGGCGAACCTGCCCCTGCGGGCTCTGACGCGCATGACAGTGCCGCAAAGCCCGGACCTGTTGCTTCTCCCCCCGGACGGCGGAGCAAACCCGCAAAGGAACGCTGCTGGCCTGGCTAAAGCGGCTGGATCACGGCCTGCGCCAAGGTGGCCTGCACCAACCCTGGATCGGCAGTCCTAAAATGCCTAACAGGATTCCTATTAACTCCGTGGCGAACCGATCGATCAGCATCTCGCTGGAGGAGGAGCTCCTGGCCCAGCTGGATGCCCAGGGATCCAACCGTTCGGC
>CAIOGZ010000040.1 GCA_903858015.1 uncultured cyanobacterium
CCTGTTGTGGTGATCGCCCCCGATGCCGCCACCCGCCATGGCCGCCGCTGGGTGGTGCTTCCCCTCACCACCGAGGCCCAACTTGCCAGCAACCCCCTGGCCTATCCCCTGGCACCGTCGGCGACCAACGGGTTGCGCCAGGCCAGTTTTGTGATGACCTGGTTGCCCACCACGGTCCATGCCGATCAGCTGCAGGGTCCGCTCGGCCGGCTGACGCCAGCCGACCTGGCGGCGATCGCCGCCGCAGTGATTCAGGCCCTCGATCTGCAGTGCTCCGAGCCCTGGCAGCCCGACAGCTGATGCCTCTAGGCGTGGAGGCAGCCTTCCTGGAGAAAATCGCGCCGGCGCGGGGTGCGTTCTCGCGCCGCCCCTAGGCTTGCCCCATGACCGCCAGCGAAAGCACCTTCGCACCCCTGCGCCGCCGGGAGCGGCAGCGGCGGATCTCGGCGCTGCGCCAGCGCCTGCCGGACACCCTGGGGCCCAACGATTGCAGCGTCTGGCTGTTCGGCTCCCTGGCCCGGGGCGATTGGGATGGCTTCTCGGATATCGATCTGCTGGTGGTGGCCGCCAACCAAGACGCGGCTGAACGGGCCGTCGATCAACTGATGGAAGCCCTGGTGGGTGATGACGTACTGGCGATTGATCAGGAGCGCTGGCAGGCCATGGCCCGCTCCCCCTCGCCCCACTGGAGGGCAATCCGCGCCGAGGCGATCCGCCTCTATCCGGAATCATGAGCCAGGCGCGACCCACGGCCTGGTGGCGCCAGGCCCGCAACGACCTCGATTTGGCGGTCGTGGCCAGCCGCAACGGCTTCCACGCCCAAGCCTGCTTTTTTGCCACCCAGGCGGCGGAAAAGGCCCTCAAGGGGGCGATCGTGGAGCTGGGCCTGGCACCGCCCCACACCCATAGCCTCTCCAAGCTGGTCGAGGTGCTGGAGCAACAAGGTGTGGAAGCCTCGGGTCTGGCAAACCTGCCCCTGCGGGCTCTGACGCGCATGACCGTGACCAGCCGCTATCCCCTGGAGGACACGCCGCCGATGGATCTGTTCGAGCCGAGCGACAGCCAGCAGGCAATCAGCACGGCCACGGCGGTGCTGGCCTGGGTGGAGCGGCTGGATCAGGGGGAGGGCTGAGGCGCTGGAGGCGCAGGCGAATTACAATGAAGCTTCGCCAGTAATTCATGCCATGCGCAGCACCATCACCGCGCGCGGTCAGACCGTGGTGCCCGCCCCGATCCGCGAGCGCTTCGGCCTTGGGCCCTCCACCCGCCTGGAGTGGATCGTCGACGGCGATGGCGCCATCCGGGTGGTGCCGGTGGACCTCGACCCCATCCGCGCCTTTCGTGGTTCTGGCATCGGTGGCGGCACCGCCCGGCTGCTGAACGAACGCCAGCTCGACCGATGCAAGGAGGACGGATGAGCAGCCGTTGGCTGCTCGATACCTCCGCTCTCCTCGCCCTGCGGGACGACGAGGACGGCGCCGAACGGGTGGCCCTGTTGCTTAAATCGGCCCAAGACGGTGAAAGCCGCTGCCTGGTCTGCTTCATGAGCCGCATGGAAATGCTCTACCGCGTCTGGAAAGACGAGGGCGAACGCCACGCTCGCCTTGCTGATGCCCAGCTGCAGTCATTGCCGATCACCTGGGTGCCCTGCAGCGATGCCCTCCTGGAGCAGGCCGCCGCCATCAAGGCCAACCATCGCCTCTCGGTGGCCGCTGCCTGGATCGCCGCCGCCGCCCAGCGGGAAGGGGCGGTATTGGTGCACAAAGACCCGGAGTTCAGGGCATTGGATCAGGTGGCGCAGGAGTGGTTGGGCTGAACGTCACGCCGCGATGGCATGGTTTGGTGAACCGGTGACCCAGCAACGCCTGGCGGTCATGGCTGGTCACAACTCAGCACCAGCGCCTTGGGATACTGACGCCGCAGGGACGCCATCTGTTGGCCATCCCCCTCTCCAACGCTGGCGAGCCTGGAGAATTGCGCCAGCGATGGCGGATCGGAGTTCACCTTCACACCAAAGACGTTCACTTCAATCACCGGAGAGAGACGTTGCTGAGCGAGCTGATGGCTGATCAATAAATCGTGATAGCGCTTAACAAGATGCTGCCCCTGCTGTTCACTGCAGAAACTGCGATCCACCAGCAAGGGCCGCACCGGGATTGGTGCCAGTTGGCTCAAGAGCGAGGCCAGGCCCAGCTGGGTGATCCAACAGGCCCCCAGCAGCTTGATCGAGAAAGGGCTCAGGCGAGCAGCAGGCAAGCGAAAGCTGGAAGGAGGCATTGGTAAAAGCGATGAACTTGTCTTAAAGATTGGTCTGGAATAGATCATTCATCAGGGGCAGAACCAGGGCTGGCGTCCCTTGATAAACCAAGCTTTCGCGCAGGTCGGCGATGGACTTGAGTTCACCTTGATTCACCTCTCCATAGGCGATCGGGGTGATCACGATGCCGCTCTTATCAATGACGTCGCGCATCGTTTCAAAATCCAAGCCGTCGGTGCGCTGGCCATCGGTTAGCAGCAGCAGGTGGAAGCGACCGTTGGGATCCTTTTGACGCGCCCGTAATAAATCCGCCAGGCCCACGGCCAAACCGTCATAGAGAGCGGTGGGGCCATCGGCCCGCAGACTGTTGACACTCGCCACCAGTTGCCGGCGTCCTTGGGCGTTGATCGGCTGGAGCGGCATCTGGCGCACGGGATGGTCGCTAAAGCTGATCAAACCCACCTGATTACCATCATTGATGGCTGTGGCGGCAAGGGTAATGGCCTTTTTCAGTTGGCTGAGGCGCTGGTCCTTGTTCATCGAGCCGCTGGTGTCGATTACCAGCTGCAGATACACCGTGCGACCGCCATCTTTACGTTGTTTCCAGAGGGCCTGGGCCTGGCTGAGCAGGGCGCCATCGGCCTGGGGCGGTTTGGCAGCGGCAGTGATGCCTTCCGGTTCGCCGTAGCCCCGCTGGCGGGCGAGGGCTTGCATCGGCTCCGAGCTGGCGAATTGGGCGAACCGGGCCAAGGCCTGCCGCTGTTGGGCCGTGGTCCAGGCAAAGGCCGCCAGGGGTGAGTTCTGGGGTGTGCCGAAGGGCACCGCCACCAGATCCTGGAAGCCCGCCTCTTTCTTGAGTTGGGTGAAGCTTTGGTGCGCCATCACCACCGCATCGAAGCGACTGGGCTGGCCTTTCCAGATCTGGACCGTCTGGGTGTAGGTCGGTGTAGTGCTGACAATCCGTTGCTGCAGCATATCAAACCCCTTGGTGATCTGGGGGCGGCTGAGTTCGACGGCGGTCAGGGGTTTTTGGTCTTGGCCATGGCCGGCACTTACCCAGAGCAGGGTCTGCAGGAAATCCAGCCCAGCCGAGCTGATGTAAGGATTGGAATAGCCCAGCTTCAAATTGCCGGCCAGGGCCTGGTCAACCACCCCACCAAAGCTGATCGCACTTGGCTGGCCTTGATTGAGCCGTTGCCAGGCGGATTGACGTACGGCGATCACCGAGCTGTTGGCGACGAGTTTATCGGTGATCACCGTGGGGTTGAGGCCCTGGTGGCGCAGCAGTTCCAGCCAGGACTGGGCGGCGGGGGAATAGCCTGCGGGCCGCATCTTGCCGGCCACCAGCATCTGGGCACCAAGACCCGAAGGAATCGCTCGCACCACCACCTCGATCGGCGGACCACCGCCGATACGCTCACGGCGCTGGTTGAAGCGTTCCGCCACATCCACCAGCCAACGATTTTCAGGATGCCGGCCGTCGGCCTTCTCCACCGAACTCACGATTTCGATCCGCAGCACACCCGTGGCCGGGTTCTGGGGCAGCGCATCGGCGCCATAGAGCGGAAATGCATCAACCGCTGGTAGGCGATCGGCTCCATTGACTCCCACTGGAGCCGTGACGGCGGTATCCAGCATGGTTCCACTGGACGTTTTCACCTCGATGGCCGGCAGCATGTCACTCTCCAGCCGCTGCAGGGCGGTCTCAGGGGAGGTGATGGGTGCCCGGATGGCCGGTTGAACCATCCGGAAGACGAAAAACGATCCCAATACGATCAAACTTGTCTTGATGAAGGCGTTCATAATGGTTGGGAGAGCAGTTGCTGGAAATCGATCGGTTCGCCGGGATGGCGCATGGATTGTTCAAGGGCACTGTCATGGATTTCCTGCATCCTTCCGATGCAGCTGCTCAGATGGTTTTGGAGTTCTTCTATACTGCGGCTAACAAGTCCATAGCTGCCAGATAGGGGAGAGGGGGAATGCAAATCGAGCTGCTGTATCATCCGCCCCACCGGTTCGATCCGATCGAGCAATCCCTCCATGAAAACCAGCAGCGGCACCGCCGAATGAGGTTCCAGCGCGACGCAGCGAGCGGCCAGAGAACGAATCGATTGCATCTGCCTAACCAGGCCTTCCCAGCGCCAGCGCCACATGGCATTACCGGCTGCGCCTCCGCATAACTGATTCAGACGGTTCTGCAAGCCCCCGGCCTCCAGAATGCTGTTGGCCTCCGCTGAGCTGTTGGCAAGGAACAGACCGCTGACCCCTACCCGGCGCCGCTGCCAGAAGCCCGCCGCCGCCAGGGGTGGCAGCACGGCACTCACCAGCACGGGCCCCCGCAGGCCGAGCCAAGCCACAACCAGGGCGGTGCCCAGGGCGAATCCCAGCGCTAATGACAGGGCTTCGCTGCTTGATCGGAACTGGGAAGGATCACTGCGGGCGCGAGGAGCGAGAGTGGCGAGAACGTGCATTGACTGGGGGAACGAAAGAGGGAATGAAAACAAGCGGAATGGCCCACTGAATCAACCATCTTCGAAGCCTTCAACTAAGTCAATATTGGCAACATCTAGGCAGGTGTAATCAGGTGCAAGCCGGATCGCAGCCCGTAGCCGTTACCGGAGCTGCACCGCCCACAACGAACGCCAGGCTGTCGATGTTTCCAGTGCGGCGGCTGCGGCAGCGTCCGCCTCAACATTCTTGATCAGGCTCCTAAGATCATCCAACTGTTCAGCGATGATGGCGAAAAGACCGAGCAGGGCAATGCATTGCAGGAGATCCGCGTGAGGCTGCGCTTACTCGGCGACGCCAGCCCCTGAGCGAATCCCAGCAAGCAGTAAAATAAAATAAAGCCGGAAAACAGAATAAGGGCCTAAACGAAGAAATTTCGACAAAAACAACAAGCTGGCCAGAATAACAAGCAGAACCAGAATCAGAAAGAAGCCAGCCTGCGCCGATCTGATGGCAGGGATCATCCAGTTCATCAGCGTAGATTCATTGATATAGCTGTCGCTGAATCCCCTTCATCGCACGGTGAAAGGTGTTGGACGGCGAGCTTTCAGCACCCGCAGGCGGCAGCGTCAGCAGCGATATCCGCCTCCACATTCTTGATAAGGCTCCTGAGATCATCTAGCCGTCCACCGGTCATTGCGGCAGGACCGAGCAGAGCAATCCGTAGCAGGGGATCCGCGTGAGCGGAGGCGCTTTGATAACAATGAAGCACAGTATCTCCCCAGAGGGTACGGCCACTCGGCTGCTTAATGCCCAGGCCGAGTCCCAGGAAGCAGGGTGGCAGGAGAAAGGCCAGAAGTGGCGGAACATTCGGCATGAACAACCAAACGATCAGAAAAAACATTGGGATCAGCACGAATGGGTGCCCACTCCAAGCGGAAATGTTCTTTGCCAGACCTACCAGCAGCAACTTTTGGGACTGCAAAAGTTCCTTTCTTGCCGAGAAATCATAGCGGCTGAGTGTTGCGACATTGGCATAAGCAATCTCTGTTGATCCAAGGGATGCCCATTGGCGATGGACCGTGAGCATTTGATGGGCAATGTCCGGCATGCCCCCATTATTTCGCCCGATCAACTCCAGCGTGCGAGTGCTTGGATTGGGTCTCAAAACCCCTTCTAGTACCAGCGAAGCCAGGCCCAGCTCAAGCACGCGGGTGGGTCCAGCGGAGAGAAAGGCGATGTCCTCATAGTCCAGCTGCGGTACGTCAGAGAGGCCTCTTGGATGGAGCAGCAACGGACGCAGGAGCCAGGAAGAGACCGCTAATCCCAGCATCAGGCTGGTGATGTAAACGATAGGCATGACCAATAAGCCCAGCAGCAGGTCTCCGCTCTCTGGAGGTGGATCGGCGGAGCGAGCCCCCTCGGCCGCCGCAGCGAGCGCACTGCCGATCACCCCCAGGCCGAACAGCAGCCCGCCCATCAGCACAGACCAGCGCCATCGACGCCAGGATCGCCAGCCGCGCCAGGGCCGGAACGGTCGGCGGATCCTGCCGCGCTGCATCTGCAGGTCGCGACCGAAGCGCACATCCACCGGCGGCCATAGATCGGCGGGGGGCTCGCCGAAGTGCTGCCGGTAGCTGCGGATCGTGGCGCGGTAC
>CAIOGZ010000041.1 GCA_903858015.1 uncultured cyanobacterium
AAAACGCGTGGTGGAAACTGCCTGAACCTCTTTGCAGGGACTGCTGTGAGCGAAATCCGTGGAAAATCTGCTCATTGTCGTCTCACTGAGGAGAATGAGATTAGATTCTTTGGATAAAGCCGTCTTGATCAGAGGTTCCTTTGCTGCAGTTGCAGCGGCGGGGCCATTCCGTTCAGTTGATCGGTAGTGTGAACTTCGAGGCAATTGCCACGGCGTACGGCGTGCCGTTTGTGCCGCTGCCTGGCGATTACAGGCAGCTGCTGGGATCGAAGCAGGGGCTGGAATTGATGCAGGGGAAGCCCGTGAAGTTGGTTTCCAACCAGCTGCTGGAGGCGATGCTGACAACGGCCGATGCGGCGATCGCCGGCACCGATCTGCTGTTGGTTACGCCGCTGGCCCTGTGGGGGTATCACTTGGCTGAGGCGGAGGGTTGTGCGTTGATGGTGCTGAGTCCGATCCCGATCATCGCCACGGGCGACTACGCCTTTCTGTCCTTCCCTGCGCCAGCGGAGTCGCCGCCGCCCAGCGGGCTTGGTCAGCGACTAAGCCGGCGCTTGAACCGGTTGAGCTATCGCAGCGTCAGCCTGCTGAAGTGGCGCCAGGACAGCCGCGTGATCCAGGCCTATCGCCGCAGCAAAGGCCTGGCAGCGCTTCCCTGGGGTGGTGCGCTCAGCCGCAGGGACGCTCCTGCGAACCTGGCTGATCCCACCGTGCTGCACCTGTTCAGCCCCCTGGTCTTGCCCCGTCCTGCGGACTGGAAGCAATCGGCAAGCGTGGCGGGCTACTGCTTTCTGGAATCGCGCTCCGCCGCAGGCGAAATCCTCGCTTCCAGCTATCGACCAGCCGATGATCTACAGCAGTTTTTGGACGCCGGCAGCAGGCCCTTTTATGCCGGATTTGGCAGCATGATTCCCCGCGATCCCGCCGGGCTGGGATCGGTGCTCGTGGATGCGGCCCGCTTGGCCGGCCAGCGACTGATCCTCTCACCGGGCTGGGGGCGCGTTCTACCCCGCACGGCCTTGCCAGCCTCGGTGTATGTCTTGGAGGAATGCCCCCACAGTTGGCTGTTCCCGCAGCTGCAGGGAGCGATTCACCACGGTGGGGCCGGCACCACCGCCACCACCCTCCGCCATGGCTTGCCCTCAACGGTGGTGGCCTGCTTCGCTGATCAGCCCGCCTGGGGCCGGAGCCTGGAGCGGCTTGGTGTTAGCCCGGCGACCCATCGGCTCGCAACCTTGAGCGCCGAAAACCTGGCGCGCAGCATGCGGGCCATTGCCGACAAGCCCAGCTTTCGCCTACGGGCCCAGGCGCTGCAGCAGGGCCTGGGCCGCGAAGATGGCGTCGCCAAGGTGGTGGCCGCGATCGAGGCGAAGTTGAGCGCCGCCTGAGCGCTGCTCACGGCATCGGTTCAGGACGAACAGCTGTAGTGGGAGACGCCACCGGCGTTGAAGAATTGCTGCGGCTTCAGGCGGTTGTACTTCGCCTCCAGCTCCGCGGATTGCTCGTCGTAGGGATGGCTGAACACCTGCTGCAGCTCCTTGATCAGGCTGGTGTCAGCTTGGGCAGCCTGTTGATAGGCGGGCGCGATCAGCCATTCGCGCCAGGTGTAGTGCGGGTTGATGCGTTTCATTGCTGCGGATATCATTGCGATGGATTTCACTGCTTCAGATGTCAGCTGGGTCTCGTTGCAGCCTGTGATGCGAGCCCGCCACCGTTGCAGCCAGCTTTGCCATTGGGCATCGAGCTGCTCTGAGCTGGGCAAATAGAAGCTTTCTTTCAAGCTTGAGAGTTGCTCGGGGATGGCCGACAGCTTGCGGAAAAAGATCGTGTAGTCCACCTTGGAGAGCACCATCAGCTCCAGCAGTTCGTTGACCAGGGCGGCGTCGTAGCGGATCAGGCCGAGCTTGCTGGCCCACATCGCCTCGATCCCCTGGCCCATCGCCTCGCTGAAGCCCTCCCGGAGCTGATCCAGCCGCGCCAGGGCTTCGGTGTTGTCTGCGAGCAGCAGCCGGATGGCTGCCCAGAACATCTGATAGTTGGCTTCCGCCGCCACCGGTTGGTTGAACCAGCAGAAATGCTCGCCGCCGCCGGTCCAGGGCTGAAAGCGGGGATCGAACAGCTCGCAGAAGCCGAACGGGCCGTAGTCGAGGGTGAAGCCAGCCGCGGCGCAGTTGTCGCTGTTGAAATTGCCCTGGCAGTAGCCAACGCGCAGCCAGTTGGCCACCAGGGCGATCAGCCGTTGGCGGAACAAACCGGCCAGGGCAATCACCTGATCGCTGAAATCCAAACTTGGATCAATCTCCGGCCGGTAGTTCCGCTCGATCAGGTGCGCCACGATCATCCGCAACTCGTTCAGCGCACCCGGATGGGCATGGCTGCGGGCGCGACGGGCGAACAGCTCCAGCTGGCCGACCCGCAGAAACGATGGTGCCACCCGGGTTGTGATCGCCGCGGGGTTGTCCACCAGGATGTCGGGATCGAACGAGCGGGAGTTCGGCGCGTACCAGGGCCGGCGTACGGTTTCAGATCGGGACACATAGAGCGTCAGCGAGCGGGAGCTGGGAACCCCCAGGGCGTGCATGAACTCCTGGGCCAGAAACTCGCGCACACTGGAGCGGAGCACGGCGCGACCGTCGGCGCCGCGGCAGTAGGGCGTCGGGCCACCGCCCTTGAGTTGCATCTCCCAGCGTTTGCCCTTGAACAGGCCTTCGAACACGGCAATGGCCCGGCCATCGCCATAGCCATTGCCGGTGCCAAACGGGCACTGCTGGGTGTATTCCGTGCCGTAGATCGACAGGGCATAGCCGGTCGCCCAGCCCACCGGTCGCATCGGCTCGCAGGCCACGCTGATGTCGCCAGAAAATAGACGGCGGAAATGGTCGTCATCGACCAGGCCATCGCTGAGGCCCAATTCGTTGAACAGGCTTGTGCTGTGCGCCACGTACTCCGGCGCTGGCAGCGGTGTTGGCGTTACCGGAACGTAATGACCGGAGAACACTTGGCGGGGCTGGTGATCGTGGCCGTCGCCGCTTGCCTGGGGATCGGCATGCAGTGAATCCAGCAGCGAATAGTCGGCCCGTTCGGCAAAGGCAGCGAAGGTTGCCGTTGGGGGCGATACGAACGCCGTCGGGGGGGCTGGCATGGGGCAGGTCGTCACGGGGGTCTCGGGGTCTGGGCTTGCCAGGGCCTGGCCCTGAGCTCATCATCCCCACATTTTGGGTTAGCCCGATTTCCTTGCGCCGATCTGCCTTCGCCAATCCGCCTTCGCCAATCCGCCTTCGCCGATCAGCCCGCTTGCATGCGCCGCGCCGCGCCGCCCGCCCGGCTGGGCCTGCGGCGCCTGACTGGGCCGCGGCGCCTGTCGAGCCCTCCGCGGCGGTCTGGGCCACCGCGCTGATGTCGAGCCCCAATTCGAGCCGAACCCTACCCAGCGGGATCCAGGGCTCGGCCAGACTTGCCGCGACCCCGCCCCGGCAGCGCATTGGCCCCAACGGATCCAAGCCGATCCCCTGATCGAGCGGCCCGATGGTGCCTCGTGAAGCGCTGGTTGCGGCGAGGGCTGGCGCGGAGCTGGCAATGGTTCCTGCTCGCCTCGGCGCTGTTGGCGTTTGCAGTGGGCCTCCTGCAGGGCCTTCCCCTGCAGGCTGAGCCCCTGCAGGCTGCGCCCCTGCGGGTTGCGCCCCTGAACGCTGCATCCCAGCGGGCTGAACTCCTCCAGGGGGCGATGCCGAACTCCTCCTATGCCCTGGCCTGGCGCGCCCCCTTCAACCGCCCCAGCTACTACCCGCTCGATCGGCGTCCCGATCCGGCCCTCTACCGGCCCCATGCCGAATGGATCGGGCGGCTGATCCTGCCGCAGCCCGCCGAAGCCGCCGCCGCCGCCGCCGAAGACTGGACCTGGCTGGAGCTGGAGCAGGCTCCACCGCCCTTTGCCGCCTTGGTGGGGCGGCGCCTGCCCTTGGCCTGGGCCGAACAGCCCCAGTTGCGGGCCCTGGTGGACACCCTCACCACGGCGATCGACCTGGGGCCGCAAGCCCGATCCCTTGAGGCCCAGGGCAACGTGGTGCCGCAGCGGCTGGACGGGCGATCCCGGGTCGGACCGCTCCAGTCCCTGGCAGGGGCCCGCCCCCATGACGACGTGACCGTGCGGCTCGAAGCGGTGCAGGTGATTGAGGCCGCGGCGCCCGGGGCCGGCTTCGGCGGGCTGCCGCTGTTGCGGATCGCTTCGCCACCCGTGCAGATCAGCGGGCGCTGGATGGCCCGGGTGCTGCTGCTGGAGGCCCTGCCGGCCGCAGCGGGGGCCGGCGCCGATCTATTTCAGGTGCGGCACTTCGACCCGGCAGCCCACGGCTATAGCGGCCCGGTGGAGACGGTGCGGATCCCCACCCAGCCACCGAATCGCGATGGCCGCCGCTTCTTTGATCCGGCCGGCCTGGTGGGCCATCCCATCGGTGTCGAGGGCTGGACCCTCTACGGCGCCCCGGCGGCCGATGGCATCTTCACGGTGCAGGCGCTGCTGCCGCTGGCCCTGGTTCAGTTGCATAGCGATCAGCGCCTGGTGGGAACGGCAGCTGGTTTGCGCCATCTGGCCCACGACAATTGGTCTGCCAGGGCCACCCAGCGGGGCCGCTTCCGCCGCACCGAGCTCCAGCCCGACCTGCAGCCCGACCTGCAGCCCGATCGCCAGCCGCGGCCTTGGCAGATCGGCGACCATGCCCTGTTGATCCATAGCTTCGGCGGCATCGGTGGGGTCGGTGGCGAGGCCACGCCAGGCTTCACCGTGACCGGCCACTTCGCCTTCGGCGAGGCGGAGCTGATCGCCGATCCCTTCGGCGGCGAGCCCCGTTTTGAGCTGCGCTATCACCAGATTTACGCCAATAATCCCGATGGGATCGTGGCCGGCAGCCAGGATTGGAGTGCCTGGAGTGGCGATCTGCAGCGGGGCTGGCTGGGGTTGCGGCCGATCTCCGATGGGCTGGTGCGCCAGGATCCGGCCCTGCTGGCGGCGCTGCGGCTGCAGGCCGAAGTGCTGATGGCCCGCTATCGCAGTGGCGATGGCAGCGGCGTCGCCGCCGTGACCGCCACCACCTCGTGCGTGCAGGATTCGGCCCAGGCCCTCTGGACCACGCTGGAACTCTGGCGGCGCGGGGTGTGGCCGGCACCCGCCTCGGCAGCGCAGGGCCAAGGCGGTGGCGATGGGCGGGCCTTGCAGGGCCCAGGCGGTGGCGACCAGCGGGCTTCGCTGGAGCCGGCGATCGAAAGGGTGCTCGCCCCCTTCGGCATCGTGCGCTCCGATTGGCGCCGCAATGCCGAGCTGATCGCCACCGCCCTCACCAGGGCAGACGCTTTCACCAGGGCCGACGCTTTCACAAGGGCCGACGCTGGCGAGCAGGCCAGCCCGCAGGCAGCGGCGGCGGGCCGCTTCCGCAAGGGAACAACCCTGCTCGATGGCCTGCTCAGCCTGCAGACGATCCTGCCCCGCCGCGGCCACGACCAATTTGCGGCCCTGTTCCTGCGGCGGGGGGAGCCGCTGTGGATGCTGCGCAGCAACCAAATCCCAGGCGCCAACCGGCGCTACGCCCCCTTGGCCCCCACCCTGTTGTTCGGCCGGATCCCCCTGCTGGGCGAACTGCAGCGGCGCCTCAGCGATGGCCTCCTGGCGCCGCTGGATGCTGCCCAGATCAGCGCGGCCCTGGTGGGGATCGCTGCCTATGGGGCCGTGGCCCTGGCCCAGGGGTTGGGGTCGGGATTGCTCCAGCCCCAGCACCGCTGGCCCCGGCGGCGGCCGCTGCTGGCCTCGGCGCTTGGCTTGTTCGTGATGCCAGCCCTGGGGGAGGAACTGCTGTTTCGAGGGGCCCTGTTGCCCCATCCGGCGGAGGGCACCCCCTGGCCCGAGCTGCTGGCCTGCTCTGCCCTGGCGATCGGTGTGTTCGTGCTTTACCACCCGCTGGCGGCGCGCGGCTGGTATCGGCGCGCCGATGCGGTGTTCCACGACCGGCGCTTTCTGTTGCAGACGGCCCTGCTGGGGCTGGCCACCACGCTGCTCTATCAGTGCAGCGGCTCGCTCTGGCCCGCGGTGCTGCTGCATTGGCTGGCGGTGCTGGTGTGGTTGGAGCGCCTCGGCGGCCGCCAGCTGCTGGCTGCTGAACCCAGCGACCGCCAGCGGCTCTCTGCTGAACCCAGCCACCAGCCCCCCAAGCCGATCGGCTGAATCCAGATCGGCTGAATCCAGATGGGGGGAATCCAGGTGGGCTGAATTGGGAGCTTATGCAAACTGGGCAGGTGGTTTTATTGATCGCTTCCCGATGCTGAATCGCTTCCGGCTGCGCCCGCTGCGGTGCCTGGGCCTGTTGCCCCGCTGCGCCGCCTTGGGCGCCGTGGCCGGCCTGGGCCCGCTGCCGCTGGCGCCACTGCTGGCCCCCGCTCCGGCCCGGGCCGAGCAGCCCAAGGAGCAGCCGGAGCTGCGCCTTGGCGCCATCCCCGACCAGAAACCCGAGAAGCTCAACCGCCTCTATCCGCTGGTGGCCAAGCAGCTGGGCCAGCAGCTGGGGGTGAAGGTCACCTATGTGCCGGTGGTGGATTACGCCGCCGCCGTGGGGGCCTTTCGCACCGGCAATCTGGATCTGGTCTGGTTTGGCGGCCTCACCGGCGTCCAGGCCCGCCTACAGAAACCCGGCGCCAAGGTGATCGCCCAGCGCGATATCGATGTGAGCTTCCACAGCATCTTCATCGCCAGCACCAGGAGCGGCCTCAAGCCGATCAGCAACCAGAAGCAGCTGGCGGAGCTGAAGGGCAAACGCTTCACCTTTGGTTCGGAGAGTTCCACCTCCGGCCGGCTGATGCCCCAATACTTCCTCGCCCAGGCCGGCGTGAAGCTGGCGGATTTCGCCGGCGGTGCCCCCGGTTTCAGCGGCAGCCACGACACCACCATCGCCCTGGTATCGAGCGGCGCCTACGACGCCGGGGTGGTGAACGAGCAGGTGTGGCGCACCAGCCTCCATGACGGCAAGGCCAACCGCGCCAAGGTGATCCCGATCTGGAAGAGTCCCGGCTATCCCGATTACCACTGGGTTGCCCAGGGCGACCTCGATGCCCGCTTCGGCAAGGGCTTCACCGCCAAGCTGCAGCGGGCGATCCTCAGCTGGCGCCCCAGCGATCCCGAGCAGAAGCAAATCCTTGCCCTGTTCGGCGCCCAGCAGTTCACCGCCGCCGATGCCGCCGCCTATGGCCGCATCGAGCAGGTGGGCCGGCAGATCGGCAAGATCCGCTGAGGAAGGGGCTGCCCCCTGATAGAGCGGCGGGCTCCAGTTGGTGGGGGATCCGGCCCGGCGAATCAGCCTGCTGCAGCGGTGGCCCAATCGTTCGCCTCTGGGAGCAGCGCCCCATGGAGTGGTGTATCTCATGAGGAGCGGCCCCGGCGTAGCCGGGGCTGACGGTTCGCCCCCCTCAGTTCTCTGTTGTGGCAAAGGGTGGGGCACCCCAGGGCGGGCTGGTCTGTGACCCTGTTCGGCGAACAACCACCAAACCGAACACAGACCAGGTTCCTCACCCATAGTGGTGCCCTGATCCCTGAGATCGTGCGCCGGGGGTTCCAGGACCTGCTGGAGGCCGAGGTCTTCCGCTTGCGGAACTGAGGCAGGGCTGCTTCTTCCCCGACTGGCTGGATGCCCTGGTGGAGGCCCTGGGCTGCGACAGCGGCATCTCCAAATCGGAGGTGAGCTGCATCTGCCAGGGCCTTGATGAGCGGGTCAAGGCCTTTCTGGGCAAACCTCTGGACCATGCCGATTTCCCCTACGACTACCTCGATGCGACGTACTTCCACGGCCGTCTGGGCCGCAACCTGCAGGTGGTGACGCGGGCGGTGGTGGCGATCGGCATCGATGCCCTCGGCTACCGCGAGGTGCTGGGCATTGCCGTGGGCGACAGCGAGGCCGAGACCTTCTGGCGTCAGTTTCTGGGCTCGCTCAAGGGGCGTGGTCTGTCTGGCAACCGGCTGGTGATCTCGGACGCCCCAGCTGGGCTTGACGGCGACAATCAAGCGGATGTTCCAGGGATGCTCCCGGCGTCGCACCGCAAGGTGCGCTGGGCGAAGCGGACCAGCAAACGACCCACCGCAAGGTGCGCTGGGCGAAGCGGACCAGCAAACGACCCACCGCAAGGTGCGCTGGGCGAAGCGGACCAGCAAACGACCCACCGCAAGGTGCGCTAGGCGAAGCGGACCAGCAAACGCCGCACCAACGTGGTCGGCATCTTCCCCAATGACGCTGCGATCGTGCGATTGGTGGGCAGCCCAGTTGCAGGAGCAGCAGGAGGAATGGCAGCTGGAACGCCGCCGCTTCTTCTCAGAGGCCCCGCTGGCCAAGATCCCCGAACCGGAGGAGCCGTTGGAGCTCACCGCTGCTGATTTGGCTGATCCAGCTCCGCCAATTCCTGCAGCCATCGGCTGATTGCCAACAGCTCCGCCGCCGATCTATACAAATCTCTTCAATCGCTGAGTTGCACATTCCGCGATCAGGGGCCATAATGGGCTAGTGGGGCTGCACAATCAGCTTCCAGGCCGTCATTTCCTGACTGCTCCTGTTCATCTTCCAGAAAGGGCCACATCACCTCCTCAGTTACACCACTCCAAGGGGTATTACCCGCCCCCATTGCGGAACGGACCTCGGCCTCACCACTGCCCCTGCCGATCCCGGCGTCGCCGGGGCTGAGTTCCTGGATGCAGGGGCTGGGACTGTCACTCGCCTTCACCACCTACCGGGCCAATCGCCTGCTGTTTCTCGGCACTGGGGCCCCAGCCAGCGATGCCCCAGCCAGCCAGGCAGCCAGCCCGCCCCAGCTCAAGCTGCACGAGCGCCTGTTCGATCGGCCGATGGGCCTGTACGTGGCCGGCGAGAGCCTTTGGCTGGCCACCCGCTGCCAGATCTGGCGGCTCGACAACCTGCTCGACGCGGGCCAGTTGCATGAAGGCGGTGATCGCCTGTATGTGCCCGCCGCCGGCTTCACCACCGGTGATGTCAATGCCCATGAGGTGGTGCTCGGCCCGGACGGCCAGCCGATCTTCGTGAACACGGCCTTCAGCTGCCTGGCCAGCCTGGCGCCTGGCTGCAGCTTTGCCCCCACCTGGACACCGCCCTTCATCAGCCAGCTGGCCGGCGACGATCGTTGCCATCTCAACGGCCTGGCCCTCAAGGACGGGATTCCCACCTGGGCCAGCGCCTGCGGGGGCTCCGATGGCGCCTCCACCTGGCGCCATCACCGCAACGGCGGCGGGGTGCTGATCCACATCCCGAGCGGCGAGCTGGCGGCCACGGGGCTGTCGATGCCCCATTCGCCTCGCTGGCATCGGGGCAGGTTGTGGCTGCTCAACTCCGGCAGCGGCGAGCTGGGCTGGATCGAAGACGGCCGCTTCATGCCGCTCTGCGCCCTGCCTGGCTTTGTGCGGGGCCTGGCCTTTGCCGGCGGCTGTGCCGTGGTGGGTCTTTCCAAGCTGCGCTCGCCCCAGTTCACCGGCCTGCCCCTGGAGGAGCGACTGAACCAGGAGGGTCTGCCAGGCGGCTGCTGCGGCCTGCGGGTGATCGATCTGGCCAGCGGAGCGGTGCTGCATAGCCTTGATCTGCCCGAACCGATCGACGAGCTGTTCGATCTGGTGGTGCTGCCGGGGGTGCGCCAGCCCCGGGCCCTGGGGCTGCAGGGCGAGGAGATCGACTGCCTGGTGAAATTGCCGGGCCGGTCGGAGCTGGTGCATGTGCGGCCGATGGCCCCCAGTGGCAAGCCCCACCAGGGACCCAGCGTCAGGCCCTTTGGCCTGCCGGCAGCGTCGCCTGACGACCGCACGGAGGGCAGCGCTGCCCCGGCCGACTCCCCCATCCACTACCAGCGGGTGTTCCACCTCACCCCGGCCAACCTCGCCCCCTACGCCGACCTCACCTTCCCGTCGCTGGCCCCTGGCAGTGCCGCCCAGGCGGGCATCATCGGCGAACTGCTGGGACTTTCGGCCATGGCCTCAGGGGCCATGGTGGCCTTCGCGATCGCCGAGCGCCGCGAGGATGGCGGTGCCCGGCTGCTGTCCTTGAAGGTGGAATCCGCCTGGCGGCGGCGCGGCATCGGCACCGGACTGCTGCAACGGCTGATGGTGTTCCTCGCCGAGGAAGGCATCGGGCCCTTGAGCGTGCGTTACCAGGCCAGCCCTGAACTCAGTGCCAGCTTCGAGCCGATCCTGGCGCGCCTCGGCTGGAGCCCGCCCCGCACCGATTTTCTGCTGCTGGAGGGTCGCAGCGAGCAGCTGGCGGCCATCGACTGGGCCGATCGCCATCCGATCACCGCTCCTTACCACCTGCTCCCCTGGCACGCGCTGAACGATTCCGAACGGGCCCGGGCCGCCATGCTCGAGGCCCCGGCGGAAGTTCAGCCACCCCCTGATCCACGGGGCCTGGAGCCGGCTATCTGCCTGGCCCTGCTCTACCACGACGATCTGGTGGGCTGGCTGCTGGCCCAGCGCACGGGTGCCACCAGCGTGCGGTATAGCAGCCTTTTTGTGGCCCAGGCCCACCGCGGCCGCGGCCGCGCCATGGCGCTGCTGGCCGAAGGGTTTCGCCGTCAGCACAGCGCCGCCATCCCGGTGGGCCGCACCGCGATCGAGATCGGTAACAACTCGATGCTGCGCTTGTTGCAACGACACCTGGGCGCTCACCTCAGCGGCATCGGCCACTCGCGCCGCAGCTATACCAGACCACCCAAGCTTGGGAATTGACGCTAAGGCACGTGTTACTTCGATCTCTGGCGTAAAAGATCAGAGGGCTTGGAGCCGTAGTATCGGTTGAAATCACGACTGAAGCTCGCCAAACTGGTATACCCAAAGGCCTGGGCAATAATGCTGACACTATCGGTGGGCAAGGGATTCTGCAGCCGTTCATGGGCCGCCGCCAGACGCTGCTGACGCAACCACTGCATCGGCCCACAACCGAAACGGCGCTGAAAAGCCAGTTGCAAACTGCGGCGACTGTAGTGAAGACGTTGTTCAAGATCATCCATGGCCAGTGGCTGATGACAATGGGCCCGCATCCAATCGCAGAGGCTGTCGAGATCGGGCTGGCTGATGCGCGTGATGCCTGGCTCAAGATGCTGGCCAGGAGCATGGCCGCGCAGCTCAGGCACTAGATGGTGTACCACCAAGCGCAGCAAAAGATCATCGAAGCGAAGGCTCGTTGATAAGGCCTCATCCGCTGATGTCGTTTGATCAATCAGCGTCACCACCTGATCAATGGCTTGGGCAAGCGGTGCTGCCAGTCTGCCGTCTGAGATCTGATCGCCAGCGGCGAGCTGTCCTGTCAGCCGCCTGCGCAGCGCTTCAGGATCAATCACATTTCGGCACATCAATTCAGCCATCTGCTGCAATCGATCCGGCACCATGGCGATCAAAATCCCCGCACTGCGCTTCTTGATTTCAAGTCGTGGTTGATCAAGACGGGTATACAAACAATCGCCAACTCGCAATGACCAGAGGCCCTCTCCCTGGCGCAGGTGACACTCCCCTTCATGGGACAGGATCAGGGCGGGGAGTTTCCTGCCATCGAAGTCCAGCAGCAACGAGGCCGACTCAAGGGCGATGAGGGCCACGCCATCGAGGCGAAGGGCAGCATGACGGACAAAAAATAAATCCCTTGAGCCAAATGCCCTGCATTCGTTAACGCTAAACAAACCCTGTTGTTCCACATATTTAGCATAGGCATTAGCAGAGGCGTGCGTGTGGGCAAATCCAGTGTTTTTAAGGAAAGGTGTTTGAGAAGGCATTGCGCGAAGAGGCATTACACGAATCGGATCTGAATTGCACGATTTCTCTCAAGAAGATTAGGCTCGGACCCCCGGCCGGCGCAAGCAATGCGGTGATATTGGCAGATTTTCCATGGGGTTGGCATCCGCGCAAAGCGAATTGCCAAGGCTAGGGGAGGCCTCATAGGATAAAACTTGACAAAATAAGCAAGTAGTGATCTGAAATGACGCCGTGCCGCTGATTTGCTGCCGATCTGACGGGCAATCGCGTTACGTTTCTCTAGGGATCTCCAAAGGTAGGGGCGTCTACGTGAGAGCCCGCCACAACTGATTGGAGATCGAACCGCTGCCCAAAGCGGCGCTGATGCCGGCCTGAGCACCACTAGCGCCCACCGTTTCCCGTTCCCGCTCCAACGTTTCCCGCTCCCCCAAATCGATGGCCAGCTTTCGCTTCGATGCCTCAAACCTCACCAGCAGCGGCGGTGAGCTGGTGCTGGCACTGGAGCGGCTGGAACAACGCCTGCGGCTCTGGGCCGCCGATTGGGCGGCCTTCGCGGCCGTGTTGCAGCAGGCCTACGGCGTGGCTGCCGACAGTGCGGAAGCCGTGGCGCTGCGCGGCAGCCTGCTCGGGGAGGGCCTGGGCCTGGCCCTTGAGGCGACGCCCCTCCCTGGCCTGAACGGGGCCTACGCGGCTGCGAGCGCCACGGCCCCTGAGCTGGTGCTGGTCGACAGCGCCTGGTTGGCGCTGGCCAGCTCGGCGGAGCTGGAGGCGGTGCTGCTGGAGGAGCTGGGCCATGCCCTTGATCAGCGCCTCAAGGGTGCGATCGACAGCGCCGGCGATGAGGGCGAGATCTTCTCGGCGTTGCTGCGCGGTGAAACTCCCAGCAGCGCCAGCTTGACGGAAAACGACCAGCGCTGGATCGGCCTCGGCGGCCAGCTGCTGGTGGAAGCCGCCGACACCACAGCACCTGCGGTGCTGCTCAACGGCTCGCTGTCTCCGGCCTTCGCCGGGTCTTCAATCGGCTTCGGCTTGCCCGATGTAGGCAGTAATTCCAAACCCACCCTGGCCGACATCGACGGCGACGGCGATCTTGATGCCTTCATTGGGGCCAATAACGGCAGCACCCTCTTCTTCCGCAACACCGGCAGCCGCACCGCCGCCGCCTTCGCCGCCTCCTCCATCGGCTTCGGCTTGCCCGATGTGGGCTCCTTCGCCAGCCCCACCTTTGCCGACATCGACGGCGACGGCGATCTTGATGTCTTCATTGGGGCCCTTAACGGCAGCACCCTCTTCTTCCGCAACACCGGCAGCCGCACCGCCGCCGCCTTCGCCGCCTCCTCCATCGGCTTCGGCTTGCGTAATGTGGGCTCCGCCGCCAGCCCCACCTTTGCCGACATCGACGGCGACGGCGATCTTGATGCCTTCATTGGGGCCACCAGCGGCAGCACCCTCTTCTTCCGCAACACCGGCAACCCCGCCGCCTTCGCCGCCTCCTCCATCGGTTTCGGCTTGCCTGATGTGGGCTCATACGCCAGCCCCACCCTGGCCGACATCGACGGCGACGGCGATCTTGATGCCTTCATTGGCAACTTCGACGGCAACACACTCTTCTTCCGCAACACCGGCAGCCGCTCCGCCGCCGCCTTCGCCGCCTCCTCCATCGGCTTCGGCTTGCCAGATGTGGGCTCCTTCGCCAGCCCCACATTCCCCGACATCTA